>DASXVX010000009.1:0-204176 GCA_036504075.1 Symbiobacteriaceae bacterium | reverse complement strand
CGAGCCGCCTGAAGTGGTGGTGATCAGCCGTGTTTCGCAGAATCCGGGCAGCCCCGAGGAGTTGAACCGTATCCTCTTGCGCTGGGAATTGGCCCTGGCCAAGAGAGCCCAGGCCCTCCTTAAGAGTGAGGCCGGGTCTGGATAAGAGTGAGGTGGGCCTGGCAAATTGCCGGCCCACCTCACTTTCCAAAAAGCCCGTTCCAACATCGTTTGTACCCACGCCATGCGTAGGGCCACCTAAAGCCGTATGAAGACTGTAACTTGTCCTAGCCCACTACTTAGCCGAGATTCTGGCGCCGCCCGCTGGTCAGCGCGAAAGCGCGCTGTCTTTGGTAAATATTTGAAATACCCCCTTGCGCATACCTGTCACATATTGGTATTATTATACCAGTATTTGGGTCGAGTATAGGACTCGAACCCACGAAAAGGGGGTACGTCCGTGTCCATGTCAGCGATTCTGTCTCCCGCGAACCGGACCACGATTGTTATCCTGCTGCTGGTGGCTCTCCTGTCTGTCGGCGTGATGGCGTCAATGGGCCCGTCACACATCGCCGTCCAGCACAACACAGTCCTGTTGATGAAAGCCGACTTCTTACAGGTCACTCTGGGCGCCCTGGCCGTCATCGCCTCCGGCGCTGCCATCGTCGGTCTTACCGTCGCCGCCCCTCCCGTCGGTCTGGCGGTCGCTGCCGGCTTTGTCGGTGCTTGGGCGACCGGTGTTGGCGGGGCTCTCACCGTCTGGGATGGACTCGGTCGACCCAGTAGGCACTAGGTCGAGGACTCGCATAGGGGCGGGCGGTGTAGCTCCTGGTTACGCCGCCCTGCACCCATTTTGTTAGGGGGTGCTCGGGTGTCACTGTATCTCGCTTTGGGGCTCTTCGCTGGAGGCGTGTCCGTTTACGGCTATTGGTTTAGTTCGCGCACCAAACACAACCGACTCATTCTTCAGCCTGGTTTCTTGGGTCTGGCGCTGATCCTCTTGACTGTAGTGGCTCCGCTGATTCCCGAGAATTGGCGCACCGGGACCACAGGGCTTCTCATCTGGGTCGTTGGACTTGGTCCGTTGCTGATTTACTGGGGCTACACCGTGATGAGAGACCTCCTCAACCTCAAGAATCAGCTCAACCGGTGAAGGTAGATGAATCAGGAAATAAGCGACGAACCCGTGTGGTGGTTACCGCTTCTTGTCTTGGGGGCTTATCTTCTCATCCACCTGTCCGTTTCGGGAGTGTTGCAGCGCTACACCCCGTCTCACTCCGGCCAACTGTCCGACCTGACAGCACCCGTTATGCTCTTGGGGATCGTACTCCTCGTGACGGCCGGGAAGGCCTTTCAGACTCGACCTCTTACGTTAGCCTGGACAGTCGTGCCGGTTCTCTGCGCTATCGGCCTTTGGTTAGCAGCGAGCCTGAGCATCGGCAACAGACCTAACGATGCCACCGTATTGGCAATGATCGTCTCAGTCTTCATGGCGCCCATTGCCGAAGAGACGTTCTTCCGAGGTTTTCTTTTCCCTTCGTTGGCCACAAGGTTCGGGAACGCCGTCGGCATCGGGCTAACCTCTGTGCTGTTCGGGCTGTTTCATAGCCCTGATCTGTTTCACATCGGGCTGGCCATTATCGCGGGGTTCACCTTCAACCTGATTGCTCTTCGCAGTCGCAGCCTTATCCCTGCCATCCTTGCCCACGGCATCTACAACGCCCTGATCATTTTCCTTTGACCGGAGGTGTAACACGATGGCGCGTCCTGTTGCTTCTTCAGTGAGGCAAGCGGCCTCAGTTCCTCGGTGGCAGGTAACTCGGGATATAATCGTTGCACCGGAAGCAGCTTTTCGTGCACTGAAGGAGAAGAACTCCTGGATGCTCGCTTATTTCATCTGCGTCTTGGGGCTTCTGGCCAATAATTTGATCACCCTGACTCAAAACCTAGGACTAACTCAAAGCCTCTTGACGCAGAACAACGTTCCCGAAGCCATAAGAAACTGGAGCATGGCCGGCTTCTGGGTCGGTGTCTGGGTGATGCCCTTCGTGCTCCCGTTGCTGTCTTCGTTCGGTTACACAGCTGCACTCGGGTTCATCGCGCCGTTCGTCGAAGTGAGAGACGGGCGTTTTGGGCGGCTGTATGCCGTCAGCCTCTGGGCGATGGTACCTGCCTACCTTGTCGGCAGTATCATTCGAGGCATTTTGTCGGTCCTGGTTGGGAGTGACAAAGGGGCGCTGGCCGTCGATCTTAGCCTGAAAGCGCTCCTGCCTCCGGAAGCCCCTCGCCTGCTCCACTCACTGGGCCTGACCCTCGACGTATTTTTCTTGTGGACGCTCATTCTGATCGCCGTTGGGTTCTCAACTGTACATAAACGGCCCTGGAAGGCCGGGGCAGTGGCGGCGATGATTTTGTTGGCGTTCCGTTTTGCCTGGGTCGCTTTGACCGCTCAGTGACTTCGCAAGAGGGGTTCCAGTGGCTTAACCGCATCTCTCTGAGCTCCCGGTGAAAGGCCGGTCGGCCCGACAAAGGAGACCAAGGTCATCACAGTGTAACCCCAGGCCTGGCACATGCCGGGCCTCATTCATTTGTCCGCCCGTTTGTAGTGGGTTCGTCCGTCGGGAGCAACTCGGTGCGATCTCAGACGGCGTCACGGGAATGCGGATCTCAGCGGCAATTAAGGGACGTTAGAGACCGCACAGCACCGGAGCGCCTTGCTCCGGTCCTGCATGCATATCCGCCCGTATGCGCTACTTCAAAGAGAGACATCCGCCCCCATTCCCCCACCAGCCGGCGCCTCAACCGAGGCATACCGCCACGTAATGTCGACCTGGTACTTCTGCTTCCACCCCCGCGGCTTGAACAGTTCGATCCGCTCCGCCAGCTCGCTCAGGAGGCTCTTCTGCTCCGCCGGCGGGAGTTCACTCCAGCGATCCAGGTTCGACATCCGGAGAATAAGCAACTGCTCGGCGCTGGTCGCTGCTGCGGCACGGCCGATCGTTGCCTCCACACTGGACAGTTCGGCCGCCAGGACCTCCCGTTTCTGTTCCAGCGTCTCCCGCAAGTCCCGCCACTCCTTCAGTGACAGGTCCCCGAGGCTGGCCGCAGCCCGCAGTTCGCCCAAGCGGCTATCGATTCGGGTCACTTCGGCCTTGATCCGCACCCGCTCCCGTTCCAGGTTGCGCACCTCGCCGGCGGTCTGCGCCTGGGCCATTTGGGCTGCTTCGACCCGCCGGGAGTGGTCGCCGAACTTGCTGAGTAGCTCGGTCACAACAGCCTGGTCAACCCGTTCAGCGTGCAGCACGCCGTTTTCGGCCGTACACCCGTTGGGACCGTGCGTCGCCCGGCGGTTGCACCAGTAGTAGCGGGTGCCACGGCTATAGTGGATGCTCAGGGTCCCCCCGCAGGGACAGTGTGCGATGCCCGACAGCAGGTTTGTCCCGTCCGACGCCCGGCGATGGGCCGTATGGAACTTCGCCCGTTCCTGGATGACCGCCTGAACATCGTCGAACTCCGCCTGGGACACGATGGCCGGAACGCTCACGGCCTGCACGTCGACCAGCGGCTGGCTCCGCTTGACATGGCTGTGCTTCTTGCCGGTCATCTTCAGGAGGTGTGCGTCTCGGCCGTACACGAGCCGGCCGGCATAGATCGGGTTGCTCAAGATGTGCCGGATCGTGTTGTACCGCCATTGCTTGCCCTTATTCGGGGGAGCAACGCCCTGCTCTTCCAGCCAGGTCGCCAGGGAAAACGGACTGGCGCGTTCCTCGCGCACCTTGCGGTACATCTCCGCAACGATGGGGGCCTTCTCCGGGTCCAGGGCGCGGACGCCCGCGACCCCCGTGGCCATCAGTCCGAACGGGACGTGGGGTCCGCCGTAAGCCTGGCCCTCTTTGATCCGCCGCAGGCGCCCCTGGAAGGTCCGCTCGGTGATCTGGGCCCGCTCGAAGTCGGCGAAGGTGGCCAGAATGGAAAAGATCATGCGCCCTGTCTCGGAGGTCGTGTCGATCGGCTGCCGCACACACCGCAAGTGGCAACGGTCTTTCCATTCCACGAGCACAAGCTGCGTGGCGTCGACGATGTTGCGGCTCAGGCGATCGATCTTGAAGACCACGATACAATCGACTTCGCCCCGCTGGATCAGCTCCCGCAGCTGGCGCATGCCGGGCCGCTCCAGGTTGCCGCCGCTATAGCCATCATCGATGAAGACCAATTCCGGGTTCAGGAACCACCCCTGGGAGCGGAGGTAAAGTTCGCACCCCTCTCGCTGCTCGACCAGCGTTGTCCCTTCCGCCTGCTCCTCGGTGGACCACCGGATGTAGATCGCCACCCGATCCGGGCGAATGGCTTTCTCCATTTCATTGGACAATCCCAAAATCACCCTTTAGAGTTAGCGTTAGGAATAGTCTACCACAACCAGGGGCAAAGGTTGCATCTAAGCTCTACTTCTCTCACCCAGATGGAAAAACGTCTCCTCGTCGACTTCCTGGGCCTCCGAATGGTGCGTGATGAACACAATCTCGACATCCTGGTACTTCGTCCGCAGGAACCGGACCATCCAGATGATGCCGCACACAACGCGACGGTGACGCGCAAAAACGAGACCCCCTGGTGGGCGGCGGTCGGTTGCCTTGCGGCGGGTGACCTGTGCCCGAGCGGGGGTCTCGCTACAAGATATGCCGGGGGTTCGCGACATGTGCAGGCCTCGCTGGCAGTTGACAGGATCGCCCTTCAGGTCTTACGCTAACGTTAACGTTATTTGATCGGCGGGTGAACGCATGGCCGAATTCTTCTATATTGACCAGGTGGCGACCCGGACCGGCCTGACGGCCCGCACGCTCCGCTTCTGGGAGGAGAAAGGGTTGCTGGCCCCACCGGCTCGGACGGACGGCGGGCTGCGGCTCTATTCGGAGGCCGACGTGGCCCGGATCGAGCGGGTGCGGGACCTCAAGGAGGTGCTTGGGCTCTCCCTGGACGTGGCCCGGGAACTGCTGGTCGCCGAAGACGAGATGGCGGCGCTCCGGGAGCAGGCTCACCAGCTTCCCTTCGGGGCCGACCGGCTGCCGTACATCGGCCGGGCGATTGCGATCCTGGAAGCACAGATTCAGCAAATCGCCCACCGGGAGGCCCGCCTGGCCGAACTGCGGCAGGGTTACGAGCAGTGGCTCGGGCGGCTTAAAGATCGGGCGATTGAGCTGGAAGGCATCGATAAAAAGTAGTGCATTCGTTATTGAGGAGGAAGTTTATGCGCCGGGTCTTATCCGTACTATGGGAAAGCTTCTCCCCGCTCCGCCTCCGCAACCTGCGCATCTACCTGAGCGGCCAGGTGGTCTCCATGATCGGCACCTGGATGCAGGCGACCGCCCAGTCCTGGGTGGTCTGGGAACTGGCGCACACGACCAAGGCCCTGGGTATCGTCACCATGCTGGGCGCGCTGCCGCTGCTGGTGTTGGGCCCGTTCGCCGGCGCCTGGGCGGACCGGCTCGACCGGCGGCGGGTGCTGGTGGTGACGCAGACGGTCGCCATGGGCCTCGCTTTCACGCTGGCGGTGCTGGTGCAGACTCATGCGGTGCAACTCTGGCATGTGTATATCCTGGCCACGTTGCTGGGGTGCGTCAACACGCTGGACTTCCCGTCGCAGCAGGCGTTCATCGGGGACCTGTCCGGCATGGGCGAGGTGCGCAAGGCGGTCGTCATCAACAACATGGTCGGGCATTCCAGCCGGATGCTCGGCCCGGCCCTGGCGGGTTGGATCATCGCCCAGGCGGGCGTCGCCCCGGCGTTCTGGCTGAACGGCGTCAGCTTTATCGCCGTCATCGGCACGCTGCTGGCGGTCCGGGCGAATCAGGTCCGCAAGGTGTCCACCACGCACCCCCTCAACGAGTTCCGGGAGGGCATTCGCTTCGTGATGACCCAGCCCCGAATTCAGGACCTACTGATTTATACCGCCATGGCGACCCTGCTGGGCATCTCCAACATGCAGAACATGCCGGCGTTCGCGACCGACGTGCTGCACAAGGGGCCGGAGGTGCTGGGGCTGTTAATGGGCGCCTCCGGCGCGGGGGCGCTGACCAGTTCGATCTTGCTGATTCCCCTGGTCCAACGGGTGCGGCTGACCGGCGTGGTGCTCACCGCCGGCCTTGTCTGGCCCGGCTTCTGGTTCACGGTCTTCTCGTTCTCCACATACGTGCCGCTCTCGGCGGTCTGCCTCTTTTTCGCCTCGCTGGGCATTCCCATCATCATGACCACCGCCAACGGCCTGATTCAGTCCATGGCGCCGCCGAACATGCGGGCGCGGCTGATTTCGACCTGGATCATGATCAGCTTTGGGATGCAGCCGGTGGCGGCGCTGCTGGTGGGCTACGGTGCCCACTACCTGGGCGCTCCGGGCATGGTCCGGATCAACGGCCTCACCATGATTACCGGCTCGGTGCTGATGCTGCTCCTGCGCCAGGGACTCCGGGGCTGGGAGGCCAACATCCACGGCCCGCACCGGGGACCGGTCCCCGGCGTCGCCGCCCAGGGTCCCCGGCCCGCATCCGAGCCCAGCCGCTAAAACGGCCCGCTTCAGGCCGGCCTCCAGGATCCGCATGGCCCGGTCGCAGGCATCCGGGTCGCAGACCGGCTCCCGCCGGTTGATGATGAACTCGGCCATGGTCTTTTGCCTCCTTGGTATGTAAGGCGCCCTGCGCTCCCCGGACGGGAGTGCGGGGCGCCTGTGTTTTCGCCTAAAGGCCGGGAAGCCAGGGGAGGCCGTACCAGACGGGCATCCCCGTGGGACCGAACGGTGGCCGCACGATGGTGAAACCCAGCGGGAACCCTGTGCCTGTGCCCGGACCCGGGCTCTGCTTTCCGCCTCAGCCGCAGCCCATGTGACATCCCCTCCAGAGACAGTCTATGGCACCCTGTCCCGGTCGGTGTGAGGCCCGGACCGGGGGGTCCAGTCGATGCGGACGGGGTGGGGGTTTCCCCGCTTACTGCCGGGCCGGTGCTTGGGCTGGAAGATTTTTAGCTCGGCCACGAGTTCCCGGAGGAGCTGCTTGCGCTCGTCGAACGCCAGGTGGAGCCAGGGGTCGAGCCCGGGGTCGAACCCGGGACCAAGCCCGGGGTCGAGCCCGACCCCCGGCCCGGTCAGGCGCCCGGCCGCCGCCCGGGCGGCGAGCAGCGCCGCCTCCGCCCGCCGGAGCCGGTCCCCTGCGAGCCCCGCCTCCCCCTCCAGCCGCTGAAGCAGGCTCTGGAAGTGGCCGGCGTCGAGACCGCCATCCAGAAACTGCTCCTCCAGCCGCTGCCGGCGGCGGCCCGCCTGGGCCATCTCAGCCGCCGCCTGCGTCACCGCCCGCTCCTGCTGCAGCACCTGGGCGGCCAATTCACCCGCCACCCGGCCCAGGCTACGGCCCGGCGGGGCGGCGGCCACGGCCCGCACTTCGGCCAGCACCGCCTGCTCCAGCCCATCGGCCTCAATGTAGCCACAATCGCAAGGCCCAAGGCCGGTGCAGACGTAGTAGCGCCGGGTCGCTCCCCGGGAACCGCAGAGCGGGCTGCCACAGCCCCCGCAGACGGCCAGCGACGAGAGCAGATACCCGCCGCCCCGGGCCTTGGTGCGGTGAGCCGCCCGCTCGGCCCGGAGTTCCTGGACCCGGGTCCACTCCGCCACCGGCACGATGGCCGCCATGGCGCCATCCACCCGGCAGAGCGGCGGCTGCTTCCGGCGGCTGCCGCCCCGGCGCATCCCGTAGACGTAGGTCCCGCAGTAAGCGGGGTTCTCGATAATCCGCCCGACGTGAGAAGCCCGCCAGGCCTTGCCTTCCGGCGTCGGCAGGCCGTCTCGGTTCAGTTCGGCCGCGATGGCCGGCATGCCGACCCCGGCCAGAAACCGCCCGAAAATCCGCTGGACGACGGCCGCCGGACCGGTGAACCGCTGCGCCGCATCGTCCCAGGCGTCGAGCATCCAGCCGCCCGCCTCGCCCCGCCGGTAGCCGAACGGGTACCGCTGCCCGGCGTTGCGGCCCTGCTCGGCCCGCTTGCGCTTGCCCGACAGCGTCCGCTCCCGAATCACCGACCGCTCCCACTCGGCGTAGGAGACCAGCATGTAGAAGAACATCTTCCCGGCGGGGGTGGTCGTGTCGATCGGCTCCCGGGCGGACTTGACGAAGCACCGACCCTCCCAATCCTTCAGCACCAGGTTGACGGTGTCGATGACCGAGCGGGAGAGCCGATCGATCTTCAGGACCACCACGGCCTGCACCTCGCCCGCCGCCACCCGGCGCCGGAGGTCGGTGAGCGCCGGGCGCTCCAGGGTACCGCCGGAGAAGCCGTCGTCCACGAAGACCAGGTCCTCCCGAAAGGTCCAATCCTGGCTCAGAATGAAATGCCGGCAGGCCTCCCGCTGCACCTCCAGCGTCGTGCCGTGGCCCTGGTCGTCGGTCGACCAGCGAATGTAGGCCGCCACCTTGCCCGGGTCGATCGCCTGCTCCGCCGCCACCGGCATCCCTCCACTGATGCAGAGGTATGCGGCCCGGAGGCCGGCAGAACGTGCAGAGTGACCGGCATCATCCAGAAGAACAGGCTGCGGGTGATATACTTCTTGAACTCGCCCATGGAGCCGGAGGCGTCCCGCATGGCCACCACGACGGCGGAGCTGGTGGGCCGGTAGTCCTGCTCCCAGACCTTGAACCGCAGGTCGTCGTTATTCAGGTTGGCGAACTCCGGCAGACCCTGACGGGCGTTTCGCTTCAGGTTTTCCATGATCGTCCGGCGCTTGTCGAGGTTGGACATCGGGCCTTTTTTCCGGACTTCGGTGAACTTGATCGCTTCCGTGGGGATCTCCTGGGTCGCCTTGGGCCGGAGGTCCGGCAAACCCAGGTCGGCGAAGATCAGCTCCGCCAGGTCGTCGACCGTGACCTCGGCCTCGAAAAAGTCGCTGCCGGGTCCGTCCCCGGCCTTTTTCCCCTGGTCGCCCTCTTTGCCGGGACCACGACCGAGGATATCCCCGACCTGCGAGTCGCCGTCGCCCTGTCCGATCTTTTCGCCCTGGTAGGGGTCGAAGCGGAAGCGGTACTCCTCCAGGCTCCGGATCGGGACCTTGACCAGCTTCTTGCCGTCGGACGTGATGATCGACTCTTCGGCGATGATCTCCGGCAGGTTCTCCTTGATCGCTTCCTTGATTTTTTCGCTGTGCCGGGCCTGATCCTGGGGACCTTTTCTGTGAAGAGACCAGTCATGTTGAGATGTTGACACCTTAACGCTTCCCTCCTCCCTAAACTACCTGCTGCCATCAGCGTATGCCGCGTTCCGTCAATTGGCTTGAGGTCCCACGAAGACACGAAAGGCTCGGGGTCATCCCCGGGCCTTTCACGCGGCCTGAACCTCGGCCCTGCCGAAGCCGGGTTGCCGGGTTGATTTATTTTCGTTATCTGAATATTATTGGAGGTGGAACTTATTTGTGCCGGGAAGGTGGTGGCCGAAAGGATGGGTACCGCGGTTACGGGGACCAACCCAGCCGGACTCATGGCGCGGATTAAAGCAAAGTGGCTTGCTTCGCTGGTACTGGTGCTTGGCGTCGGCATGCTGGGTGGGAGTGCGCTTCTGGCCTTGGGGCCTCAGGATACTGAGTTCCAGGATACGACCCTGGACACAAGCGAACATGTGGCCAAACCCGCGGAGGTGTGCGCTGACAAGGCCGCTTTTGCGAGCAGGCGAGTGAAAGATTGCACGTTCGACTCCACGAAAGGGCAACTGGCCAGCACAGAGACCACGGTTGACCTCACCGGCCTGAAGCCCACTGTCCATGGCCAGTGGCATGATCTGACGTTCAAGGGTGTTGACGGGACCTTGACGACGTCCAGCATTCAGATCCTGGATCAGCGCATTGGCCTGCTGGCGGTGTTGGGTGCGCTCTTGGCGGTCCTGGCCTCACCGATAGTGTTCATCCAATCCACGCGCCTCAAGACCACAGAGGGCAAGCCGGTCCAGGGCTGGACCTATCTGCTGGTGGAAAAGTCCGGGCTCAGCCTGGCCCGGCTCCAGCTCGTCATCTTCTTTGTGCCGGTCGCGGTGGTATATCTGGCACTGGCCTTCCCCAAGCACTCATTCCCCAACCTGCCGGCGTCCGTCTGGGAGCTGCTGGGGATCGGTGGCGCGACCGCAGCCGTCAGCAGCGTTATGACCAAGAATCCGGACGCGGCGAAAAGCACGCCGGCCGAAACCCAGGCCCCCGCTGTCAATGTGGCGACGCTCGAGCAAGACGCCGCGGCACTGGAAGAGCTGGCCGCGAAGGGCGGGGACGCCGGTGCCATTGCAGAGCTCTCGAAACGCATACGGGAGTTGACGGAGAAGGCCAAAGCCCTCAGCATCGCAAACGTCGCTGCGGCAAGCGAGACCGCTGCTGCCCTGCAAACGGTGCCGCAGGCGCCGGAGGAGACCAGAATCAAGCCGCCCCGGATTGAAGACTTGTTCGAAGACCCCACGGGAATGGGCGATATCTCCCGGTACCAGAGCCTCGTGATTTGCGGTTCTACAGCCGTTGTGTTCCTGTTCCTGTTCGTGGATACCTGGTCGGTGCCGACCCTCCCGCCGCAAGTGCTCCAGCTGTTGGGTGCGAGCATTGCCGTGTACCTCGGCACGAAGGGAATCCAGGTGGTGAAGGCGGGCAACGCCAAATAAGGTCGGATTGCGAGCCATGGACCCGGGGGATTACGTCCGGAGCCGGTCGTCCGGCTCAACCGGCTCCGGCGGGGCGTACTCGATCACCACACCCTCCGCCTCGTCCGCCACCCGCTTCCGGGGCATGATGAGCACGTAGTACACGGCGCTCACCAGCGCGAACTGCGCCGTCCCCACGACCATGCCCACCGTCTGGCCCGGGTTCAGCGGCGTGGTCAGCATGACGCCCGCCGTAATGCCCATGGTCACCAGCGGCAGGTACGGATACCCCGGCGCCCGGTAGACCAGCCGCTCTCCGTGCTGTCGCACCAGCTTGGGGTGGTAGCGCAGGTAGCAGAGCGCGATCACCGTCCAGTTGAACATCGCGATAAAGCCGCTGGCGCTGGTGATCATCAGGTAAGCCCGGTGCGGCAGCAGGTACGACAGCACGACGCCCACCGCCAGCATCATGCTGCTGCCCGCCAGGGCCCAGCCGGGCGTCCCGGTGCGGGTGCTGCCCCGGAAAATGGCCGGCGCCTCGCCGTCCCGGGCCAGCGACCGGAGCATCCGGGAGACGCCGTACAGCGTGGCGTTCAAGGCCGAGAGCGCCGCCGTCAGGACCACGAGGTTCAGCACGCCCTGCGCCCCCGGCAGCCCCAGCCGGCCCAGCGCCTGAACGAACGGGCTGGAGCCGGTCTGGATCTGGCGCCAGGGCAGCAGCAGCACCAGCACCGAGAACGCCCCCAGGTAAAGCAGGATTACGCTTGCCGTCAGGCCCCGGATGGCATGGGGAATCGTCCGGACCGGGTCGTGCGTGTCCGGGGCCGCCATGCCCACGATTTGCACGCCCGCATAGGTGACCATCACCATCAGCAGCGATGAGGCAAAGCCGCGCAGCCCCGTCGGGAAGAGGCGCCCCAGCCCGGCCCCCGGTCCCTGGAGGTCCTGCAGCGGCACCCCGCTCCCCCGGGCCAGGAAGTAGCCGCCAATGAGAATAAACCCGGCCAGCGCCAGCACTTTCCCCACCGCCAGCCCCCCTTCCACCCGGCCGAAGCCGCGGGCGTCCAGAAAGTTAATGCCGGTGATGAGCAGCGAAAAGGCGAGTGAAAGCGTCCAGAGCGGCACGTTCGGCAGCCAGAGGTGCGCCAGCAGCGCGGCGGCCGTCACTTCGCTGGACATGGTCAGCACGCCGGACGTCCAGTACATCCAGCCGACCGTAAAGCCCATCCACGGGCCCAGCGCCTCCCGGGCGAACGACCGCAGGCCGCCCGGCGCCGGGTTGGCCGTCGCCATTTCCGCGAGGGCCGTCACCACCCCGTAAAACGCAACCGCGCCGATGACAAAGGCGAGCACCACCGCTGGCCCCGCCTGCTTCACCGCCACGCCGCTGGCCACGAACAGCCCGGCGCCGATAATATTGCCGAAGCCCATCATCATGAGATCGACGGTGCCGAGGCCACCCCTGCGGGGGGTCTGCCGACTCTGCATCTCCATACCTCCTGGACCGACCTGCAGACCTTAGCCTCCCCATCGCGCAGGCCGGCCACCGCGTCCATTTCGTGGAAGTTCGTCAGTGCAGATGCCGCGCCAGGGTCGGCCACGCCATGATGGCCACCGCCGCGAGATTGTTCAGGCCGTGGAGGGCCATGGCGCCGTACAGACTGCCGTCCTGCTCCACCTGGTACGCAAAGTAGAAACCCAGCAGTGCCGTGGGCAGGGCGTTGGCAAAACCGTGGGCCAGACCGAAGCCGGCGGCCGAAGCGGCGGCCGCAATCCAGAAGCCCCAGCGGCTCCGCATGAGGCCGAACGCCACGCCCCGGAACAGAATCTCCTCCGCGAGCGGCCCCATGAGCACGACGGTGGCAAAAATCCAGACCATGGGCCAGAAGCGCCCGCCGCCCGCCACCGCGTACATGATGTGCTCCAGCATGCGCCACTGCTCTGCGGGCACCGGCCCCACGTACGTCCAGAGGACCTGTACGGCCGCGGCCAGGGCCGCACCCACGACCAGACGCCGCATCAGCCCCGGACGGGGCCGGCGAAAGCCCGCGAACCCGGCCACCCGCGCCGGCCGGAACAGGGGAATCATGAGCACCGGCACCATGGTCTGGCCCGCCAGCAACAGCGCAAACCCGGCTGCCACGACCCCGTCGGTGATAAACGGCGGGCGGGACAGGGCGACATAGTCCCGAATGTCCACTCCCTGGAAGAGCACCACGAAAATGCCCGCCACCATGAAGGCGACCTCCACCACGGAGACGGCCACGCTGAAGAGCGTCCACTTCCACCAGGGCGCCCGCAACTCTTCGGCCACCATCCCGCCCACCCCCAGTATTTCCTGTAATAGGAATTACGGGTTCGCCGGACGGAAAGTTCGATGCACGGAGGATTTTCGCTCACTGGCCGACAATGATCTTACGGCGGGGTGCGCGATCAGAAATTCCCCTCACATTCATCACGAGTTATTATTAGAATTTCTTGAATAGCGAACATTCATTCTCTAGGCAGTCCGCTGCCCGCATGGTACATTGACAATGCTCCTCGGGACGGAATCGTCAACGGCGCCAAACGATAGCTTCGGTGCAGGAAGATATCCGGTGATATCGATCTGAATCGAGAAAGGGCTACACGTGGGACCGGAGTTGAATGTCGGTCAGGGTTCATTTCTGCGACCAACATTCAAGCCAGGCTGGACAGCTGAAGTTAACAGGCTGGCTTTCAAAAGAAGCCAGGAAGTTAGCAAAAGTCTCCAAGGCTGGTTCGATCAACGCTTCTCGGGGAGCATTGTTTGCAAAAAAGCCTCCAGGACGCCGTGCGCCCCGGAGGCTTTTTGTATTCACTGGCTGCTGCGCCGGGCCGGCCGGCGGCGGTGTTGGCGTCAATCTCGCTCCCGGCCTTTCAGCTTCTTGGCGAGATAGTTAAAGTTCGTCCGTTCCAGCAACTCCACCTGAACCCCGGGATACTGCCGGCGCAACGCCTCCACCTGCCGGAGCTTTCGGTTCATGAGGTGCGGCTTTTTGGTGGTCACTTCAATAAACAGGTCGAAGTCGGGCAGGTAGAAGTCCGGGCTGAAGCCCACCTCCACGTGACCGTTGTCGTCCTCTCTCAGCACGAACGTCCGGGGCTCGTACTCCCACCGAATCCGGTAGAAGTCCAGCAACTGAGCGAACTCCACTTCGCTGGGGTGGGCGAACCGGGGACGCTCAAACTCCTCGGCCATCGCCTCGTCTTTCAGGACCCCAATGAACGGCAGATTCCGATACCGCTCCCGGAAGTCCAGCCCGTAACCGACCACGAACAGATCCTTCACGTCGAACCCCCGGTAGCCGATGGGGAGGTCGGGTACCAGCCGCAGTCCGGACCGATCGATGAACGTGGCGACGGTGAGGCTGCGGGGGCCCCGGGCGGCCAGCTGGTGCAGCAGATACCGGAGCGTCAGCCCGGTGTCGATGATATCTTCCACCACCAGCACGTCCCGGTCCTGAATATCGTCCTCCAGGTCCTTCAGAATTTGCACCCGCCCGGGCGACCGGTAGGCGGCGAGGGCCATGAAGTCCATTGTAACCGGCAGTTCGATGGCGCGGACGAGGTCAGTCAGGAAAAAGACCGATCCCCGAAGCACGCTGACCACCAGCAGGTTCCACTTTGGGTCGGCTGCCATCCGGTCCCGGTAGTCGGCGGTGATATTGGCCGCCAACTCCTCGACCTTCTCCCGGATGGTGGCCTCGTCGTAGAGCACGACGGCAATGTCGGTAAGCCGGTCCCAGCCTTCACCCATCTCAGACAAACCGGACCCCTCCCCTGCGGGTTGACCACAAACGGCTGCACCCACCGGGTGCAGCCGTCCGTGCTATTCGTTGTCGGACGGACGCCGGGCGTGGGCAATCTTGCTCGCCGCCGCCGCGGCGATGGCCGCCACCAGGTCATCCAGGAACGTATGGCAACTGCCTGACTTGTGGGCGTTCAATTCCCCGATTACCAGCGGCTTGGTCTTGTCGAGGTAGCCAAAGTTGGTCAGGCCGATCGAACCGTAGACGTTGGTTATGGAGAGGGCCACGATTTCATCGACGCCGAACAGGAAGTCGTCGGTGGCCACAATGGTCTGGAGCGGCTCGGGCAGCTTCTTCTCCTCAGCCAGCACATCCAGCGCGACGCCGGTGAGAATGGCGTGCTGCACCTCGCGCTTCTTGATGACCGCTTCGACGCCGGCCAGGCATTCTTCCAGGGTGAGTTCCGGGTAGTAGCCAATCTGAATCTGGAGTACGACTTCAGCGATCTGCGGCAGTGTTACGCCACGATCTTTCAGCATCTTAAGGACGACTTTGTACATGGCTTTACCACCTTTCCTGTAGATTGGACGGAGTACATGGCAATGTACGTCAGAAAATGGCCTGGTGCCCCTATTCCGACTCCCGCACAACCACCGAATCGGCTCCGACAACTGCCGCCAGTTCCGCCAGCACGCCGGCGCCAAGCGCCACTTGTAGGAACGGATGGACTTCGATCCACTTGCCGGAACGCAGCAGTTTGATTCGTACCCGCGTCTCGCCCCGGTGGCGTTTCAGTACGGCCTTGATTTGGACCATGACCGGGTCCGATTCGGTAAGAGCATCTGCCTTAAGATAGACGATTGAACTTTTCGACGAGATACTGTCTCGCAGGCCCGGGGCCGGGGTGGGGGCCGGCTCCCGGGCCGCCGCCGCCGGGGCGACGGCGGTCGCCACGGGCAGCACCTCGTCGGCCAGCACCTTGACCTCTTCCTCCTGGTTCTGCAGCCGGCCCCGGACCAGCACCGGTTGGTCGCTGGCGAGGAGGCGGGCGCAGGCCGTGAACACCCGGGGGAAGAGCACGATCTCGGCCTGCCCGGTCTGGTCTTCGAGGGTCAGGAACGCCATGGTCCCGCCGGAACGGGTCGAAACCTGCTTGAGCCCGGCCTGCACGCCGCCGAGCGTCACCCGGGCGCCGTCCGGCTGCTCGGGCAGCGTTGCCAGGGGGATGCAGCCGTGCGCATCCAGCAAATCCTGGTGCTGCCGCAGCGGATGCCCGGAGACATAGAACCCCAGGACCTCTTTCTCCATGGCCAGCAACTGCTCCGGGGCGTACTCGGGAATGTCCGGCAGCCGGTCCGACACCCCGTCCCCCGCCTCCGGGCCGACGCCCAGGTCAAACAGCGACATCTGGCCGGCCTGCCGGTGGCGCTGCACCCGGTGCGCCTCTTCCAGCACCCGGTCCAGCACTTCCAGCAACTGCGCCCGGCGGGCCGGCCTCCCGCCTGGCGGGGCGACCTGATCGAACGCCCCCGCTTTAATGAGCGCTTCCACCGCCTTTCGGTTCAGGTGGCGAATGTCGACCCGTTCGCAAAAGTCCCCGAGTGACGTGAACGGCCCCCGCTCCTCCCGGGCGGCGATGCCGGCGTCCACGGCGCCCCAGCCCACGTTCTTGACGGCGCCGAGCCCGAACCGGATGGAGTTTCCCTCGGGCGTAAACCGGGCCATGGAAGAGTTGACGTCCGGCGGCAGCGTTGCGATGCCCAACCGGCGGCACTCGTCCATGTACAGCGCCACTTTGGACTCGTAGCCCACCACGGAGTTGATCAGCGCCGCCATGTATTCCACCGGATGGTGCCGCTTGAGATGGGCCGTCTGGTAGGCCACCTTGGCGTACGGCGTTGCGTGGCATTTGTTGAAGCCGTAGTTGGCGAAGCGAATGATCTGGTCGTACAGGGACTCCGCGACGGCCTGGGTGTAGCCGCGCCCCTGAAGACGCTCCATGAACAGCTTGCCGTACCGCTCCAGGTCCTCCCGCTTCTTCTTGGCCACGGCCCGCCGGAGCAGGTCGGCCTGACCGAGGCTCATG
Organism: Symbiobacteriaceae bacterium; assembly: GCA_036504075.1. Taxonomy (GTDB): domain Bacteria; phylum Bacillota; class Sulfobacillia; order Symbiobacteriales; family Symbiobacteriaceae; genus DASXVX01. The sequence goes on along the minus strand of DASXVX010000009.1, from coordinate 187,700 downwards.
CCGGCCAGGTTGTGGGCGATCTGAATGATTTGCTCCTGATAGACCATAACGCCGTAAGTCTCGGCGAGAATCGGCTCCAGGTCCGGATGCAGGTACTGAACGCCCTCGGGGTTCAGCTTCCCGCGCACGTAATCCGGAATGTACTCCATCGGCCCGGGCCGGCAGAGCGAAATCGTGGCGATGATGTCCTCGAACCGGGTCGGCTTCATTTGCCGGAGCACGTCGGCCACCCAGCCCGCTTCAATCTGGAAGAGGCCCAGCGTGTCGCCGCGGGCCAGCATGGCGAAAGTGGCCGGGTCATCCTCCGGAATCTGTTCGATGTCGAAATCCGGCCGCTCCCGGCGGATGAACTTGACCGCGTAATCGATGACCGTCAGCGTTCGCAGGCCCAGGAAGTCCATCTTCAACAGGCCGATGTCTTTTAACTGGTCCATGTCGAACTGGGTGATGACCGCGTCATCGGTGGACTTGTAGAGTGGCACGTGCTCCACCAGCGGCTCGGCGGTAATCACCACGCCGGCGGCATGCACCGATGGGTTGCGGGGCATGCCCTCCACGGCCCGGGCTGTGTCCAGCAGAGTCCGGACTTCGTCGCGGGTCTGGTACAGCTCCTTGAGCGCCGGCACATCGGCGAGTGCCCGGTCCAGGTCCCGCCCCCAGGGCAGGAGCTTGGCCACCCGGTCCACCTCGCCGTAGGAGAGGCCCATGGCCCGGCCCACATCCCGCACGGCGGCGCGGGCCGCCATGGTCGAAAACGTGATGACCTGGGCCACGCATTCGGCCCCGTACTTCCGGTGAACGTATTCGATCACTTCGCCGCGCCGCTCGTAGCAGAAATCGATGTCGAAGTCGGGCATGTCCACCCGTTCGGGATTCAGGAACCGCTCGAACAGCAGCCCGTAGCGGAGCGGGTCGACGTCGGTGATGCCCAGCACGTAGGCCACCAGCGACGAGGCGCCCGAGCCGCGCCCCGGCCCCACGGGAATGCCGCTGCGCCGGGCGTAATCGACAAAGTCCCAGACGATGAGGAAGTAGCCGGGAAAGCCCATGTGCTCGATGACGCCCAGTTCGTGCGCCAGCCGCTCCCCGGCGCCGGCCGGGGGATTCCCGTGGTACCGGTCCGCCAGCCGCTCGTGGCAGAGGTGGCGCAGGTACCCGGCCGCGTCGTAGCCGGCGGGAATGGTGTAGTTCGGCAGGTGAATCTGGCCGAACGGGAGCGCCACGTTACAGCGTTCGGCGATCGCGAGGGTGTTTGTGAGGGCAGCGGGGATGTGGCCGAAACGATAGGCCATCTCCGCCGCCGATTTTACGTACAGTTCGTTTGAACCCATGCGCAGCCGGTTAGGGTCATCCACCGTCTTGTTGGTGCCGATGCAAATCAGTACGTCCTGCACCTTGGCGTGCTCCGGGTAGAGGTAATGGGCGTCGTTGGTCGCCACCACCGGCAGCCCCTGCCGCAGCAGGAACTCGTTCAGCCGGGGCTGCTCGGGCAGGCCGTGGTCCTGTAGCTCCAGGAAATAGTGCTCCGGGCCGAAAATCTCCCGATATTTACGGATCGCCTTGCGCGCCTCATCCTCCTGCCCCTCCAGGAACCGGGCGGGCACTTCGGCCGCCAGGCAGCCAGACAGCGCAATCAGGCCCTTGCTGTGTTGCGCCAGCAGGTCGGCGTCCACCCGGGGCTTATAGTAAAAGCCCTCCGTGAAGCCGGACGAGACCAGCTTCACCAGGTTCTTGTAGCCTTCGTAGGTCTCGGCCAGCACGGTCAAATGGTAGCCCCGCTCGCCGCCGGTCTTGATATGCCGGCTGTCCGGCGCCACGTAGAGTTCGCAGCCCAGAATCGGCTTGACGCCGTGCGCCTTGCAGGCTTTATAAAACGGGATGACGCCAAACAGCACCCCGTGGTCGGTCATGGCCATGGCCCGCATGCCCAGTTCGGCGGCGCGGGCCGCCAGCGGCTCGATGCGGTTGGCACCGTCGAGCAGGGAGTATTCGGTATGCAAGTGCAAATGCACGAATTCGGGCCGGGATGCCACACGCCTCACCTCGCTTGGAGGTAAATTCGGCGCGTTGCGCTCCCGGCCCTTCGGCAAACCAAAGTTAAGTTACCCCTGCTGATTCAGGCGGCGGAGCCGGAACTCCAGGTCCAACACGAACCGCTGGCCGCTGTCATTCTGATCGAAGCCGGCGATTTCCGCCATGCGCTGGAGCCGGTACAACATGGTATTGGGATGGACCGTCAGTGCCCTGGCGGCCTGCCGGACGTTGCCGGCGCAGTTGAAATAGGCCTCCAGGCTCGGGAGTAAGTCGGTGCCGTTCTCGGCATCGTACCGGGACAGCGTCCGGAGGACCGGATGACTGCGGGCTTCGACGACTGCCGGGTCGTCCAGGTGGGCCAGCAACCGGTAAGCGCCCAGGTCCTCGTACTGAATGACCCGCCGCCCCGCCCAGAGCGACCGGCCCAGGGCGACGGCGGACTGCGCCTCCTGGATGGACTGCCGGGCCTCCACCAAGAGCCGGAACGGGTTCCCCACGCCGACGCAAGGCCCCACTCCCCCGGCGGGGGCGGTGGCACCGGAGATGGCGGTGGCACTGGAGGCGGCGGTCAGTAGGGACTCCCCCGCTTCCCGGGCCTGCCGGACGGCCTCCGCTGCCGCCCGGCCACCCCCGTTGCCCGGGTAGGAAAGCAGCAGCCACGCCCCGCCGGACTGCTCGCCGACCAGGCCGTTTATGCCCAGGCGCTCCAGTTCGCCCCGGCAGGCCGATACCAGGTCTTTCGCCGCCCCTTCTGCCGGGTCCCTGGCTGCCGGGTCCCTGGCTGCCGGCCCGTCCGCCGACGCCGCCTGCCCCAGGTCCAGCGCCGCGGCGACCCGGTAAGGCCCCAGGTGGATCCCCAGCGACTGCAACCGGTTGACCGCCGCCTCTTCGGAGCGCATCTGCCCAAGGAGCAGATCGCGCAGGAACTCCTCCTGCAGCCGCAACTGCAGGTTCCGCCCCGCCTGCTGCTCCGTCAGCAGGGCCGCCGCCGTGCGGGCCGCCCCGGCCAGTAGCTGCATCTCCCCGTCCTCCAGCTTGCGGTCCGACTCGATCACCCAGATATACCCGAGCAGGCTACCGCCCGCCCGGATTGGCACCACCACCCGGGTGCCGTTCAGCCCCATGGCCGGAATCGCCTCAATGCGCACCGGCCCTCTGGCCCCGTGCAGCACTTTCATGACGCCGTACTTCTCAAAGCCTTTGTGCACGGCCTCCGGCGCCCGCTTGGAGAGAATCGTCTGGACCCGGACCGGGTCCAGTTCGCCCGACTGGCTGCTGTACGCCTTCACGCCAAAGTACGGATCTTCCACCGTCACCGGATTGCCCGTGGCCCGCGACAGCATTTCGGCCAGGTCCAGCAGCGCATCCCGGGGGGCCGCCGATGACGGCGCAGTGCGGGTGACCCGGGCGCGGTCCAGGCAGTGCTGGACCGCCTCCAGCACCCCGGTCCAGTTGGCGCCCGGCGGCAGCAGCACCAGCGGCAAGCCGCAGCGGGCGGCCTCCTCCTCCAGCGGTTCTCCGGCCTGCCGGGCGATAATGCCCGCCACGCCTGCCCCGTTCAGGCGTGCCACCAGGCCGGCCGGCGTCAGCTCCCGGACCGCCTGGCCCGAAACCAGCACCAGTTGGTCCGGCTCTATGTTTGCCGCGTCGGCGCCCGTCTCCAGGAAAATGAGGCTGCCCACCGGCCGGGTCAGGCCGGCGGACCCGGGGGCGAGGCAGGGCAGCAGGCCGGTTTCGGCCAGCAGCGCCTGCAGGCTGGGATGATACACAGACATGGCCTCGCTCCTTTCGGAGGCGTTTGTGCATTTACACAAACCGCCGGGCTAAACTTCAGGGTCTCGCACGAAGGGGGTCGGACGTCAACCAACGAAACCCACGGTAACCATCCCGCACGATTCCCAGGAGGCAACGCTGACAAATGGCACTTACCATGCGCAAGGTCATTCTCTGGTTCGCAGAAAGTAAATCGGTCAACCGCTTCATGCGCAAACACGGCATGCGCATCGGCGCCCAGCGCTTCGTCGCCGGCGAATCCATGGACCGGGCCATCGCCGCCGTGAAGGAACTGAACAGCAAGGGCATCATGGCGACTCTGGACGTGCTGGGCGAGTCCGTCAGTTCCGCTGCCGAAGCCAACGCCGCCGCCGAAGAATACTTACAGCTGCTGGATGCCATTAACAAGAGCGGCGTCGACTCCAACGTCAGCATGAAGCTGACCCAGATGGGCCTGAACATCGACAAAAAGCTCTGCCAGGCCAACATGGAACGCATTCTGACCAAGGCGCAGGGCTATAAGAACTGGGCGCGGGTCGACATGGAAGACTCCAGCCTCACCCAGATTACCATCGACTTCTTCAATAACCTGTACACCAAGTTTAAGAATACCGGCATCGTGCTGCAGTCCTACCTGCCCCGGGCCCTCAAGGACATGGAAGACTACGTAAACATGAACGTCAACGTCCGCGTCGTCAAGGGCGCGTACGCCGAGCCTGATACCGTCCGGTACCCCCTCAAGGCGGACACCGACAAGGCGTATGTCGAAATGTGTAAGATGGCCATGAAGAAGGGCGTCTACGTTGCCGTCGCGACCCACGACGAAGCGATCATCAACGCCCTGAACGCGTTTGTGAAAGAGAACAAGATCAGCAAGGCCAACTTTGAATACCAGATGCTCTACGGCATCCGCAACGACCTGCAGACCGGCCTGGTGCAAGCCGGCTACCGGGTGCGCGTTTACGTGCCGTTCGGTACCCAGTGGTATGCCTACCTGATGCGCCGCCTGGCGGAGAACCCGGCCAACCTGACGTTCTTCGTGAAGGCCTACTTCAAGGGTTAAGCGCCATCGTGATTCTCACGCCCGGGCTACGGCCCGGGCTTTCGTTGACGCCAAGGTCTGGCACGTCCGGTGGTGCCGGCTGGCGCGCCGCCATGCCGCTTCGAAGGGACACCCCGGCTGTGGGGTGTCCCTTGTGTTCCCTCCACGGAGTTACCCCCCGCTGATGGCCATGAGCAGCAACAGCTCGTCGCCGTCCAGCACCTGCGTCTCCAGCTCATCCAGGGAGCGGATGTCGACCTGATTGAGGAAAACGTTCAGGTACGGCTTCAGCCCGCCGCCGGCGGCGAACAGCCGGTCCCGCATGTCCGGGTAGCGCTCCGTGAGGTTGCGGAGCACCTCCCCGACGGTGTCGCCTTCCAGGAGCGGGGCGGCCTCACCGGCCGTCAGGCCCCGCCATACGCCCGGAATCCGCACGACTGCCGTCATACGGGTCTCCCGCCCAGGGCCTCCGCCTGGGCCTGAACCTGTGCCTCCCACGCCCGGGCCAGGGTCGTCAGCCCGTCCGCCAGGCGCGGATGGAACTGGATGGGCGAACTGCGCCGGACCTCCGCCAGCGCCGTCCGGGCCGCCAGGATCGCCGGGTCGCTGCCCGCGATCCGCCCGGCGTCGGCAACGATGCCATACCCGGCCACCTGGCCCTGAGCGGCCGCCACCTGTGCGCCCTCGATGCCGGCGACGTTCCCGGCCACGAAGACCCCCGGTGCGGTGGTCCGCATGTCGGAGCCGTAGAGCGGCACCCGGCCGCCCAGCTCAGGCACCTGTGCAAAGGCGCACCCCGCCGCCGAAGCCAGCTCCGCCAGCGGATACAGCCCGTCGGATATGCAGACCAGGTCGACTTCGAGCGTCCGACGGCGCCCGGTGGGCGTGCCGTCCGGCCCGATCTGTTCCAGGACCACGCCTGTGACTTCATCCTGGCCGCGAATCTCGACGCAGGCGGTCCGCAGGTACATGGGCAGCCCCCAGACCTTGACGCCCCAGCTTGGGTAGAGTGCGGCGCCCAACCCCGCCGATGACGGCCCGAAGACGGAACCCGCCAGCCGCAGCAGCGGCGACGGAGCCAGCCCTGCCATGCGGGACATGGCGGCGATGATTTTCGTCGGGTTGGCCGACTCCGCCGAGAACGGCCCCAGCGGCGGCAGTACGATGCCCGCCACCTCCACCCCTGCCAGCGCCAGTTCCCGGGCGATGGTCAGCGTCAGCACGTTGACACCGACCATGAGCGCCTTTTTGCCGGGCTTCACCCGGTGCACGTTGACCATGACCTGGGCGCCGCCGGCGGTCATGGTGCCGGGCGTGGTCCAGCCCGGAATCGGCACGGATTTTTCCGCCGCGCCCGTCGCGATCAGCAGCCGGGGTGCGGTCACGGTTTCGAACGGCGTGCCCTGAACCAGGACCTCCCACTGCGGCCGCAGCCCGTAAACGGCGGCGCCGGAGACGATCTCCACGCCGGCCGCCCGGGCCTCGTCCAGCATGGTCCGGGCGATCTCGGCGCCCCGCCACCAGCCGTGGCCGGGCATCTCATGCAGTTGCCCCAGCAGCCGGCCGCCGGGCTGGGGATGCTCGTCCAGCACAAGAACCTTCAGCCCGTGGCGGGCGGCCACCGTAGCAGCGCTAATGCCCGCCGGACCCCCGCCGATGACGGCGAGGTCGACGCTGCGGCCTGTCATGCGGGCTCCCCTCCGTTCCAGTCGCCCGGCGGTGTGACCGCCGACTCGACGACGATGGACGCCCGAACGGGCGTGAGGCAGGAGCGCAGGTTCGGCTCGCCGTTGACCACCACGCGGCACTCAAAGCAGTGGCCGATGCCGCAGTACAGCCCGCGGGCCTCGCCATTCACTTCACTGCGGCGCAGGACCCGGATGCCCAGGGCCAGCAAGGCGGCGGCGATCGGTTCGCCCTCATAGCCCTGCACGGTCTGGCCGTTAAATATGAAGCTGACCAGGTTCCGCTCCGGCGCCCGGCCCAAAATCGGATGGTCCGTCACACGGCCGCTCATTCCTGCCCCTCCCCGGCCAGCCGGCCAAAAGAAGTGGGGCGGACGGGGGGCTTGTAGGCCATGCTGCCCAGGGGTTCGGCCCCGGGCTCGTCCCCGGTGAGCTGTTCGACAAAATGGCGGCAGGTGCGCCCCTGGCAGAATCCCATGCCGGCCCGTGTGGCCAGCTTGACCTGCCGGGATGTGACGGCGCCTCCGGCGATCGCTTCCGTGATCTCCCGGAGCGAGACCTCCTCGCACCGGCAGATGATCAGATCTTCTTTCACGCCAGCACCTCCTGGCCTTATCCTACTGCAATCCTTGTGCCAACGCTAAACCAGCTTCAACTGCTTCATCTGATAGTAAAAGGCACTCCGTGAGACCCCCAGCCGCTGGGCGGCTACCGAACGGTTCCCGCCGCTGGCCTCCAGGGCGGCCAGAATGGCGGCTCGCCGGGCCTCCTTGGCGGTAGAGGTCAGGTCCATGGGCTCGATTCTGGAGTCACGGGCCGCCGCCACCAGGCCGCCCTGCGGCCCGGCTGCCCGCGCCGGCACCGGCTCCGAAGCCGCGAAGCTTTTCTTCTGCATGACGTACGGCAGGTGGGCGGCCTGAATCATCCCGTCGTCGGCCAGGACGACCAGCCGCTCCATGACGTTGCGCAACTCCCGCACGTTGCCGGGCCAGCCGTAATTCATGAGCGCCAGCATCACGTCCGGTTCGATGCCGTTGATCGGCTTTTTGTACCGCAAGGCAAACTCCTGGACGAAGTCGTGGACCAGCTCGGCCATGTCTTCCAGCCGGTCTCGGAGCGGCGGGACCTCCAGGCTGACCACGTCCAGCCGGAAGTAAAGATCTTCCCGGAAGGAGCCCTGGCGGAGCATGTCGTCCAGGTTCCGGTTCGTGGCGGCGATGATCCGCAGGTCGACAATGCGCGGCTTGTCGCTGCCCAGCCGGTAGAATCGGCGGTCCTGCAACACCCGCAACAGCTTGACCTGGGCCTCCATGGGCAGTTCGCCCACCTCGTCCAGAAACAGCGTGCCACCCTGGGCCTGCTCCAGCTTGCCGCTCTTGCCTTTTTGATCGGCGCCGGTAAAGGCGCCTTTTTCGTAGCCGAACAGCTCGCTCTCGAACAGGCCGGCGGGGATCGCACCGCAGTTGATGGCGATAAACGGCTTGTCCCGCCGTTCGCTGGCGTCGTGAATCGCCTTGGCGAACAGCTCCTTGCCCACGCCGCTCTCGCCCCGGACCAGAACCGAGGCGTCGGAGGCGGCCACCTTATGCGCCAGGGCGATCGCTTTCTGGATCGACACACCCCGGCCCCGAATCACTTCAAACGGGTCCTCGTGCTGGCGCAGTTGCGCCACGACGCCCTGCAGCGCCTTGACCTCCGACGTGGTGCGGTACAGCTGTTCGTTCAGGTTGACCAGCTGGGTCATGTTTTGCTCGACCGCCAGTGCGCCGACAATCCGGTCCCCGAGGCGGACCGGCGCCGAGGTAATAAAGACCCAGGTGCCCGGGCGGGGCTCGTGCAGCGCATGATGCACGCTTATACCTGTAGCCAGTGCGCGCAGGCTCCACTGGTCGCGGGACGGGAAAAACTCGGCCAGAGGACGGCCCAAAATGGCCGCCGGCTCAATATCGAACAGCCTTTGTGCCGCCCGGTTCCAGACGATCACGTGGCCGTCTTCGTTCACCATCGAGACCGACTCATCTACGGTGTTGATGGCCGTGTCGAAGCGAGCGGCCAGTTTGCGGTACTCGCCGGCCAGGTACCAGATCAGTTCGGGGCCCAGCAGCACGCCCATCGGAGTGCCGTCGGCCTCGACCACCACCGCAACGGACGACCCCAGTTGCGTGGCAAAATCCATGACCGGCATCGTGGGGAGTACCACGCTGACGGGCTGCCAGGCGTAGACATCCGGGCCCATACCGGGGTGTTCGGCGATCCACGTCAACGCGTTGTCCCGCATGGCGGCGCCGGTCACGCGCCCCTGGTGCTCCAGCAGCAGTACGGCGGTCTGCTCCCGCTGCAAGTCCGGAGGCCAGCCAGTTCGGTTCACGATGCGAAAGCGCCGCGTCATGATGTGGGCAACGCTCGCCTGCGGCAAATCCATGCGGAAACTGCCCCCTTGTGACTTTCATCACAGACATTGTGATTTTCAGAACATGTTCAAAATACTTACCGCATGTAGCAATGTTAGCACACCGTTGTACAAAGTTCGATACAGCACCGTCGAACCCTGTCGATCTAAAGGGCTATTAACGGATACTTATCGTACTTATTCGCGGTTGGCATGAATCTTGTAGGAGTTTAGGGACAGACGGACTTTCGGATTCCGAAAAGGGGGCGCGACTGAATGGGTCAAATCCCCAGGTCCCAAATCCCCAGGTCCCAAATCCCGACGTCTTCTGAGGTTGTGGTTATCGGCGGCGGCATCATCGGTTGCGCGATCGCCTACTACTGCGCCAAGGCCGGTCTTGAAGTCACCCTGCTGGAGCGGGGCGAAATCGGCGGCGGCACGTCGACCCACTGCGACGGAAACATCCTCGCGATTGATAAAGACCCTGGCTTCGACAGCCAGATGGGACTCAAAAGCCAGGAACTGGTCAAGGACCTGGTCCGGGAACTGGACGACTTTGAATACCGGGAGCGGGGCTCCATTCTGGTCTGCGAGTCGGACGCCGAAATGGAAGCGGCCCAGTCCTGGGTGAATATGCAGAAGGCCCTGGGACTGCCGTTCCGGATGCTGGACCGGCAAGACCTGAAGGACGACTCGCCCTACTTTGCGCCCGACCTGCCGGGCGGCCTGGAGTGCGGCACGGACAGCACCATCAGCCCGCCGCACATGATCTACGCGCTCTGTTGGGGCGCGAAGACGCACGGGGCCCGCATTCTCCCCTTCACCGGCTGCACCGGCTTTCGCCGGGAGGCGGACGGCGCGATCTCCGGCGTGGAGACCGCACAGGGCACCATCGCCACCAAGGTCGCCGTCAACGCCGGCGGCGTCTGGGCACCGGCCATCGCAGCCATGGTGGGCGTCGACCTGCCGATCAAGCCCCGCAAGGGCCACATTCTCGTCGCCAGCCGGACCTTTCTGGTCAGCCGGCGCAAGGTCATGGAGTTCGGCTACCTCATGTCCAAGTTCGGCAAGAGCCGGGTGGTGGACGCCGAGACCGAGAAGTACGGCGTGGCCATGGTCTACGAACGAACGGCGTCGAACAACTTCCTGATCGGCTCTTCCCGGCAGTTCGTGGGGATCGATCATGCGGTTGATATGGACGTCATCCGGGTGATGGCCCGGCGGGCGATCAGGTTTTACCCGGTGCTGAAGGACATTCAGGTGATTCGGACTTACGCCGGGGTGCGGCCCTGGATGCCGGACCACCTGCCGATTATCTCGCCGGTCCCTGCCGTGCCGGGCTTCTGGGTCGCGGCGGGGCACGAAGGCGACGGCATCGGCCTGGCCGCCGTGACCGGCAGACTCATGAGCGAGATGCTGACCGGCCAACCCACCTGCATTCCCACCGAGCCGGTCCGGCTCGACCGGTTCGGTTCCGCTCACTGACCCAGCCCACAGGAGGTGGACCATGCGCTTTACCAAGTTGATCTCCACGATTGACTCCCACACCGGCGGTAACCCCACCCGGACGATTATCGGCGGGGCGGTGCGCCTCGCGGGCAGGACCATGAGCGAAAAGATGCTGGACATGAAGCAGAACTATGACTGGCTCCGCCAGGTGCTCATGTATGAGCCGCGGGGCCACGAGGTCATGTCCGGCTGCGTACTGACCGAACCCTGCGACCCCACGGCCGACCTCGGCGTGGTCTTCATTGAGACCGGCGGCTACCTGCCCATGTGCGGCCACGACACCATCGGGCTCTGCACGGCGGCCGTCGAAGCAGGGCTGGTCCGGGTCACCGAGCCGATCACCGCGTTCACCCTGGACACGCCGGCCGGCCTCGTGCGGGTAAACGTGACCGTGCGGGACGGCAAGGCCATCGGCGTCACGTTCCGCAATGTCCCGTCCTTCCTCCAGTTCCCGGACCTCCGCGTGCAGGTGCCGGGCTTCGGGACGGTGACCGTGGATGTCGCCTACGGCGGCAACTACTATTGCATCACCAACGCCGAGGCGCTCGGGCTGGAACTGACCCGGGAGAACGGTTCCCGGCTCATTCGCACCGGCGTGGCCATCCGGGAAGCGGTTAACCGGACGGTGGCCGTCCAGCACCCCGAGGCGCCCTTCATCCGAGGGGCGACCCACGTGGAGTTTTACGGTCCGCCCACCCATCCGGAAGCGCACCAGAAGAACGTGGTGATCATTCCGCCGGGCGGCATCGACCGGTCCCCCTGCGGCACCGGCACGGCGGCCAAAGTGGCGACGCTGGTGGCCAAAGGCCAACTGAAACTGGGCGAGGAGTTTGTGCACGAATCCATCGTCGGGTCGATTTTCCGGGCGCGGGCCGTGGAGAAGGCCCATGTCGGCGATTTGCCCGCGGTGGTGTCGGAGATTACCGGCCAGGCCTGGATTACCGGATTCCATCAGTTCGTGCTGGACCCCGCCGATGAGATCAAGAACGGCTTTCTACTCATGTAGCCGTTTGCATAGGGAGGTTTTCTCATGCTTCGTGGTGCTTTCCCCGTCATGATCACCCCGATGAACCAGGACCAGTCCATCGACTATGCCGGTCTTCGCAACAACGTGAATTTCTATATCCAGAACGGCGTCAAGGGCCTGATCCCCCTGGGCTCCACTGGTGAATTCGTCAGCCTGACCAAAGCGGAACGGCTGAAGGTCGCCGAGGTCGTGCTGGAAGAAGTGAACGGCCGCATCCCGGTCGTGGTGGGCACCGCCGCCGAGACGACGCAGGAGACCATCGAATACACCCAGTTTGCCAAGTCGATCGGGGCGCAGGCCGCCATGGTCATCAACCCCTATTATATGAAGCCGCGCGACGAGGACATTTTCTTCCACTTCAAGAGCCTGACGGAAGCCGTCGACCTGCCGATCATTCTGTACAACAACCCGTGGACCAGCGGCATCGACATGTCCATGGACCTGATGCTCAAGATCGGCAAGGAGTTGCCGGCGGTCTTCGCCATCAAGGAGTCCAGCGGCGATATCCGCAAGCTGCGGGACATCATCCGCGAAGGCAAGGGCTTCGTCGAGGGCTGGTGCGGCTGGGACGACATGGCGATGGAGTCGTTCGTCGTCGGCGCCGTAGGCTGGGTTTCGGTGGCGGGCAACGTGATCCCGAAGATCGTCACCGACCTGCACACGATCGCCGTTGAGCAGGGCGACTGGAAGAAGGGCTGGGAGCTGTACCAGACGATGCTGCCGCTCTGCCAGATGATCGAGGGGTCGGGCAAGCTGGTGCAGGTGGTCAAGACGGCGATGGTCAAGATTGGCCAGGCCGGGGGGCCGGCGCGTAGTCCGCGCACGATGCTGAACTCTTTAGAGATGGGGCGCCTTGATGCGGCGCTGGCGACGTTGCACCTGGTATAGGCGTTTCTTCGACGCCCGTCGCGGCCACGGGCCTTCGGCGCTCGCGGGGGCTTGGGCGGTTTCGACGCCCGTCGCGGCCACGGGCCTTCGGCGCTGGCGGGGCGCTTACCTTTGAATGATTCTCGCCGCCCGGGGGCTTCGCAGCTCATGGGTAGGTACGTCTGGGCGTCGTCGCTGCTGCGCTCCCCGGGCGGCTGCGAATCTTTAACTTTCGCCCCGATGCGCCTGCGACCCATGGCCGGACGGGCTCGCCCCTTTCTTGACGACAAGACAACCAAGCTTGGCGCCAGGAAACCAGGCCCAGTTGCCTGGCGAAACACCCAAGGAGACGGCTGAAATGCCAAGCGAAGCGCATGGCCGCCGGCCCAAAGGGTCCGGCAGGCACGAAGGCGCCCCGGGCGGCGAGAATCATTTCCAAGGTAAGCCGCCCGCAGCGCCGAAGGACATCCGGTCGGAGCGCCGCCGTACTACCTAACGAGAACGAGACCCACAAGGAGGCCCCACCAATGCGCCTCAACAGGCATTTCCAGACGATCGACGCCCACACTGCAGGCGAACCCCTCCGCATCATCACCGGCGGACTCCCCCCTCTGCCCGGCGCCACGATTCTGGACCGGCGCCGCTACATGCGGGAGCACCTGGACTTTGTCCGGCAGATTCTCATGTACGAACCCCGAGGGCACCACGGCATGTACGGGGCCGTCCCCACGCCGCCGGTCACGCCCGGCGCCGATATGGGCGTGCTCTTCATGCACAACGAAGGCTACTCCACCATGTGCGGCCACGGCGTCATCGCCCTGGTGACCGCCGCCCTGGAGACGGGCCTGATTCAGAAGGACGGTCCGGAACCCACCGTGGTGCTCGACACCCCGGCCGGCAAGGTCATCGCCAAGGCGTTCATCGACGGGGAGCGGGTGACGCGGGTCGCCTTTGAAAACGTGCCCTCGTTCGTCTTCCTGCCCGGCGTAAAGGTGCCGATTCCGGGGCTGGATGTGGTCAACGCCGACATCGTCTTTGGCGGTGCCTTCTACGCTTTTGTCCGCGCTGAAGATGTGGGCCTGCGGGTGCGCCCGGACATGGTGCCGCAACTGCAGGAGGCCATGTGGGCCATCAAGACTTACATCGAAGCGAACTTCAACATTGAACACCCCCTGGAGCCCGAACTGCGGGACATCTATGGTGCGATTTTCTATGATAAGCCCGATCGGCCGGGGGCTGACTGGCGCAACGTCTGCGTGTTTGCGGACCGGCAGATCGACCGGTCGCCCTGCGGGACCGGGACAGCCGCCCGGCTGGCTCACCTGCACTGGCTCGGCGACATGCAAGTCGGCGATTCTTTCATCAACGAGTCGATCGTCGGCTCCAAGTTTGGCGGCAAGATCCTGAGCACGACCAAAGCCGGCGAGTACGACGCCGTCATTCCGGAAGTCTCCGGATCCGCGAATATCACCGGGTTCCACCAGTTCGTTGTCGACCCGACCGACCCGCTCGGCAACGGCTTCCTCCTCCGCTGACGCCCCGCATGTTTCCTGGCGCAGGACACCCTGTAGCGGACCCGGGCGGGCTTGCCCGCATCACATAGGGGATCAACCACCTAGAAGGAGTGACTTTGCGAATGAAGTCCAAGTCTCTGCTCCGCATGATGGCCGCTCTGATGGCCCTTGCGCTCCTGGTCCTCGCCGGATGCTCCGCCGCCAAGCCTGCTGCTGACACCAAGCCCGCCGAAGACAAGAGCGACGTGGTCGTCGGCGCCGCGTTCCCGATCACCGGTTCCTCCGCAAAGATGGGCCAGGACATGAAGCAGGCCATCCAGATGGCTATGGACGAGATCAACGCCAAGGGCGGCGTGCTGAACGGCCGTAAGCTGAAGCTCGAAGTCCAGGACGATGGCTGCGACCCCACCCAGGCCGTTGCTGCCGCTAACAAGCTCGTCTCCCTGAACGTCGTGGCTTCCGTCTCCGGTTACTGCTCCGGCGCTTTCCTGCCGTCTGAGACCGTGTACAACAACGCCAAGGTCGGCGTCGTCGTCCCGGCCGCCAACGCCAGCAAGCTGACTGATCAGAAGTTCGACAACATCAACCTCATGAACCCGACCGGCGCCGACCAGGCCAAGACCGCTGCCGCCTTCCTCACCGGCAAGCTGGGCGCCAAGAAGATCGCCATCATCCACGACAACTCCGCTTACGCCAAGGAACTGGCCGACCTGACCAACGCCGCCTTGACCGGCAAGGCCACGGTGACCATGGACGTCGTTACCCCGGGCGAAAAGGACTTCACCACGACCCTGACCAAGATCAAGGGCACCAGCCCCGACGCCATCTTCTGGACCGGCTACTACGCTGAAGGCGGCCTGATCATCAAGCAGGCCAAGGGCCTCGGCATGACCGCCAAGATCATGTACGGCGACGGCTCCAACGACCCGTCCATCATCGAGATCGCCGGTGCCGCCAACGCTGAAGGCACCTTCTGCACCACCACCCCGGCCGCCGGCGACTTCACCGCCGCCAAGGACTGGATCCCGCAGTACAAGGCGAAGTATGGCGAGCCCGGCCCGTACTCGGCCCAGGCTTATGACGCCACCAATATCATCGCCAACGCCATCAAGGCTGCCGGCTCCACCGACCGCGCTGCGGTCGCCAAGGCCATCCGTGGCATCAGCTACAACGGTCTGACCGGCGCCGTCGCCTTCGACGACAAGGGCAACCGCAAGAACGGTGTCTTCCTCGTCCTCGAAGTCAAGGGCGGCAAGTTCGTCGTCAACCAGGGCATGTAGTCTCCAGCACCTCGAATGGGGGCCCACGACTCCCGGTCGTGGGCCCCGTTATCCTGACGTGAGGTGGATTTTTGTGTCCAATATCCTGGCACAGCTGCTGAATGCGCTGGTAATCGGCTCGTTCTACGCACTGGTCGCACTGGGCTACTCGATCGTTTACGGGATCATCCGGCTGATTAACTTCGCCCATGGCGACTTCTACATGATCGGGTCCTTCATCGGCTATAGCCTGCTGATGCTCTTCGGCAAGACCTTCATCGGCAACGGTGTCTTTGGCATCGGGCTCGCCATGCTGTTGGCCATGGCCCTCACCGGCGGTGTGGGCGCTGCGGTGGAACGGCTCGCGTACCGCCCTCTGCGCGGGTCGCCCAAGATCATCCTCCTCATTACGGCCCTGGGCATGTCGCTGTTCCTGGAGAATGCGACTATGGTGTTCAAGCCGTGGGGCGCCTCGTTCCGGACCTATCCCGTGGGGCTCTCCCGGGCCGGGTTCGACCTGGCCGGCGTCCACGTGGGCTACGCGCCTCTGTCGATCTTCTTCCTGGCCCTTGGGCTCATGATCGGTCTGAACGCCTTTATTGAGAAGTCCACCGTGGGCAAGGCCATGCGGGCGACTGCGTTCGACCGGGAAGCGGCCCAACTGATGGGCATCGGCACCGACAAGATGATCTCCATGGGCTTCTTCCTGGGATCGATCATGGCAGGCGCCGGCGGCTTTCTGGCCGGCATTTACTACGGACAGGTCAGCTTCCTCATGGGCTTTATCGTCGGCCTGAAGGCCTTTACGGCCTCCGTCATGGGCGGCATCGGCAACCTGCCGGGCGCCATGGTCGGCGGTATGCTGCTGGGCTTGCTGGAAGTGTTCGGTACCAGCACGGTGGGCGGGCAGTGGAAGGACGTCTTCGCCTTCGGCGCCCTCATTCTGATCCTGGTCTTCAAACCCACCGGCCTCCTTGGTGAAAAAATCGCGAGGAGAATGTAGTCATGAAGACGCTCAACCGGTGGCTGAAGCCCAGCCAGATAAAATTTGTAAAGCCGGCGGCCCTGGTGCTGCTGCTTGCCATGGCCTTCGTGATGCCGCTTTCGGTTCAGAGCCCTTACGTCATGGACGTGGGCCTCCAGATTCTGTTCTACACGACCCTGGCCCTGGGCCTCAACGTGGTGGTCGGGTACGCCGGCCTCCTGGACCTGGGCTACGCCGCGTACTTCGCCGTGGGTGCGTATACCGTGGGCATTCTGACCCAGAAGTTCCACTTCTCCTTCTGGGTGGCCATGCCGCTGGGCGGCGCTCTGGCCATGCTGTTGGGCTCGCTGATCGGCTTCACCGTGCTCCGGCTGCGCAGCGACTACCTGGCCCTGGTGACCCTGGGGTTCGGCGAAATCATCCGGATTACGGCCAACAACCTGGACGTGACCGGCGGCCCCAGCGGCATCTTCGGCCTGCAGGGTCCCTCGATTCTCGGGTTCCGGCTGGTTCAGCCGATTCACTTCTACTACCTGATGCTCGTCGTGCTCGTGCTCTCCACGATCGCCATCGCGCGTCTGGGCTCATCGCGCATCGGCCGGGCCTGGGCCTGCCTGCGTGAAGACGAGGATGCCGCCGAAGCCATGGGCATCAACACCCTGGGCTACCGTCTGCTGGCCTATGTGACGGGTACGTTCTGGGCCGGCCTGACGGGCGCCGTCTTTGCCGTGAAAATGACCGCCGTCTCGCCCATGTCCTTCAGCTTCATGCAGTCGATCACGATTCTGCTCGCCGTCGTCATGGGCGGTCTGGGCTCCGTGCCCGGCGTCATTCTGGGCGGTGCGCTGGTGATCCTGCTGCCGGAGTTCCTGCGGGCGGTTGCCGACTGGCGCTACCTGGTTTTCGGGCTCGCGCTCATGCTGCTCATGGTCTTCCGGCCGACGGGCCTCTGGCCCGCTCCGCACAGCCTGAAGGGGGAGGAGTAGCCAAATGCCGTTGCTCGACGTAAAAGACGTAACGCTGCAATTCGGCGGCCTTACGGCGATCCGGAGCTTCTCCTTCCACCTGAACGCCGGCGAGATTCTCGGTCTGATCGGCCCCAACGGCGCCGGCAAGACCTCGGTCTTCAACTGCATCAGCGGGTTCTACCACCCGACGTCCGGCACCATCACCTTTGACGGCACGGTGGTGAACGGCATGCGGCCGCACAAGCGGACGGCCCTGGGCATGGCCCGGACCTTCCAGAACCTGCGGCTCTTCCCGAACCTGACCGCCGAAGAGAACGTCATGGCGGGCACCCACTGCCGGACCAAGGCGAACATTTTTGACTCCATGCTCCACCTGCCCGCACAGGTCCGCGAGGAAAAGTCGGTCCACGAAGAGTCCCGGCAGTGGCTGGAGTTCGTGGGCCTGGGCAAGGATTACCGGCGGCAGGCCAAAAATCTGTCGTACGGCCAGCAGCGCCGCCTGGAGATCGCCCGGGCGATGGCGATCCGGCCGAAGGTGATCCTCCTGGACGAGCCGGCTGCCGGCCTCAACCCGTCGGAGAAGTCCGAGCTCATGGAACTGATCCGCAAGATCCGGAATACCGGGGTCACCCCCCTCCTCATCGACCACGACATGGCGATGGTTATGAAAGTCACCGAGCGGCTGGTGGTGCTCGACCACGGCGAAAAGCTGGCCGAGGGCACGCCGGATCAGGTGCGGGACAACCCCGCCGTGATTGAGGCCTACCTCGGCAAGGAAGAGGAGGACGCATAAACCATGGCGATGCTTGAACTCAAAGGCGTCCACACCTTTTACGGTGCGATCGAAGCCCTGAAGGGCGTCGATCTCAAGGTCGAGGAAGGCGAAGTCGTGGCGATGCTGGGCTCCAACGGCGCCGGCAAGTCCACCACGCTGCGGACCATTTCCGGCCTCCTCAAGCCCAAGGTGGGCGAGGTCTGGTTCCAGGGCCAGAACATTACGGGCATGCTGCCCGAACAGATCGTGGCCCTGGGCATCGTGCATGTGCCGGAAGGCCGGCACATTTTTGGCCCGCTTACGGTCGAGGAGAACCTGGTCCTGGGCGCGTTCCTGGCCCGGGGTCAGAAACAGCGAATCAGCGACGACATGGCCCGGGTTTACGACATGTTCCCGCGGCTCCTGGAGCGGCGGGCGCAGCTGGCGGGCACGCTTTCGGGCGGCGAGCAGCAGATGCTGGCGGTCGGCCGTGCGCTCATGGGCCGGCCGAAGCTGCTGATGTTGGATGAGCCGTCCATGGGCCTGGCGCCGAACCTGACGCAGTTCATTTTGCAGACGGTCCGGGATATCAACAAGCAGGGCATGACCGTGCTGGTCGTGGAGCAGAACGCCCGAGCGGCGCTGCGGCTGGCGAGCCGGGCGTACGTGATCGAAACGGGAAACGTGACGCTGGAAGGGCCGGCGGCGGAGCTGGCCAAGAACAAGGATGTAGTGGCAGCGTACCTCGGGCATTAGGGTTTGGCCTTTGGTGGGGCATTTTCCGGGGTTTGGGCTTCTGGGGGCTTCCTTGCTCCCCAAGTCTCCTTTGATTTCTCGACAGACTGATCGACTTGAACGTCGCTGCGGAAACCCCCATTCGCCCCGGCCGTCCGCCCTCCCTACACCCTTGTCTTGTGTCCAGCGAAGAGAGAGAAAGAGAATACCCCGGGGGGTTCTGCGCTTGCCGAAGCTGTCGATTCTGAACGACGTGCTGGGGCCGATCATGGTCGGTCCGTCCAGCTCGCATACCGCCGGGACGACCCGGCTGGCGCTGATGGCCCGACAGTTGCTGGGCGAAGAACCGGCGTCGGCCGTGGTCAGCTTTGACCCCGGCGGCTCCCTGGCCCTGACTTATCGGGGCCAGGGGAGCGACCGGGGCTACACCGGCGGCCTTCTGGGCCTGGAACCTTCGAACCCCGACCTGGGCAAAGCGCCGGAACTGGCGAAAGCCCGGGGCGTTGCCGTCCGTTTTGTGGTCTCGCCGTTGGCAGGCGCCGAACACCCGAACACCACCCGACTGGAGCTTACGGGCGTCAGCGGGCGGCAGGTGGACGTTCAGGGCGCCTCCACGGGCGGCGGCATGATGCAGGTGGACCGGGTGGGCCACTACCCGGTGCTCCTGGCGGGGGATGACTTTGAGCTTTTGGCGGCAGGCGAGGCCGGCCTCTGGGCCACCGTCGCCCCGCTTTTGGAACGGGTTGGCGTCGGCGTCTGGTCCCATACGGTCGTGGCGGCTGGCGCGGGGACGCTGGTCAACGCCAAGCTCCATGGACCGCTCCCGGACGGGCTGCAGGCGCTGGTCGCTTTGCTGCCCGGCGTGCGCTGGGCGGGTACGGCGGCGCCGGTGGTGCCGGTGGCGGCCAACCCGGCTGCCTCCCCCCTCTTCCCCGGCGCCACCGAAATGGTGGCCTGGGCGGAGGCGAACGGCAAGACTTTCGGCGAGGCCGCCCTGGCCTACGAGCTGAACCGCTCGGGCTGGTCCGTCGAACGGGCGGACGCACATATGGCCCGCATCTGGAACGTGATGAAGGCCGCCGTGCAGCGGGGCCTCACCGACGAACTGACGATGACGGCCAGCCTGTTTGCGCCGTCGGCCCCGAAGATTCGCAAGGCGTTCGCAGCCGGGCGGCTCCTGGGCGGGCCGGTCAGCCTGGCGGTCGCTTACTCCACCGCCGTTATGGAGGTCAGCAACGCCATGGGCGTGGTGGTGGCGGCCCCGACCGCCGGCTCTTGCGGCGTTGTGCCGGGGGTGCTGGCGGCGGCGGCTGAACAGTTGGGTTCGACCGACGAGCAGATGCGCAAGGCGCTCTGGGCCGCCGGCGGCGCCGGGCTGATTGTGGCCCGCAAGGCGACGTTTGCGGCGGAGGTCGCCGGCTGCCAGGCCGAAGTCGGCGTGGCGTCGGCGATGGCGGCGGCCGCGCTGGTGGAACTGGCGGGCGGCACCGCCCGGCAGGCTGAAGAAGCGGCCTCGGTGGCCATGCAGAACTCGCTGGGCATGATCTGCGACCCGGTCGCGGGCCTGGTCCAGGTGCCGTGCTTCGGCAAGAACGCCATGGGCTGCGGCAACGCCTACACCTCGGCGGACATGATTCTGGGCGGCTACCGGGGGCTGATTCCGTTCGACGAAGTGGCCACGGCGATGCTGGCGGTGGGCAAGGCGATGCCCCGGGAACTGCGCTGCACCGCCCTGGGCGGGTGTGCCACGACCCCAACGGGGGAGCGGCTCATGGGGCAGTTCCAGAACTGGGTCCAGGTCCAGTTTCCGGAGGATGGGGTGTAAGGCGACCGGCAAGTACCGGACGTGGTCTCTTTGGAGTACTGTCTTCTCTCTTTTGATACCGGACGCGTTCACTGTCATGGTACTGACATCTATCGCGAGATACCGGACGCGTTCTCTTTGGAGTACTGTCATCTATCTGCAAGCACCCGACGCGTTCACTGTCATGATACCCTCATCCATCTGCAAGCACCGGACGCGGTCACTGTCATGATACACTCATCTATCTGCAAGCACCGGACGCGGTCCCTGATATCGTACTGACATCTATTGGTCAAGCACCGGACGCGTTCTCTGCACAGTACTGATGCTCTGATTCGCGATGACGGTTACCTGTCAGGAGGGATTCTTGTGCGCTCAATCGGCGACGCCGCTTACCTGGATGTCGACTTGACGAAGGGGACCGTGACAGCCAGGGTCCTGCCAGAATCGATCTACCGCCTCTACCCCGGCGGGAGCGCTCTGGCGACCTACCTGCTGCTGCAGGAGATGCCGGCCGGGGCCGACCCCCTTGGGCCGGACAACATCCTGGTCTGCGCCGTCAGCCCGCTGGCCAACCTGCCCATCGCAGGCATCAGCCGGATGACGATTGCCGCCAAGTCTCCCCTGACCGGCGCCATCGGCGACTCTCAGTCCGGCGGCTACTTCCCCGCCGAGCTGAAGAAGGCCGGCTGGGACGCGATCCTCGTCCGGGGTCGATCGGAACGGCCGGTCTACCTCGCCATTCATAACGACAAGGCCGACCTTCGCCCGGCGGACCACCTCTGGGGCAAGATCACCGGCGAAGCCCTGGATGCGATTCACGCCGAGTTCGACCCCAAGGCCGAAGTGATTCAGATCGGGCCGGCCGGCGAGAATCTCGTCCGCTTTGCCGCCGTGATCTCGATGCTCAACCGGGCCAACGGGCGCACCGGCATGGGCGCCGTCATGGGCGCCAAGCAGCTCAAGGCGATCGCCGTGCGCGGCACGAAGCGTGCCCACCTGGTGGACCCGGAAGGCGTCAAGGCCCTGGCCTCCTCCATCACCGCCCGGCTGAAGGAAAACCCGGAGGTGACTGGGCTCGGCAAGTACGGCACCGCCGGCGCCGTCAACGCCCAGAACGAGGCGGGCGGCCTGCCCACCCGAGCGTTCCAGACCGGCCACTTCACGACCGCCGAGAAAATCAGCGGCGAAACCATGTACGACACCATTCTGAAAGAGCGCGACACCTGCTACTCCTGCGCCGTCAAATGTAAGCGGGTCGTAGCGGTCGACGGCCGGGTTGATCCCAAATACGGCGGGCCCGAGTACGAGACCATCGCCACCTTCGGTTCTTACTGCGGCATCGATGACCTGACCGCCGTCGCCGAGGCCAATCAGCTCTGCAACATGTACGGCCTGGACACCATCTCCTGCGGCGCCACCGTCGCCTTCGCTATGGAAATGGTCGAAAAAGGGATTCTCACTGCCGCCGATACCGGCGATCCTGACCTGAAGTGGGGCAACGCCGCCGCCATGCTCCGGCTGGTAAAACGCATCGCCCACCGGGAATTCATCGGCGACCTGCTGGCAGAAGGCACCGCCCGGGCCGCCAGACAGCTCGGCCGGGGCGCAGAGCAGTACGTCGTCGCCGTAAAGGGCAACGACCTGCCGGCGCACATGCCGCGGGTAAAGCGCTCGCTGGCCCTGATTTATGCCGTCAACCCGTTCGGCGCCGACCACCAGTCGTCCGAACACGATTTTGTGACCGCTTTCCCCATGGACCACTGGATGCGCAAGCCGCTCAACCAGGTCGGCCAGTTCCCGATGATGGACGCCACGGAGCTCTCACTGGACAAAGTCCGCTTTGCGCTGGTGACCCAGCAGTTCTATTCCATCACCGATACGTTAGGACTCTGCCAGTTCGTGTGGGGACCGGCCTGGCAGGTTTTCGGGCCCAACGACGTGGTGGCGCTGCTGAAGGCCGCCTACGGCTGGGACTGCTCGCTTTTCGAACTGATGCAGGCGGGCGAGCGGCGCATCAACCTGATGAAGGTCTTCAACGTCCGGGAGGGCTTGACCCGGGCCGACGACCGGCTGCCGGACCGGCTTTTCGAAGCGATTCCGGACGGGCCGTCCCGGGGACTCAAGGTGACCCGCGCGGAGCTGGAAGCCGCCCTGGACGCCTACTACGCCATGGCGGGCTGGAACCAGGCCGGCGTGCCGACCGGCGGCAAGCTGGATGCGCTGCAGCTGTCCTGGGCGAAAACGCTGCTGCCTACGGTCTGATGTTCGATTGGGGGGATCGTCGTTGCGTATTCTCAGTATCGCAGACCAAAAGCGGGTTCTGACCATGTCCGAGGCCATCGACGCGGTGGCGCTGGCGCTGACCGAGTTCTCGGCCGGCCGGGCCGAGTCGCCGGTGCGCATCTCGCTGCCGGTGCCGGGCGCCCGTGGCAACAGCCTCTTCATGCCGGGCCTGGTAGAAGGTGCCGGGGCACTGGGCGTCAAATTTGTGTCGGTCTTCCCGCATAACCGGGAACTGGGCAAGAAGACGATTTATGGCATCGTGGTGCTGGCCGACCCGACGACGGCCGAGCCGATCGCACTGCTGGAAGCCTCTTACCTGACGGCACTCCGGACGGGCGCCGGGTCGGCTCTGGCCACGAAGTACCTGGCCCGGCCCGAGTCTGCCACGGTGGGGCTCATCGGCACCGGGGCACAGGCCGAAATGCAGCTCCGGGGCGTCATGGCGGTGCGGGACATCCGCAAAGTCCGCCTGTTCGACCAGTTCCCCGACTCGGCCTACCGCTTCGCGCAGGTGCTGACGGACAGCCTCGGCCCTGAGGCGCCGCAGTTTATTGTCAGCCTCACGGCGGAGGACGCCGTCCGCGATGCCGACATCATCATCACGGCAACCAATTCGCTCACGCCGGTCTTCCCCCGTGGACTGGTTGCGCCGGGAACGCATATCAATGCCATCGGATCGTTCCGGCCGCACATGCAGGAACTGCCGCCCGGGGTCATTTACCCCTCGGCCAAGGTCGTGGTGGAATCCCGGGAGACGGCGCTGGAGGAGACCGGCGACCTGATCATTCCCATCCGGGAAGGGATCTTCCGGCCCGAAGACATCTACGCCGAACTAGGCGAAATTGCCTCGGGCAAGAAGAAGGGGCGGGAACGGCCCGACGAGATTACCGTCTGGAAGGCGGTCGGCGTGGCCGCCATGGATATGGTGGTCGGTCGGCGGATGTACGACCGGGCGGTCGCCCTCGGGCTGGGGACGGAACTGGACCTGGGCATGTGAAATCCAGGAGGTTGCGATACTTTTGGAGACAGATGATCTGAAGCTGCCGGTCTACCTGGATTACAACGCCACCACGCCGGTCGACCCGGCGGTAATCGCCGAGATGCTGCCCTACTTTGTTGAGCGTTGGGGCAATCCGGCCTCGGCACACGCTTACGGAGAAGATGCGGCCGCCGGGCTCGCCACCGCCCGGGCCCAGGTCGGCCGGCTCATCGGTTGCGAGCCGGCCGACCTGGTCTTCACCTCCTGCGCCAGCGAAAGCGATAACCTGGCGATCAAGGGCGTCGCTTTCGCTCTCCGGGAGCGCGGCCGCCACCTGATCACCACCGCCGTGGAGCACCCGGCGGTGCTGAACGCCTGCCGCTGGCTGGAGCAGGAATTCGGCTTCGCCCTGACGGTCATCCCCGTGGGGCCGGACGGGCGCATCGACCCGGAGGACGTGCGCCGGGCCATCCGGCCGGATACCATTCTGATCTCCGTCATGCACGCCCAGAACGAGACCGGAGCGCTGCAGCCGGTGGCCGAGGTGGGGCGCATCGCCCGGTCGGGCGGCATCCTCTTTCACGTGGATGCGGCCCAGTCCGTGGGCAAGATTCCGGTGAGCGTCGCAGAGCTGGGCTGCGACCTCCTGACCATCGCCGGGCACAAGCTTTACGCGCCCAAGGGCGTGGGCGCCCTGTACGTCCGGGACGGGGTGAAGCTCCACCCGCTGATTCACGGGGCTTCCTACGAGAGCGGCCGACGGGCGGGCACGGCCAATGTGCCGTACGCCGTCGCCCTGGGCAAGGCTTGCGAACTGGCCGCCACGCACTTGGCCGCCGGGGAGGCCGCCCGGCTGGAGCAGCTGCGGGACCGGCTGCACATGACCCTGGCCGAGCATTTGCCGGTGAAGCTAAACGGGCCGGAAGTGGAGCGGCTGCCGAACACGCTGAACCTCTCCGTGGACATCCCCGGCCTTATCACCAACGACCTCCTGGCGACCATGGGCGACGTGGCGGCCAGCACCGGCTCGGCCTGTCACAGCGGCATCAGCAAGCCCAACGAGACGCTGCTGGCCATGGGCGTGTCGCCGGCACTGGCCATGTCGCCACTGCGGCTGAGCCTGGGGCGCTACACCACGGCCGCCGATGTCGACTTTGCCGCCGAGCGGCTTATCAGAACGATCTTACAGTAAAAGGTTTCATTAACACTTCCCACCGAAGCAGGAAACTGTTCGATCCCGAGGGAATGCATTCGACAAATCCCGTGCTGATCGAAAGGGAAATTGTCATGCATGACCTCCTCCGCACGATCATCCAACTATTGCCCCTCATCCAGCGGATTACCCACGAGGAAGCGGCCGTCGGCGTCTCGGACCTGGAACGGTATCTGGCTTACTCCCCCGGCAAGCGTCTCAACTTTAAGCTCAAGGTTGGCGACCTGGTCCCGGAAACCAGCGGCGGGCGCGCTGCGATGAAGTCGGGCAGTATGCTCGTCAAGGAGCAGCCGTCCAGCTTGTTCGGCGTGCCGTTCCTGAGCATGAGCATGCCGATTCGGGACGCCGGCGGTCAAATCATCGGCTCGGTGGTGACCGGGATGCCCCTGCACCTGGAGGAAGCGCTAACCGGGATGGCTGGGGAACTCGCCGCCGCCATGACCCAGTTCAGCGGGACCTTCAAGGACATCGCCGGCGTGTCAGAGAACACGGCGCAGACCGCCACCGTTCTCGCCGGGGCCGCCGCCCAAATGAACACCGCACTGAACGAAACCCAGTCGGTCACCGGCTCCATTGCCAAAGTGACCGACCAGACTCGCCTGCTGGGCCTGAACGCCCTCATCGAATCCGCTCACGCCGGCAGCGCCGGCGCTGGGTTCGGCGTGGTGGCCCGGGAGATTCAGGTGCTGGCGCAGCGCAGCATGAAGGCCACCCAGGATATGAACCGCTCGCTGGGCGAGCTGGCGACCCAAAACAGCACCTGCATGTCGGAAATCCAGTCGCTGCAGGCCGACTCGGAAACGCTCCACGCCCAGGTGGAGGAGTGCCTGGCCATTGTGGAGAATCTGACAACGATGGCCCAGAAGCTGAAGTTGCTGGCCGATCGGTCGGACGTCCCGGCCTGAGCAGCGAACCAGGGCCTGTTCCCCGAGGGGAGCAGGCCCTGTGCTTTTTGGCGGCGCCCCGGGGCGGCGTTGCGGAACCACCTTGACTTTGCCCGCGATTCCGCAGGGGCGGGTAGTTCACACACGAACGGTCACTCGTCATCAGACCCGGGCCTGCGTGTGCGGGACCCATGCCGGCATCTCAGCTACCCGTTCGGCGGGGAATCCGGTCCCGGCAAGGTACCCGACCGGGCGCCATCGCCGCACGCGGTCCGGCCATGCGTGGCCGAAACGGTGAGGCACCGGCCCCCTTTGCGGGGGTCTGCCACCCGGCTGGGTCTGGGCATCAGGGGGCGTTCGGGGCCTATACGCGACCCATAGGTATGCTTTACGTGACCCATCGGTACGCTTTACATGCGCATTACGTCCGCCTTGCATGCGCCTTACATGCGCCTTACATGCGCCTTACATGCGGCTCTCGCACATCGGCGTCATGCGAGAGCGTCAAAGCCCGCAGCACCATGGCTTTCGGGATTAGATCGACAATTTCGGCAGATCCTGCACCGGCGGGCGCTCCGTCATGATCGACCGGCTCGGGTCCGGCAGCCTCAACGTGAACGACGTGAAGGGCGACCTGACGGTGCAGAAGAAGAGCAGCGGTCACCTGGGCGATCACAGCCTCCTTTTCGTTGGGAAACTGTAATGGCCGGCCGCAGGACCACCGGGGCGAAAAAGCGAATAAGACTAAGTTGTAACACTAATTCCCTGAGAGGCTCGTGAAAGAAACATATGCGTACAAACAAGCCATACAAGCTGCTGGCCCTGGACGTGGACGGCACGTTGCTGGGCCGCTGGAACCTGATTGCCCGGGAGACCCGGGAGGCCCTCGCCCGGGCCACAGAACGGGGTGTAGCCATTACGCTGGCCACGGGGCGGGGCTTCCCATCCGCCGCCGGCATCGCCCGCCGGGCCGGCATTCGCGGGCCGCTGGTGACCCACGACGGTGCCTATGTGGCCGACCCCGCCACCGGCGCAGTCCTGGCGATGGAGCGCATTCCCCTGAACGTGGTCCGGGAGGCGGTGGCGATCCTTGAGCGCTGCCACCTGCACCCGAATCTGCTGCACGAGCAGGTCCGCATCTCCAACCAGCGCTTCCCGGAGTGGAACTCCCGGCTGCTCATGCCAAACCACTGGGCTGACCTGGCCAACCTGGTCCGCGAGGCGAACGACTACCCGCACATGTACGTACCCAATCTGTCGGCCTACCTGGCGGCCAATTCGGTGAAGCCGCCGAAGCTCTACGTCACCGGTCAGCCGAAGCGGATCGCCGAAGGCCGGGCGCTCCTGGAGGAGCACCTGGGGTCGGTGCTCCGCACCACCAAAGCCGGGCCAACCGGCATGGAAGTGATGCTAAAGCACGTCTCCAAGGCGTCCGGCCTGAAAGTCCTGGCCGAGTGGCTCGGCATCGGGGCAGAAGAAGTCATCGCCGTAGGCGACAACTATAACGACGTGGAGATGCTCCGCCAGGCCGGCCTCGGCGTGGCCATGGGCAACGCCCCGGACGAAGTGAAGCAGGCTGCCGACCACGTGACCGCCCGCAACGTCGACCACGGCGTCGCCCGGGTGATTGAGCAGTTCGTGATTTGAGCGGGAACGCGCCAACTGCACACCCCATCCCGACGCCGGGATGGGGTGTCTCGTTATCGCCGGTCCAAACCGAGTCTCGCCAGCCGGCCTCGGGCCACAGCGGTCCGCTCGCTGATGTAGCGGCGAATCCGGGCCGGCTCCCGCCCAAAGGTGGAGTTGCTCCGGCGCTTGTTGACATCTTTGAGCACGTAGGGCCGGATCTCCTGGTAGATTTGCGTCAGCGCCGGCACGATGCGCGCTCGGGTCAGAACGGTCTGTAAGGCTTGCGCCCAGGTCTCCCGGTAGCACGCCCGCCAGCGGGGCGTGTTCAGTAACCGGACGGCCAGGTAATTGTCATCGCCGGTGCCGAGGCCCATTTCGTCCGCCTGCACGATCCGGCCGTTGGGAATGCGCCCCCAGGTGCCGTCGCAGTCCCACGGGCTGATCCGCCAACGCCCGCCGGCGGGCCGCATTAAGGCATAGTTCTGCACGAGGCCGTCTGTATGGCTCATGAACTCGACCCCGACCAACCAGCGTATGTAGGTCTCCACATCCAGTACGGTCGCGATCGACTGTTCAAAGATGGCATCGTCCGGGCCGGTGACCTGGCGAATCAGTGCCTCGAGATCCGACGTGTCCTCATCACCGGGATGGCACTTCTCATAACCCATCGTCAGATGCTTCTTCCGCTTTCCCGTGTCGGTGTTGATCAAGCCGAAGTTGCCCTGCGTACCCACCGCGTAGTAAATGACCCCGTCGGGCAACCCCTGCCGCCGGAACCAGGCCGCGTCGATGGCCTCAAGCGCCACGTACAGCCCAAGCGTCTCCCCGTTCAGTGTCAGCCACACGTGCCAGACCTGCGGCGTTGGCACTTCCAGTTCGGAAAAGACTTGCATGGCCAGGCGTGCCCGCAGCAGGGAAGGATCCCGGTAGGCAGCGTTCAGATGCAGCTGGGAGTGGCCTTCCAGCTGCCGGCCCTCGCCGAACCAGATATCGTACGAGGGCTTTCGAAACCAACGGGAGTAGCGCCCCCGATATCCAATCCAGATAGGCCGGGTAGTCTCCTGAACCCGCAGTTCCCCGGGAAAGCATCGGTCGGTGCCGACGTGCCTGCGGAACCAAACCAGATCGGCGGGGTCCATTACCAACTCGTAGACGGGTACAGGCCCCATGCTCCCAGTTCGCCCCTTCCGGCCGGCCGGGAACAGAACCGGCAGAACGGGCTGCCGGTCCTGCCAGCCTACCTCAGCGAGACCACGTTCCGGGCTGCGCAGTCACGCCGGACTACGAGCGGCCTTTTCCGCCACCACCGGATCGGCCTCTGCCGGATCTGCCGCCCTTGCCCGACCGGCCGCCCTTGCCGGACCGGCCCCTGCCGGAGCCACCCCTGCCGGACCTGCCCCCGCCGGAGCGGCCACCGCCGGACCTGCCCTTGCCAGACCTGCCCCCGCCGGACCTGCCCTCGCCAGACCTGCCCCCGCCGGACCTGCCCTTGCCGGACCTGCCCTTGCCGGACTTGCCCCCGCCGGACTTGCCCCCGCCGGACTTGCCCTTGCCGGACCCGCCTTTGCCGGACCCGCCTTTGCCGGACCCGCCGCTACCGGAGCCGCCTTTGCCGGACCCGCCGTTGTTGTCGTTTTGCTTGGGCCTGGCGATCCGAACGCTGCGAATATGGAAGAATGGATAGTGCACCATTTCGTCCGGACCGGTGACCAGCTTGACGAAGTCGTCGCCGACTTCAAATACGAATCCGGCTGCGGACTCAGGGCCGTGGTCATACACTTGCACTTTCACACCTAGAAACGAGCGCATGAGATCCACGAACCTCGGCGGAGGCGGATCGCCGGAGTCGTCGACGAACTCCCGGACTGCCTGCATGCCGGACCCATCCTGGGTGCGTTCGCCGCCGTCGGACCCGTTCATGATTTCGGTGACGCTCTTCAGGTGGTGCAGCGGATAGTGCACCCGCCCATCCTCGGTAAGGATGGTCAAGAAGTCATCCTGGACGCTCTCCAACCTGCCCTTGCGCTCGTCGGGTCCACCCCGGCCCAGCCGGACCTGCCTCCCGATCAAACCGATGACCTGCGCGGAAAACTCGGCCAATCTCCCAACCCCCCATACGCGGCAAGCGCGTTCTGGCATCACGGTATGCCGATGGGGGGAAAAGTGCTTTTGTCAGGAGAGCAGGCTCACGCCAAACAGCACGCAAAGCGTCAACAGAAAACTAAGGGGAATCACGACCAACGTGATTTTGACATAGTCCCACCAGGAGTACTGCCGGCCATGCTGTCTCAGGATATGAAACCACATCAGCGAGGCCAGCGTGCCAATGGGCGTGAAGAGGGCGCCCAGATCGCTGCCCAGCACGACCCCCGAGTAGGCGATATGCAGGGTGTGCCCGGCCAGACCGCCCATATCCAACAACATCAAGGCCCCGGTGATCAGCCCCGGGTGGTTGTTCAACAGAGATGAAATCACGGCGGCGAGCAGGCCCGGCAAGAAGCCGAGGGCCAGTGCGCTGCCGTGAATCACCGGCCCGATCTTGTGGGCCAGCAGGACCGTAATGCCCGCGTTGCGCAGGCCGAACACCAGCAGGTCCATGCCAAAGGCGAAGGCCAGGATCGGCCACGGCGCCTTTTTCAGTGTCTCCCGGGTATCAACGAGCCGGCGCCGGGCGTTGGCTACCAGTAAGACCAGCGCCCCGGCCATGGCCACCAGGTAGGTGGGAACGCCAAACAGCGACGCCGCGAAGAAGCCGGCCCGCACCAGAATCACGACCCCTACAGCGAACCACATAAACGGAAAGTCCGGTTCGAACGGCAGCCGTTCCGGTGCCGGTGGGGCCGGTGGGGCCGGTGAGGCCGGTAGGGCGGGTGGGGCGGGTGGGGGCAATAGCGACGGCGGGGGCGGCGGGGGCTGCCTGGTTGGCAAGGGCGGTCTGAAGCGCTCATGCGGGAGGGCGCCCGGTGGCGGCGCCACAAGGCGCGGTGCGTGTGGGTGAGGAAACAGCAGCGGCGGCCGGCCCCCCGACACCGGTGACTTGCCTGCCGCGTCAACCTGCTCCGGCAGAGACCGCCAAAACACGGCATAAAGCAGTCCCCACACGGCAGCCAGACCCACCATGGCCGGCACCACGACCACGCGCAGGTGCTGCAGCAACGTGATGCCCACCAGGCTCATCGCCTCCAGGTTGGCCATGTTGCTGACCCCGATTGGCGGGCTGGCTGCACTGGCCACCAGGCATGCACCCAACAGGAAGGCAAGCGCCGCCCGGCGTGGCAGTCGCAACCGGCTGACCAGTCCGATGACCACGGGGGTACCCAGCAGAATCGACCCGTCGTTGTTGAGAAACAGCGTGAGGCAGGTGCTGAAGGCCAGCACCAGGTGAAACAGCCGGTGACCCGACCCCCGGGCGCGTTGAATGAGGCGTCCGGTCACCCAGTCGAAAAATCCGGCCCCCTCCAGCACCGAAGCCATGATGAAGGTTGAAATAATGGTCATGGCAGAATTCCAAACGACAACCAGCACCTGCAGCACGTCGTGCCGATCGATGAGCCCGGCGAGCAGCATCACGAAGGCGCCCAGGAGCGCAGGCGTCGCCTCGTGGATGTTGCCCGGACGCCACAGCACCAGCACGACGGTGACCAGAAAAACCCCCAGTGCCAGAACCCAAAGTGCCACTGCCGTCACCTTCCCTGGGAGGATTCCGGGGATTCAGCCGGGAACAAGGCGGAGGCACTCGAAGGCACGTACAGGCTGCGGACGTGAAAACGGGCGAAGCCGACGATTTCGTCGGTCGCCACCTCCAGCACCAGGTGGTCCGCGCCGGACTCACGCAAAATCCCCACGGTAACTTCAGGGCCGGCGTGATACAGCCGGACGTGGCGGCCCTGATTCAGCGACAGCAGTTCGGCAAAGGTCTGCGGCGGTCGGTTGTCCCCGGCCTGAAGGGGGTATGGGTCAGGTGGGGGAAACCGGGAGACGCTCCGGATGTGGTGCAGCGGCAGGTGGAGATCCCCGCCCTCCGGAGCGCGCAGGGTCAGATAGTCGTCCTGCACGAATACCAGCCAACCCTGGCAGGCGTCCGGTCCTGCACGCTCCAGTTGCACGTAGGCACCCTGCAGGCCGCACAGGTAGTGCCTGAAGGAATCCATAGGAACACCCCTTCATGAGACATCTGGCTGGAATACGCCGGCCGGCTTCCGGCCCGGTGAGTCCGAGGGCAGGCGAAAAGCCAGGCAGTCTGCCGACTGCCTGGCCCCTCGGGGTTGTGACCCGTATGTGGCAGAGCACACTCTGCTCCAGTCTATTCAGTCCGGTGCACCGGTGCCCCACCCACTTCATAAGGTGATGGGCGGGTGCTCCCCGCCCGCGGGAGGTAAAATGGGATGTCAATCTGGTGGATGTCACTGATTCTGACGCTGGCCGGTCTGGCCGGACTCTGCCTGTTGCTGGGACCGCAGCCACACCTGCAAACCCGTGCCTCGGCCGATCCGCCCGGGCTGCAAGCACATCCCCCGATCACTTTCGGGCCGCTGGAAGACCCGGTAGCGGATCAGCAGGCGAAACCCCCGGCCTGAGGGTCAGGCGGTGAGACACAAGCGAGCGCATACTTACGGGTAGCACGACACCGCGATTCGGAGGCGTCACCCCAGGGCATGCATGCTGAGCCACAAAGCGCACAACGTCAGCAAAAGCACCGGCGGCGTGATCACCAGGCCGACTTTCAGGTAGTCCTGCCAGGTGACCGTCATGCCCTTCAGCCGCAAGTTGTGGAGCCAGATCAGCGTGGCGAGCGACCCGATGGGCGTCAGTTTGGGCCCGACGTCTGAGCCGATCACGTTCGCCAGCACCATGCCCTCGTGCAGCGCCCCGGAAGCGCCGGCGGCAGCCAGGGCCAGGCAGCCCAGCATCACCCCGGGCAGGTTGTTCATGAGGCTGGAGAAGATCGCCACCAGCACCCCCGTCCCGATAATCGCCGCCCCCGGGGAGATGGCGATCAGCCGCTGCAGCAACTGGGCCGCCCAGGGCGTCAGGCCCGCGTTGCCCAGGCCGTAGACGACCAGATACATGCCCAGTGCGAAGATGACCACGTGCCAGGGCGCCTGCGTGATCACCGCCGCCGGCCGGACAACCCGGTTCTTCAGCGTCGCCAGCAGCAACACCGCCGCGCCCGTGGCGATCACGAACGAGACCGGTACCGTCACCCGCATGGAGTTCATAAAGAACGCCACCACCATGGCCCCCAGGACCCCCAGTCCCACCCGGAACAGGAAGGGGTCCCGAATCGCCGACGCCGGTTCCGGCAGCACCGTCAAATCGTACCGGGCCGGCAGGGAGCGCCGGTAGTACCAGAAGAGCACCCCCAGCGTCGCCAGCAGGCAGGTGACCGCCGGCAAGGCCATGAGCAGGGCGAACCGGGCGAAGCCCAGCCCGAAGTACCGGGCGGTGATCATATTGGTCAGGTTTGAGACCGCCAGCGGAATGGACATGGAGTCGGCCACGAAGCCGCAGGCCATCATGTACGGCAGGATGAGTATGTGATCAAAACCCAAAGCCGTGAGCATCTCATAGACGATGGGCGTCAAAATGAGCACCGTAGCGTCGTTGGTGAAGAGCGTGGAGACGAGCGCCCCCAGCAGAATCACCGCCAGAAAGATCAGCCGCCCGTTCCCCCCGGCCCGCCGGGCCATTTGCAGGGCCGCCCAGCGAAAGAGTCCGGCCTGGTCCAGAATGACCGAAATGACCACGATGGCGATGAGCGCAAACGTCGCATCCCAGACAATACCGGCCACCGTCCGGACGTCCATGAGCGTGATCACGCCCGCGAGCAGCGCCAGCACGGCGCCCAGCAGGGCCGCCACCCCCGTGTCCACGTTCCGGGGGCGGGCCAGGACCAGATACAGCGTAAAGAAAAAGATGGCAGGGGCTGCCACCGCATGACTCACGGCCGATTCCGCCTCCTGATTAAGGGCTAAAAAATCATCATGAAAGTTATTTTAGCATGATCGGCGGGTAGTGTGCGCACAGTATTTTCGTCCCGATTGCCTGGTCGGGTGCATAGGATTCACTTGGCACAGGCATCATGAGGAAAGTTGCGCCAATCGATTTGGCATCTGCGGTGTTTTCATCCAATTGTGATCAACCGTTGGCCATGCCACTTGCGCAGATCACCCATACTCCCGTTGATCCGATTCGCTTAGAACCATGAAAAGGTCGAATCAAACCTCACAGGGAAATCCTTCGACCAAGGCGAATACCGTAGTAACAAAGCAAAGGAGGTCGGTGGCCTTTGAGCTTCATCACCCCGGCGCAGCGGATTGGCAGGCTTCCCTCCCAATTCTTCGCGGGCCTTGTCGCGACCACGCAGTCGCTGCAAGCCGCCGGGCATGATGTGATCAACCTTGGTCAGGGCAACCCGGACCTCCCCACCCCTGTTCATATTGTGGAGGCCGCGCAGCGGGCTGCCGCGGATCCTGCCACCCACAAGTACATCTCGTTCGGTGGCCTTAAAATCCTTAAGGAAGCCGCGGCGGGATATTATCTGCGCCATTACGATGTCGCCCTCGATCCGGAGACTGAGGTCTGTATCCTGATTGGGTCCAAACTGGGCCTTCAGGAAATCAGCCTCTGCCTCCTCAACGAGGGTGACATTTGTCTTATGCCGGACCCTGGCTATCCCGATTACTGGTCCGGCGTTCAGTTAGCAGGCGCCCGACAGCATGCGATGCCGTTGCTCTCGGAAAACCACTTTTTGCCCGATTTAAACTCCATCCCCAAGGAGGTGGCTGATCAGGCCAGGCTGATGTTCCTGAACTTCCCCACCAATCCCACCGGCGTCATGGCCGGCCCCGATTTTTTCCGGTCGGTGGTCGATTTTGCCCGGGACCACGAAATCGTCGTGGCCCATGACCTGGCATACGGAGACCTGGTCTTCGATGGGCGGAAGCAAGAGAGCTTCCTCCAAACGCCGGGGGCCAAGGCGGTGGGCATCGAGTTCTGCACCCTGTCCAAGTCCTACAACATGGCGGGGTGGCGCATTGGTTTCGCAGCCGGCAACCGGGAGATTATCCGCCTGATGAACCTGCTGCAGGATCACCTGAACTGTAGCCAGTGGGGAGCCGTCCAGCAGGCCGCAGCGGCCGCCTTGAACGGTCCGCAGGACTGCGTTCGGGAACTCCGCGACGAATACCAACGCCGGCGGGACGCGTGGATCTCGAGTGCACGGGCAATCGGCTGGGAGATTGAGCCGCCGGCTGGCGGGATCTTCGTCTGGTGCCCGGTCCCTAAGCCCTTTAGCAGTGTATCCTTTGCTGATCTGCTCCTGCGGGAGTGCCACGTTGTGGTGGCCCCCGGCCCGGGCTTCGGGCCTGCAGGCGAGGGTTACGTGCGAGTCTCTCTGACGACCGTGCCGGAGCGCTTGCGAGAAGCAGCAACACGTATCGGTCAGTTAAAGGTCTTTTAAGAGCCAAAAAATCGGTACAGCACCGGGAGGAATGTCCAATGGGACCCAGGCTGTATGAAGGTATGTCGATCCGGGAAATCTCCGAGTATCTGTTCTGCCAGGATGAGCCTGAAACCGCCGATCTGATTATCGTCTTCGGCGGCAAGCGTCTGGAGCGGGCGGAACGGGGTGCGGAACTCTACAAGGCCGGGCTGGCGCCGCAGGTGCTCATCACGGGCGGCGACAAGCGGGAACTGGGCGTCGCCGAATCTGAACGGCTCAAGGGTCACATGTTGACCCTGGGCGTTCCCGAAGAGGCCATCATGGTCGAAAACGAGTCGGTCAACACCTTCGAGAACGTCCGCAAGACCGTGGCGATCGTCGAGGCGCGGTTCGGCTGGAAGAACCTGAAAAACGTGATCCTGGTTTCGGCCCCGCATCATCTCCGCCGTGTGAAGCAGGCCATCGCCCACTACATCCCGCGCGAAGTGAAAATCACCTGCGTCCCGGATACCCGCACGGACATCACCCGGGATAACTGGTGGCACACGCCCGAGGGCCAGAACCTCGTCTACCGTGAGCTGGAAAAGGTCCGTACTTACGCCACCCAGGGAGAGCTCTAGCTGACCGGAATGCACAGTCGACATAGCCCCGCCGCCTTTCATCATGGCAGCGGGGCTTGTTTTCTATCGGTCGCCGGCGTGGGGCCGTTCGCTTAACAACTGCAAGTACCGGCGAATGAGCCGGATCTCGTCCCGGATCTCCCGGAAGGTGTGAAGGTACCAGATCCCGGCTACGGTGGGAACCAGCCAGCCGACGATGCCCAGGACCAACAAGCCCACTCATCTCACCCCTTGTCGAGGAGTCCCAGCCACAGGTAGTAGGAGGCCAGTGCGCTGTATGGCGCCCACGCCCTCCCCAACTCCCGGACCTCCGCCTCGGAAGGCTGGTGGTCCAGGCCGTAAAATCGCTGGACGGCGTTACGAATGCCAATGTCGCCCGCCGGCAGGGCATCGGGCACACCGGCGTCCATGAGCAGGACTTCGGCGGTCCATCGGCCGACCCCCCGGAGCTTGACCAACGCCGCGACCGCCTGCTCGAACGGCAGGGCGGCGATCGGCTCCAGTTCCAGCCGGCCGCTTGCTATGGCCCGGGCCAGATCGATGACATACTCGGCCTTCTTCCGGGTGTACTTCTCGGCTTGCAGTTGCTCGTACTGCAGGGCGGCCACCGCCTCCGGCCCGGGGAAGGCGGGGTAGCCCTCGGCGGTCAGGCCGCAGAGCCGCACCAGCGACTCCTTCATGGCAAAGGCGAAGCTGATGTTCACCTGCTGTCCGATAATGGTCCAGGCGAGCGCCTCCCAGAGGTCGAACGACTGGATGGGCCGGGCGCCATAGAACCGGCGGGCCAGCTGCGCCATGACCGGGTCGGCGGCCTCGATGTGGCGGTAGAAGCCGGACAGGTCCAGGTCCAGTGAGAACGCCCGGCGGACGGCAGCGAGCACCGGCTCCGGCGCCAGATTCCCGGAAATGCTGACGCTGAGGCCCTCCCCCGCCTCAGCGACGCGCACCACCCCCCGGCGGTCGCCCACGGAGAGCGCCCGGACATAAACGGGTCCGGGCTCCACCCGGGCGGTGTCGGGCCGGGGCATGTTGATCAGGCGCTTCAGGCTGATGGAAAAACTGTACGGCAGTGCCGGCTGAATGTGGAACACAGGCGCCCTCCTGTTGCTGGGGTGTACGTACCCAGGTTCGCCGGGCCGGGGTTGCTTCCCCTTTTTGCCACCCGGAAATTACGGTCTGACGCAATGAAAAAACCCCGGGCGCATGCCGCCCGGGGTCGATTCAAAATAGGGTTTACTGCCACCTGCTGCCCGGAAACTGACGCACGTCCCCCAACGTGGCGCTCAGTGCCGGATCGGGAACCCGGTTGTCAGCCCGGTTGAACCAGTGCCGAACCGTGCGAACAATGAACCACCGCCAGGTCGCCCGCACTTGCTGCCGCAGCTTCCGCCAAAGCGACGTGCGCGCCGACCTGACCTTTGCCTGCTGCTTGACTACGACAGGCTGAGACTGGTACCGCTTCATCCCCGTGTTTTTCCCCTGCTCGATTGCGGTCCTTCCCCTGATTCGGCCGGGGGGGCGCCGCTTTGTGTCGCGAGACCGCATAAGCAGTTCACTCCCATTAGGTCTTCTCTCTACAGGGAAGTGGCGGTTGGTCCGGTACCCTTCGCAACTAATCCCTTCTACCCCCTTAAACGAGAAAAACACCGTTTCTGTTTGATACTTTGGGTGAATTCTTTGCTAAGATTTTTGTGACCGCCGCCAACCCTTCCGAGAGTAGTATGTCCAGCTTCTACGCGAATACGCGCCCGGAGGAGTCAAAGCCGCACGATGTCGAACCTCTTCGGGTAAACCTGTCCGCGGAGGGGGAACCGCCATGCAAATCACGCAGGCACAAATCGACCGGGAGCGGAACCGCCTCTTGCCGCCGGGTTCCGTAGGGGACCGGGCGGAATGCCTGGAGGCCATCGGGCGGCTGGGGTTCGTCTGGGTTTTCACCCCGGGCACCGGGTTGCTGCCGGCGCTCTTCCCGGCCCTGGCGACCAACAGCGACGGCACTCGTTGGGACTGGATGTGGAACTGGAAAGACGAGTTTGCGGCATCCCGGCAGGCATACTACGGCAAAGTGGTGGCTGTCAAGCCCACTTTTGTCTCCCGGGAGTGGCTGCCGGTCTTCTATGCGCTCACCGGCAACACCGGAGACCCCGACGACGACCTGGTCCACGTCTCGGAGTCGGTCCGGCTCAACGAAATGGCCCTGAAAGCCTTCGGCTACATCCGGGAGTACGGCCCGACCGGCACCCGGACCCTGCAGTCCAAACTGACCGACGGCACCCGTCCCATGAAAAACGCCCTGGACAAAGGGCTGGACCAGCTTGACGCCTTCATGCTGATCGTCAAGTGCGGGACGGAAGGCGGGCACGCCATCGCCAACGTCTGGGACCTGTTTCCGCGCTTCCACCCCGAGGCGGTGGACGCCGGCACGGAGATCCCGACCCGGGAGGCCGCCGTCCGGCTCGTCCGCCAGTTCTTTACGCTGACGCCGGCACTTTCGGAGCGGCAGTTCGCCCGGATTTTCCCCTGGAATGAGGCCCATCAGCAAAAGGCGATTGCGCGCCTGGTGGCGGCCGGCGAGCTGGAGCCCTGTCAGGTGGGCGGAAAGCCCGGCCTGAAGCGGGCCGGCTTCCTACCGCCCGAAACGCCCTAGCCGTTCGCGGGGGCTGGTAACATTGTGTTCCCCGGCTGTCCAAAGGGTGACAGGTACCTTCGTTAGTATTCCGGGGAGAGTTTATGGCCGCAGATGACGCAGATTTCGCAGATCTAATACAAACGCCCGGATGGGTGGGGTGGATTCTATTCCGTAGTTGTCTGGAGCGCATTTCCGACAATAAATATTGATTATTTGTATATCGCCGACGCTCTACCCGGCCTATCCGCGTTTTTCCGGAGATCTGCGTCATCTGCGTCATCTGCGGCTAAAATAAAGGCTCTGTTCGAGGAAAAGGGTGCTCTTACGGCGACTAACCAAGGGACAGGCTGCGCAGGCAGCCGGAGAAACGTCGCCGAGGTGTTGACCAGTGTCGATGGAGCTTGCCGGTTCGTTCATGACCCGGGTTAGGGAGCTGCGCCCCGCTCAACAGGTAGCTATCCTTCAGGTCTTGATGCCCTGGATCGAGCAGACTGAGCGGCTGGCGACTGGGTCCAGTACGCTCTCTGAGGTGCGGGAAGCCCGCTTTGCCGGAGGCCTGAGTGCCCCCGGTGCCAATCCATGGCGGTCAAACGAAACGGCACAACCAAGGACAAGAATGGCCTCATAAAGCAGCGTTACCTGTGCCACGGGTGCGGGCGGAGGTTCAACGACCTGACCGGCACTGCGCTGGCGTACAGCAAAAAGCAGGAACTGTGGGGCCAGATGGCCCGTTGCATGGTGGAGGGGAAGTCGGTTCGTAAGACCGCTCAGGCCCTTGATGTCCACGTCGCCACGGCCTTTGCCTGGCGGCACAA
The DNA here is from genome assembly GCA_036504075.1 of Symbiobacteriaceae bacterium. Lineage (GTDB taxonomy): Bacteria > Bacillota > Sulfobacillia > Symbiobacteriales > Symbiobacteriaceae > DASXVX01. The sequence continues at coordinate 148,856 of DASXVX010000009.1, read as the reverse complement.
GCTGCTGGATGCCCACCGGGAGCAGGAGAAGCCGACCCTGACCGGCATCGTGGAGACCGATGAGATGTACCTCCTGCACTCGATGAAGGGCAGCAGGCGTGTAGGGGAAACTGGCCGCAAGTCACGGCGGCGGGGCGGCGTAGCCACCAAGCGGGGACTGAGCAAGGAACAGGTTTGCCTCGTCGTGTCCCAGGATCGGCACCAGCAGTCTCTCGCTGAAATTAGCGGCATGGGCATGCCCAGCGCCATCGCCGTCCACCAGGTCCTCACCCAAATGGTCCACAAAGAGGCAATTCTCTGCACCGATGGGGCACAGCCTTACCGGCGATACTGCCAAGAGGCGGAGATTCAGCACGTCCCGGTAGATGGCAAGAAGCGTCTGAAAGGCTCTCTTTACCACCTGAACAACGTCAACAACTGGCACAAGCGGTTCAGGGACTGGCACAACGTCGGTCTGCGGGGTGTGGCCACCAAGTACCTGCTCAACTACACCACATGGTTCATCTTTCTGGACCAGGCCCGGAAGATGAGTCAAGTACCGGCTGCCCGGCAGATGTTGGTGACCGCCTGCTCAGCCTTTGGCGAGCGCCCGGCGGCTTAGCCGCCTCCGGAGCACCCGTTCTCACGAACAGAGCCAAAATAAAAGGCCAAGAGCGCCGGCTCAAACAAAGTACGCCCGCCGGAATTCTCCCCGGCGGGCGTTTCCTTATCCAAAGCTAACGAACGAACCTGACCACCTCATCCAGGGGCTTGCGCGGCGCGCCGGACTTCTCCTCGGCGGGCCAGCCCACCGGCACCAGGGCCACAAAGTCGAACTCTTTCGAGACCCCCAGGATCTCTTCGATATCACGCTTGGCCTGCTGCGGGCCGGCCATCCAGCACGCCCCCAACCCTTGCTGGTGCAGCGCCAGCAGGAGCGTCATGACCGCGCCACCGATGGTCTGGATACGGGAGGCGCCGAACTGGCGCCATTCGGCCATCTCCCGGGCGACCGGGTCGTCTGTGCTCCGGGCCGCCAGCAGCTTATCGGCGACGGATTGGTAGCCGCCCACCATCACCGCGATGCAGGCCGGCGCGCCTCGAAAAAACGCGCCGACCCGCACCCAGCGGTCCGCGTGCTCCCGATAGGGCTCCGCCTCCGGCCAGGCGGCCATGGCCCGACTGCGCGCATCCATGGCGCCGGCCATGCGTTCGATCACGTCCCGGTTTTTGATCACCCAGAACTGCCAGGGCTGGAAGTTGCCGCCGTTGGGCGCCCAGGTAGCCAGGTCGATGGCCTTCAGCAGCATGTCGTCGGGAACATCATCGGTGCGGTAACTCCGGATGGAGCGCCTGGTCCGAACCAGGAGCGACAGGTCCTCGAACTGCATCGTGTGGTCACCTCAATCAAGTTTCAGGCCCGGGCGGCCGTCACCCGGTTCTTGCCCAGGCGCTTGGACTCGTACATGGCCCCGTCGGCCGCTGCCAGCAACCCTTCGCCGTCGCGAGCGTGAACCGGCAGCACCGCAACCCCCACGCTGACCGTCCCGGCAATGCCGGGCAGCGACTCCCGTTCCTCCACCACCCGGCGGATGCGCTCACCGACCGCGCCGGCTTCCTCTACCCCGGCGCCGGGCAGCAGTACCAGGAATTCGTCCCCGGCGTAACGGAAGGCGTAGTCGGATACCCGAATCGCCTCCCGGATGACCCGGGCGATGCCCTGCAGGTAGTCGTTCCCTTTCTGGTGGCCAAACTGATCGTTCATCCGCTTGAGCGCGTCGGAATCGACCATGAGCAGCGCCAGCGGTCGGTCGTCCCGGGCGGCCCGGGCCAGTTCGGCGGTCAGCACCTGCTCGAAGTGGCGGGCGTTGTAGAGGCCGGTCAGGCTGTCGGTAATCGTCAGGTCGGACAGTTCTTTCATGACTCGGGCTTTCTCAATGACGAGGGCCGCCTGGTTGGCGAAACTGCTGGCCAGGTCGAGGTCGTCCCGGGTAAACGGCTCGTGCGTATGCCGCGTCATCCGGACCACGCCCAGCCGCCGGCCTTCCACCTGAATCGGCACCACCAGACAGGCCTGATCGAGATCCTCAAACCCGGGCACGGGCTGTGACCGGGAATCGGCGTGAATATCGCCTACCATACACGGTTCGCCGGTGGCGAAAACCCAGCCGGTGATACCGTAGCCTTTGGGATACCGGAGGGCGAGCACCCGGCGGACGTATTCCTCCGGGTAGACCCGGGAGACGTGCACCGCCGCCGACGGTACGAGTGACTGCTCGATCTGATCCCAGAGGTACAGCACGCAGGCTTCGGCATGCAGGACATCGTGCATGTGCCGGACCGTCTCGTCGAGCACCGTCTGGTAGTCCAGCCGGGTAATCAGGCGCGTGAAGTCCATGAGCGCTTGCAGCCGCCGGCGTTCCAGTTGCTCAGACAGCAGTTCGCCGGACAGGCTGGCGATGCCCGCAATCATGAGGCCGACGCCGGCCGCGCTCCAAATCGCCCAGCCCAGTGGGATCAGCAACGTACCGCCGAGGCCAAGGGAATCGGACCTGATCAGGTGGCCCAGGCTCGCGAGTAGCCAGGCGAAAGAGATCGCCAGCAGGCCCGCCCCGATCCAGTCGAAAACCCGGAGCACCCGGCGGGAGGGCGGCGAGTACCACCAGACGCCGGCCAGAACCAGCGGGGCGGCTGTACCCAGAATGATCCGCAGACCCGAGTACATCAGGTCGACGTGTTGCTCCCAAATGATGTCGCTGTTCGTCACGTACAGGATAACCACAACGGCGTAGATCCCGGCGCCGACCAAAACCCCGGGGATGAAGAGAAGGCGCCCGTGGGCGTCCTTAAGCTGCGTAACGGGCGGTCGCTGCCGCACTTGTCGCCAGATGCTCACGGCTATCCCCCAGTTCTTGCAGGGCAACTTTCAGACGAGATTCTCGCCCGAATAGCCGGTCTCCTGCAAAGCGGGAATCGATACTCACATGGCACTCGAAAAGAACTTGAACTGGGCCTGAATCAGCCCGTGGTAAACGCCCCGCTGCTGCATGAGCGAATCGTGGTTGCCCATCTCCACGACGCGGCCGTGATCCAGCACGACGATTTTGCCGGCGCCCCGAATGGTGGACAGCCGGTGCGCGATCACGAACGACGTCCGGCCTTTCAGCAGTTCGGCCAGCGCTTCCTGGATCAGTAGTTCCGTCCGGGTGTCGATCGAGGCCGTGGCCTCGTCCAGTACCAGGATCCGTGGCTCCGCCAACAACGCCCGGGCAAACGAGATCAGTTGCCGTTCGCCCATGGAGAGCCGGGAACCCCGTTCCTTCACCTCGGTCTGGTAGCCTTCCGGCATCCGCATGATGAAATCGTGAGCCCGGACCGCCCGGGCGGCGGTGATTACCTGGTCGTCGGTGGCGCCCAGACGGCCGAAGCGGATGTTGTCCATAATCGTACCGCTGAAGATGAACGTATCCTGCAGGACAATCGCGATCTGGCTCCGGAGCGATTCGAGCGAAACGGACCGGATGTCGTGGCCGTCGATCTTGATGGCGCCGCCCTGGACATCATAAAAGCGGCTGAGCATGTTAATGATGGAGGTCTTGCCGGCGCCGGTCTGGCCTACCAGGGCCACCGTCTCGCCGGGCGCAATGGTCAGGCTGACTCCGCCCAGAGCCCGGCGCCCTTCCTCGTAGGCGAAAACCACGTCTTCGAACTCCACCCGTCCCTGGATTATGGGCAGGGTTTTGGCCTGCTCCTCCTCGACCACGGTGGGCACGGTGTCCAGGTATTCGCAGATCCGTTCGCTGGAGGCCATGGCCACCAGAATATTGCCGTACTGCTGGGTGAGCCGGTTGATCGGCTCCCAGAACTGTCCGATGTACGTGGCGAAAGCCACCAGTTGGCCGACGGTCATGCTGCCGCCCCGCAACAGGTTGGTGCCGTACCAGTAGACCACCATGGTGCCAATGGCGCCCATGATCTCGATAATCGGGTGAAACCAGGCCTGAAACCGCTGGACGTTCAGCCAGTTCCAGCGGTTGTCGGCGTTCATGTCCTGGAAGAACTCCTTGTTCTCCTCTTCCTGGTGGAACGAACCCGTCACCCGGATGCCCTGGAGCGCTTCGGCAATGTGGGCGGTCATGCGGGCCTGCTTGACGCGGACCAGTTGCCAGCCGTGCCGGATACGGCTGCGCAGCCGGGTGGTGATCAGGAGCACGAACGGCAGGAAGACGAAGCAGACCGACGCCAGCGTCACGTGCATGGAGAACATGATCACCACGATGCCCACCAGGGTCAGGAAATCCTGCAGCATGGAGACGATGCCACTGGTGAAGAGATCCTGCAGAGAGTTCACGTCGTTGGTTACCCGGACCAGAATGGCGCCCGCCGGGCGGCTGTCGAAGAACTTCAGCGACAGGGTCTGAATGTGGCTGAAGAGCTTCTGTCGCAAGTCGTAGAGGGCGTTTTGGCCCACGGTGTTGGTCAGCTTGATCCGCAGGTAGTTGGCGAGCCAGTTGACCAGGTGCACGCCGGCCATGATCGCCACCAACAGGTTGAGCCGGGTGGCCGCCGGGTACTTCATGAGCCAGGCGGTCCAGAAGGTGGCCTTCAGGTCGCCGGACAGCGTCGTGTCGATGGCCTGGGCGATCAGGAATGGAATGGCAAGGCGGGTCACGGTGGCAAGGCTCATCATGAGCAGGGCGCCGATCAGGAGTCTGCTGTAGGGCAGGATGAACGCGCCCAGCCGCCTGGCCTGCCGCCAGTCGAATGGTTTCTCGAAAACCACTTCTTCCTTGTAGTAGAAGCGCTCGGCGTTATTGCCGGCCTGGGGCTTGCGCCGGTGGTGCAACTCCCGGGCGGTCTTGAAGACTCCCGAACCCATCAGCGATCTCCCCTTTCCAGTGCGGCGGCCGTGTCGGCTGCGGCGGCCGCGTCGGCAAAACCACCGCCGGACTCATCGGTGCGGGTGACCTCCTGCTGTCGGTCTCGGAACTGAATGTCGTAGATCGACCGGTAGACGCCGCCGGCAGCCAGCAACTGCTCGTGGGTGCCCCGCTCGACCATCCGGCCGGCCTCCAGGACGATGATCTGGTCGGCGTGCTTGAGGCTGGAGAGCCGGTGGGCGATCACGAACGTCGTCCGCCCCTGCATCAGGTGGACCAGGCCCACCTGAATCTCATGCTCCGTCTCCATGTCGACCGAGGCGGTGGCGTCGTCCAGAATGAGCACCCGCGGATTGTTCAAAATGGCCCGGGCGATGGCGATCCGCTGCTTTTGCCCGCCGGAGAGGCCGAGGCCCCGCTCGCCGACCACGGTCTCATAACCCAGCGGCGTCTCCATGATAAAGTCGTGGGCCTGGGCCAGTTTGGCCGCGGCAATGACCTCTTCCAGGGCGGCGTCCCGGCGCCCGTAGGCGATGTTCTCCCGAATGGTGGCAGACCACAGAAACGTCTCCTGCAGCACGATGCCGATGTGCCGGCGGAGATCCTGCAGGCGGATGTGCCGGACATCGATACCGTCGATCGTCACCCGGCCCTGGGTCACATCGTAGAACCGGGGAATCAGGCTGACCAGCGAGGACTTGCCGGAGCCGGTGGTGCCCAGCAGCGCAACCACGGAACCGGCGGGCACGTCAAGATCGATGCCGGCCAAGGCATGGTGGTCGAGGCGCTCGTTGGTGCCGGGGCGCGGCGAATCGTAGCGGAAAAAAACGTTTTCAAAGTGAACGTGACCCGCCATGGCCGGCACGGCGACGGCGTCCGGTCCGTCCTTGATCGCGATATCGGTCGACAGCAACTCGTCCAGCCGCTCGCCGGAGGCGGTGGCCTGAATCAGGGTATTGATCTGGTAGCCGACTTCCCGCAGTGGCCAGATCCAATACCAGATGAGGCTGAAGAAGGCGACCAGCCGGCCCAGCGTAAGCTCGCCCCGCAGGACCAGCGTGCCGCCGTACCAGAGCAGCAGCGTAATGGCGAGGTTGGAAAGCAGTTCGATCAGAGGGAAGAACGACGCCCACAGGCCGGCCGCGTCCAGATTCGTCTGCACGTAAGCCCGGTTCCGGTCGGCGAACTTGCCGATTTCGAACCGCTCCCGGGCGAACGACTTGACCGTCCGCATGCCGTTCAGGTTTTCCTGGGTGGCGGCGGTCAGGTCGGACAGCGCCTCGCGGATTCTTGTGAACGCCGGGTGGACGACTTTTTCGAACCGCAGCACCACGACCAGCAGCAGCGGCATGGCGGCCAGCGTCACCAGGGTAAGCTTCACGGACATGGAGAGCATAACCAGCAAGCTGAAAACGGTCATGTAAATCGTATCCATGAGCTGAATGAACCCGAAGGAGAGAAACATGCGGAACGCTTCGGTGTCCGCCGTCACCCGGGACATCAAGTCGCCGGTCTTGGCGTTGTCGTAGAACTTGAAGTGCAGGTACTGGAGTTTGTCGTACATGCCCTGGCGCAGGTCGAAGGTGGCGTTCTGGCCGAAGACCTGGCCGAGATACTGGCGCCCGAAGTTAAAGACGGACCGGAACAGGGCCACGCCGATGACCGCCAGCGCCCAGTAGGGCAGTTCGGTGAAGTGCCGCCGGCTGATGACCCGGTCGATCAGCTGCTCAAGCAACCAGGGGCGGGTGAGGCCGGCCAGGGTGAGAATGCCCATGGCCACGACCCCACCGGCCCCCCACCAGGCGTAAGGAACCCAGTAGCGTTTCAGTTTAATGAAGATGCGCATGCTATCCCTCTCTCTAATCCGACTGTCCCGTGCAACCTCTGGCGTTATCGGTAGCGACCACGACCAGTCTACTATGATACCATTTTGAAAAGAGCGGACTTGAATATTGACTGCAGCGAAGTGGAAAAAGTTCCGGCGGTTCAGCCTTCCTTTTCACTACATTGCAGGTGTTTCATTCCTGATCTTTGAATGAAATCAGGGGAAACGCGACACCCGATAGGTGAGGAGGTTGATTCGTGAGTCTCCAACCAACCGTGAGCCGCCGGATGCTGGGCATCCTGCTGGCGCTCGTGCTGGCCTCGGCCTTGCTACCCGGCTGCGGCAGCAAGAAGGCCACCTCGGAACCCTCGCCAACTGCGCCGGTGACCGCCCCGCCGGCGGCGACGACGCCGGCACCCGTGAAGGAGCCGCCGCCTGCACCCAAACTGCCGGGCGCCGTTGCCGTCATGATCGACAACCATGTGGATGCGGTGCCGCAGTCGGGCCTGGATAAGGCCGACATCGTGTATGAGATGGAAGCCGAAGGCGGCATCACACGGTTCATGGCGCTCTTCTACCGGGAGAGTGCGGAGAAAGTCGGCCCGGTGCGGTCTGCCCGCATGGGCTTTTATGACATCGCCTACGCTTACGGCTTGCCGTATGTCCATGTCGGCGGCAACTACGACGTGCTGCTGGAACTCAAGAACCGCAACAGGCGCCTGCTTAACGTAGACGACATGACCGGCACGGGCGGGTCGTTCTGGCGGACCACCGACCGGAAGGCCCCGCACAACGACTACACCAGCACGACCCGCATCGTCAACTGGGCCAACGAAGTCAAGTTCGGGTTCAAGCCACTGGCGTTCTTCCCCGAGGGGCCGGCTCCGGCCGGTGGCAAGCCGGTCACTGCGGTGGCGTTCACCTGGGGACCGAAGAGCCAGGACGTGATCTGGACATGGAACGGCATGCGGTTTGAGCGGTCCCAGTCCGGCGTCCCCCACGTGACGGACACCGGTGCCCGGATCCAGGCCGACAACCTGGTCGTCCTCTTTACCAAGTTCGTCTGGGACCAGAAAGTGCAGGACGGCGAAGGCGAGTACCACGTCAGTATTGTGGGAAGCGGCTCGGGGTATTTCTACCGAGACGGCAAGGTCATCCCGATCCAATGGAAGAAGACCGCGAAAGAAGAGCCGTACACTTTCACTACGGCCGCCGGCGAATCTGTCCCGTTCGGGCCGGGTCAGACATGGGTGGAAGTGCTCAAATCGCCGGAGCATGTAACGCAGGGCGCCCCTCAGTAGGAGTTTTGTAACCTTTGTCGAACTTTGTCGTCCAGAAATCCAGTTGCCGGGGGGACGGTCTGTCCCCTCGGCAAAGCCTATTGCGCCTGAGGAGAGACGGAGGAGAGCGATGGCACAGGCGGCGTGGTTTGTCTATAAGCATCTCGGGCTGTCCGGCGCCGGTCTCATCTTCATGCTCGAAGGGCTGGGCGCCCCGGTGCCGGTCGAAATCCCGCTGGGCATCATCGGCCTGCGCATGGCCCATGAGCTGAACACCTACTGGGAAATGGTGCTGCTCATGTGGCTGACCACGGTGGTGGGCAATGCCGCCGGTTACCTGTTGGGGTACTATGGCGGGCGGCCGGTGATCATGAAGCTGATGTCGTGGTTCCGGATTCGGGAGGAACTCTGGCTCAAGGTGGACGCGTGGTTTCGTCAGCACGGGCTGAAAGTGGTGGTGGCGACCCGCTGGACCAACTGGGGCTTCGCTCAGAACATGTGGCTTTGCGGCATCACCCGGGTGCGGTTCGGCAAGTTCCTGCTGGTCATGGTGCTGAACGACCTCCTGTGGGCCATGGGCTGGTCCTGGCTCTCCCGAGGCGCGGTGGTCTACTTCCGGCGGCGCAGCGGCCACTTCCTCCACATGAGCGCCATGCGGGTCGGGGTTTCCGCCCTGCTGGTCACGCTGGTGGTCGTGGCGGTCTGGCTGGCGATTCGCTGGTGGCAGCGCCGGCGGCACATTCGGGAAGAGTAAAGCGGGAAGGGGTTGGCCCCTTCCCGCTTTGGTTTATCCCGGTTTGGCCTACGCCTTGACCCCTTCCAACTTGAACGACCGCTCCAGCGTCTCGCCGGGGGACAGGTGGTAGCCTTCGCCGCCGTTCTCGTCCAGCAGAGGGGCGAACCCTTCGGGCTGAATCTTGATGTCGAACGGTTTGCCAGTGGGCACCAGAATCTCGAACCGGCCGTCGCGCAGGGTGCGTCCGGCGGCGAGGACGGTCTCCTCTTTCGCGCCGTGCTCCAGCAGCTTCACGCCCACATGTTTGGGGACGTATGGTCCGTCGAACTCCAGCCGGCCGGTCACCACGGCGCCTGGCTCCATGGCGACCAGCACTGCGGACTCCCGCTGCTTGTAGACCGTCGCATTGCCCTTGCCGGCCAGGTACCGCCGGTCGCTCCGGTGGGCGGCGGCAACGAGGTAGCTGCCCGTAGGCACGGCGAACTCGAACCGGCCCTGGGCGTCGGCTTTCTCCTCGCCTACGTAGCCCTCATAAACCGGGGATTTTGCGCCATTCTTGCCCCGCCAGAGCCGGACCCGGGCGCCGGAGAGCGGCCGGCCGGTGTGCCCGTCCACCACGGTGCCCCGCAGGACGCCGGTCTCCGGAACCTTGAGGGCGGCGGTGAGCGGACTGCCGTCGATCGTGAGGCCGGTCACCGTGTCCGGGGCGAAGCTGAAGGCGGCCTCCTGCACATGCCGGTAGACCGGCAGGGCCAGGTCGGCTTTGAGGCCCAGCATTGCGCCCGCGGGCAGCCAAGCGGCCCAGCGGCCGCCCGGGCCGGAGAGCGTCTGTGCGATCACGTTCAGCCTGGGTTTTTTCGCGGGCTTCTGGTCCGGCTTCTGATTCGGGTCGGGCGGCGCCACAGGCCCGAACGAGAGCAGCAGGTCTTCGGGCAGGTGACCTCGGGTGCCTTCCATGGCGCCGGGGGCGCCCTGCACGGGTGCGCTGGGCGCCAGTTCGAGCCGGCCCTCCACCCGGATGCCGGGGGCGTGCTTCAGCACAAACGTGGCCTGCTGGAGCCGGATGGCCCGGCGGGCGCCATCTTCAATCGCCAGGGCGGGCGCCAGCCAGTGGACCCGGAGGCCGTGGGGCAGCTCCTCCACGGCGAAGGCCCAGCCCCTGGTCTGGTCGACCGTGACCGGGGCCTCGTCGCCCGCGAACGGCACGACATATTTGCTGAACCTGGCGACGGCACCGTCCACCGGGTGGTGCTGGCCGCAGAGCAGGCACTCAGCGTCGGCCGCCTCGGCGGCCTCCAGGGTGAGGCCCGTGGGCACCCGCCCGGCGGGCAGGTCGGCGCTCAGGCGAATGTAGCTGCCCACGACGCCCTTGTCGGAGAGGTCGTCGACATCTTTGGCGACCGTGTAGTTCTCGCCCCAGTTGAAGACGTCCTCGCCGACCGGCAGCCAGGCCTCCAGCGTGCGGGCCCGGTGGAACTCTTTGTTCGGCTTGCCCTCGTCCACCTTGACCTGGACCCGTGTCCAGCGGTCCTCGGGCACGGACAACGTCAGCCGGAGTTCGGCTTCGCCTGACTCCACCGTCACGGGCAGGCGGGCGGCCTCCGTCTGGCGGTATGGCGTGAAGGCCGGGTCGCCCAGCAGCACCTGCTGCTGAATCGCGTGAGCGAGATCGGCCCGGTAGCCGGCGTAGGCGTCGGGTGCGGTCTGGCTCAGAACGCCCAGGTAGGTCAGGGCGTGGTTCCGGGCGGCCCGAATTGCGTGACCGACGCTGAGGCCCTTCAACGCCAGGGCCTGAACGAACGCCACGTACATGGGCGTATTCAGCAGAATATCCTCCGCCGTGAGGCCGCCCACAAACGCCAGGGCGCCGCGGTCGACGAAGGCCGGGCCGATTTGTTCGGTAAGCGGCGTGGCCTCCTCGCTGAAGCTGAAGCCGCCGTCGCTGGTCATGTGGGCAGGCCGGGGATGCATGGTGGAGCAGGCACAGGCGTAGACCACCCCCGGTGCGATCTCCGGGGGCAGGAATTCGGCGTAAAGCGGGGTCTGGTGGGTGGAGAGCGACTCCTGGGAGCCGTGCCCGGCATACACCATGAGTCCGCTGCCGGGCAGGTGTTTGGCGATGCTCTGCGGCGTGGTCTCCGTGTCGTACAGTTCGGTCACCGCGAAACCGGCCTTCTCCAGCAGGGGGCGAACCTGGGTCCGGCCCACCGCCTCGTCGATGGCAAACGTGACGCCGCCCTCCACGTGGGGCCGGCTGAAGAAGAGCGCCTTCTGGCGGTTGAGGCCCGGCAGCGAGGCGTAGTGCTTGGTGGAGAGAATCTGCAGCGACACCTTGCCGGCGGTCAGGCCGAAAAGGCGGCCTTCGGCGCAGTCGAAGAAGATGTCGCTGTTGTGCTTCAGGTGGATGTCGCGGGTGGGCTCCTCGGCGCCGGTAAACGTATGTTGCGGCTCATAAATGAACGGAATGGCCCCGGGCGCAGCCAGAATGGCCAGGTACTCCGGCGCCAGGCCGGTATCCTGGGTTTTCTGGTTGAGCGTCCGTTCAATCTCCCGGGAATCGGGCCGGGGCGTCCGAGCATCGATCACCAGGGCCTGCCGATAGGAGGCCAGCAGCGGCGCCAGCAGGCTGAGCCCCTGAACCCACGTCGTGCCCATGGGGCCGGCGGCGAAAGCCGGGGGCTCCAGATCGGCGGAGTTGACCAGCACCACGTAGTCTACCGGCTGGGACGCTTCCTTCAGATATTGGGCAATGGCCCGGTCGCCCGGCAAATGCCGGTACTCCCGGCCCTGGAGCTTATCGGTCAGCGATCCGGGCGCCTCGCCCGCCACCAGAATGGGAATGCCGGGCGGCGCCGCGTAGGCGAAGCCGGCCGCCTCTTCCAGAGGCCAGGCCAGGTAGCCCAGGCGGGTGGCCAGAGCCGCCGCCTTGATGGCCCACGACGGCGAGTGGGCGGGAAAGAGCACCGCTCCCCGGGCGGAATCCACGCCCCGCTCAATCAGCCACGCCAGCAGCGACGGCCCGTCGCCGGGCAGCAACTGCACCGGCAGTTCGTCCTCCCCGCCCTTCCCCAGGGCGATGCGGGGCGCACAGCCGTTCATGGCATAAACCGTGGCCGGGTGGAACCGATCCACGGCCTTTCGCACCGTCTCATAGTCGGCCGCTCCCTGCACCAGCAGGGCTTCCGACTCCTCCTCCATGTAGGCTGCCGCCAACAGCAGTGCTGCCGGCAAGTAGCCGCGGGTCACATCGATCACGTACAGACTCTGCAAAATTACGCTCCCCCTCCTGCAGCGGGCAGTTCCGCCGATGCTCCCTTCGCTGGATGAAAGGAACAGTCCTGCATTCATACAGCTTGAAAGTTTTTAAGATCGTATGGTAAAATGTAGGAATAGGTAAGATAATAATTCTGAGGTGTGGATCATGCAACCGCTACGTAGGCACCTCTCCGCCGGCGGTCTGGTCGTCGACGAGGGGTATATCCTGCTGGTGCGCAACCGGAACGGTCACTGGGGGCTTCCCAAGGGGCACTGGGAAGCCGGTGAACTGCTGGCCGAGACCGCTGTGCGCGAGGTGTTGGAGGAGACGGGGCTGGAGGTCGAAATCGGCGACCTGGCTTTCGTCACCGAGTTTCGGATTCCCGAGTCCCACGAGCACCTGGTGCAGTTCTTCTTTGCCGCCCGTCCGATCGGCGGGGTGCTATTCCCCCGCCCTGGTGAAATCTATGGCGTGAAGTGGGTGCCCACCACCGAGGTCGATCAGTACATTCGCTGGCGGCCCTGGCTGGAACCACTGCTGCAGTGGCTGGAAGGCGGGACGGTTCGTTACCACCAGTTCCCGGACGCCACCCTGAACCGGCTGGACTCGGGTCCGACCCGGGCCTGAGTCCCGGGCCGGCCCGACCCGGGTGCGAAATGCAAACGACAAGGGCGCCCCCGTGAGGGCGCCCTTGTCACTGTGCTAAAAGCGCCGATATCCCCCGGGCCTGGCCCCGAGCGCCACCGGGCAGGCCGGCGCCAGACCGCTCAGGAACCCGAGGACAATTCGGTTGAATGCGGCCGGCTGTTCCGCCATGCTGAGGCAGCCGGCGTCGGGAATCTCAATGGCGCAAGCGTTCGGCATCTCTTCGGCCGCGGCGTACGCCCATTGCGTGGTCGCCAGGGAATCATGCCCGCCCGCGATCAGCACCACCGGCGGTTTCACCCGCCGCAAAGCTTCGCTCAGGCTGTAGCCGGCCAGCGCCACGAGGTCGCCATGCCGTACCAGCGGGCTGGTAAGCCGCCACTGCTTCAAATGATCGCCCACCAGGCGCTGGGCGGTGTGCCCGCTGAACAGGTCCTGTACGAACCCGTCCAGGGCCTCGCCCCGGGCGGCGTCCGAGAGGGTCTGCACACAGGCCCGGCCGCCGTCGCACAGGCCGGCAAGAATCAGGCCGTGCACCCGTTCGGGGGCATGGATTGCCATGTCCACCGCCACGGCGGCGCCGAGGCAGGCGCCCGCAATGATTACCGGCCACCGGAGGGCCAGCGTGTCCATGAACTCCAACACCACGCGACGGTACTCAGCGACCGTGCCGCAGCCTTTCCCCTCCGACCGGCCGTGCCCGGGCAGATCAGGCGCAAGACAACGGACCCCGGGTGCCAGGCCGGCCAGTTGCCCCTGCCAGGTGGCCGCAGAGCCACCGGATTCGTGCAGGAAGAGAATCGTCGGGCCTTCCTCCACGCTCCCCGAAGCCTCGTAATAGATGTTTTCGCCCCGCACTTGCACCGAGCCGCGGGAGAGGCTATCGGGTCCCTTACTCCGCCGACGGATGCTGCCTTCAATATTCAGAAGCACCATGAATCTCGCCCCACGTCGGTAAAGTGATCGCGATGTCGACCTGATTGCTGTTACGGCTGTGGGTATTCCCCGCGGAAACCCTTTCCCGATTTGCGCCCATACTGGCCCGAACGGACCATTTGTTTCAGCAGTAGCGGCGGCGCATACTCTGGGCGCCGAAACTCGCTGTGGAAGTACTCCATAACGTTGTAACAAACGTCGATACCGGCAAAGTCAATGAGCTCGAACGGCCCCATGGGGTGGTTAAGACCCAGCGTAATGGCCGTGTCCACCTCTTCCGGCGTGGCGATTCCTTCTTCCACGACCCGGATTGCCTCCGCCATCATCGGCATGAGGATGCGGTTGACCACAAAACCAGGGGTATCCTTGCGAACCCGGACGGCAGTTTTCCCCAGCCGTCTCGCCATGTCCAGCGCCGCTTCCGCCGTCGCGTCGGCGGTCTGGAAGCCGTGGATTACTTCCACCAGCTTCATCACCTGGACCGGGTTGAAGAAGTGCATTCCGACAACCTGCTCCGGCCGTTTGGTGGCCGTCCCGATTTCCGTGATGGACATCGACGACGTGTTGCTCGCCAGCACCACACCCGGCCGGCAGACCCGGTCGAGCCTGGCGAACAGTTCCTTCTTCACGGCCAGGTCCTCAAACACAGCCTCAATCACGAAATCGGCGTCCGACATGGCGCCGGCGTCTGAAGCCGGCGTGATCCGGCTCAAAGTGGCCGTCCTTTCCCCCTCGGTCAGCTTCCCTTTGGCCACTGCCTTCTGCATGAGCGCATCCATGCGGGCGATGGACTGCTGCACCCGGGGCAGCTCCATGTCCATCAAGATGACCCGGAACCCGGCCTGCGCTGCTACGTGAGCAATCCCCGTGCCCATGGCCCCGGCGCCGCAGACCCCTACGGTACTAATCTCCACTGGCATTACCCCCTTGCCTGGAAAAAGGCGACTGTGGTTTCTCGTCACTCGTCGTAAAGCCGACATTGGTCATTCGACCTGCATAGATCTACTGTCGTTTTACGACTCGTAAGGCAATGATAGAATTACGGGAATCTTAGTTCCATACCCAAACAGTGTTCGGTCCGAAAGTGCGTCAATTTGATCGCCGGCGGCACCCATCTTCATACGGCACGGAATAGGACACTGTCTCCTGCCTCGACTGTCGCCCGCCCTTGCACGGCCAGCAAATCCAGGTGGGCCAGCACTTCCGAGAGTGCGAGGAAAATGTCGAACTCACGCACCCGCGGGTAGAACTCCCGGGTAAGCGCGTAGGCAGTGGCACCGCCGGCGATGCGCTGCCAGAGCGTGTCCAGCCGCCGCTGGTGCTTGGCTATGTAGCTCCGGGCCAGAGCGCCGTGGTCCGTGATCACCGGTCCGTGCCCGGGATAGACCTGGCTGAGGGGCATGGCAATGGCCCGCTCCAGGGAACTCAGGAATTGGCCCAGCGTCAGGGCCCGGCCGGGAGCGTGGCGTGTCCCGGAGTCGCGGCCCGGCGGCAGCGGCTCGAGAATCGGGTTGGGCGTGACACCGTCCAACAGATGGTCGCCGCCGATCAAGATGCCGCTCTTCCGCTCCCAGAAACCGGTGTGCCCCAGTGCGTGGCCCGGCAGGTGAACGGCCTCCAGTTCGCCGCCGTCGAAGGCGATACGATCTCCGTCCCTCAGGGGGCGCCAGTCGGTCAGAGGCAGTGTCAGCCCACGCCCCCGCTCCCAGAAACGGTTCATCTGGTGTTGGAGCTCCGCCGGAGCGCCCGCGTCGTCCAAGGCCAGCTGCCGACCTTCCAGCCACCAGTCGGGCGAATCGACCTTGCCGGCTTCGTCCGGGTGCATGAAGACTTCGGCGCCGGATTCCGCCTGAAGCCGGGCCGCCTGGCCGTAGTGGTCCAGGTGGGCATGGGTGATCAAGATCCGGCGAATGTCCTTCACCGTGAGTCCCAGAGTCCGCAGGCCATCGGCAAGCGCCTCCCAGGAGGGCTGGTCGTGCAGGCCGGTGTCGATCAACGTGACCGGGTCCTGCCGGACCAGGTACACGAGCACCGGCCCGGGTGGCCACGGGATCGGCAGTGGTATGGCGGTGATGGGCAGCAGCTTCGGCATTGTGGCATTCACGTCCTTGTGGGGTAGAGCGGTCGCGGGCCTGAGTAGAAGGTGCTGCGGCCCGACGGGCAAATCCGGAGCGGCACGAATAGGCTCTATACAGGGCTGGATTCCGGTGTGGGACAAGCACTGGGGTTCTTCCCGATATCAGCCGGGACGGGATGGAACGGCCGGCCCTCAGAAGAACCGGCCGTACCCGCCCGCCTTACTGACCTGGATCTGGCCCGCCCGGGTCCGCTGGCGGGACCCACGAAGACTTAGATTCCGGGGAACCCGCCGACGGGGCTGTAGGCGGCGATGCCAGGGATCCCCGCCGTGGTCGGCAACGCCGATGGGACGGTGGCGACAGTCGTTACCGGCACGGCGTACTCATAAACCCGATAAACCGTGTATGCGTTTACACAAAATCCCGCGTCCTTACTGCGCCGGGAATCGGAGTGCCAGGTCGAAATCATCCGGTCCTCGGTAAGTGATGTGATCGACGGCGATCTGTATCAGGGCGCGCGTGTGAGGACGTTCCGCTTCTGCGGAATCAGCCGTCCAGCGACCAAACTTTTCCACCAGTTCTTGCCGCTGCCCCCTGTCGCGTCGTAGGCGTTCCGGATACTCCGCTTGGTTCCGTGCCGTCTCTAAATCGATTCGAAGTGCATTCTCCTCCGTCGCGATGCGGGCCAACTCCACGTCCAGTTCATCATCAGGGAGCCGATTACGGCGGTGCTCGTTTCGGTAGTAGCGGCGTTGGTCGGCGAGGTCCGCCAATTGCGCCTCCAATTGCTGGGTAACGGCGACCGCTACCACAGGATGGGGCTCGCGAACTGGTTGGGCCGGCTTTATGGCAAGGGCGGCTTTTAGTGCCTCAATGACCGCCGCTTCGAGCGTATCAGATCGCGCCGATTTTTGGGAGCAGATGTGCTTCATCCGCCGATCGAAACACGAATAGTACCCGTACCAATCGCCGCTGGTGCCCCGGGCGCTATGCCCGTTCATGCGCGCCCCGCACGTACCGCAGCGCAACAGCCCAGTCAGCAGGTAAACGTGGCTGCCAGTCCGCTCCCGAGTCCCGGTTTGTCGTCCGCGCAGAATGCTCTCCTGCGCCTCCTCCCACTCCTCCCGCGACAACAAGGCCGGGCACGGAATCGAAATCCAATCCGCGGCAGGCCGCCGCTCCAAGACTTTCTTTCCGCCAATGCGAACGCGATAGTACCGGCGGTAGTAGCGCAGTTCGCCGTAGTACGCCGGATTGGTCAGCATCGCACTGAGTGCCCGCGGAGACCATGCCGGACGCTGGTCAATCACGCTGCGACAGGCCGCCAGTTTTTCAGCGTAACGGTCATCGGTGGCGGCCAGGGTTTCAAGCCTGGGCAGCCGGCCCCGGGCGGCCCACCAGGATGCAGAGGGGATTTGATTCTGATTCAGGTACTTGGTAATGCGGTGCGTCCCCCACCCCTCGCGCCGCAGTTTGAAAATGTCGACCGCAATGGGCGCCGTCTCGGGATGCGGCTCCAGCTCGTTGCGGTTCTTCCGCCGCAAGCCGAAGGGTACACTACCGTTTACCCACTTGCCCTGCCTGGCCCGTTGTCGCATGCCGTTGCGGACGTTACGGCTAATGTCTTCCCGCCCGGCCTGGGCGCGGTCGGCGTGGACCAGAAAGATCAACTCCGGGTCCCGCCGGGATCGGTATCCGTCTTGGAGGGCTACCAGTTCGATGCCGTAGTCATCAAGTTGCCGCTTCAGATGGAGCAACCCCAGCGTGTCACGCCCGAGCCGCTGAATGGATTTCATGCATAGCAAATCGAACTTGCCGGCCCGCGCGTCGATCAGGAGTTGCTTGACACCTTCCCGGTCTAGCACCATGGCACCGGTGATTTCGTCAGCGTAGACCAGGTTAGTGTCAATCCAGATTTCTGAACCGAGGCTCGCCCGTCGAATCTCCTCCTGGATATACAGACGCTGCGCCTCTGGGCTCTCCGATTGCTCCACCGCCTGTGTCGATACCCGCAACAAGGACGCCACGCGCCTGACTGCCCCGTCGTTCACGGCATGCCACCTCTGGAAAGAACATACCATTTTGCGGGCATGACGACAACGCCTCACTCGATAGGCAAAACCGTGTTGACGGCTCCGGGGGGGCGTGCTATTCTGACTGCGGAGCGTCGTATGAGCGCCTAAAAGTGGAGCCCTGCTAAAGGGCCTTGGTCTCTTTCCTTACGGAGAGGGACTGAGGCCCTTTTTGTTTGTCTTCAACCGCAATCGTCGAAAGCAGGTGGTGATGACATGGACTTCAAGCCGCTAAACATCCGGCTGACACCCGGGCCGGATGATCCGCTAGCCGAATACCTGGCCAAGTTCGAAGGCAAGGCCGGCGGCCGGGCCGGTGGAGCAAAGCGTCCGCTTTACCGGGCGCTCGGACTCCCTGAACCCCCGGCACAAATCACAGCGGACGAGACTCTTCTGCGCCGGCTGATTCGGGAAGAGATTCGGGCCGCTCAGGAGGTGAGACAGGATGGGTGATATGCCGGCGGTAACCAGGAGCCTGGAGACCGTGAAGGTACGAGCAAGCGGCGAAGATGTCGCCGCCGCAATAGCTGACGTTGCCCGGTTCATTAACCTTTGGCGGAGGGGGCGCACACAAGCCTATCACGGCACCTTCTCCATCTTCGGGGGTGACGATCCATTCGGCGGCTATCGCCGTTTCGGCAGACTTACGTGGCATGAAGCGGTGTTCTCGAAGTGGTTTCCCTTCATGGAGGTTCAAGTGACTTTCGGCACCGGACGGGGCGGAAGGGCTAGGTGGGGCGCACCCAGTTATACGGCCGACTTGGTGGACAGGGCGGAGCATAAGGTCTGGGAAATCGACGGCCCTTCGCATCGCAGCCAAAAGAGCCAGGTACGCGACGGACTCAAAGACGCCTTTTTCGCAAGTATCGGTTTCGAGGTAATCCGGGTTCCAAACTCGTTAGTCGAAAGGTGGGCGGAGGCGGCTTTGGTCCATGTGATCGAAGCGCGGGCTGGTCGTCATCCGATGGACCCCGTGCAACTCCGGCGGGCGGCCCCACTTCTCGACTTGATTCATGAATACCGCGAGAGCAACGCGGAGTTGGAGCGCATCAGGGTCGCCCGCGAACCACTGGAACGCACCGCTCCGCCCTTGACAGACGCCCAAGTTGAAGCGGTGCACGCGTACATGGAAACTTGGCTGGACCCGCCAGAATGGCGCGTCCGGGCTCTGGCAACTCGAAACCGGCGCAAGGAAGCGCGGGCGGCCAGATAAGGGACGACCCTTCTCGGGCCGCACCGGTATTCCGAAGGACGAAAGGAGCATCAACACATGGGCGACATTCCCCTGTTCGGTGTGGATCTGGGTTTCGGGCTGGTCAAAGTGGCCGGCCCCGGCTATCGGGAGTCATTCCCCGCTGTGGTTGCCGAACTGGGCGCCTGGTCCGACCCGGCCGGCCTGGTCGAGTTCGACGGCCACGCCTATCTGATTGGCGAGCCCGCTTTGAGCTTGGAGCACCGCCGCTGGGCGATTCGCGACGACAAAATCGTCACGGTTGACGAGAAGGCCAAATGCCTGGTGGCGCTCGCCCATCTTGCCCGCCATTACAACACGACCGTCATGGCGCTGGCGACCGGGTTGCCGCCGGCGCACTACAACTCGCCGGGCCGCCAAGCCGAGATGAAGCAGCACATGACCGACGTCTTTGACTTTCGCTACAACGGCTTACCCTACCATGTCGAAGTCGCCGGAGTATCGGTTGATCCGCAATCCGGCGCCGCGTTTTTCGATTTTCTGCTTCACGACGACGGCGAACTGAACACCGCCAACGCCGACCTGCTGGAACTGCGGTCCATCGTGATCGACCCCGGCCACCGGACGACGGATGTCTGCCTCATGAACGGGCGCAAGGCCGCTTTGGGTAACCGGTCAATCATGACCATCGACCAGGGGGTCTGGACGGTCTATGAGGAGACGAAGCGACTGATCCAGACCGAGTACGGGGTGACCAAAGAGCCAGAGGAAATCGACGCCTTGTGGCGCCGCCGGGAGTCGTTCCGTGTTTCCGGCCGGTCGGTCCCGCTGGGTGAACTGATCGCTCGGGCCGCCGCCCCAATCGCCCGGTCGATCGCGGCTAAGGCTATGCGCCACGCCGGCGACGTGCGACTTTGGGATGTGGCCCTGTTGGTGGGCGGTGGCTCGCACCTTTTCGAAGGCGTGTTGGCCGCAGAGTTGGGCGTCCCGGTGCGGATGCCCCGGCGCCCGGAGTTCGGCAACGTTGGCGGCTACTTCAAACGCAAGCTGGAACGCCGGTGATCGCCGATGGGCACCCGCAGGAAACGTAAGCTCTCGGTTTACCTTGACCCGGACGACCCCCTTTGGACTCACCTTGACCACTTCAAAGACATGAGTACCGAAGGGGCCAGATTGATGCGCGTGGGCTTCCGAGCGTCCCCCGTGGACCCGGAAGCCATCTCTGCCCCGAGAGTGAACGTCACCCGAGGAAAAGTGACGTTCACTCCACTCGCAAACCCGGCCCCAGCGGGTTCGACAGTGAGCCTCACCAGCCCCAAAGTTGCCGATGATGACGACCCGGGATGGGATGGTTAACCCGTCACTCCATCCGATAGGAGGTGAACCGGATGCTCATTTTAGTCTGCGGTTTGGCGCTGACAATCGTCACCGTGGGGGTTTTCGTCGCTATCCACCCCGTTGCGGTTGGACGGCTTCCTGCCGAATTGCCGCCCGGCACCCTCGGGTGGCGCATGCAGCAGATCCGGCTGGCTCACGGCTGGAGCCTGATGTCTCTAAGCGATCGAACAGGGCTGACTGGGGGCTACCTCTCCCAGATGGAGACGGGACGGAAAACAAGTCCGACACTGTCGGTGCTGGAGACCTTGGCCGGGGTCTATGGGATATCCGTTTCCGAATTGCTGGTCTGGACGCCGAATCAGGCGCAGACCATGGCCCTGATTGAACGCTTGCGGGCAGATGTGGACTCGTACCGGTTCAGAGGGGTAACGGACCTGCCGAGCCACTTCGAGGCCCTGAACGGACTCCTGGATGCCCTGGACAAGCTTCTGTCTGGAGGGAGGTCTACGTGATGGTAGCGCAGCCTGATTCGTGTCCCAATTGGCAGTCAATCATGTTGAGCCGGATCACGGACATCGGGGCCCTTCTGACCCGTGCCGAGTCCGCAATTCGCAACAGCAACCGCCACGCCGCCGACATCGCACTGGATGAGGCCGCCGATGCGTGCCTGGCTGCGCGAGAGGCAAACGACCGGGGAGAGCCTGACTACCATCCCAATCCAGCATTCGTGCAGGCTCTGAACGCCCATCTGCTGGAGATGCAGCGCAAAGGTCGGCTCCCGGTACTGCGGACCGGTGAAAACGCCGACGACTAGCCAGGACTATCCCGGTATCCGCTGACTGAACCATAGGGGGAATCACGGTGGCGTTCACTCCCAACCTGTCCGACTACGACCGCTTCGTGATTGCTTTCTCAGGTGGCAAGGATAGCACGGCCTGCTTTCTTCGCCTGTTGGAGTTAGGGGTGCCGATAGAGCGCATTGAACTCTGGCACCACGACATCGACGGGCGCGAAAACCCACACTTTCGGATGGACTGGCCTTCGACGCCCGACTACTGCCGCAAGTTCGCCCATGCGTTCGGTGTGAGACTGTACTTCAGCTGGAAGCAAGGCGGCTTCGAAGGCGAGATGCTGAAGGAGAATGCCCGGACCCGTGCGACATCCTTCGAGATGCCAGAAGGGGTCCGGGAGGCTGGCGGCGACCGCGGTGACATCGGCACCAGACGCCGGTTTCCACAGGTAAGCGCAGACTTACGAGTCCGGTGGTGCAGTCCCTATCTCAAAATCGACGTGGGTTCCAAAGCCATCACCAATCAAGACCGGTTCCTCGCGGGCAAAACCCTGTTCATCTCCGGGGAACGCGCCGAAGAAAGCCCAGGACGCGCCCGCTATGCGGAGTTTGAACCCCACCGCACTGACACCAGAAACAGCAAGGTGAAACGTCAACGGCGCTGGGTTGATCACTGGCGACCGGTTCACAAATGGTCCACGGCGCAGGTGTGGGAAATCATCGAGCGCTGGCGGGTGGTGGCGCACCCGGCCTACTTCCTCGGATGGGGGCGGCTCTCGTGCTTCATGTGCATCTTCGGCAGCCCAAACCAGTGGGCCAGCATCCGGGAAATTGCATCGGACCGCTTTGAGCAGACGGCGCTATATGAGGAAGAGTTCGGCTGCACGATCAACCGGACTGAGTCGGTACGGCAACGGGCCGCGCGGGGAAAGCCCTACCGGATGAACCCGTGGGACATTCGCCAGGCCCTTGCCGAGGAGTACATAGCACCAATCATCCTGCCGGATGGAGCCGATTGGCAACTGCCTGCCGGCGCTTTCGGCGAGAACGACGGACCATGTTGAATTCGATTCCGAGATCATCCGCTGATTGAAGGAGGGAAGCCTCATGTCCCATAGCCGCGCATATCGCGCTCCGTGTGGAATGACTCATCAGGTGGTTAAGGACCGCTTTCCCGCCACTCTGGACGCTGAACTCGGACGGGTGCCGGAAGGGCAGAGCATCGACGCCCTGACGCTCCCCGAGAAGTTCGCCGGGTGCAAGACGTGCGGCCGCATCGAAGCGAAGCCCTGTTTTGGTGTGAAGACCGACCCTTTCGACCTTGTAGGGGTTACGCAATACCTCTGCCCTGGCTGGAAGCTGACCGCTGACTGAAGGAAGGGGTACAGGCCCATGTCAGATGCCGCATCGGTTGCCGCCAGACGTGCGGCGAGAGTCGCCGCCGGGACTTGCACCGAATGTGACGACCCGCCGCTTCCCGGACGGCCCATGTGTCAAAGGCATACCGATTTGCAGGCGGCGCGGATGACCCGGTACAACGCCCAACGAGAGCGCCACAACCTCTGTTACTGCGGTCAACCGCGCAAACGCGGACGGGGCCGGTGCGCCGATTGCCTCGCATTGGAAGCCGCCAAGGAAATAGCCCGCGGCGAAGAACGCAAGGCTGAACGTGTCTGTCGGCAGTGCGGCCAAGAACCGGTCGCAGGCCCCGGTTCCATCGGCGAGAAGTGCCGAAAGGCCAGGCAGGAACTGTACCAGGACCATAGCCGGGGCGCAATCAAGCGGCGTCTGCGGGAACTGGTACAACGTGACCGCATCCCGCTTCCCCTGCGCCTGCGGTCCATTGCTCGCTTCCTGGTGGGCCGTGCTCCGATAATACCGGTGACCACCCCAAACCACTGGCGACCACGCGAAGGGACCATTCGGGCGTACGCGGCCAAGCACCGGGATTTCGAAGGCTTCATCATCGTGGAGGACACCGCTGCGCCTAGCCAAGTCGGCGGGCTGAAGCGCATCGCTTGCGGAGCCTATCTGGTCACCCGCGAGCCGGTGCGCGGAAAGCCAACCTGCGAGAAGTTGGCTATCCAGTTCATCCCCACAAAAACCGAAGTCCCTTGGCGGCAATACGCCGGGTAAGGAGGGTGCCGTGATCTTCAAGCCCGAGCACATCACGCTCATCAAGGCCAGTGCCAAGACGCAGACGCGCCGGCTGGGCGACAAACGGTGGATTGAAGGGCACTCCCACACTGTCAAAGCCAGTTGGTTCGGCCCTGAAGAATGCCGGGTCGAAATCATGTACGTCTATCAGGCCCGGCTAGGCTCCCTATCAGAGGATGACGCCCGCAAAGAAGGGTATGCATCGGTGAACTCCTACAAGGCCGCGTGGGAACGGATCTACAAAGCCCGGTGGGACGATGAACTGTTGGTGTGGGTGGTCGAGTTCCGTTTGGTGGTGCAGCTTCAACAGACCACCCTGCCTGTATGAGAGGAGAGCGATTCGTAATGCCTAAACCCGATTTGTTGCCCGCTACCTTGAACCGCATGGAGCGCGGCATCGAAGCCTTCGAGCGGGCCGACGCGCTCACCAGGCGTCTGGTGTTGGCGCAGATGTTGGGCACGTCCGCCTACGTGGTTGAGGTGACACAGGAAGTCTCCAAGGACGCGGCCCTGAACATCGTTCTGGCCACCCTGGAGGCCAAGGTAAAGCCTGCTCCCGTTCCGTCGTGACCCCCGTCACCCCAAAGGAGGGATAGAGCCATGACTATCCTGATGAGCGACCCCAAGGAGTGGGTCGGTAAACACTTCAAGGACCCATCTGGCGACTGCGTCAGAGTGGAGAGCATTAACGTGACGTGGGTCCGGTGCAAATACGTTGATCGGGGCTTCTCGCTAAACTGGCAGACCAACGAATTCAGAAACTATTTCGTCGCCATACCCACCCCCGGAGAGGCCCCCTCTATCCCCAAGGAGGAGTAAGACGTGATTACCGAGATTGCAGAATCGACCGGTCGCGAGGTGGTTGACCCCGCCACGGTGCCGGTCACGGCAGAGTCTTTCGAGCGATTCGTTTCGCTTCTCCCCGAGGCCGCACGGAAGGCATTCGCCCTGGACGAGTCGATAAGAGTCGTGAGCGACGTAATTGACCGCATCCGCGATTACCTGTCCAACTACGTGTACGGCTGCCAGACTCGGCCCGCTTTGCCGCACGAACGCGAAGACGCGGGCGGTGGGCGATATCTGACCAAGAAGGGCACGGCCAAGTACAACGCGCATCTGCTGGAGTTGGCAACGGCTTTCGAGGAGGCCTTCGACCTTTCGCCCGTTTATCCGGGGGCAAAGAGTCCGAAGGCTGGCCCGCTCGACCCGCTCATCTACGACTAAACGACCCCCTCCCCCTGAAAGGAGCGAGAACGTGAGCATTTCGGAGCAGCAAAAGGTCTGCATCACCAAGGCGAAGCATCGGCACTTTGGCAAGACCGGCCGCGTGATCATCTGTAACCCCGATGGAGTGACTTTCGACGTGCAGATTGGCACCGCCGTGATCATCGAAGGTTTGCGAATCGGTGACTTCATGCCGGTGCCCGAGAAGTTCAGCGGCATCACCAAGCCGATGCAAGAAGTGCTGCAAAAACTGCTCAAGGGCAATTGTCTGCTGACAGAGTTCCCCGACAGGGGCGCTGTGGCACGCTGCATCAACCACGCCCTGGCCGACAGTTTGGGCGTTCTGGGTCTGACGGTGGTACGCATCACCCCGAAGGGCACCACAGCGGCGCAGGCACTCTATCAGCCCTCCCCGGACTCCCTCAAGGAGTGAGTACCCATGTACGCGGCACATACGGGTAACAGAGGGTTAGCCGTCACGGTCCTGCACGTCGCCGGTCCTGACTCCCTGGCGGTGCCCATCTGGTACGACCCCGCATTGGCGGAGGACCGCTGGCTGCTGGTGACGGACGGCAAACGCGGAAAGCCCCGGACCATCACGGAGACGGTGGCGAGTGACATTCGCCGGTCCGCGCCGGCTGACGGGTGGGACCGCGCCGAACCCGTCCGAGATGTCCACCGCAATATCCTCTTGGTGGGGGATCGGGTTTCGCTCCTGGGCTGCTTCGGGCTGACCGCGACCATTACCGGGTTCGTGACCCAAGCCCCCGGCGTGATGATCACGACCGAGGGACGCACTCCGGTCCTACCGGTCTGCGTGCTGCGGGTTATCAAGGAGGCGAATGTAGCGTGAGTGCGGATAGGCCCGCTCTGATTCCGCTGGTTCTACCCTCGCACCAGCACGGCCAACTGCCGCCGGTCCTGAAGGGCAAGGAGCACCCGAAAACTGTTCGCTGCGGCACGTACAAGACGGCCGCCCTCCAGTCTCAGAAGGGAGTCGAAAGCAGTGACTGAGAACCGGGTTACCCTCCCCATCTCATCAGAGGTAAGGGAACGATTGGAAGCGCTTCAATGGCATCTGACCGCCGCGAAAGATGGCGCGTGGGAGCGTTGGGAGCGATTTGACGACACGCTTTGGATTGATGCGATCGGCCCGAGTTACATCATGGGCGAGTCCAAAGAAGGGCGCGGTATGGGCCATATGGTTCTTATGGCGGCCACCGCAGTTGTGCTCGGAATGCTCATCCCCGGCTACCGCCTTGTCCCGGAGGATGTGGCGCAGAAGGCCATGCCCGCCCTGGTGGAAGCCGTGAAGAAGCATAACGCTGACGCCGAGAGACTGACCGGCTGTATTCTCGAAGCGCCCATTCATCAGGCTGGTGAGTTAGGGCGGAAGGCGGACGTTCACAGAGACAAGGTCGCGGCTTTGGAGGCCCTTGCTACAGCCCTCTCTCCCAAGAAGGAGGCGAACGATATTGGCTCTCGGACCTGAACGCCTGCGTCAGAACGACGTGGAGTTGCTGAAAAAGACGGAGGCCCTGATTGATAAGGCGATCGAGAACGCCCGCCCCGGCACCACAACGGTCTACGTTACCCCGCCCGCTGACTTCTCTTCAGCGTTGATGCCCGCTATTGAGGCCATGTACCAAAAGGCCGGTTGGCGCAAGGTCGAGCACTTCAGCGACCAGCGAGACGGCAACGGCATCACTTTGAGCATGTAGCGTTAGGGGGCGAAGTGACTCGTGAAGATTGAGGAGTTAGAGCCAAGGGCTTTAGACGCCCTCGCCGCCGAAAAACTCTTGCAGTATACGTGGCGATTGAGCCGCAGCGGTACTTGCCGCTTCCTGGCACCGCCTGTACTGCCACCGCCCGATGACGATCTGAACGACGGGGAGACATACCCCCCGGCGAAGGGTGACGAACCCCTGTGCAAGGACGCCTTGCGCCTCGTGCCCAAGTTGTCAGAGGACATCGCCGCCGCGTGGCAAGTGCTTATGACCATGATGTTCGGCCCTAAAACCTACGAGTTTGCGGCCGCGATATGGGACGACAGGGGTGAAAATACCCTGCCTTACATAACCGTTCACGCTACACTCATGCGGTTGTCCCCGCGGTCGATATGCATTGCCGCCCTCAAAGCCCTTGGTGTTGAGGAGGTGCCTGATAATGCCTGATACTCTACCACAAGGGAGAGAGTTGGACGCCCTTGTCGCCGAAAAGGTCATGGGGCTTACGGTGAACTGGGCGTCAGAACAGAATCCAGTCTTTCCGGGTGGTGATTGGAACAACAAACTCACCGATGGCCCATACTGCCCGCCCGGTTGCTGGCCGGTCAAGCACTACTCCAGAGACATCGCCGCCGCCTGGCAGGTCAAGGCTGAGATGATCCGGCGCGGGTGGATCTTCGAGATGACGGTATCAGACAACGGCATTGCCAAGGTGTGGTTCTCCAATATGCACGCCGTTGGCGGTATGTGCGCTGTCGATGCCAAGTCCGAAGCCGACGAGGCGCGGTGCATCGTCTCTGCTGCTATCGACGCACTACGTAATGCTGGGGAGGTGGAGTAGGTGGCGGCTTTGACCAAGCGGCAACGGCTCATCATCATTCGCTTGAGCAAAGTCGCAACCGCCGTGCCGCTAGTTACCAATCCGATGGCGGTGAGAGGCTTGGCGGTCATGAACCAAGACATGCAGAATGTTCGCCCCTACGTCGGCTATGCCTTCATGGCAATCATCCAAGAGGAGTGGACAGAAGCGGAGCATTTGCTCACGGAGGCCGAAGCGTGGATCGAAACCCGCAAGGCCGCTGACTGGAAGTAAGGAGGCTGATACACCTTGACTACCCCTACCCCCGAAGAACTGTGCCGACACGGTCTCATCCTCGCTGCCATTCGTTACGGCGTGCAAGTGGCGTGGTACGACCATTCCAGGTTCATCCTGGTGCCTCGCAACAAGACGGAAGAGGCAGCTTACGAAAGGGCTCGGTTGACGCATATCACATGGCTTCAGCAGGAAGGCGCATTCATGGCCGCGGCCAAAGCCCTTGGTCTTACCCCTGTCTCCCTGGGTGGAGTACCCGCGGATATGGTGCTGGTACCCGCGGCCGACGTGCAAGAGGCCGCGATCACTACCGGCTATGCTATCATTTACGCAAACCAGACGGTCGCGGAAGCGGGGACCGACTGCGATTTGGGCCGTCGGTTTGAGTCCAATGCCCGCAAGTGGGGATGGCTTCAAGACGCGCTGAAGCGCGCCCTCTCCTCTTCCTCTCCCAAGGAGGCCAAAGTGGAGGACAACCAGGGCATTGCCAAGTCCTTGGGGTACGTCATTGGGCAACTCCGCTATATTCGTGCCCGCCACCCAGACGACCCAGCTTGGGGCGCCATCTTCAACAACATTTCGTTCGACCTGCAGCCGTACGTTGATCGGCACCTGTCCGAACCCCCGCCCGAGGAGGTGCCTGAACCGTGACCAGTGTCCAGTTTCCCGACATGGACTGGTTCCTCGCCCACTTCGACGACCTGTGCACCCAATACCCCGGCGAATGGCTGGCCATCAAGAACTGCGCCGTAGTGGCTCACGCCGCGACACCGATCGCTTTGCGTGAGGCCGTCCAAGCCCTTGGGGTGAAGCGTCCGTTCGTCACCAAGGCGTCTGCCGAAGCATGGGGAGCCGACACGCCTAAGCCGGCGGTGGACATGGTAAGCATTCCCGGATTAGCCGCGTCCATCGAGCACTTGCAGACGAACATCGCCGAATGCCGGGCTCATCCATATGCCGGGTTCCTCATCACTTTGGCGGACGCCGAAGCCATTGCCGCCGCCCTCTCTGGCTCTCACCCCGCGGCCCGGCCCGATTCCGCTGAAGCCCTCGCCATCCTCACCCGTTGGCAGGACAACATGGACCACCCTGAAGGCGCACCGCTGGAAATTCACCATGCGGACATTCAGACATTACGGGTAGCATTGACGGGCTCCTCCACCCCAGAGACCGCCGAGGCCCCGGCAGCGGTCTCCCTCAAAGATGTAGAGGCCGCGGTCAAAGAATCACTTCGCGAACCGTTGCGGCTGCTGGTTGAAACCGGCATGTTGCGATCTGACGTGGTGGACGTTGCGGCACAAGACATCCTGGCCCGTCTACATCCCCAGGAGGAGGCGAAGACTTCGTGAGCACCGCCCCGCTTGACCCCGCCGAAATGATCCGCCACCTGACCACCGATGCCGACCAACTGCGTTTCCAGGCTGCCGCACTCGAAGTGGCGATCGAAGACTCCCGGACATTGCGCGGGATGAAGCGAACGCTGCACAACGCGACTCTGCACGTCGCCGACATGGACCACCACGCCGAAGCCTTGGAGACCGCGGCGAAAGTCCTGGAAGTGCTGGCACACGGCGGTTTCTGCCGGGCCGTGGGTGGCGAATCGAACTTCGCCGTGCGGGCCGTGATCCACAAGACGCCGTCAAGCGCATCGTTGACGGACTTCTGGGGCAAAGACCCCGTAGCGGCGTTCCTCAACGCCCATGCGGCCCTTTACCCGCCCACCCCCAAGGAAGGAGAGAGTACCTGATGGGAGATGAAAAGACCCTCGCCGAACCGCTGGCCGAAGAACTTGAAGACGACGACTGTGCTGATTGTGCCGTGGAGTTTTGCAGGCAACCCGCCGCGGTTATAGTCGGCCCGGATGCGACGGAACTCTGCACAGAGCACGCGGCGGATTTGGTCACTCAACTGGTGGCCCTGCCGAAGGCCGGGGCGGTGCTCGACGCCCGTAGACGCGAAGGTAAATGACGACCCTCCCTCATCACTGGGACAGGCCCCTACACCCGATTGGTGGTCAGGCGGTAGTTGGATACCCCTAAACTAGATTGGACGTCCTGGAGGCTGCCAGACGCGAAGAAGCCCCGTCTCCGAGGTGGAGGCGGGGTTTCTTCAGGGAATCAGTTCTGCCCAATTTCATTCATTTGCTCCGCCGAGAGACGTAGGAATTCTGAAAAAGATTTCTCTGTGAGGTTGCCCACATCGAGCTGTTTCTTGAGCCATGCAGACAAATTTGGATAGAAATCATCATCTGGGCGGTGTGGGACAATGATTGCCCCAGAAAAAGCCCTTCCGTTAGGATCCTCGATCTCAACCTCAATCATCGCCCCCTTGGTCATGCCCGGGGTTCTTGAACTGAGTTTACCCACCAGGATTCGAAAGCCGTTTCCGTGCTTCCCTTGTTGGGCATTTGCCAATTTCCACACCCCTTTCCTAATCCCATATCACCATCAGCCGCCACGCCGGCGGCGTCGTCCGCTCCATCACCAGCTCATAGACCCCACCGGCCACATCGGTCACCCGCCATGCGACCCGCTCGGGTTCCCGTTCCCACCAGCGCCCAGCCTCATGCCAGCGGTCCAAAACGGCCGTCACGCGGATCAGGGTACCCCGGTACCGGAACGACGCCGGGCGGGGGTCCGGCCAGGCCGGATTGGCAACGGTGGTCACCTGGACCAGGGCGTTCACCTGACGGGCCACCGGCTCACCTCGCGCAGGAGTTCTGCATTTGCGATAGTTTTCCTGCTGTGACGAACGTAAAACCCCCAGGCAACCGCTACTACGATACCCGGTAGTCTTCGCGTCTACGTGGGCGACCCAACTGGCGCTCCAGGATACGGATACGCTCGGATTTCTCGGCGACCAAGAATAGGATCAACAGGGCGGAGACCCCGGAGCAAAACAGCCCCGCCTCCCGCCCCACACAGGGCAGGAGACGGGGCTTTCACTATTGCCACCCGAGCGCCCAGCGAATCAGAGCCGCGGCCAGCACTACCGCCATAGCCGCACCCATGATTAACTCATAGACCCGCCAGGATTTCCGCCGCGGCCGAACGCGCCACCCGCCCAAGAGCATCCCCCTCCAGAAGAGTAGTACGGGATACCGGGCGCCCGGGTTCGGCCCTTCAATTCTTTGTGTTAATTTAAAGCATAGTGCTTGACAACAATGGTATTTTGCTTTAAAATAGGTATCAGAGAGGAGGTGAACAGCGTGATCAAAACCCTACTCCTGGTGCCGATCCGAGACAACGACGGGCGGCCCTTCAGCCCGGAGGACTGGAAAGAGCTTGAGCAGAAGCTCCTCCGGAACTTCGGCGGGTTCACGGACGGCGGGCTGGTCCGGGGAGCCTGGAACGGCGGCGATACGGTCTACAGGGACACCAACCGCCGGTTCGAAGTGGCCCTGGACTCCTGGACGAAAGCCCCGCAGTTCCTGGACTTGGCCCACTGGACCCGGACCCACTTCCGCCAAGCGGCACTCTACATAGAGGTCGCCGGAATCCCCGAAATCCTCGGGGAGTAGGACGACAGGGGGCGCCCCCGGCCCCCTTCCTCCCACAAATCAGCTTGACATCTTAAAGCACATGCTTTATACTGGGCTTACGGGGGGTGATTCGGATGATCACGTACACGACCATCGACGGGACGGTTTTGGGTCTGGGGGAGTTGGTGCCCGAAGAGGCAACCTACTTTGACCGCTGCGTAGCGGCATACCGGGCCGGTACGGCATGGACGGCGTTCATGTCCATGGTGCGGGGGGTAGAAAACCCGCTGCTCAGGGCGACGGGTGGCATCATTACGCAGGCCGTCTACGATGCTCCGCTGTTCCGGGCCGTGCACGACCTGGAGGACCGGTTGGGCATCGCACAGGGAGCCCTGCGCTGGGATGCTCCACTGCTGGACCCGTTGACCGACGAGTGGATTACGGTTAGCCAGGCGGCCGAAGTCAAGGGCGTGAGCGTCCAGGCGATCCACGGCGCCATTGGCCGAGGGGAACTCGTGGCCACCGGCACCACCCGTAAGCAGGTGTCAAAGCGGTCGCTCGATGCATGGAGCCCCGTTGCCATCCGTCAGAGGGCCGGGCAGGCTCGGGCCGACAGGGCCAACGAAACCAAAATCCAGGAGTAGGGTTCGATCACGCTGTATTGCCGCCGACATCATCGGGGACTGCTCTCCCTGGATGTCGGCGGCAACCTCCGTTTAGAGACGCGAAAAAGCCCCCAGTCCGCCCATGAGAGGGTAGACCGGGGGCTTCATCTTAGTCGCCAGTTTCGATGAGGTGGTCAAGCCACTTCGGATCGGTGAGCCAGTCCGGATGCCGATGCCACCGTTTACGGAAGTACATCAGCGGCTCGATGCCGGTGCGGAAGTCGTCGAAGTACAACATGCTCTTCCTGGACGGATGAAAAATTACCATGGGCATCCGTGTGTCGGGGAAGATGTTCCCAGCTGCGTCCCTGCTGTGGTCGTCGGAGACTTTCAGAGCTCCGCTTCGGCACCGCACCTGGTCAACCTCACCATTACGGGAGAGCTCACCGTACTGGTGGTGCAGGTGAGCAAGAGCCGTCACGTCCGGGCCGTTGTGATCCACGGAAGCCCTCCGCTGGTTGTTCCCCTTGTTCACCGCACCGGCGCCCGGGTACCGATGCCAGGCGGCAATGCGATACAGCACTTGACCAACTGTGAGGTGAATTTCGCCGCCGCGACCGAGGAAGGGAATCTTCAACCGAGCCGCCAGTTCTTGCACAAAGTTCGCGTAGATCCCGGTAAAGCCGTCATGGTTGCCCAGGAGCAAGGCAATCAGCGATTCCCGCAGTTCGGACTCGATCAGGTCACGGCAGGCGGCAATCTGCATGTCCGGAGGCATGACGTGCTCCTGTACGCCGATGGCCGCCAGCTTGCCCAGGAACAACTCGCCGTAGTCGCCCATGCCAATCACGCCATTGCCCTTGAGCCGCCGCCAGAGGTAAAAGTACTCCTTGAGCAGCCGGTGGTCGGTACCGCGCCCGCCGATATGCCAGTCGCCGCTGAACGTCGTAGCGTAGGGCGGCAACTCCGGGATGACCACAGGCACCGTCGTTTGGGTGGTGTCCTGGTCGTGCATGACGCTTTGCGCCTGAATGATGGCGTCCAGGTAGCCGCTGGCCCATCCGGGCGCCGGCTTGGTCTTCAGGTCTGGAAATTGGACGGCGGGGACAGCGGGCTGAGCACTCGCTGTCGCTACCGATACCGGAAAGTCGTCAACGGTCACCCCTGGAATTGCGGGGCGGGGACCGGCGGGGGCTTCGTTCGTGGCCATCACATCGCGCACGGCGGCGGGCAGCGTCGGCCATTCAACGGAGGCGGCCAGGCCGTCAATGCCGCCGCTTTTGCGCAGGTCGAGGTATCGATCCTTGCACCGCTTTGGGGTCCAGGCGCCGCCGGGCTGTACCCAGTCGCAGAGGAGGGCCACAAAGGGCCACTTCATTGGAGTGCCGCCGTTTTGTTGATAATGGGGGTTCACGGCGTTCTCAGCATCAACGGCGGCAGAGACTTTCGCCAGCAAGGCCGGGCTCCAAGTTTGGTTAGCCACGGCCACCACCCCCTTTCATGGGGAGAGCATCAAGCCTGCGGGGGTGCCGGAACGTTACTGCCGATTGCCACAAAGAGCCGCTTGGCCTTCTGCCGCCAATCCTTCGCCAGGTAACCAGAAACCAGCAATGCGGCGCCCAGGTATTCAGCCTGCAGGTCGGGTACGTACTTCACCAGCACCGCGCCGGCCAGGAGGGCGGCGGTGGCCGGGAGAACGTTGGTGATGGCGAACTGAGGCAACCTCTTCCAGGAGAACGGTTCGCCCAGTTTGCCCAGGAGCGCCAGAGCAACGGTCAGGCCACAGTCCACGCCGGCGGCAATGAGCACACCGGTGAGTGCCAGCCAAAGGTCAGAGCCGAACCAGGTCACGATAGCAGTCATTCAGGATTACCTCCTCATAGAAAAGGGGCGCCATAGGGGCGCCCGTCGATGTAGGGTTTTTGGGGGGATACCGGAGTAGCGGACATGTCGGAAAAAGCCCTCTGCGGGGTTTGCAGTGCGTCACCCTTGGAATCCTTGCGGCACAGTGCTTTCAGGCGTGCCCTTCCCAATTTGGGATGTCCAACACCCTTTCGCCCCGGCGTCGGGCTTCCCAGAGCGCCGTTGTTTTCCGCTCTTGCAGTTCCTCGCGACTGATAACGGCGAGGGGCAACTCCGGATGCCGGTTCTTCATCAGCGTAAGGGCGCGTTTGCTCCTCGCGTCCATGCACCCCTTGGTTTCCCATAGCGAGTAGCGACCTTCGTCCCACAGGTGGAAGTCGGGTTTATAGAATACTGTCGCGCCCTTCTTGGCGGTGAGCTTGAACTCCGCACCCTCGTAGCGGTACCAGCGGCCTTCTGCCGGCGGGGCGTCGCTTTGGATCCACGACTGATACCCGAGGAATCGAAGAAGGCGTTCGGCGTCCGCTTCGAGGGCAGAGCGCAGGTAGTGCCCGAGGCCGGCGCGTTTGCCCGCCTTGGCGTGGAACTTGCCGCCTTTGGCCGGTGCTTTCGACTCCAGCCACTTCCGAAACTCCGCCGCCGAAGTGTGGCCGGTGTGCGCCCATTCCGCCGGCGCGGCCAGTCCCATAGGATGCTCGATGCGGGCGGACATGGGCACCACCTCCTAGCCGTAGGTCAAGGGCGCGTGTCCAGGGTCTGAACGGGCGTTACGGGTGGGACCCGGCGAATGAACGCTACCCAGTAGCCGCCATAGAGAGTCAGTAGGTCCGCTGCTTTGATCCAGTACTCGCCTTTGGCTGAGCAACTAACGCGCACGCGAACAACCGGCTGAAAACGCCCCGGTTCGGGCTCCTCCCATGTCTGCTTTGCTCCAGTCAGTAGCACCCAGTGGTTTGTGCCTTCGAAGTGGCGCTCACCGTCCGGGCGCACTTGGTAGGGGCCGAGCCCGCTATTGTGGATTGTGGTCATTCCGACGTAGCCAGCCCGCAGATATACTCGCAACCTTTTGACCCACTGCTCTTCCAAATTCCAAGGCGCCATGGCGTAAGGGTTGTGTAGATTCTGCTGCCACTCTGACATGTCAGGGGCTACGGGGTCGATTTCGACGGGCTCAATCAATCGGCGGACATGCAACCACGGACCGGCCTGAAAGAGCAAGTCTCCCCAAGAGACGGGGTGCGGCTCGGGCTTTTTACCATCCGGGTACAGTCGCAGAGAATGCTCGTACAGTTCGGGGAACGATGACTCGCCCCACCCGATGATTCCAGCCAGACAGCACGCACCGCAGTCGCCATACTTGACGAACGCTGGTGACGGTTGCCGCAAGGTCTGAATAGGCACCTCCACGCTCCAGTCAAAACGGTTGAGTTCCGTCACCGCTCACCTCTCCTTCCCTCGCTCCCGCGTGGCGTCAGTCATGGACCCAGTACTCCACCAGGCCCACCGCGGCGGTGCCGAACCCATCTACAAGGTACCCGTCGTCAAAGTTCCGGGCCCCGGCCTGCGCGATCGGAACCCCCTTGGCGGTCATGGCGCCGGGCCGAACCATGGCAACGTGCCCGATGTCCCCCGGGCGGTACCAGACGACGACGGCAGGCTGTCCCGCATTCGCGGCCGCAAGAGCGGGCCCGCTCAAAACCTTGCGCCAGCCCGCGGGCGCCCCGTAGTTGCGGAGCCAGTTGATTGTAACGTTGGCGTCCATCTCCCAGGCGTCCGCATCGCCGGGCCTTGCCGGTGAGCCAACCCCTGTCACCCAATGCGGGATTTCGGCGCCCAGAGCCCGAGAGCACCACCACACAAAGACGTTGCAGTAGGTGTTGCCTTCGCGCGGCAGCAGGGCCGGGTTCTGCGCCACGCGGAACTGCTGGATGACGAGGTTCAGCAGGTCCGGCCACCGGTCTTCGGGCTGAGAGATAATCGCCGGGGTTGCCATGTGCCAGGGCTGAACGTCCGCGCCTACCGGGGCGTCAGGGAGTGCAGGCAAGGGAAGACCGACGTAGAACACATGCTCAGGCGGTGGTGCGTACCGGGTGCGGAGGTGGGCGACTTCGCAGAACTTGCGGACGGCCACCTTGCCCCACTGAACGCCCCGAGTCGGCACACCAAGGGCCTGCAGAAACGCCCCGGTGTCCACAAACGCGGTCTCCACGCCAGCTACCGGCACCACATCCGCGCTCAAGGCGGTTCCGTTGACAACAACACGCATCTTCATGGGGTAGCCGCACCTCCTCCTGAAGTCAGATAGGCCACGATGCGGGGCCACAGGGCGTGTACGCCGCCCCCGCCCAGCGCGAGTACCAGTAAGCCACCGATAAGTTTGACGATGCCCTCGGCGCTCTGCAGAGACTCCCGAAACGCCTTGAGGCTGAACCCGGATCGGGGCTTCAGCGTGGCGACGTGTTCCTTGAGCGCCTGCAACGTGGCGCCCTGCGCGGCCAGTTCGACGGCGGTATGTTCCTGGGTCTGGGCCAAATGTTGCAGGGCCTCACTGAACTCGCCCATGCGGATTGTGCTGTCCTCTTGCCCTTTGATCAACCGACCAAGTTGGTTCGACATGCCGAGTAGCACCCCCATGTCGACAGCCATGACCGCACCGGGCGCCGCTGGGTAGCCGGGAACCGAATCCGGTGCTCTCGTCTGCGGTGGTGCCGTTTGCACCGACCATCACCTCCGATACGTTTCTGCAGGAACATTTCGGTATGCGCAGAAACATTGGACCCGCGGTGCCATGTTCAATCTGCCAAGACGCGAGCATGGCAAGGGGCGGCTGCCGCCTCCGACAGTCGCCCCACCGCACAAGTTAACCCCGCCAGATGGGCGGGGTTGTTTGCTACTCCGGGTCCGGCCTTACTTGTTGTCCGTGGGTCCCATGTCCAACACATCAATAGTGGCCATGCCCTTTTGCGCGGTCGGGTCCCATTCGACCTGTGCGGCCCCCAGGACGTTAGACAGGCCCCGGAACTCTGCCACGAAGCGGCCGGGGTCCTCGATGTGGGCGGGCACGTCTACCTGATAAGTATCGGTGGTCATGCCTGCCCGATTGCCGTGCTCGATGGTGATGGTTGCAGAATCCTTGGTCAGGGCCACCCGGCGGCGCTGGACCAGCGGGGCGGCGTCAATCTCACCCACACCGGCGAGGATGTCGCGGCCGGCCGCGCTGATGTCCCGGGTGTGCCACAGGCACAGGGAGACCGCTTCGGGCTCAGTTGGGTAACGCCCGGTCTGGAGAAACCAGGCTTCATAGAGGCAAGCGGCCAAAGCCACCTGCATGGGCGCGGCCATGGACGTACCACTCATGTACACGTAGCCGCCACCCGGTGCGCAGGAGTAGACGTCGGTGCCCGGTGCGCAGGTGTCCACTTCGGGACCCGCCGCGGAGTAGGTGGCAATCACATCGCCCATGCCGGGGTAGAGGTTCGGCACCATCTGGAACGTGCTTGCCACGGCCAGCGGGCTCTGCCATTTGGCGGGGTAGATAACCGTATCCAGAGTCAACACCTGATGACCGTCATTTCCGGCCGCCGCCACGAACAGAATGCCTGCCGCTACGGCGTCATCGACGGCGGACTTCAACACACCGTCCGTAGGTTGCGCCGGGTCGCCCCATGATGCGTTGATGATGTGCACACCCAGGTCGATGCAGCGCCGGATAGCTGCAGCCAGCCATGCGTCCTCGCCGTATCCGTCGTCGCTGATACCCTTCAGGATGATCAGGTCGCAGCCGGGCGCGCCCTGACGGATGATGCCTGAAACATGGGTACCGTGCCCAAAGTGGTCGTGCACGTCGGACGCCGGAAACCCGGGCGTAAGGTTTTCGCCCTGCCGAATGGCGGAAGCCAGATATGGATGAGTGACATCGCACCCGGTGTCGATGATCGCGACCCTCACGCCTTTGCCGGTGATACCGGCCTGATGAAACGCGGCCAGACGCCGCTCTCGGACCCAGCGACCGAAATCCGTGGACACCGGTGTTACATCGGCGGGGGTAATGACTGCTGCGGTACCGGTTGGCACATAAGGCATCTCCTTGTCCTCCTCCTCTCTAATACAAAGGGACGCCCCGTTTAGGAGGCGCCCTACGATGTGATGGTGATGTGCTTCCCGCCACCCGGGCGGGGCCGCTCCTTACAGCAACTGCAGGAGAGCCGCGTTTAGGACCTCCTGATCCACCACCGCCGCAATCATCTGTGCGATGTGCTCTTCTGCTCGCTGCTGAGCAGTCGCCGTGTCCATGGCCATCAGCCCACTTTGATTCGGGTCATGCGGTTGAACTATCTGCAACATGCCGTCCACCCGAATGCAAAACACTTCGCCCCCGGCGGGAAGGTCGCCCCTCTGCAGCCAGTATTCAGGCGGTTGGCCAGCAAGCGGACTGACCTGGTCCCAAATCTCAGCTTGATACCGGCCAAGTTCAGTTGCTTCCTTTGCAGCTCGATCAATGCCGCTCAGAACCGTTTGCACCTGAGCAAGGGTCGCCACACTACCAAGCGACCGTGCCCGTTCATAAATCTGCAAGGCTGTAAGGGCCAACTCAATAACCCCCTGTCAAGATTAGGTCACGCAGAGCTGTGTAACTCGAATCGGGACTGGCTTGGTACCTGTAGGCTGTGTTGTGGTAGGTCGCGCCACCAGGCCCCCAGTAACCACCGATCTCGTAACATATATGATCTTTTACCGCCACGGCATATTCCTGGCGAGTCGTAGATGCGCCCTTGTCTATCCACCTGTTCTGAAGCGCAGAGTACTCATAGACATGCTGAGACGAGGGGCCACCAAGAGTGAGAATACGATCCATAGCTGAGTCAGGAACGACAGCGCCCAATTTGTAGTCCCCAGCTAAGGCGGTTGCCTTGGTAGACCAACTGTTAGCTACAGGGTCGTAGGCATACATAGCATTGAGCACACTAGAGTTGTAATCTAAACCGCATATGAAGTAGCCAATACCTCTGTATACGGCTGTGGCAGCATCTCTGAGGTAGTATCCATTTCCGTACGGAACAGACGCCTTAGTACTCCAGGTATTAGAACCCGGTGTATACGCCTGCGTAGCAAGGTAGGTCGAAGTTGATGCTACCCCGCTTGGTACGTAGAGAGAAGCACCAATAGCAAACGCCTGATTTTGGATATTCGCCACGGGGGTAAGCATGGTAGCTTTCGTGGTCCAGCTATTTGCTACAGGATCATACTCATAAATTCTGGAGGAAGTACCGTCAGGCGAGTTAAGGCCACCCATGTAGTAGGCTTTTCCCGATACTACAGCAGATCCTCCTCCATAGGTAGCTATGGGCAAATCGGCCTTTGCCGTCCAGGTGCCTGTAGTGGGGTCATACGCCTGTACACTTGTTAGGCGATTTCCGACGCTATCAAGGCCCGCAGCTACGTAGATCAGACCGTTCAGTTCAAACCCTGCGCACTGATACCTGGGGTACGCGAATGTAGCCGTAGGACTCAGGTAAGAAAGAACTAACTCAATCCACTTGCTGATGGCCATCACATAAGCCTTTAGCAGGCTCATGGGTTAAGTCACCTCCAGGCCGCCGAGAGCGATTGTGATGCCGGTCGCAGAACCCTTTGCCCGGAGGATTTCGTTGGGCTCCAGAACGATCTTCAGCGGAAACGTGTAAGGCAGGCCGGGAACGTCCAGGCTGTAGTTGTACATGTAGGCGTTACCCGCCGCCTCTGCCCCCGCTGCACAGAGGTGGATATAGCCAGTCAGCGCGGCAGCAGTTGTGTTGCACAGTGTTACGGATAGAACCTCTGCGTACACAAGGCCCGCGGCGTTCGCCGTATACACGGTCCCGTAGACGTTATTCCCCAGGGCCACCGGCCCGGCGAGCCGCTTCGGACGTGCTCCCATAGTTGATCCCTCCTATCCAAATAGCATGGCGGCCACCGGGTCCAGGTAAGCAGGGGTGCCGGGCTGTCCCCATGTTCCAGGTGTACCAGCCACCGAGCAAACCCAAATGGCGGCGGTCTGGTCAATCACGAAGTCACCGACTGCAAAAGTACCGCTGACAGGGGGACCGGCAACGGTAGCGCCCACGTATCTGGAAGCCGCTGTCGCACCAGTGAGGCCGGTGGCAGAGAGCGAAGGCGCTGTTACGTTCTGGTAGAACGTCGGGAGACCCGTATCGTCGGCTATCTGAAGCACATTGACCCAATTGGGCACGCCTGCTGCGTTGGTGTTAACCTGCAAGAACAGAGCGCCGTTAGAGTCCTGCGCCCAACGATGTTCCGGTACATTGGTGTTATAGACGGTAACCGGAACGTAGTTGCCAGGGCTGGGGGGTGTGGCGTTTGTGTTCATGACCGGCAGCGTGAATCCTACCAGCCGTTTATCCACCGTACTGGTGACGGAACTGGCCCCAGCCACTGCCGTACCGATGAGCAGACTATTGGCCGGAGGCGTCCCGGTCGTGTTTGCTGTGAACCCTGCCGTGGTGACGTGGCTACTGCCGTCCAAGGTCAGCACCAGGTAAATGTAATTGGTATTGCTGGCGGTACACACGACGTTGGTTGATGCGTCGATGGTCACCCAATAGCCCTGTAGCATGGCCTGACCCAGCGGGACTGCGATGGTCAGTGAGGCACTGGTAGCAGGCAGCAAAAAACCGCTGATCACAAAATCAGCGGCGGCGATTGCTTTTAGCCACGATGTTGCATTAGCTTCTTTCCAGGTGATGCCGTCTCCGGCCGATCCGGCCACATCGTTCGCGCTAGGGAAAATCTTGACCGCCATCACGCCACCCCATCATCAGCAAATGAGTTGTCCCATGTGAA
This sequence comes from Symbiobacteriaceae bacterium, assembly GCA_036504075.1. GTDB lineage: Bacteria > Bacillota > Sulfobacillia > Symbiobacteriales > Symbiobacteriaceae > DASXVX01. Next base: position 108,859 of record DASXVX010000009.1, on the reverse strand, counting down.
TGTCCATGCCTGGGCAGTCGTTTTGGCGTCCGCCGCGAACACCGACCGGGCATAGAGCGTACCGCTGTCCGTTGTCGCTGTGGCCGCTCCACCACACTCTCCGGCCTCTGTGTAGCTGTTGCCGTTGCCCGCAGTCGAAGGCAGGTAGTATTTGGCGTAGAGGTGACCGTTGGCTACCGCTGTGGACGTAAGGGTATCGCGATATAGCTCGGTCTGCAGCTTCACATCGCCGGCCGCGGCCGCCGTTGTCCCGGCACCCAGGGCGAAGTAGGTGATGCCCACCGCCACCGTGCCCCGGAGTAGGTCCCGAATCAGGTTTAACCCCGAAGTCGGGACCATGTTGTGCACCTGGTCCTCACCGAGCAGCCTCCCGAGCCGGTCCGGGGTAAACCCGTGATCCAGCAACCATCCGCGGAGTCGCGAAAACACCCACAGCTTACGAATGAGGTGCTGCCTCCACGTGGGGGGCAGCACCTCATAACGGCGTCTGGTAACGTTGACCGACACCAATACCCCAGTGCGGGCCGCAATTTGCATGAACTCCCTCCTCTCTCATGAGGCAACCTCGCCGAAGCCGGTCTGCATGGTCTCTGTGCGCGACTCCGGACCCGCCTTGGAGTAGGTCAGTGTGTCGCCGACAATGACGCCGTCCTTGAGGCTCTTGGCCTTCAAGAGCACCTCGTTGTCGCGAATTGAAAACGCCTGGCCATTGGCGACCAGACGTTTGTAAAACTGAATCCACGACCCGACCGCAGAACCATCCAGGGCTTTGATGGTGTAGCGGTACTGATTGGCCACCGACCCGCCGAAGTCCTGAAGCTCGACCTCTTGGATCAAAAACTGTCCACTGGCGCCCACCGCCGGAACTGTGATGGTTTGGAGTTGGCCCGCCTTTAGACCCACCACCTCCGTCTCATAGGACACATCGGCGTTCAGGCGGGCGTATCTGGTCAGTTCGGCAGTTGTGGCCTCCAGGGCCGCTGTGGCGCTATCCAGCCCGTCGTAATCGGTCGATGCCTCATAAATCCCAGACGTGCCCTCGGCCGCGGCCCGTGTCGCTATCTCCGCGGGATTCTCCACTCGCACCCGAGTCGGGAACAGGCCCTGGTAGGTGACCGCAAGCGTGTCGGTGCTGATGAGAATTGTTCCGGCGTCGTCCTGGACAATTACCTGACTGCCTTTTTGCCAGTACCAATCTTTTCCGGTATCCAGTCCGAGAATGCCGACCGCTTTCGTTACTCCGTTGACCTTGACGGTCGGCACCGTCGCTAACGGGTAGTTCATGGTGAAAGCTCGGGTCTTGCCGTCACCGGGGCGACTGTCTGTTCTGACACTGGTCACGTCTTGCACAGGCCGCCCATACTGCACGTTGCGGTAGTTCTCCGGGTGCTTGCGGACTTCGATGCTGCGGATTCTCGAACTCGTGGTCACGTTCCACGGAGCCAAACTGGTGCTGCGGTCTGCGAAATCCAACGTCTTATCCGGATTGATGCGCCAGTAATACCCCGCTTGCTGGGCCAAATCGTCCAGGACCTTGCTGATCGAGACGTTGTAGTCGCCCACGTAGCGAGTGACCACCGGGCCATCCTGGATGACGCCTGCTGTCACTCCATCTGCTGCCAGGTAGTTGGTGATGGCATACTGGACAATCTGCCCGCAGGTGAGCCCGTCGTGCGTTTCTGGGTACATCCGCCGATCTGCCAGCAGGTGATTGTCCACGCAGTTGAGATTTACCCAGTGTTCGGTGCGGTCTCCGTCCTCAACCATCAGTTTTGCTGTGGGGTCCCAGGCGAATCCAGCGAAGGCGACCACATTTGCGAGATAGACCACCACGGCGTCCAACGAACCGGGGATGTAGAGGCCGGAAGTGACGCTCAACATCATCGCCGCCGTGCTGCGCTCGTTAAGTCGGTCGTCGACCCGTAGCGTGCGCTCTCGCAGGAGGTTGGTCCGGTCCACCCCGCCGATCATGAGGACAAAGCTGTTGATGGTGACGGTCAAACCGGAAAGTGTAGGCGTTGCAGTCGCCGCCGTGGTGCTCAGGATGATCTCAAACTGGATATACCTCAGCACGCAGCCGGAGATTTGACCGCCCGTGAACGCGCTCCACGCGTTCCACGCACCGCCGTTCGCTGAGTCCCGCCACCGACTGATGGTTACCGCAGTGCCCGCCGGGGCCGTTGTGGTAATGGCGGCCGAGATGGTCGGACGGCGCGGACCCGCCAGATCAAGGGCCCTGGTCGTTATCGTCGCCTGGCTCGGGTAGTCCGATACCAGGTTGCCATCGAAGGGGCAGAGGGCCAACGTGGATGCATCCGCCGTCAGGGGCGACGTAGCCGTCGCATGAGCAGCTATCTCTGCATCACTACGGGCTATGTTGGAGATGTGGAGTTCGTCGAAGGTGGTGTTGAGGTATCCATTGACGGCCCCGCCGCCGACATACAGTGACGTAGCGAATGCTGCAGGCATGTGGGGCGTGTTCTGCGTTATCTTCAATGCTCCGTCAATGTAGGCTTTCACCGTAGAACCGTTCCAGGAAACGGCGAAGTGGTGCCATCCGTCTGGCGTAACGGAATCGGGCGTATAGCTTGCTGCTGCAGTTGTACCGTCGTATGTCATCAGTTCCCAGTTGGCGGACGTTGCGTGTAGGAGAGAGAAGTACGAACCGGACGCCTGTCCCCTAACGCACCAGAGTTCGGAGTAGTTAGTGGTGCGCCTCGCCATCGCATTGACGTAAGCCCACATCTCTACCGTCCCCTGTGTAGGGGATAGACCAGTAGTGGGAATGGTCGCTGTTTCGTTGGCGCGGGTGGTGTCGGTCCAGGATGTCGCATACGTCTTTGGCTCAACCTGCACCAAATCGACATAACCCATGATGCCGTTGGCGAGGTACAGCAGGGCCTTAAAATACCATGTCCCGGTCTCGGTCGCTATTACCGAGAACGACACCCTGGTGTAGCCGTTTGCCTGACCATAGGAATGTTGGACCGCGAGATTGTCACCGCTTGCGCTCTCAAGCGCCAAAATCAAAGCGCCACCGCTGGCTGTGGTGTTCTGATAGGCGACAGTCACCGTGTAGGTCGCGCTGTTTGTAACGGCTACTGCTTGTTTCAGCGTCTGCGAATATGTGGTGGCACCACTGCTGTTCGTCGCCTTTGCGGCGTTGGTACTCATGTAGCCGCCAGACCCCGCCGCCCACACGAGGGCACCATAGAAGTTTCCTTGCGTCCAACCGGTTAACCCGTTCTCGAAACTGCCGTTGGTTACCAGGGTAGTCGTGCCCTCTTCGATGAAGAGTCCCTGTCCCGTTCCACCGGGGCGCCAGTCGGTGAGACCGCCCTCCTCGACTTGCCAGCCATCCGTCCAGAAAGTGATAGCCTGGGCCGGGGTATCCGTATTGGGGATGAAGTTGATCGTTCCACCGACAGCGTCGGCAGTAACCTGCAACGAGTACCGTGTCCATGCCGGTCCTAGCGTGATCAGGGGGCCTGTCACGCCACCAGCGCCAACGCTCGTCGCCCCATTCAGCGTGATCTTAAGCGTGCCAGTGCCCGTGAGGTATAGACTTGCCCTGTAAGTTCGCCCTGGTTCGGCGTTGAAGGACACTCGCGTCCCTTGATACGCTGCAGCGCCATCGCAAACCACCTTCAGGCTGGCGCTTCCATGCCACGCTTTGCTAGAGTCACGCGTCAGGGTGGTAACCCCGCCGCCATTCGTTACGAAACCAGAGATGTCCGTCTCCACGTCGGCCTGATTCGCGGTGAGCAGGTTCTGGTACCGCCCGTTTGGATACCGCGGCGCGCCCGCTGCTACCTGTACCCCCGTCTCCGGGTGGTAGGCTACAGAGGCGCGCGTAAACGCCGGTGTAGGCCGGTAGAGTTGCACAGCACCGGGGGTAGACACCGCATCGGCTTGTGGGGGGAGGGCACCTGCCTGCCAGTCGGCTTGCGAATTGATGACTCGTTGTGCCGGGGTCGTCACGTCCTCACCCCCAGTTTCATCAGTGCGCCGGGCTGGTGTCTGATCATGGATTCAGCCAGTACGCGGCCATCCAGAATCTGCTGGATGATCATCGGCGCGCCGGACGCGTTGGCACCGGTCGACGCGATAGCTGGAGACACATTCGGCCTTGGCATGGAATTGGCGACGGTAGCAGCAACGCGATGGGTAAAGGCGCTCATCCGTTCCCATAGGTCGGACAGGGGGATGATCCCCTCTCCCTGCGGGTCGGGTGAGTCACCCACAACGGCCAGGGTCGGCCGGGTGGCGATTGCACCGCTGGCGAGGTGAGGCAAGCTGTCCACGATGTTCTGGCGGGCCTGGTCGCGCGACAGGTCCGGGAATGCTTCGACCACCAAGTCTACGGCGTCCTCGATAGCGCCCATCTGGGCCAACTGTGCAGCCTGATCGAGTTTGCCGATTCCGGGCGTCAAGGGCGCGCCCACGGGCTGCGCAGTCACGGGCGTCGTCTGCGCTGCGGCTGTTGGGGAAGGCGCAGCAATCGGCGTAAACGGTGTTGTCGCCGACCCGCTGGTAGTCGCAGATGGGACCGGCAGCGAAGGTCCCGCAACTGGTGGCACCATAGCCGCCAACGAGGCAACACCGGCGTTCCAGTCGGCGATGAACCGCTGCTGCGCGGAATGCTTGTCCTCGAACGAGGTTTTCAGGTCTTCCAATTCTTGCTTGTACCGCGTCTTGCGGTCTTCCTGTGCCCGGTTCCAGGCTTCAAATTCATCGGCCTGGCGGTCCTGGAGTGCCTTCAGCGCGGCCTTTTGCTGGTCGTCGTAGGCTTTCAGTTGGTCGGCCTGTTCACGTGCGAACCGCTTCTTGCGTTCGGCCTGCCGCTCCTCGAAGGCCGTCTTATCGTCTGCCAACCGCTGCTCATAACGCTTCTTGGCGTCTGCCCGCTTGCGATCGAACCCGAGTTTTTCGGCTGCGATTTCGGCTTCTTCCCGCTGAAGGCGCCTCGCCTGGCGCCCTTCCCAACGAGTCTTCTCGTCCTCAAGTTCGCGCTGATAGGCCTGGAGAGCCGTCGTTTGGCTTTCCTCCACGCCCTTTTTCTGGGCGTCCTGCTTATCCTTGAGGGCCTGAAGGTCAAGGTCCTTCTGCGTCCGCAGGGCGTCCATCTGATCCTGAAGTTGCTCTAGTTGACCCTTACGCTTCAGATCGGTCTCAAACGCAACCTGGGCTTCAAGGGCGGTGCCAACCCGCTCCTGCGCATCGGCGATGGCCTGCAAATCGCCCTTTGCCAACGCCTTGCCCAGTTCTTCCTGCGCCTTATGAACGCTCTTGGCGAGCTCTTCGCGCCGCTTGGCGGTCTGCTCGATCTCCTGCTGGTCCTTAATGGCATCCTGCTGGCCCTTCAGGGCCGCGACCTTAGCGGCGTAGTCTTTATCGACCGCCGCCCGCTCTGCATCCTGGCGCTTGCGCAGGGCCTCCAGCTCATCCGACTGTCGATCCTTGAAGGCATTGAGCAGATCCTGCTGGTGCCGCTCGTATGCGGTTTTCTCGCGAGCCTGGGCCTCCTTGAATCGGTCCAACCGGTCCTGCAGCGCCTGCTCTTCGGCGCGTTTTGCGTCCTCCTGCCTGCGCTCGAAGGCGGTTAGTAGATCCTGCTGGTGGCGTTCGTAGGCGGTTTTTTCCTGGGACTGCCCTTGCTCGAAAGTGGCCAACTTGTCCTGCTGCGCCCGCTCAAAGGTGGTCCTGGCGGCCTCCTGGCCGTGTTCAAAAGCAGCTAGCTGGTCCTCCTGCCCGTGCTTGAATGCTTCGGTCTGGTCCTGAACCGAACGGTCAAAGTCGGTCGTGGCCTTGTCATTCGCCCGCGAAAACGCCACATCGAACTCTTCAAGGTACTTTTTCTTGTCGGCGGTAGCGTCGGCCGCCGCTTGGGACTCGACATCCCTGGTCGCCTGGGCGTTTTGCTGGGCCCGTCGCAGCGCGATGCTGGAGATATCCCGGTCGTTAGAAATGGGCGCGTTGCCGCTTTGGGCGTGAAGCTTGTCCATGTTCGCTGCCGTGGTTTCGATCTGCTCGTTGATTTTCGCAAGCTGGTCCCGCAGGTGGGCGGCGCTCTTGACGGTCGACACGAACTTGCCGCCGGGCGACACGATGGCGTTCCCCCGCGCTTCGGCCTTGACGATTTCCTCCTGCAAACTCTGGCGTTGCTCCACCAGCGATTTCAGGGCGTCGCGGTTTTTCGCTAGTGCGGCCTCGTTGGCGGCCGCCACGTTTGCGCGGGCAGCGACCGTGTTTTCCCGCAGTTTGTCGGTGTCGAGTGACACAGCTTTTCCGTGGTCGTCCCACTTCTTCACCAGCCCCGGGAACGCGTCGCCAATCTCCTGGATGATCCGCTTCTGCTCTTCGCCCGCAGCCTTGCGTTCGGCTTCGGACTTACCGCTGTCGTTCATCGCCTGGGTGAGTTGACCGTACCGACTGGACAGTTCGACCAGTGACTGCGCCTGCTTGTGCTGCTCTTCCTGGGCCCTCTTCTGTGCGTTGATGAACGCCGCGACCGCAATCGTAGCGGCAGCCAGCCCGGCGACAATCAGGATGATGGGATTGGCGGCCAGGAAGGTCATGGCCTTCGCCAGCAGGGCCACCGCACCGCCCGCTTTTTCGGCCGCAGTGATGAGAGCGTTCAGACCAGGCACCAGTTTGGCGATTCCCCCAAGCAGAGCAGCGAAATTAATCTGGGTAATCGCTACTGCGACCAAACCAATGGTCGTGGCCAGGACGCCAAGCTTGACAATGGGCTCGTCCCATGCCTTGGCGATGGTCCTTGCAATCGCAGCAAGCGCCACACCGGCCGCAATGAACGGCAGAAGGGGGACCGTTGCTCTTAGCGCGTGAAGCGCCATCTGGGCCAAAGCTGGGACCATGGCGCCCATGATGGCCCCGGCGAGCAGCGTGATGTTTCGGTGAAGGCTTTCGGGGATGATCGCGTTGATAGCCTCGCGGATGCCGCCACTCTTCAAATGAGTCGTGAACTCCTCAAGCAGGGCGTTCGCCTTTCCCAGAATGCCCTTCAGGTCAAACGCCTGGATCAGGTTGGCGCCGATGATGCGCCCGGTTGCGGCCAGCGAATCCTTGGTGTTGGACCACATGCCTTCCAGGCTATGGCTTTGGGCCTCCATCAAGCCGCCAAATTTCGCGTTCATGCCTGCCAGGATGGCCGGAATGGCGACCGCAGAGCTGATTGCACCTTCCTCGGCCTTTTTCATGGCGCCCGGGACCGTGGTCCCTATGGCGTCAGCAAGCATTTGCCATGCCGGAATGCCAGCCTTAGCAAGTTCGCGCATTTCCTCGGCGGAAACTTTGCCCTTGGCGCGCATCTGGCCGAGCGAGTTGGTCACCCGGTCAATCATTTCAGCGCCGCCGCCCAGGCCGGCCACGGCATCGCCTAACGTGGTCATGATAGGCATCACATCTTTGGCGGCGAAACCAACGGCCAAGAGATGCTTCGAGGCTACCAGCAGGTCATTGAACTGGAACGGGGTGCGGGCAGCGAACTCTTCCATTTGGCGCAGAAACGTGTCGGCTTTTTGCGCCGATCCGAGCAGAGTCGTAAACGCAATCCGGTTCTGCTCCATGTCGGCGGCCAATCCGATTGACGCAGCGCCCAAAGCGCCCATAGCCGCCCCAACCACCGAAAAGGCCGTTACTACGCTCCGCGAGGCCGCCATCGCATCGGTTCCAAGCGTTTTGGTCATGGCCCGCTCGACCTGAGCCATGCCTTTGTTGAAGTCTTTCAGGTCTGCACCGACTACGACGAGGAGTTCGGCTAAGGTCGTGGCCATGTGCGCCCCCCCTTCCCATCTGCAATCCAACCGCTGTAAAAACGAAAACAACCCAGCAGAACAGCCAGGTTGCCTAAAAGCATCGCGCAGGAATTTTCGGTTAAAGCTCGAACTGGATTCGCTATGGATTTCGATATGGAGGGGTTGTAATGTTCAGGTTGTCGCGCGTTTTCCTCTTGACGATCGGCATCTGCCTCGCGGCGGCTACCGCCGTGGCGGCTGGCCAGACCTATCAGGGCTTCGCTGTCGTAAACGTAGTCGTAAATGGGAAGCCACTGCAATCAGATGTGCCGGCAGTAATCTTTTACGGCCGCACCGTGTTGCCGTTACGGGCGGTGGCGGATGCGGCAGGCATGGATGTGGCGTGGGATACCGCGGCCAATACCGCTACCCTTACCAGCAAGGTTGTTAAGACAGACAATACCGCAGGCCAACAGCTTGCTGATTTGAAGACCCAGGTCGACCAACTGCAATCGGACAACTCCGGGCTGCGGGCCCAGTTAGCGCAAGCCGCTAGCGGTCTCACCGCTGCCGAAGCAACACGACTCAAAGCCATGACCGAAGGGGACTTTGAAACATATCTGCAGCAGAACTTCGGGACTCTCGGCGGAAACAAGCTGGATTATGGGAGCCTGGAAGGCTATAACAACTACTATTTCACATGCCGGAATGACGAGACGTGCAGAAGCATCAGTGTCCACGACCGGCTGAACTGGCTGGACCGTTTCGCGACGGCTCTGACCGCCCGGCATGCGAACGCGCAATACAGTGGCAGCCTCTATTTTGACTATTCGTACCCGACGCTGACCTCTGTCCCTGATCGATATATTGGCGATGCGCACCTCCAAAGCGACCGCAAATGGCGCGTCCATCACTTTGTCATGGGCGTTTCACGCGTCGATCTTCAACAGTTCGGCGGCCTTCAGCCCGCCACCGTTTCAATGGGAGACGACTAGCCGCCATCGCAATGTTTCCAGATTGGAGTTACCGTGCGCCGGCCCGCTTGGTCTTTCCAGTGACGGCCTCCAGCACCGCAGCCAGTTCTGGTTCCTTACCAGCGAGTGCGTTGAAGAACTTCACCAGGTCTCGGGAGAGCGGCGCCAGGTCCAGCAGACCCACGATGCGGCCAACTTGATCCTCGGTCAACTCGGCGTCTTCCTGTTTCAGGCCGATCCAGAGGAAAGTTCGCAGGGCCTTCAGGTCGGGCTTCTTGTCGGGCACCAGTGCTTTGCCGAGGGCTTCGATTTCGACGCCGAAGGTTTCGCTCAGTTCGATCAAGGCGTTCAGGTTCAGGTCGATTCGCCGGGGTTTGTCCAGGTCTACCAGGATTACATTGCGTTCAGCATCGGCCATATCTCTCGTTCCTCCCTTGATTTCAGGCACGCAAAAAGGCCGGTTAAGCACCGGCCTTTGTTGTCGTCATGAGTAAACCTCAACTATCTGTCCACCGCAGGCGGCATTGAGCATCTTCACGATCGAAATCTGGTCATCTACGGCTTGCGGTCTTTGCGCCCGCTTTGAGCTTTCAAGCGCAAAGAAATCGGTCGGCTTGGCCTCTACCCCAACCGAGGCCATGATTGTGGCGGCAAGCACACCGGCCCGGTAGTCGTCCGCCTCTCGCTCCTCGGTCCTGCGTTGGACTAGAGCGTCAAACTCGCGCGGGGTGGTGCGCCAAAACCCTTCCTCGGTGAGATGCAGTCCGACCCGGCCGGTTGCCCATAGGTCGTCCCAACTAACCAGAGCATCGCTCGCCCCGGCCTCGCCGTCCGCCTGCTCCGATTTTTGCGGCAGGGATTGGTTGCAAGCCCCATAGACGAGGCTGACGATTTTCTCCAGGCCGCTAGAGACCGCCAGAGCATAGACGGTGCCCCTGGCGATATCCGGCTGTTCATCGAGCAGGAGTGCCCAGAGCAGGGTTAGTACCCCGTCTGCGTCCAGAGCGGTCCACGTCTCCGGCAGCAACAGACTGCGACTCGTCACATCCTCAAAGGACCGCATGGCCCCGAAGGTCAGGATAAGCCTCCGGGGCCTGTCCAATTGCACCGTAGTCGTCGGGAACGGCCTCACTGGTCACACCCCCAGGTTAGGCCCTGGCCAGGTTGACGGTGTACGTCTTCGCCGCCTTGTTGGTTTCTTTGACGCTGATGGTGATAGGCGTCACACTCCCGGCACCGCCGAGGGTGATGGCGCTGGCGGCCACCCCGGTTGCGACTGTCTGACTTGTTCCACCCGCCGTGATGGTGATGACGCCGGCGGCCGCGGTCGGCGTGATGATGATCGAGGTAACGCCCGTGAGGACGGTAGACACATAGGAGGTTACCGATCCGGATGCGGCCGGGACTAGGGTTGCGCTGTTGTTTAGCGTGAAGAACGGCGTCGTCAAGCCCGTGCTGGTGGCGACGGCCAGGACCGGCTGGCCGGTGATTTTCAAGGAGGCTTTGAACCCCAGCTTGGTATCCTTGGCCTTGGCGTCGTCAACTTCGAACGATTCCACAAGGGCGTTAAAGGTGAATGTAGTCCCGGTGGAGGCCGGGAACGTGATCACAAACGCCTGCACGGTGCCGGCGTTCATGTCGGTGACGAGACCAATCTGCCCGTTTGTGTCGCTTCCAATGAAGTTGCCGTCAAGGTTCACCGAGCCGCCGCTCAAAATGCCGCCGATGAATTCCTCGTACGCGGCGGGGGACTGCATGTTGGTGACATCGACGGTGCTCTGCTTGAGTTTGGGGCTGCCAATTGTCGTCAGTTCAGCAATGACGTTGCTCGCACGCGTTAGAGTGGTTCCAAAGGTTACAACCGCAGCACTGGTCATAGACGATTCCTCCTTGCAATTGGGAAAAATGAACACAGCCAAAGCCGATACGGCTCTAGCTGTTGGTTTGGGGGCTTATGATCGTCGCTTTCTCACTCCGCATGCCAAAGGAACACATCCACAGGGCAGTGGTAGACACGCGTCTCGCCGTCATAGAGGTCCGGTTGGTCCTCCACGAATGACGCCTGGATGTACAGGTCGCCCATCAGGCCCACATAGCCGGACAGGGCCGCCTTGACCTGGTTGGAAACGCTCTTGGCGGAAAGGTAGGTCATGGCCCAACATGAAATCTGAAACCGCTTATGGACCAATCCAGCCGGGCCATCGTGGGCGTACTCGTGTTCGCCGCTGATCTGAGAAAATGTAATGGCCGGAAGCGTTCCCGCCTCCGGCATCACCAGGGGATATATCCGGTCTGCAACCAGAGACTTTAGGCCGGGATAGCCTGTTAGGTAGGTGTACAGTGCTTCCTCGGTGGTCGTGCTCATCGCAGCACCCTAGCCAATCCCACCAGTTTCGCCCGAAGGCCCTCGGTGATGGTAACGAGCACCCGCTCTTTGGAGGCGTCGAACGCTGGACGAAAAAATGGATGCGGCGGCACGTGCCCTACAACATGTCCGCCCTCGCCCAACTTTCCGCCTTTGACCAGCAGGTGACCAAACTCTACCAGGTGTCCAGCAGCGGATATTTTGCGATCGGTTGCCGCGATGGCGGAGGCGAAATCCCTACCTCGGCGTCGTCCGATCTTGGCCTTTAGCGCCTTCTTGAGGCGGCCTTCCTTCACGGGGACCCGGCTATCAGCCTCATCCCGGATAATCACTGCGCCTTCCAGGAGCGTCTTTTCAGTTTCGCGAGGCTCCAGGGCTTTGATGGCTAGTTCAAGCGCCTGCAGGGCCTCCTCGAGTCCTTGCACCTCTACACCAGCCATCAAATCACCTCCCGACAGGTCAGCCGCAGTTTTCGGTTGCGCAGGTCGATGTCCGCCACAGCCCGGATGTCGTAAATGGTGGTCCCGAACTTTATCCGCATGGTGGGCTTGACACCAATCCGATAGCGGATTGTGACGATGGTCCATTGCTCCGACGTGTCACGGGCGTCCGCGAACCACTCTTTGCCTTGCAGTGGCTCTATCCCGGCCCAGATGGTGGCCAGATCTTGCCAGGTTGTTATCGTACCGCCCATGCTGTCACGGGCCTGCACCGGCATCTGCAGCACAACCCGATGGCGCAGAAACCCCGCCGAAATGGTCTCCGTCGTGGGCATATCCTCACCACCAGTTCCAGATTCGGTATGGCGCCCAGAGGGCATCGACGGTAAAGGGCACCTCGATAGCCTGCATACCGCGCCCGGTGATGACCGTCTCCCGGTTCTCATAGAGGTGACTGATGAGCAGCTTCAAGCCTTGTCGAATTGGTTGCGGCACTTTGTCTGCCGTGCTGCCGTAGCCGCAGGTGAACGGGATCGTGACCGAGTTCGCCGACTGCGGGATATAAATGGGCCACAACCGGGCATAGGCCAGGATCAAACGGCCTGGTTCGGAACCGGTGTCCACGATGTAGTTGCTGGAATCCCAGTTGGCCGAAATGTTGGCTGAGTTCACATACGAGATGGTCCCAATGCTCTGCAACCGCGGCAGTGGAATCGTCAGCCTGTCCTCGTCATAGGGAAATTGGTCCAAGACGAGGTTCCATGTCTGCGTGATCAAGGCGCGGCGGAGGTGCAGTTCGGCAGTCTGCCGGGCTACGGTAATCAGGGCGTTCAGCAGGTCATCCTCCACCGACGTAACGGCAGATTTGATGACCGTCGCGCCGAATTCGCAGGCCGCCATGGCCACGGTGGCCACAAACCGAACATAGGCCTTGGTGCCGGTGTAGGACATTTCATAGGTGGCGTTGTTGTTGGCCGTGGTTGCCTGAGCGAACGCCCCGCCAACCACATCGACATACGACCCGTCAACGTCCTGATCCGACTCCTGCAGTTTGGCATTTACAGTGCCGCCTGTTCCGAAGGCCCCAGCCTCCAAAACGACGACCGCCTGGTAGCCGGTCACGTTGACGCCGGCACCTTTGAGGCTGTAACTAGCGGCAATTCCATGCGAACCCGGCGCGATGGACTGGACGGGCAGGATGTTGGTCGCCAGGTCCGTTGTATCCAGGCGCAGGTGAGTTTTGACCTCGGCCAGAGTCAGGGGTTCGACTGCCGGAGGCGTAACCTCCACCAGCGACCAATGTTTCGAATCTGTGATGCGCCGGAACGCCATGGCCAAACCCTCCCTTCAAGCCCGGCCGCACTACCGCAGGTACAGGTAAACCGTGCCGGACTTGGCGTTTCCGGCGTTCGTGATGCTCAGTGCCAGCGTATCGTTCGCCACCACGCCCAGCGAGGACGCCAGCACCTGCTCTGTGGCCGCATTGCTGCGGTTGGCCCCCGCGCCCATGAGCACGTCGGTGCCATCCTGGTCGTTTACCGTCACGTCATACTGGTCGGTCGGCTGCGCGCCGGCCGTACCGGGGACTGTAACCAGGCGACGGATTTCGCCCGAGTACGCCCCGTCCGTCGTGGCCGTCGCGATGCCGCCCGCCGTGCTTGTCCACGCGAACGCGATTTTCTTCATGGTGCTGTAGGTCTCTTCGGCAATGGTCACGGTACCTGCCATGCGATCACCCCTTCAGCAAAGGGGCCGGGCAGCGCCCAGCCCCCGCCGTTATTACGAACCGATGACATACCGCAGGAACACATGAACCTTGCCAGCGGTGAACGCCTGGGTGGCGATGGTAAACGTTACGTTGCGGGCCTGGGTTGTCTTTACCGCCGTGGCGGCCGAACCGACCGGTACCACATCATGCCGTCCGGCATCCCACGGGTTGCCGCCGTTGCTCACCGCGATCGCGGCTACGATGTCGTTTGCCCCTTCGACCGAGATGGCCATGGTGCCAGCGTCCCCGCCTGCCGTGGTGCAGGTGGTCTTAACATCAACCATGCCGTCCAGGATGACCGCGTTGGCGGGGATGGTCACACCGGAGTCGATTGCAGAAATGGCCCCACCGTTAACAGCGAAGTCGTAGGTGGCGCGCGCCACCCGCACCGGGTGAAGCCCGTCCGCGTTGGCGGCGACGAGGTGGGACTCCGCGACGGACAGGCCCTGCAGTTCGTTACTGCCGAACTTGATGACGGTGGCCAGCCCGAGGTCGAAACGGATTTCACCGACAGTGGCCGATTTCACCGAAACATTGCCGACCCGCTGCGCGATCGCGTTCGCCGCAGTTGGGGCCGTCAGAGTCCACCCACCGGCAGTGGCGCTCAGGTAGACCGGATCGCCCGCGGTGGCCGCGTTGGTGTTCAGGGCGGTCAGTGTATGGGTGCGATAGGCCGTGCCGGTGGCACCGCTGGCGACAGTTCCGTGCATGATCAACGTGGCCAGCTTGCCTGCCGCATCGGCGTCGGCCTTGTTGACCACAAACGCCGCACTGGCGGCATTCCAACCGCTGACATAGACCAGGTCGCCTTCGACCAGGTTTTCGCCCGCATAGATGGCCAGCGCCGTAACGATGCCGCCCGAGGTCGTACTCAACGTGCCGCCGGTAACGTCGAGCGTGGCCCCGGACGGGATCTGCAGAGTGAGCGTGGCCGGATCAAAGACCGCAATGTTGCCACCGGTGATCTGGTCAAACCACTCCAGTTTCCCGGCGTTCCAGCGGGACCCTACATTGGTAACAGGCATTCGGGTGCCTCCCTTCGGGTTAGCAAAGGACCGGCCACCCCAAGCGAGGCGGCCGGTCGTCACGGGAACGATCAGGCGAGGACCGTGGCCGACTGGGTGCCCGCATACCGGGACCCGCTCAGGGCGACCGTAGCACACGCAATCACGCTGTTGGCGCCGTTGGTCAGGGACAGTTCAACCCATGGCGAATCGGCGGGCAGTTCGGCGGAATCCAGCTCGATCAAGTACATGATCGAGTCATTGGCGCTCGGGGTCAGGCCGGTCGCCGCAACCAATGTGCGGGCGCTCAGGACATCACTGGCGGTCGTCTCGCAGGAGTAAACATGGAACGGAATGGCCGTCGCAACGCCTGCGGTAGCCAGGGTGCAGGCATTGACAATGATCTTTGTGAAGGTCGCCGCACTGACACCGATCGACAGGGTGATCGTGGCATGGTTGTGCCGCCCCAACGTGAAGCGATCCGCAAGAACGCCACCGGTGATATCCACCGGGGGCAGGATGTTCACCACATGGCCCATCTCAGCCGTAACAAAACGCATGGTAAGGCCCCTTTCTTTGGAAAACAAAAAGAGCCCGAAGGCTCTCAGGGTGGATTGGTGATGTCAGAACAACCTCGGTTGGAATGGCTTGCTAAGCCTAGCGCCCTTCGACATGTTGTCTTTGGCCCAAAGGGGCTGAAGATTATCCGACCCCCAGCATCTTTTGAAATCAGAGTGCTCCGGGGTTGAATAGTTAAAGGCCGCCCGCGGGATCACATGGTCAATGTGCCACTCGCCCATGTTCTCCCATGACATTCCGGGCAAGAACTTTTGTTCAAGGTGCGCCATTAACTGTTCCAGGGTGTAGCCAGCAAGCGATTCCCAAGACCTTCCGTTCTTTCTGTCTCGAAGGGCATTTCTCATCACTGCACTAACTCGCTCATGAACCTGTAGGGCCGGATTGTTTGCACGCCTCTTTCTAGCTCTAGCCGCGACCACCGCCCGCGCTTCATCAGGCGACAGTTTGTCCCGCCAATTGTTGCCCTTGTTCCATGCCACTGTTCCCTTACGGGTCGCAGAGATTTTCGCCCGAACTTCAGGGTTGCGGTTCGCGTTATTGGCGCTGAGTCGCTCCAGATACTGCAGGCGACGTTCTTCCGTCCATCCGGCCTTTGTAGCGCGAACGGACTCTACCCGCCTCCGTATATGTTCAGGCGTTTGTTTGCGGCCCGTAAGGGCATGCGGGCTCACGTTAGCTTCTCGTTGCCAAGGCTACGAACGGGCTCAGGGTGTTGGCAGAGCCGGACGCCGGGGTCAGGGCGGTCTTCCACTTGGGCTGTCCGTTGACACGCATCGTCCACCGGAACGTCATCTCATCGTAAATGAACCGGACATGCATGGACGAGGCGCCCTGCAGGCCATCCTTGCGGACAAGGACATACTGGCTCAGGTCGGCCAGCACGATGTCACCCACGGTGCCCAGAGTGGCGGCCTGTTCAATCGGGATCAAGGGAGCGCCGTACAGGGTGTCATACGGCAGGCCGCTGGCGCCGTTGGCAGGCATGAACACGGGCAGACCACCGGTACCCACCGCCAGGGACATTTTGTGCAACTGCGGCTCGATGTCCTGGTTGTAAAACCAGACCATTTTGGCGCGGCTTTTCGCCCAGAGCCGAGACCGCATGTTGACGATGTTGTCCCACATGATCGTCTTGGCCCCCTGCCCGGTCTCTTTGCCAACCGTCACCAGGCAGGGGGCCTTGGTGATGCCCAAGCACTGACCGGCGCCGGTTCCCTGGAAGATTTCGTCGTCCAGCTTGTACCCGAATTCCGAACTGAACGCATCCCCGTAGATTTTGCTCATGGCCGGGGCGTCGCGGAGCAGGCGGTCGGTGGCGTAGGCCAAGCCCTTGAGGTCCTCCAGGCGGGTTTCCATCTTGCCGATCTTAGGCCGAGTGGCGTTGACAGCGTCGGCTTCGTTGGCGCGGTAGACCTGCACGCCGCCCCAGCGGGAACCGGTGACCCGCGAGGTTTCATCGACATACGGGACTTCGAGCGAGTCGGAGCCCTCGCCGATTTCGACCGGGTCGCACCGCGAGGCCAGAACACCGGTCTCATAAGCGCGCTGGAAAATCTGGTCCGAGTACTCGGGGTGAATCAGGAAACCGCCATCCGAGGGAATGGAGCCCGCGCCGCCGGACGGATCACGCACTTCCAGGAGGCGCCTGTCGACCTCACCGCCGCGATATTCGCCGAATGTAGTACCGCGGGGCGCAGCCGCAGCGACGATCATCTGCAACTGCTCACCGAAACTGCGGAATGGCTTGTCCAGGGACCGCTCGCGGCCAACCTCCACGCCACTCGCGGCAGCCCGCGGCGCAGGGATCTTACGGAGTTCAGCCTCTTCGGCGGCGACAGATTCCTCGGCGGCGATCATGGAGTCGAAGCCGCGGGCCTCGGCGGTCAGAGCTTGGACTTTGGTATCCTCTTCAGCGGTAAAGCCCCGGTTCTCACCCTGAACCTTGGCCAGCAGGGCGCGGGCCTCGGCAATTTTGGCAGCTTTCGCCTGCCGCATCTCGATCAGAGTCAAGGTTGGTTCCTCCTTTTCATTGCAACAAAAATGGCCCCCCGAATTCGGGCGGCCTGGATGGACGGGTTTTCGGTTAGTTGCCTTCGAGTGCCAGGAGGTCTAACTCCCGGCGCCGCAACTCCAGCACGTCGCCCGTCTCGGTGTGGCTGGGCGCCGGCACCGATTCGGCTCCGCTTGTAGTGGTGGCTTTGGAGTGGGCTCGTTCGCCCGGCTCCGGCTCCGACTGCAAGGCGGACAAAACTAAAGCGGCTCTGTCTTTCGGCAGGCCGCTCATCAACGATTTCAGCTGGTCATCGGACATCGTGCCCATGGCGCCCTGGATGGCGTCGATTTGGTCCGGCTCGTCCAGAAGCCCCAAGGCGGATCCATGGATGGTGTGGATGGCGGTTGTGTCCTCGGCACTATGCCGCTTGCCCGCCCTGGTCTCCGGCTTGGCGCCGTGGCCGCCTGCCGCCCCCATGGCGGCGTTTCGAGTGGCCCAGCGCACGCCCCTGGCCCTGGTAGCCTTCGGCAGGTAGGCGATTTCGACCGGTTCCAGGTCGCCCAACAGAACCGCCCCGTCCTTCATGATGTAGGATACTTTGAAGTAGTCGCCGGACTGGCGGTCCTCAATCACCACGCTGGCCGTGCGGGGAGACACAACCTCGTACCGGGCGTATTCCCAGCTTCCGTCCATGATGGTCCCGAGGTTGCGGACGGCTCGCCAGATGGCTTCCAGGCGCTCGTAAAGGTCATAGTCGTCGCCCTCGGCGCCTTCGCCCGCGTCTTCCCGGCCGTCATCCTCGGCCAGTTCTTCAATGCAGTCAGCATACTCGCCGATGCATTCCTGCATCATGGCGATACAGGCGTTGAGTACGGTCGGCTCCTTGACCGCCACGTCAAGCAGCGTTCCGGTGCGCTGGAATAGTTCCGCCCCTTCGTTGAGGCATTCGGCGCATTCCTCCATGGTGTCATCGCTCATCTCGGTCTGCCCGCAGGCGACGATGCATTTCGCTGCCGCCAGGGCGCCGTTAGCGCACAGGCCTCGGCACGAATCGGCGTTGGCCTGGTTCCCGGCGATGGTCGGCAGCAGGGCAGCGCATTGCTGGGCGATAGCCCGGCACTGCTGCACCAGCCCAATCAACTCCTCTGGCGTCATTGACCTCTTCTCCTTGTGGACCCGTTTGGTGTTCCGCTCTTGTTCCTTGGACGTCTTGGCTTCTGCGCTTTCGGCCTTGGAGGACCGCTCCTGCACCTGGATTACCTCTCGCCGCGGTTCAGGCGCAGTCGCAATCGGACCGGCCTTCGTCCAGATGTCCAGGGTGCTCCTCATCAGCGCCGCGAGAGTGGGGTCTGACAAATCCCCGTTTCGCAGGTGCTTGTCCAACCGTTGCATGCGCTGCATGACGTCGGCCGCGCGCACGTCCGTGATGGGCGTGTTCTCGTTCGCACCCCAGGTTACGGGGCCATATTCATATAGGCGAACCTCTGTCAAGTGCCGCTTGCCGTCTGGCGACCGAGCGGCCGGAATGTCTTTCAGCGACTCAAAGGCGAAGCTCTGCTCGTTCAGCACCCCGTCTTCGATGAGCAGGAGCACGTCCTTGCCGTAAGTGGTGGGTGTGACCTTTGTCTCGTGGTAGGCCCCGAAGCTGCGCTCCTCCAGCACCAGAGGCTTTCCGAGCAGTGCGGAATACGGATCATGCTGATAGGCGCACTTGATCCGAGGGTGGGCACTCGTCGGTCCCCATTCCGCCATGGTTTTGGCGAAACAGCCGGCATTGAAAATCGTATCGTAGCTGTCCACCGAGCCGAAGTTCGAGAAGTAGCCGGAGAAAATTCCCTGTTTGGCGTCAACATCTCGAACCTCCATCAACGAGAACCGGCGTTCGAGTTCAGGCATTCCCATTCGCCTCCTTTCCCTTTGTCGTTACCGGCACCGCTTGCGGCAATTGACCGGCCGGAACCATGTTGAGCGGCTCCAGATAGTCATCGCCGCCAGGAATCGGGTTGCCGCCTTCGCGCTCCAGAATGTCGTTCGCAGACAGCCAGCCCCAATTACGACCAATTGCATAGGCTTCGTACCTGCTCTTGATGTCGCCGCGCAGCCGTCCGTCGACGAAATGCTCGACGAAGTATTCCTTGCGTTCGGTCGGGGTCAGCAGGCGCATGTCGATGCCTTTTTCCCACCTGACCAACCACGGCGTCAGGGTGTCCTGGACGTACTCCAGCGACTGATGCTCGATGTTGGAAAAAGTGGCTGAGGCCATTTCGTTGATCTTGTGGAGCGGCATACGATACATCCGGGCGACTTCCACCACTTGGAATTTGCGCGTTTCAAGAAACTGAGCATCCTCGGGCGGGATGCCCACCTCATGGATGGTGACGCCCTCTTCAAGCACCGCCACCCGATGCGAGGCGTCAAGTCCGAGGTGCCGCTTTTCGAACGACTCCCGCAGGTTCTGCTGCCCCGTGTCGCCGAGGTGTCCGGGGTGAGTTAGCACAATGCCGGGCCGAGCATCGTTGCCGAAAAACCGAGCGCCGAACGCCTCGGTCGCCAGTGCCAGGCCTACCGCCTCTCGATGCAGCCGGATTGGCGAATAGCCCATGATGCCATCGGCGCCGAATCCCCGGAGGTGAAGCACAAGGTCGGGATCGAGGTCTTTCGTTTTGTTTTCGTTGCCGCCCGAGTCCGGTGGAAGGGTGTAGCGATAGACCAACCGCCGCGTCGCCGAGTCGCGGAACACGTGCATTTTGTCGGGGCGCAGCGGCCACAGTTCCCGAACCCGACCGCCGTTGTCCCTGACGATTTCGGCGTAGGCGTTTCCCCACAGGCCCAGATGCCCCTGCAGGGTCTGGCGAAGCTGCATGGCATCCATTTCGGGATTTGCCACGTTATGCAGCACGTCGTAAAGGGGATGGTCGCGGGCGGCCGCCTTCCCGCGTGGAGTAAGATGCCGAAATACGTTCAGGGGCAGGGAAGCGATATCCTCGGCCAGAATCCGCACGCAGCCGTAGACGGCCGTCGATGCGAGTGCGCTGTCCGGGCTGACGCGCAGGCCGGTGTTGGTTGGTTGTGCGCTCAGGCCCATTGATATCAGGCGGTCCATGTCGGCGACCGTCATGCGTTTCTCCAGGGTCCTGCCGATTAGTCCCACGCGTTAGTCACCTCTTTCCCGCCCTCCAGGCTTGGAACCAACAGCGCCACTCATCCAGATGCCTAAAGGGATCACGATCAGGCTGGGACCAATCCAGCCGGCCGGCGGATAGACCAGCCAGAGGCCGCGGGACAGGAGCGCCAAACCAGTCATCCAAAGCAGATCCCAAAACCCTTCGGTGATGAAACTGGCAATGCGGCGCCCGGCCCCAACCGCAAGCCTCCCGGTCGCCTTAACGGCACGCAAAAAAAGCGCACCGATGGTGCGCCAGGGTATCCTTTTCACTTGGTGGCCCCCTATATGGAAATTACCCCTCTGGTCTCGTAGATTGAGCGCGTCGGCGGCGCCTTCAGCATCGCTCGAACATGGGCGTTCATCAATGCGGCAACCGGGTCAATTCGCTCCACGGATTTGGCTTTGTCCAGCATCATGTTTCGGTTGTGGTCTTCCCGAGTGAGCGCATTGCTCATGGCCCAGGTCAGGACTTCGTTCCCGTCATGACAGATCATGCGTGATAGCACGAGCGCCCGAAAGTCCTTGGTTGGCTCACTGAGCGTTTTCATGCCCTGCACAATCTCAACCACTTTGTAGCCCTTGTCTGTCATCTCGTTAGCGAAGTTGGTTGCGCTCCACTGGTCAAAGCACAGCTCCTTGACAATCCACCCGTTGGCTGCGACCTGGTCCTGGATATATTGCATGACCAGACGCTGGTCGACCTGGGCGCCTTCTGTTTCCGTGATCCATCCGTCTTTGATCCATTTGTCGTATGGGACTTTGTCTGACTTGCGATGGGCCGCGACCGTCTCCGCCGGCATAAAGGAATGCGAAAGGACGGCGAATTTGCCGTCCCCAAGGTCGAACTCAAACGCGACGCTGGTCAGGTCAATCCTGGCCGACAGGTCAACACCGGCATGGCATTCTCGGCCTTTGAGGTCCGGCATGATGTCGACCTTGCACGCCTTCCATTTCAGCATCGGCATGTAACCATCTTCGCGCTGGTCGACCCAAACATTCATGCTCTTGGTCATGAAGTCCCGCATCTTGCGGGGGTCGTCCAGTGCCTCATCGAGTTCGGTTTGTAGGAACTCCATGCTGAACGAGTCATCTGCCAGCAACGGGTTAGCCTTGGCCCAGTTCGCCGAATCCTTGATATCGTCGTCTTTGTCCAGTTGGGCGATATAGGCGAAGTACCGCTCATTCGGCGGTAGGGTGCCGTCCAGGGTCTTACAAAGATAGCTGTACTCTTTGTAACAGGGGCAGTTGAGACTATGGCCAGCAGTTGTGATGATCATGAGGAGGGGCTGCCGCCGCTTGGCCATGCCCTTAACGAGCAGATTGTACATCTCGTCTGTGCGGTGGGCGTGATACTCGTCGATGATGCCGAAATGGGGGTTGAAACCATCGAGGCTCTTGGTGTCCTTGGACAGAGGAACAAACTTGCTGTTTGACTTCAGGTGGTAGATCTTGTCCCGGCCCGGCTCCAGGCGTTTGAGCAGGTCCGGCGACGATTGCACCATGACCTTTGCGGAGTCATAGACAATCCGGGCTTGGTCCTTCTTGGTGGCTGTCGCATAGACTTGTGAGCCGGGCTCGCCCTTATGCCCAGAGGTCTTCCAATCCGGTGGCCGATCCGCCATCAGCATGTAAAGACCGATTCCGCTCAAGCTGGTGCTTTTGCCGTTCTTGCGCCCGAGTTGGATGTATGCTTTGCGAAAGCGTCGATAACCGGTGTCCTTATGGACCCAGCCGAACACGCTACCGAAGATGAATTTCTGAAACGGCGCCAGGATGATGGGTTCTCCGGCTAGTTCGCCTTCGACATGCCGGCAGAACCCGAAGAAATCGAAAACCCTCTCCGCCCGCTCGATATCGAACACATAGGGAAACCCATCTGTGCCTTGTCGGTCTATGTCACGCAGATGCCGCTCACATGCCAGCCGGACCCAATTCCCGGCGATGATCCGGCCCTCTGCCACGTCCAGGGCATACTGGGTCGTTGCATCGAGGTCGGGCATTACCCGAACCGTTCCTCGAACGGGTCTTTGGGCTCCTCATTGCTTTGCGCGACAGCGATTTTGGCCAGAGCCGCCGGGTTAAAGCCAAAGTCCGTCGCATATTGCCTGATGATCTTTGCAAAGGTGTCTAGGATCTTAGCGTTCGGTGCAGGCCTTTCATCCTCATTCTCACCCGCCCAGTCCTTACCGGCCTCGGTTTCGTGCCGATACCGGCTGACGGCGTCCGCATATATGGCCAACGGTACCATATAGACGTTTGCGAGCAGACCGCGCTGCCGCAAATCGGCCGCCACTCGGCGGAATTCGCTCCGACCATATGCGTCCAACCAGGCAGGGCAATGAACGTCGTTGGAGGCCGGCTTGATCCGTTCTTCGGCCGCGGCACGTTGCCGAATTTCCTTTTTGGTTAAGTGCTTCTTGCCATCATTCTTAAGCACTTCTAGCGGGCGTGCTCTCCTCCCCATCGTGTCACCCCCTGCTATCTTGACTGATTATCATAAAGGGACCTTTGCGCGCGTTTGACCTACCAACGGTCTGGGAGTTGGTGTTCGCTGGAAATTCGACCCCCCTACCCCCCAGGGGTACCAGTCTGATTTCCAAGTTTTGACTTACAGCTTCCGCATCTTCCTGCCGTTTCCATTTAGGGTACTGCGGGCCGTACCCCCGTCACCGCAGCGGATTCCTGAGCCTCTGCCCTTGGCCCGTCCGGCGTTGCCGCGGAAGCGGGTTCATCCTCGGCAGGGGCCATCACAGTTACCGCAGTCTCATCCTCGCCCTTCGCCAGGTCAACCCCAATGACGGCGAGCCGTTCCGCTTCGGCATCTATCTGGCGTTCGAATGCTTCAACCTCTTGGTCGAGCTTCGCCTTGTATTCCGCCACCGCATCGGCCGCCTTGTCCCGCAGTTCCACCCGGCCCCGCTTCTGCTCCACGCAGGTTCCATCCCCACATGAGCACAGGTGAGCGGCATGGTCGTTGTTCTCCCTGTGGTCGCAATAGAGCAGCGCCCAGCCGGCTTCGCTGAGTTCAGCCTCGACGCAGCGGTCAGAGACGTTGACCCCATCCAGATAGATGGCCTTCGTCGCGTCGTTCCATAGTTCATCGTCGAACCTTTTGCCGATGTGAAACGGCCCGCGCTTATAGAACGGGATGGCGTAACGCTCGGGATGACAGGATTGACACTGGTGATCCATTAGTTGCTCACCGCCCCCGCCACCTGAACCATCATGGTGATTGACTCGGCGTTGTGCCGAATCTGCTCCGACAGTTCCGTCGCGTTGCTCTGCGATGCAGCAAACACCGCCGACAGCATTGCGTTGATCTCCGCTAGGGTCTTAACCTGCTCCATCACGATTTCCCGGTTCGTCATCCTCTTCACGCTCCTGTCCTTATCGATATTCGATGATTCCCTTCAGGCTTAACCCGCCGTCCTCTGCCCTGGCGTACTTGGGCATGATGTGCTGACGCTCGCCGTATTCCTGGGTGTTCACCCGAATGCAGAGTTCGGCGTCCCCGTTCTCCGGCCTTACCTCAGTGATGGGCCAACGCAGTTTCATGGCCTTCTGCAGTCCAACCAGGTCCAGGGCTTCCGTCTCGATCTTGGCGCCAAGGATCTCCTCTACCAGAACGCGTTCGATGTGGATTTCAGCCATGGCCCTTAGCCTCCAATTTGGATCGAACCGTTCATGCCGGTAGTCGCCTCCATGCAGGTGCCATGGGCGATAGCGAACCATTCGCTGTTGCCGATTCGCACCTCGGCGTGCAGGTGCCGGAGCAGAGCGTTGCCAATGCGCGCCGCCGTCTTAGCCTTGAGGGCGGTCAGGCGCATGAAAAAGGCCAGCACCTTCATGCCAGCCAGGACGGGCTTTTCATTTCTCAGCCTTGCCTCCACCTTGACCGTCAGCGCATTCATCGCCGCGTCCGCTTCCTTTCCTTGTTCGTCTCGACGCCCGTTTCCGGGTCCGTCTGTACCGCAATCTCCACGCTCTGCCCCGGGATAAGCCAGGTCTACGCCGATGAATGCGGGCTCGTAGGGGATGGGGACGCGTTGTCCGTTGGTCACCAACTCCACCCGTCCCCGCTTAAGTTCTTGGCAGACACCCTGACCGCAGGAGCAAACGTGAGGGCGCTGGTTAACGTCGCCATGATCGCTCTGGACGACTACCCAACCTTCCTCGCCCGCCATGGCTTCGGTGACGCGCCGCATTTGCACGCCGTTCAGAGCGACGTTGAAGCCGATGTTCCAACTATCAAACCGACCCGCCACGTGGTTCGGTCCCTGCTTCTCCGCTGGCAGGCCGAAGCGTTCGGGGTGACACGCCGGGCATTGATGGCTCATGATTCTCGCTCCCTCGTTACATCCACCAACCGTTACAGGCCAAACGGCCCGTCCTTATGGCTAAGTGCACTTTGTCCGGGTACTCGCCCGGTTGCGTCCAGACACCGTTAAGTCGCAGGCCGTCCAGGGTTGTGCAAGTCCCGGCCATCACGCGAATTGTGGCCCCTGGCAGCGCGATGCTCCATTCCTGCTTTGTGGTCCCGCAGAGCACGCCGCCAGCGGCCTCCTTCACCGCTTCACGCAACTCCGCCCAGACCGCTTCCCGTTGTGGCGTTCGCGGCACCATCACCAGGTACTGCCGGTGCTCCGTCACTTGCTGCAGTTGAGTGCGGTTCTTCAAGTCCGTGAGCACGCGCCCGACGAACTCGACAGTCTGCGCGCTTATCGTTAACCCCATGGGCCTTTCCTCCTTATCGACAGGCCCAGGTCCATCCGCGCCAGCACCAGTAGGGACCCCAAACCCAAAGGTTTGACCAAATCGCCAGTCCCGCTAACAAGAGCCAGATAAGAATCATGCCGGTCGCCTTGAATATCACCTTCATAGCGTCTTCCTCCTCAGCTTTTCGTCTCTCGTCCGAAACCACCGTCTTCCCGAGCGGTTTTCGAATCGTGGCACGGCTTACAAGTTCCTTGGTGATCGGTCGGGTCCCAGAACAATTCATAGTCGCCCTTGTGGGGTTTGATATGGTCCACTACCGTACTCGCGGTGACTGTCCCGCTCTGAAGGCAGATGCGGCACAGGGCGTTCTCTGGTTGCGCCAGGAACCACTTCCTGTACCGCTGCCACCTGGCATCATAGCCCCGTTCCGCCGCCGATCCCCTGTCTCTCTCTCGCTTCTTGGCATGTTCAGGGCAGGGTCCGCCTTGAGTCAGGTTCGGGCATCCGGGAGTCGTGCAGGGCCGTTGTGGTTTCATGGGCAATGCTCTCGTCTCCTCCAGAAACGCAAAAAAGGAGGCCGCCATAGACAGAGATGTCCCCCTGCAAAAGGGGAACGGTCTCATGTCCATGACGGCCTCCGAGTTTTTCGGTCAGCCTTTCCGCTTATGCTCCTTCGCCCATTTGAGTTCCTGAACAGCTATGCCGAAAACGAAGCGCGCTCCGACTTCGCCGGCCGCTATCGTTCCCTGGCTCAGATACACAAGCACGGTCAATGCCTCTCCAGGCAATGGAAAACACACTTTTACGGCTGGGTGAGGCGGAAGTTCCTCCCCGGTTCCCGGATCATCCCGAACCGCTTCACCCATAACAGCGGTTGCCCCCGCCTCGGCGGCGAGTCTGTTCAGACATGCTGCGAATTCGTCAGGGATTTGACTCACGGTTGGGCACCTCCTCCTGTTGTTCAGGTCAGCCTTCGTGCGTGAGCTTCGCAATCTGGTCCTTGCAGCGAAGAGTGCCGCGTGGCGTTTCGGCACCAGGGATGCCGTATAGGATTGGCCAGAGATTCAGGTCTTCGCTCGGCTCGGTGTATCCAGCTACTACGTCGCCATCCCTCATTTCCGCATACGACCTACCATAGACCAGTTCGAACGCCCGCAGTTTGAACTGGCTGCGGTCCCGCTCTGTGACCGGCGCCGTGTTGCGGAATTTCTCAAGCGCAGCTTCGAATTCGGCATCCGCCTCGGCGCGCGTTTTGCACGCCCTGGTGCCAAGGGGGACGTAGTATTCGTCAAAACTTCCGACATAGGCGACTTCGACCGCGAACTTATTCTCCCCCGCAATTGCGGGTGCAACGAGAGCCCGAACCGTCACGCGGTATCCGCCAACATCCTTGCTGAGAAAGTGGCCGTCTCGTGCATAAGTTTGACGACCAAGCATGCTTGTGTTGGCGCCGGGAGCCTTTTCGCACAAGATCTTTCCCTCCTCCGTCTTATACGGTTGGCTTATTGCCCTCGTGGGCCAAGGCTCTTGCCATAGCGTTTATGAGGGCGTGGATAGGCGACGCAATCCCGGTGCTCCTGCTGTCGTCTGGTTGCAGGTTTCCAGCCGCATCCTCCTTCAATGCAAGGCGCCCAAGCCCGAATGCTTGCGGCACTTCGCTGACGATGCGCCGCGCCTGCATCAGTTCAACGACCAACCGAGTCGGGTGTGTCAGGCTATGAAAGCCTTGCCTAACCTCTGCGGCGGCCAGTCCGGCGTGGGTCAATCGGCCCGCAACGGCGGCCATATCCCAAGGGTCGAACCCCACTTCGGGGAAGTTGTATGTGTCGGCGGCATCCATGACGGTGGTGGCCACCGTGTTGGCGTTGACCGCTTCTCCGTGTGCCGCTGTCCAAGTCCAGTCCAGTGTCCGCCATTGACCTTCCGAGTCATCGGGGGGGAACAGCAGCACGAATGCCGCTTCTCTTCCGTGTCCAGCCGCGCTGAGACCGCCAAAGCAGCGGCGGCCCCGCATATCGGTCGGATGTCGGGTGGTCGGCGGGTAGTCCAGCCACAGGGTCGGTGCCAAGTCAGAACCAAGTCCAGGTTTGTGCTTCGTCAGAATCTCCACCAGGACCGGCTTGCCGTCCTGTATCTTGACCGTCACATCGCAGAAGGGCGTCAGGTGGGATTCTTTCTCCTCAAGGACCGCCTGAATTCGCCTGGTGATCGCAGCGAATTCCTCATTGCGCACGGACGCTGTCCCGGACTCCTGCGGAATTCGGGGCGGCGGTTCGTGCCGGTAAGGCGGCAACGGTTTCGGATCACTCTTCGGCTGATACGGCATGGTTCTTCTCCTCCTTCACTCGGGCTTCCCCGTCGTGTTCCTTGGGTATTACAAAAGCCCCCGCATCGGCGAGGGCTCCTTGTTTTCGGTTTCCTTTACTTGACCGCTCGTTCCCTGGCTGCGGCCTTGAACTCTTCCCAGCCTCCGCAGTGTGCTTCACCGGCGGTGACCAGTTCAATGGTCGCACCAGATGGCTGGGTGGGGGTGATTGACGTCACATAGAACCGCATGCCGTGGATTTCGATTTGCCCGTTTTGCTCCATCGCTTGGCGGGCGATCTCCACAAACGGCGCCCTTTCGTCAGCGGTCCGAAGTCGGACGGCAAAACTGCGCAGGTATTCCGATGATGTGTTGATAATGGACTCGCACATCAACTCCGGCGGCATCGTAACCTTGAGTCCCATCTCTATCCCTCCATTCGGGTTGTTCCCGTTCTTGGCTCTATCGGTCAATCAGCTTCAGCAGCCAGTCAAGCACTCTGTTCTCGTGGGCTGCTTTTGTGATTTCGGCTCCTAACTCCATAACGGCCTCGCTTAACTCGCAGGCCGTCCCGCGGAAGGTTTCTTTCTCCAATTTGAAGGTATCGCCTCGAAGCGCCCGCTCTTTGAGCGCCTCCAGTTCGGCAATGGCGTCGCCGGATGTCACTGCGTCGAGAATCATCCACCGAGGGGCGCCGGCGCTCTGACATTCAAACCGTAGACCATCAACCTTGAGAGCGATCTCGAACCCGGCCGCAGCGTCCCTCATTTGCTGCAGGTCGCGGATATAGGCCAGTGCACCGTCGAAATCAAGGGGAGTGGTCTCTGCCATCTCCAGGGCAAGCATTAGCTCCTCGTCGGAATATGCAGTCTGCCACACGGCACAGCGTGGCGCCAGATGCGCTCTGACACCAGGCAACCGCTTCGCCTGCCGCTTGCGCCGTTCTTCGTTCCATTCGACCCCCAGGGCCTTCGCTAAATCGATACTCATTCTCTCGCTCCCTTTCGCTTGGGTTTTCCCATCGCCATCGCACTTCTTATGCATTCAGCCCAATATTGCGCATCGTTCGTTCCGCGCGGTTTCAAAAATCCGTGAACCTTCCGCAGGAATCCAACGTTCTTTCGAGTATGTCTGCAATAATCTCTACGAGTGGAGGGGTTCGTTGTGTTTATCTTCATCATTGCGGTTGCGGTCCTTGCGTTCGTTGTCTATGCCCTGGTCGCAGGCCCAAAGCACCGGTTGACCGGTGAACAGCCGATCGCGGCCGGCACTTCTTCCTCGGTACCCCTTGCCGCAGAACCAGACCGCCTATCGCTTGGGTTTGGCGACAGCCTCAGCGCCGATGGCGTATTCTTCGAATGGAAGGGTCCGATGGGACGGGGTGGCTTCAAGGTGCCCCGCCAGTTGGTGCAAGGGGTCACCGTTGAGAAGGTCTCCTTTGGCAAGGTCACACTGAAGGTCTTTGGCGCCGGGTCAGAACTCGCTTCTGTACCGAATCTGCTCCCTAGCCAAGCCGAACAGGCGCAAACGTGGATGATGGAACGCATCGGCAAGTGACCGCCAGGAGAAAGCCCCCACAGCCATAAGGTTGTCGGGGGCTTTGTCGTTCCCCGGGTAACAGTTAAGGCCGCCCCTTTCCTATGGGACGGCCCCTACTTTGGTACCGGCTTTTCTTCTTCTTCCCGCAGCTCGTCGACGTAGGTCATCACATCTTCAAACGCCTCTACCGGGGCGCCCCTCATCCCATGCAGCAACTCCAAGGCATCCGATACAGCGGCCAAATCCAGTATGGCAGGCGCTCCCATTCGTACCGGGGGCGGCCCGGCTTGGCGCCCCGGAAATTCGATCACCTTACCCATGGACTAACTCGCCGCCTTCCGTCCAAACAGGTGATAGGCCAGGGCGTACAGTTTGTCCATCAGCCCTTCGGCCTCCGCTATGTCCAGGGGCGGTTTTTTGCTGGATGCCCGCGCCTTCAGGTCGACGTGGTAGCGGTCCCGGAATTCCAGGTAGAGCCGGCCCCACGCCTCCGAGTGGCCGAAGCCGTTCTCCAGGCAGTAGCTGCGAACCAGGCGGTTCAGTTGCGCCCGAGCGGTCAGGCCGGGAACGTCGCCCGCTGGCGCTGGCAGGGCCGTCAGTTCCTCGGTTGCTTCCTGTTGCCTTGCCTGCATCCCTTCCACTCTGGCGGCAATGTCGGTTACTTGGACTTGCGTCGTTGCCTGCGCTGTTGCCAGTTCCAGGAGCCGGCGTTCGTGAGCTTCGTAAGCCTGGGCCATGGCGACGAGAAGTTGGCCTTGGGTGGGTGGGACGACCTGCCGTTGCTCATTCTGGTACGTGCTAACTGCAAAGTAGGTCTGCGCCATCGCAATTTCGGGCTTGCGCGGGTCTCCGTTCATCGCGATCAGGTAGCAGGCGTACCGGGTCAAATGATAATCCGGTACCTCTCGCACGCTTCCGCTCCCCAGGTTGACCATCTTCCCGGCTCCGGGAAAATGGTCCGGTGCGTTTCCACCGCTGTTCTCGCAGGCGGCCTTTGCTCGGTCGATGGCATCCTCGAAGCGTTCCCATTTCTCGTAGCCCAGACAGGGTTGTAGGTCGCGGGCTGACCAGAACTCCGAGCCGTTCCCTCTGGTCTGCTTGATGCTGTCGAACAGGGGCCGGGCCTCTACCATCAACTCGTTCACGGTTCATCGCTCCCTTCCATTCGTTTGCTCCCGTCGATTCCAAGGGGTCGCCGACGCGTCCACCTGCGGGGAGCGTTCGCAGGCAGACTCAGCCTGGCCGGGCCGGTCGGCGGTAAAGGTTAAGGCGCCCTCATAGGAGAGCGCCTGTTGTTCGCACGGTCGTTTATCGCTGTCGTGTGTATTATTCAAAATTTCTTTAGCTCAGGCTATTGTACTTAGTACTGTCCCTATGTTATGCTCTAGCCAGAGGTGAGGGAAATGCCCCGGAAGGGTTACGTTCCGCCCGAGGGTTCCAAGCAGGCGCTGATCTACATCCCTGGTACGCTCCATGCTGCGGCTACCGAGGCCGTCAGGCGAATCAAGCGCACCAAGGCACCGGGTTACAGTCTCCAGCAGTTTATCCTGGATTCGATGAGCGACAGGCTTTCAAAGGAGGGTTCTGCGATGTCTGAGAAGCAGGTCACGTTCCGCGTTGACTCCATGGTTCCGGCTGGCTTGATTCAGGTCGATGGGTCCGCTAACCCCGTCGCCGCCATGGCGATTCTGCTCTGCCTGGATACCCGCGATGGTTCCGCCTGGATCACCCATCGCAACCAGTGTGAGAACGGCGTGCCGTCCACCGTCTACCATGGCCTGGTCCTGGAGTGGTCGATTGCGGTCACAACCGACGCTCAGCGGTTCGCCGCCGACATCAACACCGGCGAACTGGACGCCCTGCTCACCCGCATCGTGGTGGGCGCTTCTACCCGGTGGAATGGCAACAATACGGTCGGCGTGCTCTCCGACGACGCCCGGGGGGCGGGCGAGGCAGTCGAGCAGTGGTTGAACGACTGGGATGGCACGATGCCTGAGTCCGGCGGGCTGTGGGAGGCGGGCGACTGGTTCCAGGACGGCGTTGAGGGGTTCCGGGCCGACATGACCGACGAGGAGCTGGCTGCTCTGGCCGACTCCCTGGACCGTGAAGCCCTGGCCGATAACGTGGTGCTGGCAGACACTCTGCAACACCTGCGCCACCTGCGTGATCGGTAGCCACCACACGGGAGGCCCCGGCAGGTCCGGGGCCTTTGCCGATAAGGAGTGACCAAAATGCCTGCCCGTCAATGGACGAAGGAGTCGATCCTGGGCGCTATTCGAACTCGCCACGATGCCGGTCTGTCGCTGCGGTCCACGTCCGTCAACGAGACTGACGGTCCACTGTATGGTGCCGCCCACTACTGGTTCGGTGGTTGGAGTGCCGCCGTCGCCGCCGCTGGGTTCGACTATAAGGCAATTGCAGGCCGTGTGCGGCATTCGGCCTGGACCGCAGATAGCGTTAAACCGGCGCTCCGGCAACTCCTTGCCGATGGGCTCCCGCTGGCCTCTGGCGCGGTGCGCAAACACCATAGTGGACTCTACACCGCTGCGCTACAGTTGTTTGGGTCCTGGGACAACGCCCTGCAGGCCGCCGGAATCGCCCCCGCCACTATTCGCAAAACTCTGCCCGCGGCCGTCTCCGCCGTACCGGTCGCCCTGTTCACTGCGGGCAACCGTCTACCGCCGGGATTCTGGCAGGACGTGCCTAACGCGGTGGCGGTTCTGCGGCACGTCCTGAGCGAGACAAACATTCGGCTGGACCAGGCGCCCGGCCTGTGTACTCGCAGGTGGTTTGCCGCTCACCGGCTGGAACCGCTGCTCAGGTACTACTGCAACTCACCCGCCCGACTCTTCTGCGCCCTGTTCCCGCAACAGTTCACGCTGGACATGTTCACCACCACACCGGCCGGTGAGCGATCGCCACGGACAACAGCCCACGCCGCCCGCGTGGTCTGCACGAAATGCACTCGTGGTTTCCGACCGGATAAGGTGCACGCCGCAGCCGTCCGCTGCTGTCCGTTCTGCCGAGCATCCCTGGACCGCCAAGCGGAGACCCCGGATATTACTCCGGGGTCCCTTCGCGTCTACCGCGCCACTGGTTTTGGGCTTGCCTTCATCGCCCGGTCGAGTCCCTCCCGGTTACGGTGCGCGTCGCACAGATCGTGACTGTCGTCGCCCACAATGGCCACACCCTGGGTCCACGTCCCGCACACTTCGCATTTCCGCTGTTCGTTGGCCCGCATCTGGCCGTCGAAGCGGGCGTGGTCCAGTTGGTATTGCCGGAAGTGCTCCTCCGCCTCTGCTGAAGTCGCATGGCCGGGGCAGGGGTTTTCCTTGCGAACGACGCCTTTATTTCCGCACTTCTCGCAGGTGAAATCGGATCGCATCCACGATTGGCCCTTGCACTCCGGGCACGTTTCCCACGGGGAGCAATGTCCGACCGGATGCGCGCCGCGGCTGTTGCTACAGGTGTAGTGATACAAACCCGTAGGCTTGCCGTTCTCGTCCATGAGTTCCAGGGCTTGATAAATCTCCACGTTCGCCTTTCCTCTTTCGTCTACTCTCCAGGAGTGCCAGTGTCTACACCACCAGGGACCGATCCCGTTCGACGGCCGCGCTACTACCGGAGCACCGCAGATTGGACAGTGTCCGAGGTCTCTGTCTCGCATTCCAATCGCCTCTCTTATGCATGTTTGCATGAAAAGTGTCCCGTTTTGCCGGGGTGGAATGCATAAAGGCCGGTTGACTCGCTGTACATGTGGTGCTACACTTATTTCAAAGTGGTCTGTAGCCCCACAGGTATGTTACGATGGGAGGCGAACTGCGGGGTGGTGACTATCGGACGTAAACCGTTGGTGAAAGGGGTCCGCCAGGCCGACATCGACCCGGCACAGCGTGAGGGCACCAAGTTCAAGCAGGTCCGCATGTCTGAGTTGCTGATCAAACGCATCGAGGCGTATGCAGAGGCTAACGGCCTCAAGAGCCGGCCCGCCGCCATCGCTCACGCCCTGGACATCGCAGAAGGCAGACCAAAATGAGAAGGCTTCGGAGTAACCCTCCGGGGCCTTCTTGTTTATCGAAAACTTTTATATGTGGGGCTACATTTTATCTTGACTTGGCTTTTGTGTGGTGCTACATTTATGGTGGGTAGAGGAGATGAACCGAAGGGAGAGTTCAAAATGGCGAAGTACTCCAAGGAGCAGCGGGCTTACCTGGTCGCTAAGGCCGCTTACGATACGGTTTATGCCCAGTACAAGCAGCGTGCGGCCCAGGAACTGCCGACCTACACCAGCGAGCAGATTGACGCCCTGCCTAGCGCCGAACTCAAGGCCCTGTGTGATGCGGACACCGTCATCTACCGGGAATGCGGTCTCCCCGCCCTTCGCAAAGCCCTGGACGAAGCCGAAAACGTTCTGGTCGCTTGGGGATACGAAGTGGTCAAGCGCAGCCCGATGTATCAGGCCAAGAAAGCTGATTTGGACTACCTCTTCAGCGGCAAGCACGGACGGCTCGACATTCACAACCAGCTGGTTGACATGACCATTCGCCTCAAGGCAACGTCCATTCCCGCTTAACTACCAAAGGCCAGCCGGGGGCCATAATACCCGGCGCAGTAAGAAAGGGGTTGGCGAGAAATGAAGAAGGCTGAGCACGTCGCCGCAATCCGCGAACTCTGCCAGAAGCACGCCGCCACGGTGGCCGCCGTAAAGGCCGCCTGCGAAGCGGAGAGGGCCGAACTCCAGGCTGTCATCGACAACTACGCCACCGCCCTGGATCGTCAGGATGCCCTGATTGCTCACCTCGAAGAGCTGCTCAAGGCAAACGGAATCGCCATCACATACCCGGCCTAGCCCCTTCGGGGGCAAAACCACGGATAAGGCGGTGCGAAGTGCTAGGCCGCCACCTTCCGAAGGGAAGGTCAAAGTGGAGCCGCTTAAGGGGATAGAGGACTTAGGAAGGAGTTGGCAACCGTGCCGATGTTGCAGCAAGCCGCCGAGACTGCGAAGGAGTTGGGCATCAGCGAACAGGAGGCCATGGTGCTGGAGTTCTTGGCGCTGGAGGCATGGGCCGACGTGCTGAACAGCAACAAAGGCCGGGCTGCCTTCCACATCGGAGCCGTGCACGCGGCCGGTAAGATGGATGCTCCGACGATGCGCAAGTGTCTGGCCCTGCTGAAATAGTCTCAGTCTCCCCTCCCACTCCTATAGGGGGGGTATAGAAAGGAAGGATCGACCGTGAAACGTGACTGGTACGTCTACGGCATCGACAAGTACGGGCGCCGCCACAACGCCGCTGGCGGTGGGTTCACACAGAAGGGCGCCGTCGAATGGGCATCGGCCCCTGCGGCGCTTCGGGACGCCAAGACTTGCGGCTTCGGCAAACTCCTCGCTACCAACGGCTCCGAACGGCATGAGTTCACGGTCCCGCGGAACTAGCCGGGTACACCCCGGCCCCCTCTCAGCCAGTGCTGGGTATCTCCCGGCTCCCTGGTCCCTGTCGCCCAAGGGTTTGAGCGATACGGACCAAGGATGACTAGCCCGGTACTCTACCAGGAGTCTCCCTATAGGAGGTGTTGAGGATGGCCGATGCCTGCCCCATCACGGTCGGAGAAGTCTACATCGAGCACACCAAGCGATTCGATGTACGGCACACGGCGACGGCTACCATGCGGGATGCGAAGCGCGGGTGGCTTGTCCACTTTGACACGGACGGGCCGTTTCCCATATGGCACCACGTTGACGGGATTCTCTGCCGCATGGAGAAAGAGAAACCCGTGCCCTAGTCCCGGTCTCCGTCTCCCCCTCTACCCGCCTTGAAAGGAAGTGTCGCAAAATGTGGGTCAAGATTACCTCCAACCTTGTGGACTTCAACATGCTCCCCGTCCCCAAGGGCGCCGTGATGTTCGTCACTGAGGATCACGGGTTCAACCTTCTCCAGCACAAGGAAGCCGTTGTCGCTACCATCGCAGAGGTGACCGCCGTACTTGACGCCGCAGAGGCGATCGCTCAGGAGGCGTTGCAAGCCCAGATGAGGTACCAGGGAGTCTAATCCGCTCCCCTTCCCTAATGCAACCGATGCCGGGTCACAAGCCCCGGAGGTGGAATGCAGAGTGGGGATAGAAAGGGGGCTTCGATCGTGTTCATACTGCGGCTCCTGGACAACAAGGATCAGGTATCGGCCACTCACTGGCGCCGTGTTGCCGACAAAACCACCGCCATCGAAGACGCCCGCAAGTGGGTTGCCGAATCCACCGGTGCCGATCCGTGGGCGTTTGTCACGGACGACGGCCGCGAGAATGCGGGGCGAACGGTGTTCTTGATCGACCGTAGCCGGGAGTGGTCAGTGGAAGACCTGTCGCAGCCTGTAGCCTGATTGGGAGCCCTTCGCGGCTCCGTCCCTGCTACCCACCGGGCTTTAGTGGGTGGCGCGGACGGAATCTCGAATGAGTCTCAGGGAGGTGCGTGAACTTGAAGCCTGTTGCCAGAAAAGACGTTTGGGATGCGTTGCTTCGACTCGGTGTTACGGGGGAATACGCCTCAGTGTCGCTGCAGGAAAACAACAGTCTCCTTCTCTGCCTCTACGAGTGTAATCCTGAGTTGCTTTCTGCTATTTCCACCGCCTTCACCGCCGCAGGCATCGTTCACTCCGTTGAACGATCCGGATTGCGCCGCATCATCTGCACAGGCGTCAAGGATGAGGTGTCCGACGCTCAGGCTAGTCCGGCACCCGCTCCCGTCTACAACCCGGTCGGCTTCGTGCTTGATTCCGTGTTTGGAAAAAGGGTAACCGGTCGCCCTTAAATGCTGGCCGCGGCGCTCGTCAGGTCAGGCGGGCGCCTGGTACCCGAAGGAGTTCCGAGGAGCGTGCAGAATAGCAAGTCTTTGAGAGGAGTTGAGGGAAGGATGCAACAGGCTGTTGAGCCCGGTGACGCCGTCAGAATTACCATGATTGGCCATCCCGACTTCCACTGTGAGGTGCTGGTTGAGCGTGTTGCGGATAGCGGCGTCTACTACCACCACAACGGACAAGAGGGGTATACATGGTTGACCTACGTTGAGGTGACCCAAAAGGGGAGCCGGCCCCATCCCTGAGAGGAGGATAAGCCCCTACGGTCCCGGTCCTAATGGGCCGGGGCCTTTCTCTATGCCCGCCGCTTGTCCGCCCACATGCTTAGGGCCGTCAGACCGTAGGCAATGGTCATGCAGAGCGCGTGAAACGCTACCGCCACCGCGCCGGCTTGAATCCATTCCCGCATAATCCCTCACCCCTCGCGGATACGCTAGATGCGCGGCTCGGTTGGTCGTTCCCCCGTCAGCTGGTGGCGGGGGATTTGCTATGCCTGGGCCGTTTTCAGCAAGACCCGCAGTTCGTCGGCGATTTCCATGGGCGGGTTGCCGCTCAGTCCACGTTCGATGAGTTGCCGCGCCGTTGCCGCCTCCCCGCATTCCAGGGCCAATGATGCCGCGCTTCGGAGTAGAACCGAACGGGTCGGCTCAAGGTCCGTGCGGTCTTGGATCAATTCCGCCGCCTGGCGCTCCTTCGCGAATGCCTCTGCATTGAGCGTCCGGGCGCGTGGGTGATTCCCCTCAGATCGTTCCAACATCGCCAGTTCTGCGAGGTCCATCGCTTCGCTGTGCAGGGTTTGGAATTCGGACAGTGTCGCGTCCATCATGGCCGGTTCTTCTCCTCTCCCTGCACGGGGCTGCCGATCGTAAACTCTGCCCCGGGTCGCTCGTGGTCGAACCGTTCGGCCATTTTGCGCAGGGTCTTGCTGATGCTGTACGCCTTCCCTGGCTCCGGGAGAGCCATCAGAGGCACATCGATACCCCTTCGCCGTGCATCGTCCGCTACGGCCTCCAGGAGCGTAATGGCGGTATCCGGGATGGGCGCTTCAGCTTTGAGCGCACCTTCGTTCTTGCTCAGGAACCGAAGGGCCTTGGCCTTTACCCGCCCGCCCCGGTCCCCGGCGACTGCTGAGTTGATCAGGGCCGCGGCCGCCTGGAGGTTGACCAGGACTTCGGCCTCTCGGGCGCCATCTTCGGGTGTGAACCGGTCGCCTCGCTTGGGGGTCCGTATCACGCCGGTTTGCCTGAGCCAGTCCGTGAACTGCGCCAGGCTCATTTCGTTGTCCGCCGCGCGAGTGAGCCATTCGACCCGTTGTTCTGGCGTGTACCGGTCCCCGCCGGCCGCGGCCGCTTTCTCCAAGTGGCTCCACGTCAGCCCGACGTGCCAGGCACATTCACCGCCTGGGCCGGGGAACGCCTTGGCGAGAAGGTGGTACGGCAGACGTTCAGGTACCTCCAGGTAGTGCGCGATGCGGTCCGCCGCGATGTTGCGCCGGGAACCAACCCGGTTGATGGTCGCTTCGCGCTCAGGGCTACCCAGGGGCATCCATCGGACCAGCTGGTGCAGCTTGTACACCCAGCGCGCCCGCCCTTGCCGCTCGTCATCGATGTCGTCAATTACGCTTTCCAGGGCCTCCATGGGCCGCTCCCGCTCCCGTTCTGCCGCTACCATGGAACCCCTCCCCGCTTAGGTGCCGGTAGGCATCACGATATCCGATTCGACTTCGTTGCCCCACACGGACCATCCGGGGCGCTTGCGCCGGGCGAACATTTCCAGCCGGGGCTCGTACCAGTAACGTTCGGCGACGCGGTAACTGTGCTCAGGTTTTTCGCTGTGCTCTGTGACGGGCGCCGAAAACCAGGTGGGCTGCACCTTCACCAGCGGTTTCACCTGTCCTTTTACCCCCAGGAGCATGTGTTCCGTGGCGCCGCGAAGCCAGTAGCCGCACCCAACGAAGGGTGTCACCCAGTCGTTCTGCGTCTTAGCCCACGTCACCATGCCTTTGTAGGTAAAGCCCCAGTGCTCCAGCAACTCAAAGCCGCGAGCCATCAGCGGGTTGACAATCCAAAGCCAGAGCACCGCATTGTCTGCGGCGAGTCCCGGCACCGGCAGGGCTTTAATGTCCGCGAACTTCATGGTTGGGTAGTGCCGCTCACCCGCTCCTAGCCATCCCGTTCCGGGGGTTTCGGTCTTCCGCGTCTCGTACGAGTACATCCAGGGCGGGTCCGCCATAATGGTCGAAAACTTCACCGCGAACCCTCCCCGTCTCAAAAAGTGCGGCTACCCCTCCCCGCCCCGGTTCTGTCACACCCCTCAAAGCCGTTTAGCGCCGGGGGCCTCTGGTTGGACGGGATGATGTATAGATGATCACCCGTTGCCTACCAGATGCAGCCCGGACCTCTGAGCCGTTGAGATAGAGATTAATTGGTGCCGCCAGGGCGGATCATTGGGGTAGCCGTCACAGGTACTCGCGTTGCGATTCCAAAACCTCGTCCACGCCGGCGTATGCCCGGATGCCCTGGGTTCCTGCGATGCCCAACTCTTGGTCACCCTCGGACGGGTAGCCTGGTAGCAACACCACGGCATCGCAGACTGCGAGGAACGCCAGGCGGGTCGTCTCCATGCCAGGGCGGTACGAAGCAATGTAAGGGGCGTAGCCTGCGGCCCTCAGCCGTTGGTCCGCCTCCGTGGTTTCGATGTCAGGCGGTCCGCTCACGTACACGCGCAGATAGCGCACGTTCTCATCCCTCTCAGCAACTCAGGGGCCTCCAGGAAGTCAGGAACCATAGCCAGGGATACCACCGTAGCTTTGGATGATGCATGGCTTGCTGTGCCTCCTCAGACGTAACGGGCTGGTCTCCAACCGTCAGGCTTTGCTCTCTTCTCCGAAGTAGACGCGCCATATCCAGTACCATTTGCCGCCCATGTACCGGTAGTTGAAGCCCACCTGAAGCAAGAAGGTGAGAGACTGGTAGACGTCTGTGTGCCGCCCGAGCCACACCAGTGCGTGATTGCGCCCGAAGCTGAAGCCGGGTTGTTCGACCTGGTTGCCCACCGACCACCAGACTACGGTGAGGAGTGCAACCAGACCGGGGGCGAATAGAACCAATCCAAACGCTGCGCCTCGCCAGAAGTCGTCCATCTGTCTCCTGCACCTCCGTACCAGATCGCTCTGGCTGATTGGTTAGTGGCGAGGGGCGACGAATGCTCCGCGTATGCCCGTCGCCGCAGGACCCGCCCTCGGGGACTTCGTTGCGTCCTTCGGTGGGCATGGCGCGTACGTTCGCCGTCCCCACAGGTCTCCACTTGGAGGTGTCGCCCGGACAATCCCCGCCACTAGCCAACCAGGGCCTTATCGCCGCTTTCCGGTTTCGTATGACCCCGGAGCCCGCTTTCCAATTCCCCACAACTGCCACGGCGAAGCCGGTGTTGGCGGGTTGTCAGCGGGCCACATTTTCCGTTTTGGCCCTGTGACCTGTTGAATTGGGCGCCCCCGAATTTCTTTTCCGAACAACGTCTTGGTGACGCTTTCGCGCCTCGCACAGACGACGTTGTTGGCGCCGCATTTCCGACAAACTAGAGACGTCTTGGTGGCCGTCGTTTGAATATCCAGCGTCGCGCCGCACCCGCCACACGGTACTTCCATCCGCCATCACGCCCCTCGTCAACACTACGGAACTTTCTGGTATAATGTCCCAGAGGTGATTGTGCAGAATGTGGGTGGACAAGACGACTCGGGAGCCCGTCCCGCCCGGCAGGAAGCTTGATCTCAGCAAGCATGCTCCTGCTTGGATATTCGAAGAGGACTCGAAGAAATGGCCACCGTCAGCGGTTGCTTATTATGACTTGGTATGGATCGCTTTGGAAAGGAGCGTCGCCGGACAAAAGCCGTAGGGTGCTCTGCCGTTTATGCAGGGCCGTCTCCGTCACATGCCAGGCACAAGTCCCGCATGGTTCCGCCACTCAGGACCATACGTCCCTGACCGGGAGACGACACCACAGCAACAGCAGAGAGCCGTTGCCTGGGGACTGTGCCGGTGCGCCATTCCCGGCAGGTCTTCGGCGCTAGCGGCCGAATGTGGCGCTTACAAACCCGAGGCAAATGCCCCATTCGCCCTTCGGTCCATACCGCCCGGGACCGCAAAGGCGCTTCCAGCCATGTACCCATACGTCCACGATTCTCGCCCTCCTTTCATCCCCCTCAGTCCACTCCTAGACCAGGGGGAGGGGTTACTGAGCCCGCTTGTGGGGAGCATACAGGTGGGCGGGTCCGTTCGGTCGCTCTACCCCGGCGCCATCCAGCAGGGCCTTCGGTGCACTACGCAGCATCATCGCCGGGGTATCTGGCTTATCGAACAGGGACTTCATCCAGGACGCAAACTGTTGCGAATCGGTCATTGGAATCTCCCTCCTTGACGGCTCTATAGGGCCGCCCCTATGCTATCTGCACCGCGCCGCATCGACGTAACGGTTTGTGCGCATGATGTGGTCGGTGGTTTCTGACTTGCGTTGCTGGCCCTTCGGCACGTGGACCGCTGCCAGTTGCACGCGGCCGGCTACTCCGTAGGTAGAGAACGTGGTCACGCGACCACGGCGCGGACAGGGCAGTTCCAGATGGCGGACTTCTACGACGGTACCAAACTCGTGGCCGCACGTAGCGCACTTCAGCGTCCACACCATCCGAATCACCACCCATCCTTCGAGGGTAGCGGGGGCGCCGCCATGTTAGTTTGTGCGTGTACGCGCGCCCCGCCATTAGGAATTACCCTCTCAATATAGGAATGGGAGTAGGTATAAACGTTTTTATGCTAGATTTAGGAAGTCCTGTCTAGTGCGTCCCTCAACTTCATTCGGCTTATAGCCCGCCTTACAAGGATCTCGACAGTTACGGGGGATGTCGCCATGAACTCGGCGGCCTCTTCGGCCTCGAAGCCGTACCCCCGCACCAGAATCCAAGCTTCGGCTTCTCGCTGGGTCAGGTGTAGCTCCTCCATCCGTTCGTCCAGGGTGGGCTTCCGAATCCCATCTTCCGGGAGGGGTAGCGTGATTGCGTCATCTTTCCATGAGTTGTCCCATGCCCATTCCGCAAGGCGCCGGGGGTCCCTCGGCAGTTCTTTGGTGTGCTGGTCGCGCCCATTCTCCAATGCGATCAACCCGTGGATGATGTCGTCCCGCTCCTTGGTGGTGAGTCTGTCGTCCAGGAGGGCGGGCAGGCGGGTCGCCATGCCGGCGCAGTACTTGGCATCGTACCGGTAATCCGTGATGGAGCCGCACTGGTCACCCAGGCGCCCATCCGTGGTGCGGGTCTTGGCCGCCATCAGGTCACGGCACCGTTGCTCATAGAGTTTGGCTGCGCCCTTGTACGCGGCCACCACTTCGGCGATTCGCTCCCGTAGCCACGGAGGCAGCGGACTTGGCAGCACAGCTTACTCCTCCTTTATCTCCCGAACGGGAACCCATACCTGCCGGGCCCGGTTGCGGATGTGGTGAATAGGGCGTCCGGTCGCTTCAAGGTGGTTCAGGCACTTCTGGATGGTCTCGGTCGAAAAGTGCAGTCCTGCCGCCATTTCCTTGTGGGAAGGCTTCCGGGCCTCGCAAACCAGGTAGTCGTGAATCCACTCGTATAGGCGGTCGGCCTTCTGCTCCAAAGTCTCGTCGGCCACGCTCATTCGCCCTCCTTACAGGGGGAGACGGGGAATCCGATGGGTTTAGCACCGACCCCGCCCTCCCTGTGGGTAGTGGCGTAAGGCCTTATAGGTTTCGCTGTATCTCTAAGCCTCCGGGCTGTGCCCTGGTAGGCGGTTGATGACTACTTGGACGATTGAACTGATTCGCGGCCTCGGTTGGCCCACTCAACTTTCGGGATGATTTGCGGCCCGCGCAGTTCGACCGTCACATCGCCGTAGCCGGTTTCGCCGTGGGCTTTACGGACGGCCGCCCGGATTGGGGCCATGAGAGCGTCTAACTCCTGTTCGCTCAACTCGGGCATGGGTGTATCACTCCTTGGTGGTCGCTATCGGTGGTTTTCTTCCGCCGGGTAGGGGTCTGCCAGAGCGCTGTCGACGTAGGTGTTCCACTGTTCTTGAGTCATTCGCGGGCGGATCGTTCTGGCGGCTTTGCGCTCCTCCCGAAGCACCAGCCACAGCACGAAAGCGGCGCCGCATCCAAACCCAACAACGAACACTTCGCCCATCCTTGTCTCCTCCTTACTCCTTGGTCTCTCCAGTAGGCGGGGGTGGCGGGGTCTCCTCCTTCGGTCTGCGGAACATGTCCATGATCGTCCACGCTGCGAGTTTCACGCCTTGCCACGCTTCCACCTGGTTGGGCACCAGTCCGCTTCGGGCACACCGCTCCTTGACTTCGGCGGTCTGCTGAATCCATTCCGTATGCTGCTCCAGAGCGTCCATGTCGGGCTTCGATATCGTCACGGTCCCCTCTGGGGGCTGTATCAGACCAAGGACCGTTGCGGCTTTGGCGATGAGTGCCATGTCGCTGTTCACGTCCACGATAGGGGCGGCTTCGTTCAGCAGTCTGAACCCGGTCGCCGTGGTTCCAAAACACCAGTGTTCGATGTATGTGGACCGCGAGGTGAGCAGGTGAAACCCGATGCCCTCCAGAGCGGCCCGCGTCTCTGGGCTGGTAGGCAGATGTGTCACGGTCTCTCCTCCTCTCTCCCTTGGGATGGGGCTGCCGCTTCGATGGTGCTTTTTTGCTGCATCCTTGCCACCTGCCTATCTACCCTGTCGGCAGCTTCCTGGAGGCGGGCAACGGCATCTTCCTTGGTTTCACCCCAAGCGTCGATGCACGGTAGGCCAGCATGGTACGGCAACGGCCTTCTGAGCCACGGGACAGGAATGTCCACCGAAGGCGTAACGAGCACTCTTCCGGCCAATCGGTTCCTGGCCTCGTCCAATTGCCTCTGTAGGCCCTCGATGGTGGCGAGGGCGCCGCCCATGTCCACGGCGTACCACTCCGCGAACCCAAGTTCTTCTGTCGGGTCGGCCATCCGTTG
Organism: Symbiobacteriaceae bacterium; assembly: GCA_036504075.1. Classification (GTDB taxonomy): domain Bacteria; phylum Bacillota; class Sulfobacillia; order Symbiobacteriales; family Symbiobacteriaceae; genus DASXVX01. Next base: position 66,396 of record DASXVX010000009.1, on the reverse strand, counting down.
GGCGATACCCAACCGGTCCCGGACTGCGGCTATTTGCTCGCCGGTGAAGGGCTTGTACTCCTGGGTCATGGCGTCTTCACCTCCTGGGGTGCTGTAGGGGGCCATACCGCGTCATGCAGGGCCTTGATATGCTTGTCGCATGAGCGCCCACATCTGGCCTGCTCAAATCGGCAGTCGGGGCAGTTCTCAATTTCTCGGAGGATGGGGCGGCATCTCTCGATGGGAGACGGTCCCCACTTAGGCTCATCCACCGTTCTTGCCGCCTCCCTCCTGGTGCTTCTGGGCCATGAGCCGGTCAATCTCAGCAGCGATGAGGGCGCCAGCCTTGACGAGATTGCGGATTGCGTCCGTGCTCGGCTTCCAGTAAGGGTCATCCCACGGCCAGAGGCGCGGTACGCCCTCCCCGGCGCGGTAGCCGTCGCTGAACGTGACGCAGTTCGGCCCGTACTGGGTGGCCTCGGCGGCGTAGGCGTAGCAGATTGCGGCCTCCACAAGTTCCTCGCGCTTGTGCTGTGCGTCGTGCTTCGCTGTCCAGCCTTCAACCTCGATTTGCCGCTGCCGTTCGGCGGCGATCAGTTCAACACCCTTGCTCATGTTGTCTTCCCTCCTTGGGGTTCCTGGGGCTTTAGGGCGGCCTCTGCGATGGTCTGCAAGTCTTGGATGTCGGTGACATGCCAACCGCCTGTCGTTAGGCGGCTGCGGGGCATCTCTGCGATTTCCTCCAGGGCCTTGGTCTTGCGCCCCTCTGAATCCAGGAGGAACTGCAGGGCGTCCGCACGGCGGTCGTCTTCCTTGGGCGACTTCACCAAGCCTATCTCCCTACTGATTTCAGCCGCCCGTCGGTACTCGCCCGCCATCGTCTGCACCGTTGCCCGAACCTCTTCCCGGCTCATGGGTTCCTTGGGGGTCTGCTCATCCATGGTTCTGTTCGCCTCCCTTCGCCTTCAGGGTGAACCCCTTCGGGCGCTGCGACTCCATCGCCCCACACTCTTTCCAGGGCACGGCACCGATGGGGATGGCGCCCGCTACGATTTTGCCGTCCAAGGTGATGGACTCGAAGTGCAGACGGTCACACCACGCCCGCCAGAAGACCGACCGCAGCCCCAGGGCGTTGGTGAACCACATCCGGCGTACCTGGTCGAAGACTTCGCGGAGTCGGACTTCGATGGCGTCCGCTTCGGCCTCCGTGATGTTGGGGCTCACACCCTCGAAGGCGAAAATGCCGTTGTCGATGTTGTAGGCCACTTCAAGGGTGATGCCGTCCAGGGCGTTGGGTTCGTCAGCCTTTTGTTCAGCCGCGGGTTCCTGCGGGGTCTTGGGCTCCTCTACACTCATGGAGTGACCCCCTGCCCTGTAGCCGCACAGACTTCCTTGGGAACCCCCTCAAATCCAGCGCTGGAGTACCCAGGATTGACGTTTATCCAGCACCCGCCCGTCCACGCGTCATGCAGAATCTGCACGTAGGGGGTGCTCTGCTCATACACCACCACGAACCGCTTAGGCGTGTTGGCCGCCGCCTTGGTGTCACATCCCTGCGTTCCGAGGATGATGCCGACCACCGCCCCAACGAACAACGTTGCTATAATCACCCATTTCATCCGCTTGCCCTCCCTCTATGTCGGGCCGGGGTTTTTCGCCTCGGTTGCCGCTTCTTTGAGCCGTTTCTCCAGCGTGTCCAGCGGTTCGGAAGCGGCCTCGTAGTCCGTGTTGTCTCGCTCGTCGTGGACCATGACTACGCCTTTCGCTGTCAGCTCCACCTCGCCGCCTCGGGCTAGAATCCAGGCATCCATGATGGTGCTCAGGGTTTTACTCATGCCGTAGCCTCTCGTCTTGCCTGGCGCCCGGGGCGTCCGGGGGCGATTCCGAGTTCGCGCAGTCGCTTACGTACATGGTCCCGGTTGGTGTGCCCGAGTGCCGCCGCCACCGCCCGGATGGTCCGAAGTTCCCGAAAGAGTTGCAGGAGCATGTCGTCGGCAGGAAGGGCGGTGTTCTCGGGCTTGGGGCCGGCGCCGGAACGCCCGGGTGGAACACCGGCCCGCCGGAGTCGCCTGGCTACCCAACAGTGATCGACGTAGCCCGCCGCCCGAGTCACCCGGGTGATGCTCCCCTCCTGGACGAGGAGGTCAAGTAGTTCCGAGTCGCTTACCCATGGGCCGCGTCCGGTCTGGGGCATTGTTAGTCCTCCCTCAAACTTCGGTCGATGCAAACGAACCCGCGGAGCTTTCGCCTTTTTCTACGATTAGGTGATCGCCGGGCTTGAGTGCGCGCCCCCTCTGCAAAGGGCCAACACGGACTCGGAAGCGGCGATAGCAGCTAAGGCTGCAAAACTTGGCTTTGCGCGGGGATGGTTGGATGAACACTTTCCCGCATTCTGCGCAGACGATGGCCGGTCTTGGGGTCTGGGAAGACAGGAGCATTCCTGAACTAAACTGGATGCCGCGTTTGTGGACCATGAGATGATGACTGGCGCAAAGCCAGGCGACATTCTCGTGTGAGTTGTTCATAGGGTTTCCGTCGATGTGATGACGATGGACACCTTTCTTGTCGCAGTTGCCAACTTCGCATGTTTTGGGCTCGGGGTAGATCCGTTGGCATCTCTGGTGACCAGTAGTTTCTGGCGCAGTACTGACGACCCCGACCCAAGCCGGGTGGTTCTCCATGCGTCCGAAACGGCACCGAGCGCACATCCGCGCCGAACGTGTCATAAGTCGGCCACATATTGGGCACGGAATCTTGTAGTCGTCGAGGTTCTTGTGTGGCATTGCCATCCCCTCCGGCTACAGTGTCCGTCACGTCTGGCATACACACGTGTGGTCACGTCCGCCAAGAATGCGATCAGTACACGTAATTCCGCCGCCCGTCCTTGCGCTGGTGGTATTTCAAGAGCGTGTCGCAGTTCAGGCAGTGCGTGGCTTCGGCCAGCATTCGCCGAACCTCGGGGTCGTCCGTCTCCGCAATCCGTTTGGCCAACCAGTCTCTCTCCCCTCAGTCCGCCGCATGGGCCAACAGTTGCTTGGCTGTATCCCTACCCGCTTCGGTGATTGTCCACGCTATCGGGTCGTTGCACGTCGTGCCCGACTGGCTGGCGACATAGCCCTTTGACTCCAGCCGCCGGCCCATCGACCGGATTCCCGAGGATTCCTTCCCCGTCGCAGGTGCCAGTTGGGCGGTAGTAGTTGTCCCGTGGCGGTAGAGGTGGACCAGTATCAACTCCTCGGTGGCGGTCACCCGGAGTCGGCCTCGAAGCACCCGCTCCCAGGACATCCCTTGGGCTTTGTTGATTTGCGGTCCCAGTCCCTTCCCGTGCGAGAGTTGACCGTGGAGGTAATGCTTGTAGAGTTGCAGCCTGCCGGGGTCTGGCCGTCCGGGTAGGGGTTCCTCGTTTAGAAACCAAGGAGTCGCCATGGGGTACTCATCTCTTTCCTGCCGCTGCGGCGTCGTTCGCTTCCGCCTCTTCGAGGAGAGCGAACAGTCCGCCGTTGTAGGGTTTCGTGTCGGTCTTGCGTTTTTGCCGTGCCCGTCCGGTCAACCGGGCTTCGATGATGGACAGGTTCCGCTCGTCCAGATCGATGCCTATGGTTGTAGGGGCGCAATAGTCGCCATCCACCGTTACGGGCTTCACCGCTTCGTTCACGCCCTGCGCTGTGGAGCCGCTGCCGAAGAAGGGGTCAAGGGCGATTGCGCCTTCATAGCCCGCTCCACATCCGCAGTCGGTGTAGCCGATGATGTGCCCGACGAGTACCGGACCCATCCGCAAATCGTGGTTCGCCCGTACCTGCCCCGCCAATCCGGGATCCAGATTCTTGCCTCCGATTTCGCCCGGTTGCCGCCCCGCCCGACCGCTGCCGCCCCGGTACTCCCGGCTCACCGCATATACCGCTTGCCGGGGGCACCCGCACCTTTTGCAGATGGCCTGCGGTATGGTCGCCTTCGCCGGGATTTCACAGATGCCGGGCGGGTAGCAGGCAAAGTGGGCGAGAGGGAAGGGTGAAAGCGGCACGAACCACAGGTCGCCCGGGTTGCGTCCGAGGGGGTTGTCGATACGTTCCGCCTGGCTTGTCCGCCCGAGACCGTTGACGCCTGTTTTGCCCTCTGTGTAGGTGCTGCCAGACAAGCCTTTGACCATCGGCTCCCGGATTTCGTCCAGGTTGTAGAAGTAGTCCTCAGAAACCCACAGGGGCCTCTGCTTGGGCTTGCCGTTGGGCAGGTATACCTGATTGCCCGCCTCGTCCAAAACGGGCTCGTACTCCTGCCTGGGCTTCTTGGTGACTACTTTGCACGTCTGCTGGTGAACCCACCTGACCGGCTTGTTGGACCTGACGAAGTGATACCACTGCTCCCAGGTCTCTTTGAGCCGGTCCTCTGCCGAGATGGGCATTCCGTTGCTCGTCAGGGCGACGGTTTCGCTGTCGTCCGGGCGATCGGTGGCATCCTTGCCTTTGAACCAAATGGGCTTGTTCCGGCAAATCCAGCCCCGGTCAATCATGGCGATGAGGAAACGCTCAGGAATGGCCGTCAAGGATTTGCGGGGGATGGATGACTTTCCGGGCTTCCATTTCGGTTGGCCTTCTCGCAGACCGCCTTCGTTGTAGTCACCGCCTGCACCACCGCTGCCTGACCACGTATCCCCGAGGTTCACCCAGAGGCTTCCGTCCGGTCGTAGTAGCGTGTCGCCGATTGCACAGAACAGGTCGACCAGTTTGACGATGAACTCTTGGGGATTGCTCTCGCTGCCGATTTGCCGATCCACGTACCGAGCGCCACAGGTTGGGCACACTCCGCCGGTCCGTTGGAGCCACTTCGCAGCATTGGCGGAAAGTCCGTTGCCAGACCCCACGCCATCGCTGCCGGGGTCGTCTGCCCACGCCGGCGGTTGGTGCTTGCAGGACGGGTCGCCCCCTACCCATGAGCCCGTGCCGTAATTGCGCTTCCACAGGTACGGCGGCGAGGTAATCACGGCGGAGACCTTATGCGGACAGCGTTCGGCAAGGCGCTTGACGGTCTCCAGAGCGTCCCCGATGTAGACCTCTACGCCGGGCAGGGTCAGACGTGGCTCAATCACCGGGGCCTCACTCCTCACTTCGCCGCCGTGTTTGCCGTCATGATGAATGGGACTCCTCTGGAGTGGGGATGGGCAGTACCGCTGCCAGGGCGTCGTTTTTTGCTCTCGCCAAGGTGTTGGCCGCCCCCGTTGCAATGATCTTGCCGGTGACCTCGCAGACAACCGCCCAGGGGTATTCTTCGGGGCCGTGCTCTTGAACGCTCAGAAGCAAGGGGTCGATGCTCCACTCCCACACAACACCCAGCAGTCGCCCAACTTTACGCTCCCAGGTCATCGCTCTTAGGGGCCTCCTCTCAGCCTGTCCGCTTCTCGCTGTCCGCCGGTCTGCTCGCACCAGGGATGCCGTCCCGCTTCGTCTCAGGATCAGGCCACAGACGGTCAATGGTGGCCATCACCTTGGGCTCCGCGGCCTGGACGATTGCGGCTACGGCCGCCTCTTCTCGTTCCGCCCTCAGCCTCTCGATGAAGAAGGGCCAGAGGTGTTCCGCCATGTGCCCGAGGCGCTTTTGCACTTCGTCTAGCGTCTTCTGCGTCCGAAGGGAAACGGTGTTTGAGACCGTCTGCTCCAGGCAACTCGTCAGATAGTCCGCACTAATCCGCAGCAGGAACGCCTTGAAGTCCGGGCCGGGGGCCGACCACCGGGCAGCGTAGATGCCGAAGTCGCCGTGGATTTGCAGCAGACCAAGTGCGGGGGCGATTGTGAAGTAGCCGTACCACCCATGCTTCGGATGCTTGACGTAGTAGCACTCAGCCGCGAACGGCTTGGTTAGGTCGATGTCCTTGCCCATCTGTTTGCTCCTCCTATCGGCTCTCGCCGGGAACGCCGTCCTTGACCCAGACCCATTGTTCGTGTCCGGCATCGCTGGCGATCTGCCCCGCATCGGCGTAGGACGGGGCCTCCACCTGAACAACCTTAACGCTCCGCGGGTGTCCACCCGTCGGGCTGTACACAGTTATCGCCTGGGGCGCCTTGTCGGGGAGGTACGCACCAAGGAAACAACTGCCGCCCGTCAGCGTGCGGACTCTCATCCCGCCTGAGCAGTCTTTTCTGCCTTTGGGTCCCCTTGTGCAGTGCAAACAAGGAACACTCTGGCAATCGGGTTTCGGCACGTTCTACTCCTCCTTTGGCTTACGCTTGGCCGCTCGTTCCGCTTTGCGTTCGGCCTTCACCGCCGCATTCAACCAGTCCAGCGTCATCAGGGAGACGGTCCGGGGACTGAGGGGAATGCCTGACTCCGTTACCGCTACCTTGACTTTATCCAGAGCCTCGCAGATGGTTTGCGGCTCCAGCATTCCAAGCAGGTGATTCATCGTTCTTGTGCCCTCCTATCTGCTAACCAGGTCCCGTAACAGTAGGTATCCATAACGGGTCGAACCTCTGCCGGGTCCAACCGGATGCCGTCTTGTGGCGGGTTCGCTTTGGCGCCCTTCTCCCGAGTCAGGCGGAGCAGGTCCGCTTTTGCGTCGGCGCCGGGGTCGGTGTGATCAAGCCATTCGTGGAAGTCCGCACACGCCGGGAGGTTGTTCCAGTCCTCGTTGCGGGTCGATTCGGCGCCTCGGGGGATCAGATGCGCCCGGCTGATGAGCCCCTTCCCCGGTACCCCATCCACTCCGGGCCGTTGGTGGGCGTTGCATCCGCAGACACAAGGCAGGATGTGGACGGCGGCTTCGCATCTGCGATCGGCCAGTTTGAGCCGCCGTGCGCGTCGGCCCTCTCGTTTCAGGGTGGTGTTGCGGTTGACGCGTCCCCGGACGTATGTAAGGCCACCCTTGGCGTAGCCGATGACGTTCCGCCCGAGAATCTTCACGGCTTGCAGCCGCGTGTATCGCCGCAAAGGCTTGCGCTGCCGCCGCTTTTTGGGTTTCTCCTTTTGCCGCTGTTGATGGCGCAGGATCTCAGGAACCGTTGCCAGTTTCAGGGGGCTGATTTCTTTGGGCTTCCCGGTGGCCTTGCCCTTCTGTCGAAAGCCGCTCGACTCCCGGCGCTCTCGCGGTTCGGGCTTCGGACAAGCCTGCATACCGGGTCACCCCCTCCTCTCAGTTCCCGAGGACTTCCGCCCTGATGGTGTCCGCCAGGTCCGGATCGCCGCCGTCATGCTCCCACCAGTGCTTGATCCATCGGATATCGTCGTCGGTCACCGTCTTGAATCCCGGCAGTCCCTTCTCGATTTCGAACAGGTCCCGGAGGAATTCCGCCCTGACTCCCAGCAGGTAGGGGCCGGGGGTCACGTCGGTTGACGATGCTCCTGTCGTCATGGCGGCTTCGGTCCACCTCACACCGGCCAGGAAGGCTAGGAGTTGTGTCGTGGGGACCTCGCCCGCTGCCGCCTCCCAATCCTGTCCTGACGGTTTGTAGTGCTCCCGCTCTGCCCACCGGGCGCCTGTTTCGAAGGCGTCGATCGAGGCTTCGTCCTCGCCAGCGTGGACCTTGGCCGCCATCGTCCGGGCCGTGCAGTTCAGTCGCAGTCGCCCGTTTCGCCCGATTGGGTCCCGCTTGCTGTAGTCGTTGCGATACCGCAGAATCTTGTCCCGGAAGGCGAGGAGCGGAGCGTACTCAGGGGTCACGACGCGAACCATGTTTCGCATGGAGATGTCCTCGGGTACGACCGTGCAGACGAAGCAGCCGAACCGGGAACCGCCGCAACTGGCCGTCCGCCGGTCGAAATCGAGCACGCATTCGCCGCCGTGGGCGCCCTGGTACATCTCGAAAAGTTCCTCGTTGCTGCCGCCCCAAGGCTTGGGGAACAGTCGCAAATACTCCCATACGTTATCGTTATCCCATTCCTGGATGGGCTGGAAGCTGATTCCTTCGGTCAGGCTGCCGCAGGTGCCGAACTTGCCTTCGATGGCGTGCGCCTCGATGCTGGCACCCCGGGCCTTCGATTCCTTCTTGCGGCTGCCCAGGAGTTGGAGAATGCGCCCACTCTTGTCGATGTTGGCCCTGACCCACGTTTCCGAGGGTTCGATCTTCAGGCGGCCGGTGCACCACCGGAAATCCTGGGTGGGTGCTGGGTAGCCCCGGCCGATCAGGCAGACCCAGAAGGATTGCTTGGGATCTGGCGTCACCTTGACCACCGTCACCGGCAGGTCGTATCGGGTCGCCACATCCCGCAGTTCGGCGTGGCACTTGTCCAGCCAGGTCGCCACCGCGGGGTTCTCGACCAGCGTGTCGGAGGAGACCACATAGACCGGCTTCGTCCGCTGCTCCGCAGGCAGGGCCATCAGCATCCGGTAGGTGAGTTGGACCACTGCGGAGGAATCCTTGCCGCCTGAGAATCCAATCACCCAGGGTCGCCCGTCTGGCCGCAGGTAAACCTCCCGCATCTCCGCTACCAGGGCGTCTATCACCGGTTGCTCGACCGGCTCATGGTCGAAGTCCATGCGGAGTTGCCGCAGTTGCCTGGCCGTTGGTCTCGCCTCCCGTTCACCGTAATTTCGTTCCTGTCAACCCGGCCCTTGGACTCCGTCCCTCTCCGCTCGGGTATCCCCTAGGGGTTCAGGCGGTTTTCCGCCGCTTTTCACGAGGGGGCACCGTCCGTACCTGAAGCCGTTGCCGTGCCCAGTTGACCCGGCTTTTGACCGTGCCTATCGGGATGCCCAGCCGTTTGGCGACTTCTTCGAAATGCACGCCCTCAGCAATTGGGATGAGACAGGCCGCTTCTTTGGGCGTCAGTAGTCGGCGGACCTCGGCCAACTCCTCACGGATGATTACCTCGTCCTCAATGCTTTGCGGGGTGGGGAGTGGCGCTGCAGTCTCCAGAGACACCGTTTGCGTTTCGCCTTGCTTGCGCCGCATGGTCCGCACCCGATCGTTACAGAGTTGCCCCACCACCCTGAATAGCCAGTGGCGGAGGTGCTGAGAGTCCTGGACGCTCCCGGCGTGACGCCACAGGCGGACGAACGTGTCCTGGACAATCTCCTCCGCGTTCTCCCAATTGTGAACGTAGTCGTTGGCGTAGCGTTCCAGCCGACCACGCCAGTAAGCCATCAGCGGTTCCCAGGCCATTTCGTCACCCGCCGCGAGCCTCGCCAGAATCTCCTCCATCTCCCTCTGCCCTCCCCTTCTCCCTTAGCCGAAGTTGAACTTGGGTTGCTCGATATCCGCTCCGACCCGTGCCTTTGCGATTCGAACGTAGTCGGGATCCCGCTCGATCAGTGTGCAGTCGAACCCTTCCGCTTCGGCGGCTTTTGCAGTCGTGCCGGATCCGCCGAAGGGGTCTAGTGGTTTGCCGCCCGGCGGAGTCACCAGTCGCACCAGCCAGCGCATCAGCCCGACCGATTTGATTGTGGGGTGGAAGTTGCGGGCCGCTCGCTTCGTTCCCTCAGCCTGGAATGTGCCAGGGTTCGCCTCGCCGCTTGACCAGTTCAGCGGCTTTTCCTCCAGGGCTTCGCAGCCTCGGTTCCTTTCGCTTCGGCTGGCCTTCGCGGCGTAGAGGAAGATGGCTGTCTGAATGTCTTCGGGCTCCCATGCGAACTGTGGAAAAAAGCGAGATGCTCCGCCTTGGTCCTCGTACTCCGCTCCGGTGTGGGTCATGCCATACCCGTTGCCCGGTTGCGCCGATGCTCTTGGTTGACCTTTCCGGCTTGCGCTTTGCCCGCTCTGGCGGTCCAATTCGAGTACCGGGCATCCTCCAGCACATTCCCAGGCTTCGACCGTCTCCATGCCATTCTCGTCAGCACGGTCGCCGTCCCACTTGCGGGTCCCAATCGGTTGGTCTGGGTTCAGAATCCCGCCCTTGGAGGTGCTACCGCCGGTCTGCGCCCATCCGCTGCCGCCCTTCACGGTCTTCGTCCCCGCCCTGCGGCAGTCTGCATGGTGGGTCAGTACCAGATTCGCAGGAAACCGTCCAAGCGATTCGGCCTTGGCGACGTTACGCCCGATGCGCTCATTCGCAGCTTCCATCGCTTCCTCGTCGTGCTTCCAGGGTCGATCCCATCCGTCCGAATCACTGCTTGTCCGCCCTCCATCGAGGCTTTCGCCGGGCTGGGTCTTGATTCGGCACCCGTCTATGTTGAGCGCCCCTACGCCATGCTTCAGGAGGTTTTCCGCCACGGTGTCTTCGCTCGGGGGCTTGCGGACGAGGAGCCACTGTTCTTGGGATGGCTTGATGTCCGTGCCGAACCCTTCCCACTTCGCCGCCTCGGGTGAGCCGGGCGCTGTAATGGCCTCCTGCTGCCCGGCGTAGTCCGGGGCGCTCTGGAATTGCAGCCCGTCGCTGCCTATGTAGGGGTTGCGCTGTTCTCTGAAGCCGATTACAAATCGCTTTCCGACCGGTGGCCCCCAGACGGTCGTGGCAATCACGCACCACTTCCAGGCCCATCGGTCTTTGGGAACGCTGGTCCAGAGCCGCTTTGCCCACCGTATCGCCTTTGGTCTGTGCTCCATCAGCCATTCGGTGAAGAGCATGAAGTCGATGGCTTTTGACACATCCAGGCTTTTCGGGAAACCCGAACCAAAAAGGTGTTGGATTGAATTACGAATTTCGAACCCCGCCGCCCGCAGGCCCAGCCCGGTCAGGTCCGCCGTCCGGGGAAGTGCCCAGACCACCCCGTAAGCGCCGGGCTTCAGGAGTCGCAGGGCCTCCGTCGCCCAGTCCGCTGTGAAGGCTACGAATCCTGCTTCCCACGGCTCAAGGGCGAGTACCTGCAGGCTTTCCAGGACGGCCCGGCCCTTCTCCGACTTCGGCACGTACTTGCTGTGAGAGTCCCACGCCTTGCCCATGAAGCTGACCCCCGCCGGCGGGTCCGTCACCAGGGAGTCGAACGACTCGGGCGGTAACGTCGGCATGATGTCCATGTTGTCGCCCTGCAGTATCTGGTAGTCCGTTGCGTTCGCCTCCCTTACGTATCCCCTCGGGCCTTCCGTAGTCGTAGTCTATTGGCAGGTCATCGTCCCAGGGGTCTTCCATGGGGACTCAACTCCTTTGGGGCAACGGGATGTTGAACCGCTTCGGGTCGTGTACGGCACAGAGGGGGTTGTGCCATTCCTTTGGCGTCAGGCGCATACTGCCGTTGTACCGGTTGATGTACCGGGTCCGACACTTCCCGTCCTCGGTGTAGCCCATCACCACCATGAGCATGGCGGACTCCTTGGCGTCGGCGTCGTGGATGACCGGAGCGCCCGGCGGCCACTGCACGGTGTTGGGCTCGTAGTTCAGACTGCCGCCGCATTCGGGGCACTTGGGCCACTCCATTACTCAGCCCTCCCTGCCCGTCAGAACGGGACATCATCGTCGTCGGTGAACTTGGGTTCGCTGCCCCCGGCGGGCGTCGTCTTCGGCCCGCTTGCATGTTCGCCGTCGTCCTTGCCCTTGTCCAGGAAGCGGACCGTGGAGGCGACTACCTCTGCCTTCTCCCGCTTCTGGCCTTCCCGGGTCTCGTACTGGCGGATTTGGAGCCGCCCTTGGACCGCCACCAGCCGGCCCTTTTGCAGGTAGTTCGCGGCGGTTTCGGCGGTCTTTTCCCAGACCACGCAATCTATCCAGTCCACCTCGTTATTGCCTTGGGGGTCCTTGGTGCCCCTGTCGACTGCCAGACGCAGAGTGGCAACCGCCTTGCCGCTGGTCGTATACCTGAGTTCCGGGTCCTTGGTTAAGCGGCCGATCAGGACCACTGTGTTAAGCATGGGTTACTCCTTCCTCTCCCCTTCTGGGGGCGTCGTACCGACCGCCATCCGTTGCGCCGCGAAAGCCTGCGTTGCCGCCGTTCTCACCGCCTGAAGGCGATTCTCCAAGTTAGCCGCCGCCGTCTTCGCCGCTTCACTGGCAGCCTGGGGATTGTCGTAGCCGACGCCGCAGCCCATCTCACCGGACCGCCCGATTTCGTAGCCCCACCGACCGGCGGTGAACTCGCTTTCCACGATGGCGACTGTGTACCGCCCGTCCACCTTGCCGACTACCTTGCGCTTTCGCTTGGTGCTCACTCTTTGGCACCCCCTTCCGCTTTGGTCTGACCAGGTTCGACTGAACCGGCAGACCGCTTGGTTGCCTCCGTTCGCAACTCCCGCATGAACCAGACCTGGGCATACGGGTAAAACCTCCGGAACACGGCGCTAACCGTCTCCAGGGAGACCATCCCTGTCATCTGTGCCTTCAGGGACGCCAGTTCTGCGGCTACATCCTTGTAGCGGAGTAGGGCAGGAAGGTCGGTGATATCGCCTTCGACCTTCGCCTCAAAGCGGTGTCCGTCGTATGTCCGCATGATGGCGAGTTGTTCGTCCATCTGCCGGTCGTTGAGCCGGTCGTAAAGAGGGTATTCGTCGTCCGACTGCCGCAGGGCAAACCCGAACGCTTCCGGTCTCATCCCTCGGGCGTTCACCTCGGCGATGATTTTCTGCTGCTCTCCCATAGCCCTAACCCCTTTCCGCTACGCCGTAGCCGCCGGCTTCTGTGCAAGTTCGTCTCGTAGGTGCGCCTGCAAGATGGGGAACAGTTCCCTGACGAAACTCCGGGCGTCCGGCGGGAAGTCCATGACGGCCAGTTCGTAGCCGTCTCGCTCACAGAACTCTTGCTGTTCCATGACCCAATGCATCAGGTCGTCAGTAAATAGCACGTCGTCCCAAAGTTCCTTGGCCCGGTCCTTGGTAACGGCTTTCTCGCGCCGCATTTGCAGGATTGCTTTTTGAACGCGCGCTTCGGTCTTCTTCACATCGAGGTGGTCCCGGTGGCTGATTTTGCCGAGGATGTAGTCCATATCCCTGGCGTTGGCGAGGAACTTCAGGAAGTCCCAACCCTCCGACACCGGCCAATGGTAGCCGTACGTACCATAGTCGGTATGCGCCACGAAAAGGCCCTTGGGGTTGAGGAAGAAGTAACCCCATTCGAAGCCGTCCTTGCGGACGAAGATGGTCCGTACCCCGTCCACCGTCTTAATCACGGGTTGCTCTCCCATGGATGCTCACCCCTCTCTCATGCTCGCTTTCCGCCGTGACGGATCGGCCGCTTTTCGTTGATGGCGTTCTTCGCCCGAATCACGGCCTCGGGGTCGATCGGTCCCAGGAAGTGGCCTGGCATGTCGTTGATGGCCCCGATGTCATCGCCCACCCGGATCATGATGTCGGCCACCAGCTCCTCGGCGAAGTTCTCCTTGTCGCCCGCCAAGACCGCCTCCATGGCCTCTGCGCTCTCCGAATCGATGAGGTGAAGCCAAGCCAGCATCTGCGTCTTGGAGCCTGCCAGAGGCTTGTCGATTTCGTCGCCCACCGCACACATGGCCGAGTGCATGATTCCGGCCCCATCCCAACCGAGAAGGGAAGTGCTGGCCTCTCGGAACGCCTCTAAGGCTACCGGCAGGTTGTCGCCCTGCGGTTTGCGGATGGCTTCCAGGACACCGGACAGAGCCAATTTCACGCCCGTCAACCCCGCAATCAGGAAGTATGCGTTGTCTGATGTGATGAGTGTGTCGCCGTTGTCGTGCCAACCGGCGGCCGTTGCCGTCCCGTAGGCCATCTCCACCAGACCGTTGATAGTCAGGGGCTTGTGCTCCTCGGTGACCGCCGCGGCCAGTGCCTTCACGCACTCGGCGCAGTCGATTTCCCAACCATCCCGGCGAATAACGTGGCCCTCAAACCGCTCTTTCCCGCATGCTGTTTCGTAGGAATCGTCTGTGATGCTGCTGTCCTTCGCGGCGTGGATGAATTGTCTGGACTGAATCGCAAACGGATACTCATTCATCAGCGTGTCGCCTCCTCTTCCCGATAGGGGCCGTTATGCAGTATCGTCCGGGTCCGGTACGTGTCCATGAGTGCCACCACCGCGGGGTCCATTTTCTGGCGCTGCCTTCCGAGCGAGTAGGTGCCCCTGTCGTGGTTTCGCAGCACTGTAGGCCGCAGTCTGAAAAGGGTGTTGTACACCTGCCGCTCCGTCCAACCGCCCGCCTGGGCGATATTCTCGTCGGTCGGCTCCAGCCCGGCGGCGATTTGCCGTTGTGCTTCCGCAAGCACCCGGAGGGGATTCGGCGGGTTGCTCGGTTTGCGCCGGGTTGGTGCGGGGTTGGCCCGTGCCTTTGGGCGGCCCAGTTCCTCCTGCACCAAAGCATTCAGATCCGTCATGGCAATAGGCTCGGGGGGTTTCTCAACTCCGGCCCGCCACCGTTCCCGCAGTACACGGCCCGCCGCATGGGTGGCCTGGTAGGTCTGGTTCGTCCAGTGCGACGGCAGGTTGTGGTGCGACCGCATGGTTGTAACGGCACTCCAGGAGCAGTTCAGGAGGGTGGCGGCGAGTCCGTCCGGGCATTCGGCCAGCACCTGACAGAGGACCGCTTGGGGTGGCGATTTCCAAGGTTCGCTCATGCAGGCTCCCTCCTCCGTGCCTCGGAGTCTCTGGCCGCCATGGACCGCCGGGCGAACGGCACCACGTTGGCCTTGGGCTTAGGCCGACCGATTCCGCCCGACTCGCCATCGGGGCGTTCTTCGAAAGTGGGGACCGCTGTGGGCGGTGCGGGATAATCACGCTTCTGGGCTTTGGCCTGGTTCGCTTCCCGTTCCCATCCGCTGGTCAGGTCAACCCACTCCAGCATTTGTGAGAGTGTGAAATCCCGCCGTTGCTCAATCGGGCGCCCCTGCGTGTCATACCCGATGCATCGGGTCACCGCGTAGCCGGTGGGAATTAACTTGCTGGCCATTGCTCCTCACCCCCTGGGTCGTGCTGGTCGGCCGCCGCAAACAGTGAGTTGGTCAGGCTTTCGATTTCCCGGGCTTCGGCACGAGTCCAGTCGATGGCGGGCCGACCGGCGGCCACTTCGAGGATGCGCTCCGCCATCTCCCGAACCGCGGGGTGTTCGCTCGTCAGCCGGTCCCACCGGTCCGGGGCGTTTGCACCGATCACAGGTCTTGCACCTCCTGCAGCCGCCGGGCCGACAGTTCTATGCGGTAACTGGGGGCCGTGTTGGGTACGAACACCGCCGCCTCTGCCAATCGGTCTACGATGCGCTCACCCTCCACGGGGTCCGCGTCCTCCCGGCTTTCCTTCTCGGGTGTCAACGCCTTCACCAGTTTGTCGGGGGTAAAGTTCGTGGTCAGCGCCATTGGCTTTTTCTTGCGGTAGAACGCGTCGATGATGGTCAGGAGCCAGCCGGCCCGCGGCATCGTCATTTTGTCGGCGCCCAGGTCGTCAATCACCAGCATGTCCGCCCGGCAGGCGAGTCGGATTTGCTCCTCGCGGTCGTCGGCGTCTTTCAGAGAGCCGATCGCCCGCAGCCAGCTTTGCCCGTCAATCCAGGCCACCGTCATTCCCAGGGCTTCAGCCTTCACCGCCAGTGCGTACACCAGGCTGGTTTTGCCGTTGCCTTTCGTCCCGTGGATTAGCAGACCGGCAGGGCTGGGGGTCGGCAGTTGTTCGGCAAACCGTCTGGCCATCCGTAGTGACAGGCCGAACCCATCCCGTTGTTCGAACGTGTCCAAGGACGTTTCCGCGTACCGCTGATCACGATAGGCGAAGTGCTTGTGATACGGCTCCTGCCGTTTCTGCGTGTCCTTGATTCGTTCGGCCTCTGCTTCGGCGGCCAATCGTTTGGGTTCGCACACCGGGCAGTGTCCGGGCAGTCGCCGGGGTTGGTCGAACAGTTCGAACTCCACCGGGGGGATAGTGGACCCGCACTCCGGACATATCGCCGTCAGGTCATCCTTTGAGGCACAAGGAGTCGTAGACAGAAGGTTTTGGAACGCTGCTTTGAGGGTTTCCCCCAGTGTTGGGGGCAGGGGTTCCTGGGGCCTTTCGCCCGCTTCCGTCAGGCCGTTTTGCCGCCGACGCTCCATTAGCAGGTCCTGGGCCGCTTGCAGTTCGTCCGGCATCGGCATTCCCTCCCGCATCGCGCTCCGCCTCAAACGCGGCATATTCTTCAGGGGTGCGGATTTCGTTGGCGGCGCACTCCGTCAGTACTTCGGCCACCCAGGTCAGGTAGTTGCGCCGCTTCTTCTGGATGGCCCGCTCGATAAACATCACGATCAACTGGTCGGTGATACCCGCCTGTTTCTGGAACTTGGTGAGCACATCGGTGTCCGAGGCCGATGCGTCTTTGACACACAGGTACTGATACGCCCGACCCCAGTTGTCTCGGAGTTCCTCCGGCAAAGTTTTCAAGCGTTCGCGCACCCCCTCTTCTTCTTCTTCTTCTGCAATGTCTTTAGGTATCTGTAATCTGTAATCTGGTGCGTTACGGTAACGGTCCTGTAACGGTTGGTGTAACGCGTTATTCTCCGTTACGGGAGCGTTACGCCGTTTCGGTTTTGCCTCGGGATGCGCATCTCTGTAGCGTTTCTGGCGTTCGGCGTTCGTTGGGTCCACATCCACGAACTGACGTTCGTTCCAGTTGGGGACTATCAAAACGCCGTCCTCCCGCCACTCCAGGAACATCCCCCTGCGAGTCACCGGACCCGGTTCCTGCATGGTTCCGAGGGCTTCGATCACCGCTTGCAATGGCAACTCAATTTCATTTGCGATGTCTATCGGTTCGGCCGCCAAATCCTTGTTGAGGAGCAAAACGCCTCTTGTCGGGCTGCGACTGGCAATTGACCATGCCCCGATAACAACCAAACGCTGCTGCCCGTTGAGCCGCTTGGTTTTCGGGTGATGGAAGAAGTCGTCGTAGAAGCGAAACCATCGGGACATCCTGGTCAACAGTCTCACCTCGTTTTGCGCCTGCGTTACGCGGGTCCGCGTTACGTAACACCAGAGTAACGGTGCCGTAACGCTGCGTAACGGTCGCATAACGCGTTACGCTGTCCATCTCATGCCGAAGGGCCGGGCGAAGAACGCCTGACCCCTCTCTGCTATGCACTCCGTGCCCGTCTCGGCACTGGCTGGAACCCCAACCTGGTCCACCGATCCGCCAGCACCCCGGCCTCATCAGGGTCGGGGGCCGGTATCGGCGTCCGCCCGTCGCTCACCCACCAGCCGGCCATGCCGCGGACCGTTCGTATCCGCAGGTGTTTTACCGGATCGTGGATGGTCGTCTCACCGGCATGCTCGTCCAGCCGGTCGAGAAACCTTTGTGCTTGTTCATCCTCCAGCCAGATGTTTACCCCATTCTCTCTTCCCCTCCCTTACAGGGGGACGCCGCTATGCCGCTGCCTTCAAGGCGTTGATCAGACCCGTCGCCATCGGGGGCGGTACCGCGTTGCCCAAAAGATGCAGGGCCAGTTCGTGGCTGTCTGGCAGCCAGTAGTCGGGTCTGAATCCCATTGCCGCCTGGCTTTCGGGGATGATCAACATTCGCATCCTGGACCCGTCAATCAAGGCGTGCCGGTCCCGCGTGGTGATAGTCCCGAAAGGCTTGTCCAGGCTGTGGCCGTTCATGCTGCCGCCGTAGTAGCTGATGGTGAAGCGGTCTCCGTACTCCTTGCGCCCGTTTGCGATTCGCTCCAGCGTGCTCTCCGCCCGCCCAGGCCGGTCGATCGGTGACCAGTTGCCAGCGTTCCAGTCCACGATTTGCGCCGCCGGGACGTACTTGCCAGGCTTCGGCAGGTCGAGGTAGAGTGCGTGTTTGCTGCGGGTCAACACCAGGAACATGCGAACCCGGTTCTGAGGCACCCCAAAGTCTGCTGCGTCAACGATGTGCGGAGCTACGGAGTATCCAAGCGCCCTCACCGCCATCTCCCAGGCGGGATACAAAGCCCACTTCAGGTACTCGGGCACATTCTCAATCAGGGCGACGGGCGAACGGTGGTACTCCAGAGCGGAGACGACCGCCCATGCGGTGCTGCGGGCCGCGTCGTGATGCGGACGATTCTTGCCTCTGGCACGGGAATGCCCTTGGCAGGCGGGAGATGCTAGGAGCAGGTCGTGCTTGGGGACCGTCGTCCAGTCCGCCTGGTGCAGATCCTGCGTTACGTGCTGCGTGTCCGGGTGGTTGGCCGAATGACATTCCACCGCGGCCGGCCAGTGATTGGCTGCCCATAGGATGCGGCACCCCGCCCGCCGTGCTCCTTCGCTGAAACCGCCCGCCCCGGCGAATAGGTCGATTGCATCTATCTCCTGCACATCAGTTCCTCCTGTCGAAAAATTCTCTGGTGGACCCCTTGCTAATATCCGACATATGTAGTACATTAACCTCAGTCCAACCGCAAGGGGTGACGCCATGGCAGACTGGACCGCCACGGAAGCCGCCCGCCACCTGAACCTCCACCGTGACACCACAAGTTCCGCAGCGAGGAAGGTGAGGGGCGCTCGTCAGGAACCACGACCCGGATCAATTCAGGCTCCCTGGGTTGCCTCGGAAGAGGCTTGGAGGGAGTGGTACCTAACCCGTAAACCCGCTGGAAGGCCACCGCAGGCCAAGAAGGAGGACTCGAAATGACGACTACTGCCGTTCTGCCGATTCCGGGTATCTGGACCCCGCAGGCTGAAGTCCTGTGCGCCCGCTGTGCCAAGACTGTGAACCCCTCGGAATACGCCCGGTTCCGCCCGGAGTTTCTCGCCGTCGCCGATCAGCCCATCGAAGCCTTGGAGTCCGATGAAGTCGCCACCACCTGCGACAAGTGCGGACGTCTGGTGGCGGTGGACGAGAAGGTCGGTCATGAGCACAACCTGATTCCGCTCCTGAAGGCTGAAGGGCTGGACGCCCGCATGGAACAGACGGGCGGCGGATGCTCTGCCGTGATCATCCCGGTTCCTGATGGAGGTACCCTTCAAATCACGTTGGTGGAGGAGGACCTGCCCGAACTTCGCTTCATCGTCGGGCGGTTTGACGGTAACGACGAATTCGTAGAAGACGACTATGAGGGACTGAACGTAAACGCTACGGTACGAAGGGCCAGCGAACTGGTTAACCCCAAGTAATCTGAATCTGCAATCCACTGCCCGCCTCGTCTAGGGGCGGGCTTTCCTGTTGTCTAGAAGGACCACGTGAGTTGGGGCGCATACGCCTTTACCTCTTTGCCTGGCTCCGAACCGATGAGCACCGCCGCTATCCGCCTTGCAAGTTCCACGGGGACGCCGTTACCAATTTGGCGGTATGCCGCGCTCTTGGAGCCGCAGAAGAAGTAACCGTCAGGGACCGATTGGAGGCGTGCGCATTCCCTGGGGGTGAGTCGGCGGGGAATGGTCTGCGCTTCGTGGGGGTTGTGGTGGTTCCCGGGCTTGCTCAGGCGGGAGTCTGCCGCCAAGGCGCCTTGCGGGCCTGTCCGCTGCTCCGAACTCCGCCACGGCTTCCAGAGTTGTTTACCGTCATCGTGGGTGGGTTCGTGGTTCATCGGTCCTGGATGTACCGGCTGGTTCGTGTGGTGTGCCGCTACTGTTGGGGCGGGTTCGTCCACTCGAAGCGGCCGGTGTCCGCTCTCCATGCCTTGGTTGCTGTCTGCCGGGCAGTAGTCGTTGTGGTTTGCCGGCAAAACCGGAGCGAGAATTCCGTGCCCTGTATCGGTCCTGCCCGCAGTGACCGTGTAAGACGGGGCGTCCATGTCCAACTCCCTGTGACCTATGTGGCCGTTTTCCTTGATGCGCTCCCGGTTGAAATCGGCGTGGTTCGCGTGGCTTGCGCCCGGCTCGGGCAAATCCCCAATGGCCTGCCGCACAGTCCTCCACGGCAGGTATCCGCTTCCTGGCGCTCCGTGCGTCTGAATGGGGTATAGTATTGGGTCCGGCAGGTCCGCCCGGATGCCGATTACGAAAACCCGTTCCCTGTGCTGGGGAACACCGTAGTCCGCTGCATCCAGCACTTGAGCCTGCACTCGATACCCGGCTCCGGTGAAGTCGTCCAGCACTTCCCGCATAATCAGGCCTGGTTCGCCGAGGTTTGCTGCTCCCGTGGTATACATGGCCTTGACGTTCTCCATGACGAACCGCTCCGGGTGTAGGGCAATTACCAACCGCAGGAACTCCTGGAACAGCGTGTTCCGAGGGTCGTCCTTCCAGGCTGCCGTTTGCCCGTTGGCGTGCGCTCGGGTAGAGTTGGCCACCGAAAATCCCTGACAGGGCGGTCCCCCGATGATGGCCCACAGTTCGTCTGGCACGACGCCTAACTGCTCGGGCGTGACTGTGCGGATATCTTGGCAGATGATGCGGTCTTCTCGCCCTGGGCGATTGCGCTTCCAGGTTTCGACGGCTTGCTTGTCGTACTCAACCGCCGCCGCGATGGTGCAGCCGGCCTGCTCAAACCCTGAATCCATGAGCCCGGCACCGGAGAAGAGGGACACAATCCGGTGTTCGTCCAAGTGGTCGTCCCCCTATCTCCTGCGAACTGCGTCGAAAACCTAAGATACACATCCACGGATGGACTGGCACACCGTGTTACATCGGCGTTACACCGGGTCAAGAGCGGGGCCGCTCAGTCCATCTCTGACGCGGCCGCGGCGTTCCATTGTTTCCAGAAGGCTGCCGCTACGGGGTCCGCCCGGTCAACCGTGTCGCCCGCCGGGGTAATCAGGTCCGGGATGTACAGTCCGGGATTGCAGTTGCGCCGGACGTGCTCTAGAAGGCTTTCCGGCGTATCCTCGGGCTGAACCATGAAGACCATCGGTATGTACATCTGCCTAAAACCGCCGGAAGTGACCCGCCAGGAACGCCACCAGACACACCAGGATAGCCCAGGGGACGATATGGATACCAACCCATACCCAGGCCCAGAGAGCGTCCTGCAGGAAGGTCGTGGACTCAACCTGTGCCGTCCGTTGAACCCCTCGCCGCAGGTTCTGGACCCCCGGCTCAAACCGCTCGGGAACTGCCATCTCATACACCTCCATCTCTTGGCCCGATGCCTCAGTCGCGCTCTCGTCTGGGGATGACTGGTGATGGTCTTTCCAGGAGAGGATGCTGAGACATCGGCCCAAAGGGGGGAAGCCTTGGGTTATGCCGCCCGGTTCCGCCGCCGAGAAGCTGCCTGCATCTTGCGCCGGGTCTTGGCTTTCTGGTGGTCGTGGCGGGCCTTGGTGGTCGTGCTGCGCTTGGACTGGGCCTTGCGATCGTGCGGGGTCTTGCTGTCGCCCATACCGCCCAAAACCGCCAAACCAGCCGTCGCCAGGATCAAAGACCGGATGCTTGGTACCATTCTTGACACCATCCTTTCTGCGATTCTCAGCCCCCTACTGGGGGCGTTTACCCTGTTCCTGCACCGTTCCGCCCGCCGGGGGTTATGTCGTCTCCTGTGGGGTCTGAGGCGTCTTAGCGGTTAGCCCAGACCGTCACCGCCACGAAGGAAATCGCCGTGAGTGCGCCTCGGGCCTTGCCGTGAGTCAGGAGCACATCGGCCACCATGGCGAGTCCGATGAGTGTGAACCCCATCCAGGGACGGTACCGCAATCCGCTCTCCTCCTTGCTATTGTTACCTCGGAGTCATGGGGCCAGGTCTGTGGTCACTGCGCCGGTGTCCGGGAGAGGGGGTCGGTCTCCTGGTCACCTCGCGTTAGGTATCCATCAGACCCAGCCCCACCGGCTCCGAGGGGGTAGTCGGTGGTCCCCCTGTAGTGGGGGCTACTCGGTGATGACCTCCTTGGCGCCGTTCACCCAACTTTCCTGGAAGTCTGGCGGAGGCGGGTCCTTGACCTTCTTCGCCTTGTCGGCCACGTCTGACCAGTTCATGTTTCCTGCCGCCCAATCGGTGATTTCGTACCCATCCTCCATGGCGAAGACCGCCTCTTCGGCGAAAACTCGGTCGTACTCCTCGCCAGACTTCCTGCCGGTGTCGCGTTCGGCGTAGAACGCCGCCCGGTTTTCGGCCACCATCTTGGCAGGAACTGCCCAGACCGAACCATCCGTCATGGTGACGTAGAGCCACTTTTCGGCCATCCTCGAACCTCCCTTCGCGTTCTTGGATCATTCTGGTCGAGGCTCACGGGCATTCCCCCCGTTAGCCTCGATGTTTAGGCGGCAACCTGTGTCAGCACTCTGCCTGCATCCGCCAGGACTGCTCGGCTTACGCCGGCTATCCGCCAGTTACGGCAGGTTCCGCCTATTGGTCGGGGTGGTCGGATTCGAACCGACGACCTTCGTGTTGGAAGACCGCGACGCTCTGCCACTGAGCTACACCCCGATGAAGTGGCCGGGCGCTCACGCGGTGACCGGCCCTGTGAAGACCTGGTGGAGCAGGATGGGGTTGAACCATCCCCGGACGAGTGTTCTAATCCCGCCCGGTTAACCGACCGCCCCGTGATGTGGCCGATGGCATGACACCGGCCACGCTTTTGCCGCTTAACCCCCGTTTAGGAGGGGCACCGCCACCGCGGCCTGCGGTGCCTCGATCCACATTTGATCAGCCCCCGTAGGGCCTTCCCGCACCGTTCCCGTGGTTGTGGGACCAGTGCGGGCCTCTTCGAACGCCGTCCTTGAACCCGTCCGGCCACTGCGTTTCCGCAGCGAACCGGTTACTGCCGGGAGCGAATCTCGTACCCCGGTTCAACCACGACTCCGGGAGAGTCACCCGGTAGAGTCGGTAGGACGGCGAAACCCAGGATCACGTCATGAGCGAACACTGGGCCTCACCTCCAAAGGTGTTCAAACTGGTTCCTGGCGGGATGCCTTCCGGTTTACCCCCGCCGTGGCCCAGGGGCCGGCGATCAGGCGTATTTGACCAGCATGTGTACGGTGGAAGCCACCGGAGAGCCACGAATCATGCACTCACCTCCCGAGTTGGGCAGTCTGTCGGCAGACCGGAGCCTGTCGGCGTGGAGTTCAGGAACGCAGAGGGCTACCGCTTCACAGGTCACCACCTCCTGCCGTTCCCGGCGATGGGCCGGGCTCACCGATGGACGCAGACCGTCATAGCCTGTGTCCATTCGTGGACCCGGGAGGGAAGGCGTCCCTCCCGCGGGTGTTTCAGACCGCCAGATCCAGAATCCGCCGCCGCCAGTTGGGGACCAGACCCTGAATGCGTGTGCCCTTCATGCCCAGCGAGTGCGTCACAATCGCACCGGCGCTCTCCATTTTCCGCAGGCCGTTGACCAGCGTGCTGCGAGTGAACTCCTGCGCATCCGCCAGTTTGGAGGCAACCAGCATTCCGGTGTCGCCCTCCAGATTCGCAGCCACCATGCGGACGCATTCGCGCTCCGAATAGGACATCGTTGCCCATGCCTGCTTTACCAGGTCGGGGCCGCCGGCAAGCTGCGTTTCGACATCTTCTAGCAACCTGCCAATGCCGGCCAGGAATTCCCGATTCCCTGACTGTGCCTGATGACGAGCCAACTGGACCCGTTCCAAAAGTGCTGCCAAGTTGAATCCTCCTTCTCCATGTGCGGGGCCGATGGGTTACGCCGTCTGAGCGATGGGCACGGGGAATGTACCCGCTGGCACGTAGCCAGGCACCTCGTAGCCGATGATGGGCAGTTGTGCGGTCTCCATGATGGCGTAGAACCGGATGCCGCCGAAGTTGACGCTGCCCTCCCAGGGGTACTCCGGCCTTCCGAACGGCTTCACTTCGATGGTGGCACCCGCCGCGTCGGCCATCTCCTTCAAGGCCGCGGCCTGGACGTGGTAGCCTTGCGTGGAGTTGAAGGCGGCCCACGGAGCCCGCTCGTCGATGATTTGTGCTGCCACCACCAGCATGTTCAGGTCCGCACTGGTCAGAGGCTTCCGCTCTTTGGTTGCCATTATTTTCCGCCCTCCTTTGGGGGAGGGAGTGATTACCCTCCCCCTGCCTTGATGACCGTTAGCCGTCGATTTCAAACTTGGGTTTCCGCTCGTTCACCGTGATGCCGGGGATGATTTCGCCGGTTTCGGGGATGGCGACCGTGCCGTCCTTGTTGACCGTGGCGGCGTCCTTGATGGCCGTCTTGACCGGCAGGGGGTCCGCCTTGACGAATCGAGGGGCGTTGGCTTGGAGCCACTTGCCCAGGTCTTTCTCGTCGCCGTAGACCCACTCGGGCTGCTGTTTGCGGAGCTTTGGCGTGCCGTAGGGAGTAGGCCAGGACTTGACCTTCTCGTGACTGGCCTGATGCATGGCCCGCATGAAGGCTTCGACCAGGGGCTCCAGGTTGGCAGCCTTGTGCTGCCACGGCTTGGCGGCGGCGTCCCGCTCGAAGGTCAACTTGGCGACTTCGGCCTGCAACTCCGCAATCTGCGCCTGCTGGTCTGCGATTTCGGCGTCGTAGGGGCGAGCAGCGAAGGCGGCCCGCTTCAGATGGTGAGCCCGCCGCTTCAGGGCAGCCAAGAACACTTCTTCGGGGATAATGGCCGGGACGGCGACGGGTTCGGCACCTTCGCTGACGGCGGCCCGCTCGCACGCTTCTTCGAACGCATCAAGGTCCAGAGGCAGGGGCTCCGTCGAAACCCCTTCGGCATTCGGATTGGCCACCATGGGCATGTCCTCCTAACTCGCGGCTTCGTTGTTGGTGGGTACCTTCGCCTGGAGCGCATCCCGAACGATGACGGCTTCGTGCTCCATCCACTGTTCAGCCGGTGCCCTCACACCCTGGAGAGCGGCGAACTCCGCCACGTCTTTCCGCATCATCCGGAGCCGACCGGCCAGCACCCGAATTTCCTCCACGGTTTCCGGAGTGGCGGGAACCCTGGGCACTTTTATTTCCGCGGGTGCCCCGTCCGAAAGCCAGGCCGAAATCACCCTTGCCAGATCGGCGCCGGGCTTGTGGAACAACTTGTCCGCGAGCGCCGGGCACCGGCTCTTGGTGATGAGCATCTCGTGTTCGAGGTTCATGTCGCCCACGATGTCAAACTCGTACTCAGCGCCGTCTCGGGTGATGGGCGCCATGCCCACCTTTTGGATGACCTTCTTGCCCTTGGAGTCCTCGGTCTGGAGGTAGTCCATCTTCGACCGGAAGGTAGCGTAGATGTGCAACGGGGCGCCGTGGATGGCCTCGATGAAGGCTGTGTGCAAGGGCGTCACGTCGGCCCAGGCTGCATAGTTGTTGCCGTTGCGCTTGGCCTTGGCGTAGTAGTCTACCAACTCCAGACAACCACCTTTTCCGCTCCACTCATGGGAGCCGGAGTCGATGGCCAGTCCGTCATACCCGCCCATGACGGCCGCGTTGATCGCCTTGATGTAGTTGTCGGGGTGAAAGTCCTCCAACTCCAGCACGTCAAAGGCGAAGATGTCGGCGTACTTGGAGAGCGAACCGTGCTCCGTGTCGATGGCGGCGACCTTCTTGCACATCACCGTAGCAAGCGCCAGCGCCGTGTAGGACTTACCGCTGCCCGCCGGTCCCGTGATGGCGACCCGAGCCTTCGCCTCGTGCTTGGTCGCCTTCTTGAACTCAAATCCCATGTTGGTGCACCCCCGTTTCAGTGGCCTCGTACCCCTGAGACCTTGTCGGCATTTCTCGTGGAAGTTCCGGCAACAGGACTCGCCTGAGTTCTTCGTAGGTCAGGTCCGCCTCGATGCGGGCACCGTCCGGGCCGAGGGTGAAGCTCCGATCGTCCCTGCGATAGGCCGTGCCCCGCACTCCCAGAATAACGGGCTCGTACCCGGCGGCTTGGAGGAGCGTGATCGCCTCCTGACGGTTCATCAGTTGGCGCCCCCTTCCGGCCCGGGCCAGTCGCACCCCGTGCATCCATGGGTGAACTCCATCCGCTGAACCGGCAACCCACCGGCCTCTTCGGTGCGCAACTCCACCGCCACCCACCGGACCCCGCCGCAGCCGCAGCCGCCGATGGCGTCCTGACCGGGCTTCAGTTCGTCCGCGTCTTCGGGCTTGATCACATCCAGATCGCTCACCGTCGCTCCGCAACTGTCGCAGTGATTCCGATGGAGGGGCCGGTGGTCCATACCGAAACGCATGGGGCCGTCTCGGTACACATCGCCGCCGCAGCCACTCCGCCCGCCGTGGTTTCCGATCCACAGCAGTTTTGCAAGCGCCACCATGATGCAAAAACCCCCTTCGCCTTCGTAGTCCTTGACGTGGGGGTGATATCCGGTATACCCTATGTATCGGGTTGTACCGGGTCACCGCGATTGACCTGGAACTCCTGGGGCGCCACTCTGTTACGAGCGGAGAGGCGCCTGTTTCTTTAGGCTCTGTTTGTGTACAGGAACTTTTCTGTTAACTGTCGAACGCTCCGAGACCGAGAAAGGGGGTGATGAGGATGCAACTGGGGCTTCCAGCGAAGGAACTGGAGACGATCTTCGAAAACTATCTGAACCGGGGTATCACAGGTGCCGAAACCCTGCAGCCGCCCATTGGCGATTATTCTGAGTTGGTGGGCTTCGTGGCCGCTCAAACGGGACGGGCGGTAGCGGAGATGATTGAGGCCAACAACCGCCAGTTGAAGGAACAACTGCGGGCGCTTGGTGTGCTACCGCCCAACCGCTGACTCACCGGGACCGGCCCGCCTGCATTCCCCGGCGGAAGGCGTCAGCATCGATCTTGCTGCCGGCCGGCTGCTTGGCAATCTCTTCACGCACAATCCGCCGAATCCAGTTCTCAAGCCACTTGAACACCTAATGTCCCTCCTTTCTCTGGCGCCCTGGCCGCTTCTATCGGCTGGGGTGCCTTCGATACCTAGTGGTTGTGGATCTGGGGCCTCTGCTCGGGCTGACCGGTCTGGGCCTGCGGGCGAATCTCCGATACCGTCACACCTTCGTGCGTGATGTGATGCCGCACCAGGCGTTTGCAGGTCCGGTCGGTACACAGGATTTCGATGTCCACCGACTCACCATCCGGGACGGAGGTTCGACCACCCGGGGCCGGTACGTCGAAGTGCCTTCGCCCGCAGACGCACCGGGCCTGAATCTTCTTCCCGGTATCGTTAGCCATGGTCTCCCTCCTCGTAGGGCCAGAGACGGTCGAAGGTCCACCGCTTTCTGGTCCTTTTGCGGAGCCAGTTGATCACTCTCTGACCGCTTTGGCGGCTAGGAGTCCGGCAACCGGTGATGAGATTCCCGATGAAGGATCGTGACAGCCCGGTTCCGACACTCGCTTCTGCGGGCGTGATGTTGTCTTGAACCAGCACACGTTCGAACGGCGTTCTGTAATCCCCCACCATCTCACCCCCCGTCACGATTTATGCGTTTTGCATAATCGTCAAATTCAGACTAGCACCCGCCAATGAAAAGGTCAAGTGCTTTTTATGCAAAACGCATAATGTTTTTGGGGGGGCTTCTTGTTCGTGTCCTGTTCGGTCTTGCGTGTCTGCGCCTGTGGTTTAAACTTGGAGCAGGACCGAAGACTTGCAGGGACGGGGGTGACCATATGCCGCGCGACGAGGGGGACCAAACGGCCGATAGTACCGCTAGAGACGCGCTGGTGTCCGAACGCGTTCGCGAGTATTGCGCCGATATGGGACTCAAGCCCCCCGATCTGGCCAGAGTTCTTTCGGAGCGAACTGGCGAAACGGTGCCAGAGCCCACGGCATACGGGTATCACAACGGCAGTCGCCCCCCTGGGCGGTCGGCCTTTTTTCAGGTTGCTGATGCGCTTGGCGTTACGTCGGACTGGTTGCGCGGTGCAGCGGTTTATCCTCGGTGGAATGACGAGATACGCCGCTCTCGGCTTTGGATGCAGAGCCAGGCGCGGCGCATCCAGGCTTCTGACATGATTGAACGCACCGTCCAGCTTTTTGATCTGATGTCCCAGCGGGCACCGATCGTGGGCCAGGAATGGTTTGTTGCGGGCATTTTGGCGTTCGGTAACAAGAGCTTGGATGAGAATATCATCGACTATCGCCGGTTTCGAACCGGGCAAGGGCACATGCCACTCCAGAGGGTGCACCGGATAGGGGCCTTTACTGGTTTGAGCGAACAGTGGATCATCGACGGCGACGCTGGCGACTGGCGTGTTTTTGAGGATATTGGGCCTTGGATAGGACTCGTGGAACTCTTTGAGCGCCACGGCTTTACTCCTGAAGAAGTCATGCAGAATACCGCCCAACTGCGGGACGCCATTATGCAGCAACGGTTTGAAATGAGGGGCAAATGAAAATAGAAGGGCCCAGCCAAACGGCTGGGCCCTTCTATAGCTCCCACACTCGGTTTTGCGGTAGCTATGGTCGCACCGGGAGGCTGGGGCAGGGGTCGGTATTGATGTCCTGGCAAGCCCCTGCAACATTGGAGATGCGCAGAGTTGTGTAAAAGCCAGGAATCACGTTTAGCGTCTTCTGCGGCACAAACGCCGCCGCTGCGAACAAACCGGCAACGACCAGAAAAATCGCTACACCCTTCTTCAAAGCACTTTCTCCTCCTCTCCATGCATGTCTTTGAGCAGCCTCTGTAATCGAAGTACAGTCTCAGAGGCCCCGCCCCTCTTCATCCGGGCTTTCAAGGGCAAGATTAACGCTTCGGCGACAGCGAATTCCCCCAGATTTGAGTGCGCCCGCGCCAGAGATTCGGCCGCCATGCACGTTAGAACGTGGAGGTTCTTGGCTTCGGCGCTCGTCAGGGCTGAAGAAAAATGCTTGATTGCCTCTCGATCATTACCGGCCGTCTGTAGTAATCGGCCCCGGAGATAGTCGACGGAGCTTTGGGCGCCATCATCGTGAGCGGTTGCCTCCGCTTCCGCAAGGCACGCCCGCGCCCCGTCGTGCCGACCGATATGCAACATGACATCTCCGAGTGCGGACAGGGAAATTCGTAATTGGCACTGACGGTCGCGCTCGTTGAATGGGCCGATATGCTTCTTATAAAACGCCACCGCCTGGTGAAGCCAGTATTCCGCCAAGGCCCAGTCAACCGCAATTCGGGTGTAGAAGTACCCGAGTCGTCCATACATGCGTCCTCGCCACGGCAAAATGGCCGAATCCTTTCTGGAAAGCGCTTCTTTCATGGCATCAACATAGGAACCGTGCTGAACATCGTCGCGAATTGCCTCTGCGATCAACGACCCGTTAATTAAGGCCATGACCCATTCGCGCCCGTGGTCGTGCAGGACTGCCAAAGCACTATTGATGAGCTGAATAGCGAGAGTGTCCTTCTCTTCGGACTCCGCGTGATAAGTCAAGGCTAGCTGGACCCTTGCCCAACCGACCGCCTGCATGTCCTGAGATCGGAGAAGGGGCGCGAGCGCATCATGCGCCTCCTGCCACCTCCGTTCCCGGCGAAGTCCGGCCAGAACATGTTCGTGTTCAGCAAAATCCATAAGGCGTTCACCCACCCGATTTATAGTGTGCCGGGCAGTTGACGAGTTGCCGGGCGCCCTTTCCCCTTGGCGCCTGTTTAGACTATCGTAAATCCTTGTGTATAGGTCTGTAAATACCTGACACTTTAAATTCGTTCGACACCGTTTGACATGAGTATAGGCGGACCTTTCGATTTTGGAAAGGGGAATCAACAATTCAGGTAACGAAGTGAACGGATAAGACGGCTTCGCTGGAGGAGTCCCATGCCTTCGCACGAGAGAATTCGAGCCAAGCGCAAGGAACGTAGGCTGACACAGGAGCAACTGCTGGCTCGCCTGAAGGAGTGTTGGCCCAAAGAATGGCCCTCTCTGAACGCCAGCCAGTTAAGCAAGATCGAGAACGGGACGCGGCGCGTGACCCTGGATGAGGCGCCCTTTTTCGCTCGGGCGCTGGAATGTAGCGTGCAAGACCTGGCCGATCTACCAACCGATGAAACCAATCGATAATTTCGATAACGTGAAGGTTTGCGCCACAATCATAGCACCTATGATTGCGTTGTGGTTCTAGTTATTTCGGCCTATTCGTTCGACAAGCACAATAGGGGATAACAAAGAGACCCTCGCCCAGAAGATAGGGCGAGGGTCTCTTTGTGGTTGATCCGCGACTATTTCTTCTTGAGGTGCCTAAACGCCTGCCTGGTGGTAACAACCACCGCCACCAGCGTCCAGACGATCATCAGCACCGCTGCGGTATCCTGAAGCATTGTGCTCCCTCCCGACGTCTACCAGACATAATTGCCGTTCTCGTCCGCATCCGCCGTCCCAAGATCCTTCCAGTAGCCGGCATGGGTCCACGGAATAAAGGAGTAGCCCCACTCGGTAGGCGAAACCATCCCATCGCCTGACACGACGACGCGATTGCGATAAACATGCCGCTCGCCTTTCCGGTTAGGATAGTTAAGAATGTCGATGAGGTATTCGCAATCCCCCGAGTCGGGCACCCACGAAAGGGAAGCCTGGGCTACATACGCAACGGCGCCATCCGCAATCTCCGTAGAAGCCGCCGGGATTGTGACGCTCCCGGCGCTAACGAACTGGAGAAGCGTCCCGGTGACACCGCCAGCCTTGATGCCGCCCATATAGCCCCAGGCGAACGCAAGGAGGTGGTTTGCGACAAACTTCGCCTTACTCGTGCAAAAACTCGCCGTGACCTTATACGGCCGCCCGAGTTTGTCGTAAATCAGCAGCCGGTTCGCGCCGCTCTCGCCTTTGGCGGTCAGGTACCGCACATTGTCGCCCGCCGCTTTGAAGTCCAAGCCGTAGACATCGGTGAGAGGTGTGTTCTCCGCGACGTGGATCACGCCGTTTTGGTCCGGATCGTTTGACACTTCGAAGCGGTACATTTCGGCCATCACGTTGTAGTACTCGGTCCAATCCTCTTGGGCCACGGCTAACGTGATCCGCTGCTTGAAGTCGATCATCCTGTAATCAGCTCGGGAGCATCCGACGCCGACCCACAACCCAGGGTAGAAGATGCATTCGTTTTCAGTGCTGGCCGTCGCCACTCCGGGTACAAAGCCCGCCGCCAATGTAATGGCCGCGCAGAACGCCGCTGCAATCCGCTTGAGCACATTCCATCCCCTTTCCAGATGTTACCGCCATGGTAGCACATGGAAAGATATGGCAGGAATAGGTAGGTATCAGCATGAAGCGAAAAATCCCCCGCCCGTTCTGGGCAGGGGATTTGGACTCTCTGTTACCGGTGAGTCCTGATAGAATCGATCGTAGCACCGCCGTTGATCTGGGCCGAACCGACACCGACAACGCCCAAAACCGTGATGCTGACCAGCATGATAACCACGAGCGCCTTCCGCATTTGAATGTCCTCCTCTCTGTCTCAGAGACGGATGCAACCGGCCCAGCGTTCGGAGCGAACGACCTTTTGTCGGTCAGGTAAGTTTGGCCCGCGTCGCCGAAATGTAGTTCATGATCCGAGCGTCCCCAGATTCGGCCGCAAACCGGCCTGCGCCGGCGAGCAGTTTCCGGGCGGCCTCCGGGTCGGCCATGGCGAGGGCGCACTCGGCGGCGATCCATGCCGCAAACGCGCGTTGTGCCAGCGTGGCCCCGGAGTCATCGGCGACAACCTCCTGGCAGAAGTGTACGGCTGCGCCGGCCCGACCGGAATGCAGCAGCACAAACGCCCGGTTGCAAGCGAACGACAGTTGCAGTTCCCGCAGGTCGGGGGCATCCTCGCCCAGAGTCGCCAGTGCGGCTTCGATCTTGTGCAGGTATGCCTCGGCCCGGACCACCTGACCGGCCTCAACGAGCACCCAACAGAGGTTTTCCTGCGCTCTGACCATCCAGGCAGTATTGCCGACATCCCGCAAATGGGTTTCCGCCTGTTCGTACTCCGCCACGCTCCCAGGAATGTCCTTTTGCTGCCGGCGAATGAGTCCCAGGTTGTAATGAGCCTTGCCGCGGGCCGGTTCATGCACCTGGTAGGCGTCCATGTCTGCCAGGAACAGTTCCGTCCAGTGCTGTGCTTCGCCCGCGTGCCCGGCGAATCGGTACACCTCGCCCGCCTGAAACCGAACCCGGCCAATCCACGGCGAATCGTTGCTGACATGAAGTTCGTCCAGCGCCTTTGTGATCAGCGCAACTGCGGGCGCCGGCTGACTCAGACGGTAATGAGCCATCGCGCCGTAGTAGTACGCCTTGCCCGCCGAGAGCGCGTCCTCCCATGGCGAATCCTCCCGCAACCGCTCCAACTCCCGGACCACCGCAGCGTACTGCCCGCGGCGATACAGCGCCTCCAACGTTTCCACGGTTACGGTCACCCCCGTACCATTTGTAGCCATATTCTACCAAATATTACCCCCGCAGGCAACCCTCTTTAGGTCCTGTTAACATCTTTTCCCACTTCGCGTATACTGAAGGCCAACCCCTGGGCCTCCCATCCGGGGGACGAATACGGTTCACCCACCGGCAATGAAGCACCCCGCCAGGGGGTGCTTTTTGCTGACAATGACACAGCACCCTTGCCCGATGATGGGCAGGGGTGCTGCCGGTAAGTTGCGACAAAGACCCCCGGCCCGCTCTTAGGCGAGCGAGTCGAGGGTCATGATTTATCATGCGGTAGCAAGTAGGTACTCCTCGATCTTGCTTTTGTCCTCGTTCCATCGAAAAACGGCGCCGTGGAAACCCAAGTGCTCGATCCACTGCGGCTCCCACAGGTCGATGGAGTCATCCAAGACAGCCACCCTCCGCCAGTCAGACCGAGCTCTCGCGACCCAGTCGAAGACCCTAACGGCGTGGTCGATGGTTGCCTGTGCCCTGGCCGCATTGTTGGCCGAGAGCGTTTTGACGGCGGTCATACCGCCCCCCTTGGCGACACCAAAATCCGGAACCGGATTCTTCGGCCCTAATAAGGATTTGAGACGCATCTTCGGCACGACATGAACCTGAAGTTGTTCGACATGTCCGTAAACCTGGTCGTGAAATGACAGAGGCAGAGGCATCATCGTTGTGTGAGCCAACTCCAAGATTCGTACCATACACTGACCGAACGTCAGCAGTTTCTCTGGGATGTCCTCAGGGCGCTGAAGCACGGTGTAAACGGCATCTCGATGCAGCGATGCGCCGGCGGCGGCCAAATATGACTCCAGTAGCGCCCGCCTTCTTGAGCTAGACTCCACAAACACCCCGTTGCCAACAAGATAGCTAATTGCATCACCGTAATCGGTAAGCACAAACACGCCGGGATCGACGCCGGGCATCAAGGTAAGGCGAACCGTGTCCCCATCGGGATAGGTGAAGGGAGTAGAGATTACCAGTTCGTCGCCATTCGGACTGCAGCGAAAGAGAGGTGGAATTCGCTCACGAACCACGTCGCCCAAAACTGCGCAGTTCATCAGCCAACCCCCTTTCTGCGAGCCGCATTTGAATGGGCCGATCCTTGAATGGGTACGGGCCGCTGTAAGTGATGTGAAGTCGGCCGAGCGCCTGCCAAAAAGACGACTCGTGGTTACCAGGATCTGTTATGTACGATGCGAAGTCGCCTTGCGAACAGTCGAGAGGTCTAAGCCAGTGGTTCTCATGAGGATCGCCATAGGGCCTGTGTTCCCGCCCGACATCGATGGCGAAAATTCGTTCCGTACCTAGATGCAAAGCAAACTCATATTTGAGCGGAGTAGCATAGCGCCGCGTCATCTGGAATACTAGCAATTTCCGGAGAGGGTTGTCAACAGGCGTTCTTGCATATATAATATCACGCCCGCTAGCCGCTTGGATACTCCACCAGCCCAGGCTGCCTATCATTTTCGGAGCTAATAGCAGTTCATCGATGAGCCCTCTCGTTACCGCGTCAATGCTTACCGGCTTAAGCGCTGGTAACCTCGCACCGTAATTCACTATAGGCCCCTCCGGAACTTCTTTGGTATCTGATAGTTTAGTTATCCGCAAGAAAATTACCTGCTGCAAATCAGAGTTTTCTTGCGCCGAGTTCTCTTTGCATACGTGTCGCGAAAAATAGATCGGCCCCTGTCCTCCCCCCTTGAAAGAAAGGGCCGGGCCTGCGCACATTTTCCAAGTAGCCAAAAGCCGCTCCTCCGAACAGAGGGGCGGCTCATTTTCACTATGGACAGAACTGTTCGCCGCATGGTATTGTTTCCGTGGAGCGTCGTATGAGCGCCTAAAAATGGAGCCCTGTTAAAGGGCCTCGAACCTTATCTCTTTGAGGTAAGGCCGGGGGCCTTTTCGTTTCTCTCCCCCGGAGCACCTGCATATGCTGGAGCAACCGAGGGGGGATTCCATGCCAATCCGGATCATTTGGGCACCGCCGGGGCCGGAAGCCGAGCAAGCCTGGCGCAGATACTG
The DNA here is from genome assembly GCA_036504075.1 of Symbiobacteriaceae bacterium. Classification (GTDB taxonomy): domain Bacteria; phylum Bacillota; class Sulfobacillia; order Symbiobacteriales; family Symbiobacteriaceae; genus DASXVX01. The sequence continues at coordinate 32,530 of DASXVX010000009.1, read as the reverse complement.
GACCTTAGCGGGTGAGATTGCCGACCGAGTACTGGCCCGGCGCCTCCAACAGGCGAACGCTGCGCAATCCGAGACCGCGAAAAAGCATCCGGAGGCATCCGGTTTTTAACCGGGCCTCCGGATGCTTTTTCATCATGTTTTTGCCTAAGCACAGTCACGGTAAACCGTCGCACTGGCGGCAGGGTATGTCGCGGCCCCCGGGGCAATCATAAGGTCACTCGCCCCGGCCTGCGCCCCGATGAAGGGGGAGAAGGCTGCTGGATTACCTGCACCGTAACCACCGTATAACACATGAAATCCCCCTTGGGTTGGGAGCTTCTTCGTCGCAGTGAAGCCCCGTTCACAGTACGCGGGGAACGCCAATTGTGATCGTTGTCCACGGTGGACAGCGGTTGGAAATAAACGGGGCACTCCCGAACGAGGGAGTGCCCCGTTTAGTCTGATAAAACCCTACGACTCCCGCTGCTCGCCCGTTACCGCCACTTCCGCCGACTCGGCAGGCGCGACGGACTCAAGCAGCATCTCCGCCACGTCCCGCACCCGGACCGTGCCGGTGGCATCTTCGCCGGCCACGCCGTCGGACATCATGGTCATACAGAACGGGCAGTTGGTGGCCACGCTGGACGCGCCGGTCGCCAACGCCTGGCGGGTCCGGTCGACGTTGACCCGGGTGCCGGCATGCTCCTCCATCCACATGCGCCCGCCACCGGCGCCACAGCACATGGATTCGGGGCCGTGCCGCTCCATCTCCTTGAGCTGGACGCCCGGTATGGCCTGCAGCAGTTCACGGGGCGCTTCATAGACCTGGTTGTAACGGCCGAGATAGCAGGAGTCGTGGTAGACAACCTGCTCCGAAATCGGCCTCACGGGCTTTAGCTTGCCCTCCTGCACCAGCCGGTTCAGCAATTGGGTGTGATGGACGACTTCCACTTCGAAGCCCATTTGCCGGTAATCGTTGGCGAAGGTGTTCAGGCAATGCGGGCAGTGGGTGACAATCTTCTTGACGTTGTACTTGCGCAACGTCTCCATGTTCTCCGCCGCAAGTTGCTGGAAGAGCATCTCGTTGCCCACCCGGCGGGCGGAGTCGCCCGTGCACTTCTCCTCCTTGCCGAGGATGGCAAAGGTGACGCCGGCCATTTGCAGGAGTTGGACGATGGCGCGGGCGATTTTCTGGCCGCGCTGGTCGAAAGCGCCGGCACAGCCGGGCCAGTAGAGATACTCGGCGTCCGGTGCGTCCTTCGCCAGCGGCACGTTCAGCCCGTCGGCCCACTGAGTCCGGGTGTGGGCGCCCAGGCCCCACGGGTTGCCCTGGCGCTCCAGGTTCTTGAAGGTCTGGTTCAGCTCAGCCGGGAACTCGCCCTGGAGCATCACCTGGTGCCGGCGCATCTCCATGATTTTGGGCACATGCTCGATGTAGACCGGGCAGGCCTCCATGCAGGCCCGGCACGACGTGCAGGCCCAGAGCGCCTCGGCGCTGATGACCCCACCCACCAGTTCGGACTCAAAGGGCTGCTCGCCGGGCCGCTCGCCTTTCATGGCGGCCAGGGCCATGAGCGGGCCTTTTTCGTGCAAGTGCTTCTGGAGGTCCAGAATCAGCGCCTTGGGGTTGAGCGGCTTGCCGGTAAGATAGGCCGGGCAGTTCTCCTGGCACCGGCCGCATTCCGTGCAGGCATCCAGGTCGGTGAGGTCCTTCCAGGTGAAATCCCAGAGCGAAGCGGCGCCCAGCACCGGCGCCTCGGCCTCCAGGTCGGTCAGTGGCAGTTCGCCCCGGGGCTTTAAGTCTTGCAAGAAAATGTTCAGCGGGGCGGTAAATATATGGAGCATTTTTGAATAGGGCAGGTAGGCCAGGAACGAGAATGCCACCGCCAGATGGAACCACCAGAGCGCCTGGTGCAGGACGGTAATCGCCGCCGGGCTCATGAATAAAGCCAGCAGCTTGCCGTGCAGGTAGCCAAAGGGCGACCAGGCGCCCCAGGGATCGTTCGTCGCGACGATGCGTGCGCCTTCGATAAAGAAGCCGGTCCACATAATGACGAGGTAATGGGCCAGGAAGACCCAGTCGTCCATGATGGACGGGGCCTTCTGGTACCCGACGAGCGCCCGGGGCTTCACGACGGAGCGGCGAACCCAGGCCACCAATACGCCCACCATGGCCAGGAAGCCGAACGAATCCAGTATGAGGGACTGGAACCAGAGGTAGAACGCCCCGCGCATGATGGGAATGTGGAAGTCGGAGTCGATCATGACCACGACGGTGCCCAGGAAGAGCACCACGAAGCCCCAGGAAAAGAGAATGTGGAAGAAGCCGGCGACCCGGTTCTTGGCCAGCCGGCTCTGCAGCACGGCGTGCCTGACCACCAGCCCCAGCCGCTCGCCAACGCGGTCAAACCGGGCTGCGGGCTGGCCGACCCGCCAGAGGCGGACCCGCCGCCAGAAGCCGTAGCCGAAGATCGCCAGCGTGGGTAACAGCAACAGGTACATGAGGAAAACGCCGGATATGTTCCAGTAAATCTCCCGAGTCGGCATCGAACGGCCACCTTTCTTTCAGTGGTCTTGCGTTTCCAGAGTCGAACCAAACGGTCGGTTGGTACCCATCCGAAGAATCAAAAGATGTTTATTCGTGCCCACACGTCCATTGTCCTTTTTTGTTTTCCATTGCGTAAAACTTGCCCGGTGGGAGGCCGATGAAGGTCCGAATACATACGCTGGTGCGAATCCATGGATGCGAGGTGTTGACGTATGAGCCTGACTCAGCTGATCCCCGGCACTACTTCCCTTCCCACCACCACCCTGGGGGCCCTGCAGTGTGTATCGGGCACCGTGACCCTGTTTACGTTTACCGGCATCGTTCAGCCCCAGCCCGGCTCGATCATCGGGCAGATCCAGCCCACCTTTGGCGCGCCGATCCTCCTGATCCAGACCCAGCCGACACCCCTGGGCGGCACCCCGCTCTCCTCCGTCAACGGCCGGTTTGCGACGCTGTGCGGCCGGTTCGCCACCGTCGGTGGGCAGACCGTGCTGGACGTGGTGGTCGTAAACCCGGGCGCCCCGAGCCCCACGGGTACGCCCCTCCCGAACCAGTTGCTGCTCCTGCTGCTCATTCTGCTCCTGACGAACCCGCAGCTGGCCGCCACGCTGCTGCCCGGCGTGCTCTCAGCCACCGGCCTCAGCTCGTTCCAGCTCCAGCAAATCATGAGCCAACTGTTGTCGCAGCCGGGCGTCCTTGGCCAGTTGGTCGCGCAGACCGGCGGGTTGGGCGGAATCAGTGGAATCGGCGGGTTGGGTGGAATCGGCGGACTCGGTGGTCTGGGCACACCCGGGTTGGGCCAGTTTGGCGCCAACATCGGCACCTAAGAGCGATACATGAGCCAAGGCCCGCCACCCTCACGGGTAGCGGGCCTTGGCTGCGCTTAACGGGCTGGAGCTGCGGGCGTGCCGCCGGCGATCGGGGCAGTCCCGTTCGGGACCGTCGAGAGTCCCGTGCCAATCCCGGACGGCCCGGGCCGGACCGGGGTCTGCTGGCCGCCGCCCTGGGGCTCCTCCGGGGCCACGCCTTCGCCAGGCCGGGTCAGGTCCGGCCGTTCGGGTCCCTCGCCTTCATCCTGCAGGCGGTACTTGTCCGCCAGCCGGATGCGCCAGAGCCGGTGGATCGGCACCTGGTAGAACGTCGGCTCGATGCGCCGGTCGCCCCGGCCGATTTTGTACATCCAGACATCCGTCTCGGTCGTGGCGTTCGGGTCCATCCGGACGCCCATGTAGACCGAGTCCCGGTAGCCCTTGTTGTAGCACATGATCGTCAGCTGGCCGTGGAGTTCCGCCAGCATCTCCTCCAGCCGCGGGTTGCGGAAGACTGGCTCGTCCAGCATTTTCCCGTAGCCCTGGGCGTCCGTCTCGATCCGGTCGCCCGTCTCGCCCACCACGCAGCCGGCGCCATGAATCGGTTGCTGCGTGTCGGCGTCCACCACCCGGAGGCGGAGTTTGCCGGTCTTTATGCCAAGCGCCCGCCAGTAGGCCCGGCGCACAGCACCCGCCGGTGCGGGCGGCGCACTGCCTGCTGCGGCTTCCGTCGCATGAGCCACACCGAAACCGATGATCCCGGCCGCCATTACCAGCGCCAGGCCTGTCGCAATCCACTTCATTGCCTTCAAGACCCGAGACCCTCCTTACACGCCTGGAATCGTGTGCAGCGCCTTGCCCATGTAAAACCATTGCAGAATCTTGACCATGTTGTAGCCCTTCTCGCCCCAGTACTGGGTCCCCCACTGGGCCATCATGTTCGCGTTGCGGTACGGCCAGTTGGGTTCCCCTTCGTAGCCGGCCCGGTAGTTCAACTCCACGATCGTGCCGTCCGGCAGGGCGTAGGCAAGGTTGCGGATGCGAGCAAGTGCCTGATCGGTCTCGGCAAAGCGGTTCCCCTCCCGGTAGGTCTGGAAGTTGGTCGTGTTGTCCACGTCAAACTCCCAGCCATCGAGCCGGGTCGGGTTCAACGTGTGGTACCAGGCGAACATCTTGATGGCCATGGCCCCGGCCTGCAGGGCCTCCTGATTCCAGGACGGCACCCACTCGTTCGGCAGCGAATTACGCGTATAGTCGTCAAAGGAGACCGTCTTCACGTAGATGATTCGCCCACGCGGATTCGGCTCGCCGTTGGGCCGGGCCTCGCGGATCGCGACCCGGACAGATGTCGGAACCGGCGTATTAAACACGGTCTTGTTTTGCGCCGAGGCGACTGTCGCCCCGGAAAGGACCAGGAGACACACAGCCAGAGCCAGGATACTTTTCATGTCAGACCCCCCGAAACAGTTTCTACCCGGTAATCTCCCCCCTCCGCAGGGAGGAAATCCAGAAACGTTATTCCACTTTCAGGATGCCCGACAGTCCAGACTCCTCCTGCCCCGGCGCATCCGAATAGTATGGCCAGTCCCCGCGTTCGTTGGCCGTAAACTCCACGTAGTTCTCTTCTCCGGGCTCCAGCGCTCGGGTGACGACGCCCCAGCGCGGAATCGTCAAGTTATGGCGGGTCGATCCGGCGTTATGGATGTAAATCTTCACCCGCCCGTCTAAAGCAGCGGTCAGGCGGCTTTGGCTGAAGCCCCGGTCGCTGATTTCCAGGCGAATGATTCCGGTCTGGCCCGCCATCTGTTGGGCGATGGGTACCGGTCCCTGTTGCACGGAAAGAACATGCGTCGCCTCGTTTACGGGGTGTGGACCCGGCGCCGCCGGTGGCGTTCTTTGCACGCCGCAGCCCGCCGCCAGGACGGCAACCAACACAATTCCCAGTCGCAGCCGATGCTTCACAGGTTGTCCCTCCTTTGCCAAGAGTTTGCCCCGGGTTTCCGCCGGCATACGATGGGACAGCGCGCCGAATGAGGGGGGCTGCGCCCCCCTCGGGCCGGCTGGGATATCGGCGGGTGCTAGATGCCGTCCAAGGTCATCCCCCAGGGGGAAATGCCGGCCGGGAGAGGCGCAGCGCCCAGCGGGACAGCGCCCTTGCCCAGCGGGACAGCGCCCTTGCCCAGCGGGGCGACGCCCTTGCCCAGCGGGGCGACGCCCTTGCCCAGGGGCACGCCGACGTTGGTCGGCACGATGTTGGTCGGCAGGATGTTGGCGGGCAACGGTACCTGGGTGGTGATGGGCACGCCGTACTGGACGGCGGGTGGGACGAAGTTAGGCACCGGCACCACGGCGGTCTGCGGGACGACCTGCGTGAGCGCCGAGTGGCAGACGTTCGCCACCGGGCCGTACACCACGGTGCAGGCGCCAGTCGGCACCACACCGACGCCGGCCGTGGGGATCACGCCCGGAATGGCCGTCGGGTAAGCACCCGAAATACCGGTCGGGAAGGCACCTGGAATACCGGTCGGGATGGCACCCGGAATACCGGTCGGGATGACACCCGAAATACCGGTCGGGAAGGCACCTGGAACCCCGGCCGGAGCGATGTTCATGCCGTACGGCGAAACGCTGGGAATACCGAAGGCCATGGGTGAGACGCACCTCCGCAGCAAATTCGGGGGAACGGTCCACTCTATGCCAGGCGGGCATCGCCGGTTCACGGAATGCCGGTCATTATGCCGTCTGGGAATCCGCCGGGAACAGGAAGGCGGCGCTTTGCGCCGAATCTTCAACAACGAAATGTTCCCGTTGTGTGTAGGAGGTATCGTAACGTGCTACGCCCCCTGTTGTCTCTGCTGGCCCGGGAAGTCTCCGGGCAGAACTGCCTCGCCCATGTCCAGACCGTGACCCGTTACCATCGAATCCAGGCCAGCCCCGGCTACCGGGCGGCCGCCCGGGAGTGCCTCCAGATCTTTGCGAACAACGGCGTGGAAGCTCGGATGACCACGTATCCCGCCACGGGACACCACCGGGAGTGGGGCCACCTGACGCCGCAGGAGTGGAACTGCCAGGACGCCGAACTCTGGCTCCTGGACGCCGAAGGCCGGCGCACCGAGCGCCTCGCCTGGTACCAGGAGATGAACCTCGCCCTTATCCAGCGGTCCGCTTCCACGCCCGCGGAAGGCGTCACAGCGGAACTGGCGGTCGTTGAGAACGCAGAAGAAGCCGCCGGCTGGAACGGCCGGGACGTAGCCGGCAAGATCGCGCTCGTCGGCAACGGCGACATCCAGCGGATGCTGCATTTCGCCCGAACGGCGGGAGCGGTGGGACTCATTACCGCGCGGATGACCTATCACCCGCCGGTGCGGCCGGAGGGCGACCTGCCCGATGCCCTCCAGTACACCTCGTTCTGGTGGTCCGAAGGGGAACCCAAAGGCTGGGGCTTCGTGGCCTCCACCCGGCAAGGCGACCGCCTGAAGCAAATGGCCGCGCAGGGGCCGGTCCGGCTTTGGGCCAAGGTCACCTCCGAATTCTACGACGGCACCATCGAGAATGTGGAAGGCCTCATTCCCGGCGCCGGCGACCAAGAGGTGCTGCTGGTGGCCCACCTCTGCCACCCCCGGCCCAGCGCCAACGACAACGCCAGCGGCCCGGCTACCGTCATGGAGGCCGCCCGTGCCCTCAGCGCCCTCATTCAAAGCGGGCAGTTGCCGGCCCCGAAGCGGGCCATTCGCTTCCTGCTCCCGCCGGAGATGACCGGCACGTTCGCCCACCTGGCGAACCGGACGGCGGAAGAGCGCTCCCGCATCGTGGCGGCGCTCAACGACGACATGGTGGGCCAGAAGCAGGAGGTCACCGGCTCGACGCTGCGCTGCGAGTACCCGTCCATGGCCTGTCCGTCCTTCGCCGGTGACCTCCTGGCGCTGGTGGTGGGCGAGGTCGCCCGGGAGGAACCCGCCCTCACCGGCCCGGGCGACTTCCGCTTCGCCGGCTTCCGCCATGCGGCAGTGCCCTACTCCGGCGGATCAGACCACTACATTCTGTCCGACCCCAGCGTCGGCGTGCCCTGTCCGATGCTCATCCAGTGGCCCGACCGGTTTTACCACACCAGCGCCGACACCATCGACAAGTCCGACCCCGACATGATGCGCCGTGTCGGCGTCATGACCGCCGCCTACGCGTATTTCCTGGCGAATGCCGGCCTCCGCGAGGCCGCTTGGCTGGCCACCGAGATGACCGCCCTTTTCCCGGCGCAGTTGCACGCCGCCGTGCAGGCCGGACAGGATCCGCAGGCGGTCGTCGCCTTCCGGGTGGACCGCAAGCGGGCCGACCTGCAATCGCTGCGGCGGCTCGTGGCCGAAGGCGAGCAGCCCCAGTTGCTCACCGTGCTGGAGGGCTGCGAGCGGCAGGTGGAGGCCGCCGGGGCGATGGAGCTGCAGCGCCTGGCCCTCGCGGGGTCGGGCGGGTCGGGCGCCGGGTCGGGCGCCGGGTCGGGCGGGGGGGCACGGGTGGAGGCGGCAGGCGGGACCGTGGCGGGGTGGCTCGGCGGGGCCGACCTGGTTCAGCTGCATCCGGTCCGGGTACAGCCCGGCCCAATCACCCTGCGCCACGACCTCGACCGGCTGCCGGACGCCGAGTCCTGGCGGGCGTTCGCTGCAGCCCACAAGGGCACGGACCGCATGGGCGACTACCTCTGCTACTGGGCCGACGGCAGCCGGTCCCTGGCCGAAATCTGCCGGCTCACCGAACTGGAGACCGGATACCGCGACGACGCCTGGTCCCTGGGCTACATGCAATTACTGAGCCGTCTCAAATACGTAAAGGGGATATAGCATGTCGAAGCCGCAACGCCTGCAAAAACTCGCCGCCGCCGTTTTCACCACCATGGACGAAGCCCGCAAGCGGGCAGTCGCCGCGGGGGTCGACGCGATCAACCTCTCCGTCGGCAGCCCGGACCAGCCGCCCGCACCCCACATTATTGAAGCGCTGTCCCAGGGCGTCCGGGACACCGGCATGTACGGCTATCCCCTTCGGGACCTGCCGGTGTTCCGGCAGGCCGTGGCCTCCTGGTACCACCGGCGGTTCGGCGTTACCCTGAACCCAGACACCCAGGTGCTGGGCCTGACCGGCTCCCAGGAAGGGCTGGCCCATGTCGCCCAGGCGGTCACCGACCCTGGCGACCTGGTACTGGTGCCCGACCCCGGGTATCCCATTTACTCGGCCGGCCCGGTGCTGGCGGGTGCCGAGCTGTATCCGGTCCCCTGCCGCGCCGAAGACGGCTTCCTGCCCAACCTGGAGGCACTGCCGGAAGACGTGAAGCGGCGGGCCAAGCTGCTGGTGATCAACTACCCCAGCAATCCGCTGGCCGCTGTCGTCCGGCCGGGCTTCTTTGAGTCCGTCGTCGCTTTCGCCCGCAAGTACGGCACGGTGGTGATGCACGATGCGGCCTACAGCGAGCTGGTCTTCGACGGCTACCGGCCGCCCAGCTTCCTGGAGACGCCGGGGGCCATGGAAGTCGGCCTCGAGTTCAACTCGCTCAGCAAGACCTTCAACCTGGCCGGCGCCCGCATCGCTTATGCCGTGGGCAATGCGCGCCTGGTCGGCCAGCTGGCCGAAGTGAAAGCCCACCTGGACTACGGTATTTTCCGGCCCATCCAGATGGCGGCGGTGGCCGCCCTGACCGGCCCGCAGGATTGCGTCCGCGAGATGGCCGCCACGTACCAGCGGCGCCGGGACGTGCTGGTGGGCGGGCTGAACAAGCTGGGCTGGGAGCTTCCAAATCCCAAGGCGACCATGTTCTGCTGGGCACCCCTGCCCAGAGGCTGGACGAACAGCCTGGAGTTCGCCATGGCCCTGCTGGAGAAGGCCGGCGTGACCATCGTCCCCGGCAGCGGCTTCGGCGAAATGGGCGAAGGCTACGTCCGCATCGCCCTGGTGCAGAGCGAGCAGCGGCTGGCCGAAGCGGTCGAGCGGATTGGCCGCTCCGGGCTCCTCAAGTAGCGCAAGGCCCCCCGCCATGGGTATGGCGGGGGGCCTTGCGGTTGGGCAGAGTCCTATTGCGAAGTAGGCGCCTGATGGGCGTAGACCTGGCTCTGGGCCACCGGCGTCGCGCACATGTGGCAGTAGTTGGCTCCGTCCGGGTAGTCCGACCCGCAGTTGGGGCAGGATACCGGTGCGACCGGCAGGGGGACCCGCTCGTGGGGCTTGAAGGGCGAGGCGTCCTGCGCAGCCTGGACCCGGGGCATCAGCACCAGCCACAAGGCGACGACGGCGGCGTAGAAGAGCGCCGTACCGAACCCGGCCCGCAGCAGGTCTGTCGTGTTGGTGACCTTAAAGTTCTCATTAAATGCGGCCAGGTCGTAAATGCCGTGCAGCAGCACCGGCAGGCTGAACGCCAGGAACCAGTTCTTGGCCTTGGTCTTGAAGTTTTTAGCGAAGCGGGCCGCCCCGATGTGATAGCCCATGATCATGCCGCTGACCACGTGCAGCGGCACCGCCGTGGTCGTCCGCATGAAACCGGTCATCAGCGCCTGGACAACGTTGCCGTCGGACCTGAGAAAGATGTACCCCAGGTTCTCAGTGATGGCAAAGCCCATGTGCGCCAGACCGAAATAGACGATGCCGTCCATGACCTCGTCGAACTCGGACCGCCGCCACATAAAGGCCAGACCCAGGCCACCCTTGCAGACTTCCTCGGTGAGCGCCGCGACAATAAACGCCTCGTAAAGCGTCCCGACAAAGCCGCCGGTCTTGGCGTGCAGCAATGCTTCGATGAGGAACGCAGGAATCACCGAAATGCAGCCCGCCAGAAAAGCCAGCCCCATGGTGCTCCAGGGCTCCGGCTCGTATTTGTCAATGCGGCGGATGTACCAGAGAAGCCCAACTCCAGGCAGAAAAGCCAGAATGAGTGCCAGTAGCCATAAATACATGCGCGCCTTCGCACTCCTTCCTCGGGATGTTCATACTGGGATACGGCCTTAACCATACATATCCCTGCAGGAAGTAAATCTCTCCAGGCACATGTGGCGATCGGGTTCAGCATAAAAGGTATCATCTCCCAGCCTAGGCAAATATTTTTCATTTGCCGGGGTGCGACAGCCGTTTTTGTGAAAAACGGCGAAAGCAAACGGGGAAGACAATGGCGTTGGAGTCTCTTTGCCGAGGAGGAACGAGTATGTATGTGGCCATGAACCGGATTACCGTGATTGAAGGCCAGGGCCCGCAGATGGAAGCGGCGTTCGCCGACCGTGGCCGGTATGTGAACGAGGCACCTGGCTTCATCGCCTTCCACTTGCTGCGCCCGCAGCAGGGCAACACGTACATCAGTATGTCGACGTGGGAGTCCCGGGCGGCCTTCGAGGCGTGGACGAAGTCGGAGAACTTCGCCGCCGGGCACCGGAGCTCCACGCAGGGTGTGGTGGCCGGGCGGCCGGTGCTGGAGGAGTACGAAGAGGCCCAGTAGAGCGGCGGAGCCAGTGGTGTGTTGAGCGCCGCTGGCTCCTCAGCCTGTTGACAGGCGCATAAAGGCGAAAAAAGATGCAGCCGAGGGATGTTTAGTCCTCCGGCTGCATTCGCCTACTCTGGCCCGTTGATTGACTCTGAAGGCATGAAGTATGGGCGTCCGGTAGCGCCCACCGGGGCCACATTGCCGGACGTGAGACCGTGCGTTTTTCGCAAACGACCAAAAGTTTCATAATCTCCAGTATGTCCATAAGCGTGACCTTTCGGCACATGTTCAGTACAAGTAACTTATAACCGCGATAATATCCGCGAATCGACATGGGGGTGTATGAGTGTCTCAAAGCATAGCGAATCCCATGATCCAGTTTATGGGTGTGGACAAGCATTTTGTGCGGCCCGATGGTCAGGCTCAACCAGTGCTCCGGAACCTGAACTTCGCCATTGCCGCCGGCGAGTTCTGCGCGATCGTCGGTCCCACGGGTTGCGGCAAATCCACGACCCTGAACCTCACGGCCGGCCTGGAGCCTGCCACTGCCGGTGAGGTACGCGTGATGGGTCAGGCCGTTCGAGGCCTGCACCCGAACTGCGGCTACATGTTCCAGACGGACGCGAGCTTCCCCTGGAAGTCCGTGCTGGACAACGTCGCCGCCGGGCTCATCTTTCGCGGCATGGACAAGCCAACCGCGCGCAGCCGGGCCCAGGAGTGGGTGAGGCGGGTCGGCCTCGCCGGATTCGAGCACCACTATCCGCACCAGATCTCGGGCGGCATGAAGAAGCGCGTCGCCATGGCCCAGTCGCTGATCACGGAGCCCAAGATCCTGCTGATGGACGAGCCTTTCGCCGCGCTGGATGTGCAGACCCGGGCGCTGATGGAGAATGAACTGCTCTCCCTCTGGTCCGAGACCGGCGCCTCGGTCCTCTTCGTCACCCACGACCTTGAAGAGGCCATCGCCATGGCCGACAAGGTCATCGTCCTCTCTGCCGGCCCGAATTCCACGCTGAAGGCCACGTACCAGATCGACTTGCCACGTCCCAGGAACGTGACTGAAATCAAGTTTGAGCCGGCCTTTGCGCGGACCTACCAGCAAATCTGGGAAGACCTGAAAAGCGAGGTGATGATCAGCTATGAACGGCAGCAAAGCCGCGCCACGGCGTAATCTGCGAAACGTCCTCGACCTGACGCTGCAGTGGTCCATACTGGCCTTGCTCCTGGGAAGCTGGGAACTGTTCACCCGCAAGCAGTGGGTCGATCCCTTCTTCTTCGGCCAGCCTACCGGGATTTACCACGTAATCGTCACCTGGATGCGTGAGGGCACGGCCGTCGGACCGCTCTGGGAGCAGGTCACGGTGACCCTGGAGGAGACGGTCTTGTCCTTCATCATAGGCGTGCTCTTTGGCATCGTCGCCGGCTTCCTCCTGGGGCGCAGTCGGTGGCTGTCCGTGATCTTCGCCCCCTACATCCGGGTGATAAACGCCATCCCCCGCATCGTACTGGCGCCGCTCTTCATCATCTGGCTGGGCCTGGGCATGGCCTCCAAGGTGGCGCTGGGCGTCACGCTCGTCTTTTTCATCGTCTTCTACAACGTCTTTCAGGGCGTGCGCGAGGTGGACCGCAACCTGGTCAACAACGCCCGCATCCTTGGGGCGGCCGAACGCCACCTGGTCTGGCACGTGCAGTTGCCTTCGGCCCTTTCCTGGATCATCTCCAGCCTGCACACCAGTTTCGGCTTCGCCCTGGTCGGCGCCGTGGTGGGCGAGTTCCTGGGGGCCACCCATGGCCTGGGATACCTCATCGCCATGGCGCAGGGCACGTTCAACACCAACGCCGTCTTTGCCGCCATGATCATCCTCTCGGTGACGGCCCTGGTCGCTGATTGGCTGGTCAGCGCCCTTGAGCGTCGTCTGATTGGCTGGCGTCCCGCCGCCGCCTCAGAACGTGCGGCTTGAACATCGCCCCGCAGCGATCTAATCACATGAGGAGGGACCACTGATGCGCAAGGGCTTGGGGATCATGCTCGTTGGGTTCATCGCGTTCAGCTTGCTGGTCGCCGGTTGCAACAGCAAGCCGGCCGCTGCTCCGGCCGCTGCTCCGGCCACAGCTCCGCCTGCCGCTCCGAAGGAATTGCCCAAGTTCCGGATCATGGTTGGCGGCATGGAGAAGATCATCTATCTGCCGGCCAAACTCACCGAGGTACTTGGCTACTTCAAGGACGAGGGCGTCACTGTCGAGTTGTCCAACGAGGCCGCCGGTCAAAATGCCGAGGAAGCACTGCTCGCCGGCGAGTTGGAGGCCGTCGTCGGTTTCTACGATCACAACATCGACCTGCAGTCCAAGGGCAAGAAGACGGTTGACGTCTGCATTTTCGGTGGCTCCCCTGGCGAGACCCTGGTGGTTTCCAACAAGGCCAAGGATAAGATCAAGTCCATCGCGGACCTCAAGGGGGCGACCATCGGCGTCACGGGCCTCGGTTCCTCCACCAACTTCCTGGCCAACTACCTGGTGGTCCGCGGCGGCAACAAGCAGTCCGACTACAAGCCGCTTGCCGTCGGTGCCGGCCAGACGCTCATTACGGCCATGGAGCAGGGCAACATCGTTGCCGCCGTCACCACCGAGCCCACCGTCTCGCTCCTGCTGAAGAAGAACGACGCGTTCGTGCTCGTCGACATGCGGGACGCCAAGAACACCGCGGCCGCTCTCGGCGGCACCTATCCGGCCTCCAGCCTCTACATGATGCAAGACTATGTGCAGAAGAACCCCGAAGTGACCCAGAAGGTCGTTAACGCCTTCGTCAAGACGCTGCGCTGGATCAACACCCACACGCCCGAAGAGATCGCGGCAAAGCTGCCGGTCGACTACTACGGCGGCGACAAGGACATGTACCTCACCGCTCTGAAGGCCAGTCTGCCCATGTTTACCACCGACGGCAAGATGCCGCCAGAGGGTCCGGCCACGGTGCTGAACGTGCTCTCGACCTTCAACAAGGAGATGGATCCCAAAAAGACCGACCTGAAGGCGACCTACACAGACACGTTCGTTGACAAGGTTCCCAAGTAGGGTGCGCCGAAAGAGATAGGGCGCTGTCAAGGAGCCCCGCGGCGGTGAGCCAGCGGGGCCCCGTTCATAAAACACCGGGCATTGGGCGGCGACGAAGGGGGCTGGCAGATGCGCACACGCCGTGGCTTGTCGCTCATGACACGCACCGCGCTGTTCCAATCCGGGATCGTGCTGCTCGCCGTGGTAATCGTGGGCGGCGCCCTTGTGCGCGTCTTCTACAATGGGCTGACGACGGACTATGGCCGATTTTGCATCGGTGTCGCCCGTTCGGTCGCCACCGACCCGGAAGTGCAGGCGGCCTTCCGCCTGCCCGATTCCGCATCGGTGCTGCAGCCTCTTGCTGAACAGGTGCGCCAGGCCACGGGCGTCTCCTTTATCGTCATCGTCAACCGCGATCAGATTCGGTACACGCACCCCGATCCGACGAAGATTGGGCAACGGGTCTCTACCGACGCCTCGGAGGCCTTGAGCGGCGTGGAGTCTGTCACCACCCAGCAGGGCACCCTGGGCGTTTCGGTGCGGGGCAAGGTCCCAATCCGCGATGAAGCCGGCGAGATCATCGGCGCAGTCTCCGTCGGCGTGCTTGTGCAGAACATCCAGCAGACCGCCCTGGGCGCCTGGGGCACCATCGCCGGCAGCGTGGCCATTGGACTGGCCTTCGGGGTTCTCGGCTCGATCGTCCTGGCGATGCGCGTCAAGCGTGAAACCCTGGGCCTCGAACCAGCGGAAATCGCCGCCATTTATCAGCAGCGGCAGGCCATGCTCCAGGCCATGCGGGAGGGTGTCATCGCCGTGGATGAGACGGGGCGGATCACGACGATCAACGAGGAGGGCTGCCGGCTGTTGGGGCTGGACACGGCCTGCGTGGGCCGGTCGGTGGCGGAGACGCTGCCCGGTTCCCACCTGCCTGACGTGGTTCGGACCGGACAGCCCCGGTTCGATCAACTCGTCGTGCGCGGCGGCCGCATCCTGGTGGCCAACAGCGTACCGATGCTGCTCCGGGAGCAGATTGTCGGCGCGGTCGTCACCTACCGTGATCACACCGAGGTGGACGGCCTCACGCGGCAACTGGACAACATGCGCCAGTATGCGGACTCGCTCCGGGCGCAGTCCCACGAGTTTACCAACAAGCTGCACACCATTGGCGGCCTGCTGGAGTTAGGTTTGACCGGTCAGGCGATCAGCTACATCGCCCAGACCGCAACCAGCCATTTGCAGCGACACGACTCGGTGACACGATGCATCAAGGATCCCGTCGTGGCGGCTGTCCTCATCGGCAAGGCCGCTGTCGCCGCGGAGCGGGGCGTCACCCTCACGTTGCACCCCGCCAGTTGCCTGCGCACTGGCCTGGGCATCAGCGACGAACTGATCACCATCGTTGGCAATCTCGTGCAAAATGCGCTCGAGGCAGTCTCAAGCCTGGAGCCCGAACGGCGCCGGATCACAGTCACGATTCGCGATCGTGGCGGCTCCGTCCGGATTCGGGTGCGCGATTGGGGTGCCGGCGTGGAAGAATCCATTCTGGAGCGCATATTCGAACCCGGGTTCACCACCAAATCGGCGACGCAAAGAGGGATTGGCCTGGCCCTGGTGAAAGGTCTCGTCACGCGCCGCGCGGGAACCATCGCCGTCCACAACAATCGGGGGGCGGTGTTCACGGTGACGATTCCGATCAACGGGGACATCGGCCGGGTATTATCGTTCTGAGGTAGGTGACGCCCGATGACCGAGCGAAAGCCGTTCAGCGTGCTGGTTGTGGAAGACGATTTCATGGTGGCCTCCGTGCACCGGGCTTTTGTGGAGCGGATCCCGGAATTCGCCGTGCAGGCGGTGGTCCACACAGGGCGTGAGGCGCTGGCCGCGTTGGCGCAGCAGGAACCCGATGTGGTGCTCCTGGACATCTACCTGCCGGATCTCTCGGGGTTGCAGGTGCTCTGGGAGATGCGCCAGCGTCGGGTGAAGAGCGATGTCATCTTCATCACCGCGGTCCGCGATGTGGAGACCGTCCGCGAGGCGATGCGCGGCGGGGCCGTGCGCTACCTGGCCAAGCCCTTCGGCTTCGCCAAGTTCAGCGCGATTCTGAATGACTATGCGCGGATGCGGCACCAGTTGGGTGAAACTGGACCCCTGGAACAGCAGCAGATTGACCAGGTCTATGGTGCGAGTTCCACCGAGGACCCGGAGAACCTGCCCAAGGGGCTCAGTTCAATCACTCTCGGGCAGGTCATCTCCTTCCTCCACGCGGCTTCGGAGCCCGTGACCGCGGAGGCGGTCGCCGCCGGCATCGGCGTGACCCGAGTCACGGCACGGCGCTATCTGGAGCACCTGGTCCGGCAAGGCTTGGTGCGGTGCACGGTCCGCTATGGCACCGTCGGACGGCCCGAGCACCGGTACGCCGCCAACCCGCGCTTGGCCTGAGTCGAACCTTATTGGCGGGCCAGCCGTGCTACGATGAAGAGGATGGCGGCCGGAGAGCAGTCGGAACCGGAGCCCCAATAGCACGAAGAAGTGGGCAGTCGCTTTGCGGCTGCCCACTTTCGTGATCATCCTGGAATGTCCCCTGTTTAGCCACGAACCGTTCTGTCGATAATCATTACTGCAACATTCGTTAGGTGGTAGTGATTGTGACCTTACGGCATCGCAAGAACCGTTTATGTTTCTGGCGCAGGGTGCGCGGGCTTTCCCAGGCAGACCTGGGAAGGCAAATGCGCGTTTGCCAAAGAACCATAGGAAGCTGGGAATTGGACGCCACCACACCAACTTCGGCCCAGGCGGCAACCCTGGCGAAATTGCTGCGGGTCAGCGTCCACGAGTTGTTCCCTTTCGCCGGATTATAACACGCTGGCATATCCCCCCACCCTGGTCTCATATCCTCTGAAAAGTGACAAGCAGGGCTCCGCGTATTTCTGAAAACTCATGCAGAGCGCTGCCCAAGGCGATGAGAAAGGGGATTCGATATGCGGCGCTTACGAAAGCTCCCGGCTTTGTTTCTGGCCGGAATGGTGGCCGGATTGGTCACGGCCCTGTGGATCGTGCTGAAAGCCAAGGGATGAAACTTAGAACGTCCCCAGGTACTGCTCCAACTCCCAGGCGTGCACCTGGACCCGGTACAGGTCCCACTCGATCATTTTGGCATCGAGGAACGCCCCGCAAATCTGCGGCCCGAGAGCATCCTGGATCACCTCGTCCCGCTCCAGCTCCACCAGCGCCTCATGCAGGTTGCCCGGCAGGCTGCGGATGCCCTCGACCTCCCGCTCCTCCGGCGACATCCGGTAGACGCTGCGGTTGAGCGGGTCGGGGGGCGTCAGCCCCCGCCGAATGCCATCGAGCCCGGCCGCCATAATGGCCGCCAGGGCCAGGTACGGATTGCACGACGGGTCCGGACTCCGGAGTTCCAGCCGGGTCGACTTGCCCCGGCGCATGGGCACCCGCAGGAAGTGCGACCGGTTCCGCTCGGACCAGCCGATGTAAACCGGCGCCTCGTAGCCCGGCACCAGCCGCTTGTACGAGTTGACCAGCGGGTTGCAGACAGCCGTGAAGGCCGGCGCATGGACCAGGAGCCCCGCCAGGTACTGCCCTGCCACCTTCGACAGCATGTTGTCGCTCTTCACGTCGTAAAACGCGTTCTCATTCCCCCGGAACAGCGACTGATGCAGGTGCAGCCCGGAGCCCGCCACGCCGGACATGGGCTTGGGCATGAACGAGGCGTGCAGTCCATGCTGCAGGGCGATGGTCCTTACGACGAAGCGGAACGTGGCGATATTGTCGGCCGTGGTGACGGCGTCGGCGTACCTCAGGTCGATTTCGTGCTGGCCGGGGGCGCCTTCGTGATGAGTCGACTCGATCTCAAAGCCCATGCGCTGGAGGGCCAGAATAATGTCCCGCCGGCACTCCTCGCCCCGGTCCACCGGGCCCAGGTCGAAGTAGCCGCCCTGGTCGTTCGTGCGGGTCGTCGGCTTGCCTTCCGCGTCCCGCTGGAAGAGGAAGAACTCCGGCTCGGGTCCCACCATCATGGTGTAACCGCCCAGTGCTTGCGCCTCCTGCATCATCCGCTTCAGGGCGCCCCGCGGGTCGCCTTCAAACGGCGTGCCGTCGGCGTTGTGGATGTCGCAGATCAGACGGGCCGTAACGCCTGCGCCCCGCTCCTCCCAGGGGAAAATGGCAAACGTGGCCGGGTCGGGCATCAGCAGCATGTCCGACTCTTCCATTCGCACAAAGCCCTCGATGGACGAGCCGTCGAACAGCAGGTTGCCATCCATGGCCTTGCCCAGCTGATCCACGGGGATGTCGACATTTTTGACGATGCCCAGAATGTCGGTGAACTGCAGCCGGACGAACCGTACATCCAGCTCCCGGACCTGTTCCATGACCTCTTCTCTGGTCTTGGGCCTGTTCGGCATCTTCTTCGACTTCATCTCTTCCGACCTCCTTGTCCCCCCTGAAAGTTACGGGATGAAACTTCCTTCCCCTGCCGCCCATGTCAGGTAATATTCCCGGCGATGTAAAGAAAGTTGACAGCGGTGGTTGTATTTTGTGTAGGGTTTACCGTAAAATGCAGCCATCAAACAAACCCGCGTGCCCGACGAAAGGGGAATGCCCGATGGATAATTACCGTGTGGTCATGGCCACCGACCGCGGGCAGGTGCGGCCGACCAATGAGGATTACGCCGGCTCTTACATTCCGCCGGATTCGGAGATTCGGGAACGGTTGGGGTCGCTGTTCATTATTGCGGACGGCATTGGCGGGCGCAACGCGGGCGAAGTCGCCTCGGCCGAGGCGGTGGCCTCCTTGCAGCAGGAATACTACTTCGGGCGCTATTCCAATGACCCGGGCAAGCGGCTGGAGCAGGCGACCGCCCGGGCCAATTTCCACGTCTTTGACATGTCCTGGGCCATGGCCTCGGCTTCCAACATGGGTTGTGCCATGACGGCGCTCCTGATTTGTCGCGGGCGCTACTACGTGAGCCACGTGGGCGACACGGAGCTGCTGCTCATCCGGGGGGGCGCAGTCCGGAAGCTGACGTCCGACCACGCCACCACCGGTCCCCGGTCCTTTTCCGCGTCGGGCATCTTCAACCAGCGGGCCCCCCGGCCGCAGGCCCGCTCCTTTCTCACCCGGGCCATCGGCATGGAGATGTCCGTCCGGCCCGAAATTCTGGACGGGGCGGCGCTGCCGGGTGACCGTTTCGTGCTGACGACCGATGGCATCCGGGCGCACCTGAACCGGGAGGAACTGACCGCCGCACTGTTGAATGGACAGGAATTGGAAGCCGCGGTGCCGGAAGTGCTGGCCGAATGCAACCGCCGCGGCGGACAGGATAACATGACCTTGATGGTCGTCGCCCTCACCGGGGCGGAGTAAGGAGGCGGCGCCATGGCCGGCCTTGAGCCCGGAGTCCATATCGACCGCTTCGTTTTGCGCGCCCCTCTGGGGCAGGGCGGTATGGCCATGACCTACCTCGCCGACGACCCGGAGAGCCATGGCGCTGTCGTGCTGAAGATTCCCGATCCCAACCAACTGGGCGATGCGGCAACGTTCGAGCGGTTCCGGCGAGAACTGGCCATCGGGCGGAAGCTGCGGCATCCGGCCATCTCCCGGCTGATTGCCGCCCGGGAAGACGGTCAGTACCCGTACCTGGCCCTGGAGTATATCGAAGGCGACCAGCTCGCCCGAGTACTCGACTCTGGCCCGCCGGCGGTCGATGTCGTCGCGGACTATGCCCGGCAACTCGCCGATCTCCTGGCCTACTGCCACAGCCAGGGCGTCATTCATCGGGATTTGAAGCCGTCCAACATCATCGTGGGGCAGGACGGACGCCTGCACGTCATCGACTTTGGCATCGCCTCGGTCCAGGGCATGC
Organism: Symbiobacteriaceae bacterium; assembly: GCA_036504075.1. Lineage (GTDB taxonomy): Bacteria > Bacillota > Sulfobacillia > Symbiobacteriales > Symbiobacteriaceae > DASXVX01. Next base: position 12,817 of record DASXVX010000009.1, on the reverse strand, counting down.
CGAGAGTGACGTGGCGGGGCTTCTCCAGCCTGGCCGGCACGGCGGAATACATGGCCCCGGAGAAAATTCGGGGCGAGCGGGGCACACCCCGGGTCGACATTTACGCGTTTGGCATTACGCTGTACGAAATGCTGACCGGGCAGGTGCCATACCGGGCCGAGCATCCGCTCTCCACCATGTACCTGCACCTGGAGTCCACGCCGGAGCCGGTGTTAACGCTCCGGCCGGAAACGCCGCCGTACCTGGCTGCCATCGCCGCCCGGTGCATGCGCCGCCGGCCCGCCGAGCGGTACGCCGATGGCCACGAACTGCTGGCGGACCTCCTGGAACCGGAGCAGGTGGACCTGTCGGTGCTGGACCGCCCGGACCCGCCCATGGGCAGCAGTTCGGTCCGAAATGTGGAGGACAACCCGATCAAGTTCGTGATCTGGGCCGCCGTAGGCGGGCTGTTGCTGGGTTTCGGCCTCCTGGCTTTGCTCTACCGGCACCGGTAGCTCCTCCTCGCCTCCAGGCTGACCTTCGGTGGTTTCGAAAAAAGCGCCCTGACGTCATGTCGGGGCGCTTTCTGTGTGCGCCGGAACCCCTTTATCACTTCACGTGTTAGGTTTGCTGACAAATGTTTGACAAGGCACGCTGGCTTGCCGTATTCTAACCCCAAGGTTGATCCGCCATATGTTAGAAAACCTAACAAGGCAAGAAAAGGGGGAGTCGTTCATGTCCCAACCGTCGCTGCAGAAGACCCTCAATCTGACCGGGGTGACCGTCAACGCAATGGCATTGATCGCCCCGGGCGCATTCCTGTGGCTCACATTCCAGCTTCAAGCCGCGCAGACCGACGTGGCGGGGGCCAGCACGGCGCTGGACACTTTCGCCGGCGTGGCACTAGCGCTCGTGTTAGCTTTCCTGACAGCCGCCTCCTACGCCCAACTGGCCGAACTCTATCCCGAGGCCGGCACCGGTAGCTCCTATTACTTTGCGGAACGGGCGTTCCTGGACCGCCAGGAAGGCTCGCTGCAAAAGTTCGCCCGGCTCGCGAAATTCTCCGCCGGCTGGCTCTCGCACCTGTACTACTGGGTCTATCCGGGCGTCATGGTGGCGATGCTGGCCACGCTGGTCGCCTATATCTGCGGGCAATTCGGCCTGGACCTGAGCGTGCCGGCGCAAGTGGCAATCGCGGTCGGGGCCTCGCTGCTCACCGGCTATATCGCCTTCCGGGGCGTCAACGGCTCCACCAGCAGCGCACTCGTCATTAACGTCATCCAAATTGTCACCCTGGTAGCGGTCACGGTGCTGGCGATCAGCTACCGGGTTCTGAATCCGGACCATGTGACGTTTATCCACACAAGCGCCCTGGACGTGATCCGGCCGCACTCTTTTACCGGTGTCATTTTCCAATCCACCATCGCCATCTTGCTCATGGTTGGCTTTGAGTCAGCGACCGCCCTGGCGGCTGAGGCCACCAGCATCAAGCACGTCAGCCGGGGCGTCCTGCTCTCCCTGGTCATCCAGGGGCTGCTCTTCTACCTCTTCGAATACTTCGGCGCCGGGTTCTTCATGAACGGCGAAGGGTACGACGCAGCGGCCAAGTCCTCCGCTCCCATCGGCGATATGGTCAAGGTGCTGGGGGATTCCCTGCTGGGCGGCACCGGGTTCGTGCTCATGATCATCGTCGCCGCTTCCGTGGCGATTGCCGTCTTCGGCAGCGCCCTGGCCTGCATGAACACCGGCGTCCGGGTGACCTACGCCATGGGGCGGGACGGTGAAGTGCCGACCGTTCTGGGCGCCCTGCACGGGCGGTTCGCCACACCGCACTACGGCGTGCTGCTCATGGCGGTCATTTCAGCGGTCATCGGCGGCTTCGGGGTCATGTCCCTGCGAAACCTCACCGCTGTCACCTTGCTCTCCAACATTGGCACCTTCCTGATCTACGGGCTGACGAACCTGGTCGCCTTCGTCGCCTTCGTGGGCACCAAGGGCTTCAAGGTGCTGAAGCACGGCATCCTGCCGCTGACCGGGGTCGTCGTCAACGTCGCCATGCTGCTGGCGGTCTTCTACCTGGGCTTTGCGGGCGGCGGCGACAGCCGCCTGGCGGCCCTCCTGGCCATTGGCGGCGCCGGCCTCTGGGTAGTGGGCGGCATCGTTTACCTGGTGGCCAACTCTGCCCGGTTGGGCCGGCCGATTTTCAGCCGGACATAGGGACCCGGAAGGCACAGCCGAAGGGCGCACTCCTCAGGGGTGCGCCCTTTGCATGCGGCTCACATCTTTACGTTGACTCCTTTCTGGAATACGTTAAGGTAAGGGATAGGTGTGTAGGTGACCTTTTTCGACAAAACCAGCCGGAACGCTGTCGTCCCGGCAGGACACCGGGTTGACGAGCTTTAATTAGTATACGTGAATACCAGGTCGCCCTGAAAGCGACGGGGTCATCTTCGAGGAGGGAACCGGTCGGTCTATGCCACCTACTCTGCAAATCACTGCACTACTACGCGACACCATCGCCCGTGCAGCCTCGGCGGAAGTGCTGTCCCAGCTGAATGACTCGGCCCGCGAGTCGGTCTCGGCCGCTATTTCCGAGGCACAGCGGACTGCCACCGCGCTGGAGCGCATCGTGCAGACCTCCCTCGACGCGATGGCTACCGTCGGGTACGACGGGCTTATTACTTATGCCAACCAGGCCTGCGCCGCCACTTTGGGTTGCGATCCGGCCGAACTGGTGGGTCAATCGCACTTGACCTTCATTCATCCGGAAGATCGGGCGCAGGTGGCAGCGGCGGCCGAGACCGCCAGACAGGGCACCCCGGTCCGGAGCCTGCAGGTCCGGTGCCTGCACCGGGACGGCACCACGGTCTGGCTGGACTGGAGCACTGTGCCGGTCCCAGACTGCGATTTCGTCTGGACGGTGGCCCGGGATATCACGCACCACAAGAATTTCGAACGACTGTTCGCGGAAAGCGAGCATTTGTACCAGTCGCTCTTCGCCTACAGCCCGGACGGTGTCTACGCACTGGACCGGTGGGGCTGTTTCACCCGCTTGAACCCGGCCTGCGAGACAATCTCGGGCTTTGCGGCGCCGGAACTCCTGGGCACGTCGTTCGCCGCGTTGATGCCCCCGGAACGGCTGGAGGTCACACGCGGACAGTTCCGCAAGACCCTGGAGGGCGAAGCGACCACCTTCGACACAACCATTATGCACAAAAGCGGACGCCCGGTGGAACTGAACATCATGACCGTGCCGATCGTGGAGAATGGGGCAGTCGTGGGCGTTTACGGCATTGCCAAGGACATCACCGGTCGGAAGGAGGCGGAGGAACAACTGGCCCGCCTGGCTTTTCTCGACACGCTGACGGGCCTGCCCAACCGATCGCTGTTCATGACCCGCCTGGAGCAGGCGATGTCCCGGACGGTCCGGGACCAGCCGTCGCTGGGCATTCTCTTCCTGGACCTGGACGACTTCAAGGTCGTCAACGACAGCCTGGGTCACCGGGCCGGCGACACCCTGCTGATCGAGGCGGCCCATCGGCTCCAGTCGTGCGTGGCGCCGCAGGATACCGTTGCCCGCCTAGGCGGCGACGAGTTCGTCGTGCTGGTGAACACCCAGGACACCGACGACGCCATCCGGGTGGCGGAGCGGATTCTGTCGAAACTGGGCCAGCCGTTCCAGATCGACAACCGCAGCATGGTGGTCACACCCAGCATCGGCGTGGTCATGAGCAACCAGGGTTCCGACGGTAAGGAACTGCTCCGGCATGCCGACATTGCCATGTATCAGGCGAAACTGCGGGGCAAGGCCCGCTACGAGGCGTTCACGCCGGTCATGTACTCCCACGCGGTCCAGCGGCTGGACCTGGAGACTTCGCTCCGGCGGGCCATCGAGCGGCAAGAGTTTAAGGTTTACTATCAGCCAATCATTGATCTGAGCACCGGGGCCATCAGCGGCGCCGAGGCGCTGGTACGCTGGGAAGACCCGCAGCGGGGCCTGATCTCCCCGGCCCAGTTCATCCCGCTTGCGGAGGAGACCGGACTGATCTTGCCGATCGGGAAATGGGTCCTGCGGGAGGCCTGCCGGCAGGTCCAGGAGTGGCGGCGGACCTACCCCGACATCACCATCAGCGTTAACCTCTCGGTCAAGCAGTTTAACGACCTGCTCCTGCCGGACGATATTAAGGCTGTGCTCACGGAGACCGGTCTTTGCCCCCGGAGCCTGCACCTGGAGATCACGGAGACCGTCCTCATGCACGACTCCGAAACGACGCAAGACACCCTCCGGGCGATCAAGGATCTGGGTATCAGCCTGTCCATGGATGACTTCGGCACGGGCTACTCGTCCCTGAGCTATCTGAAGCGGTTCCCCATCGACATTCTCAAAGTGGACCGGTCTTTTGTGATCGGGCTGGGACAGAGCCGGGAAGATGACGCACTGGTGCATACGGTCATCAACCTCGCCAAGGCCCTGCACCTGACCGTCACCGCGGAGGGCGTGGAGACCGGGTTGCAGTTGGCCCTGCTCAGGGAGATGGGCTGCGAGTGCGGGCAGGGCTACCTGTTTGCGAAGCCGCTCCCGAGCGAAGAGATGACCAGGTTCCTGGCAGAGAACCGCTGCTGGTAGGTTTTCCCGCGCGGTATAAGGAAAGCAGGGGCGCTTTTTGCCCCTGCTTTTCGCAATGCTATCCGCCCGAGACGGCGGGAATGATCCGCACGATGGCCTCCGGGCGCAGCACCGTCCGGAGGTCCGCTTTTTCCCCATCGACAAAGATGTTGATATGCTCCCGGACGGCCGGCCCGGCGGTGCAGAGCCGGTCCCACATGCCTGGCCATTGCCCTTCCAGCGCCCTGACCAGTTCTTCCACCGTGCCGGCCGCCAGCGCCAGGTGCCGGGGGCTGCCGGGGAACAGGTCGGCCAGCGAGCGGGGCAGGTAGACGTCGGCCATCAGTCCAACACCGCCACACTAACGCCGGAGATGGACGGCAGGTACGACGCAACGGCTATCCAGGACTCGCCTTCGTCGCGGCTGCCGAAGACCTGGCCGGTGCTGGTGCCAAAGTAGACGCCCGCCGGGTCCAGCCGGTCGACGGCCAGCCCGTCCCGCATGACGCCCAGGTAGGCCCCCGCCTGCGGCAGGCCCGCCGAGAGCCGCTCCCAGGATGTCCCGCCGGTCCGGCTCCGCCAGACGGCCGCCGCGCCGTCGGGCATAAATCGGCCCCGGTCGTCGCCGTTCAGCGGCACCACGTAGACGGTATTCGGGTCCCGGGGATGGGCGGCGATGGGAAAGCCGAACGTGGAGGGCAGCCCGTCGGTGATCCACTCCCACCGGCGTGCGCCGTCGAACGTGCGGTAAACGCCCTGATGGCTCTGCTGGTAGATGAGGTCCGGGGTCCCCGGCGCCATGGCCAGCTTGTGGACGCAGTAGCCTACCTCCCGGTCGGCCTCCGGCGGGAAGTAGTCGGCCCGGATTCCGGCGTTGCGGGTCTCCCAGGTCTCGCCGCCGTCCGCCGTGTAGAAGACGCCCACCGCCGAGGCGGCGACCCACATCTGCTTCGGGTCGGTCGGATGCGGCAAGATGGTATGCAGGCAGAGGCCGCCGTTGCCGGGCTGCCACTGGTCGCAGGTCGGGTGATTGCGCAGCCCCGCCACGTGGGTGAAAGACTCGCCGCCATCGTCGCTGCGGAACAGCCCTGCGGGCTCGGCCCCTACATAGAGGGCGCCGTGGGCCGGCGTCACGTGCCAGAGTTTTTCGAGCTTCGGACCCGCGTCGCCATAAGTAAGGCCCTGGCTGGAGTGGGACCAGGTCCGGCCCAGGTCGGGACTCCGCCAGACGGCCGCGCCATACCAGGGACTCCCGCCCACGGCAAAGACGGACCGGGTCGCCGGGTCGTAGTTCATATGCAGGACCGGCCAGTTCTCACAGTACGGTCCGCCGACCGTCCACTGCCGGCGGTGCTCGTCGCTCTCGATCAGAAAGGCGCCTTTCTTGGTGGCGACCATGATCAGAACTCGTGTCATGTACCCCCTCACGTCCCCTCTTGGCATGCTTGAGCCTAAAAGCGCTCGAAGATGGTGGCGATAGCCATGCCGAAGCCGATGCACATGGTGACGAGGCCGAACTGGACATTCCGCCGTTCCATTTCGCTGAGGAGCGTGGCGGTGATGCGGATGCCGGACGCTCCCAGCGGATGGCCCAGGGCGATGGCCCCGCCGTTCACGTTCAGCCGCTCTGCCGGGATGTTCAGGTCTTGCATCCAGGCCAGCGGCACCGCGGCGAACGCCTCGTTCACTTCGAACAGGCCGATGTCCTGGATGGTCAGCCCCGCCTTGCGGAGGATCTTGCGGGTCACGGGGATGACCCCGTGCAGCATCATCGTCGGGTCCACGCCCGCCAGGGCCATGGCCCGAATCCGGGCGCGGGGCTTGAGTCCCAGTTCCCGGGCCTTCTCCGGCGAGGCCACCAGCGCCGCCGCCGCCCCGTCGCAGATCTGCGAGGAGTTGCCGGCGTGAACAACGCCATCCGGCGGGAAGAGCGGCGGCAGGGCGCTGATTTTCTCCAGCGAGGTGTCCGGGCGCACCGTCTCGTCGTAATCCAGGCCGCCCACCGGGATGATCTCTCTCTGGAAGCGGCCTTCCTCCTGGGTCAGGGCCGCCCGGCGGTGGCTCTGGAGGCTGAACTCATCCAGATCGCGCCGGCTTAAGCCCCACCGCTCGGCGATCATTTCGGCGCTCTTGTGCTGAGGCACCCAGGGGTACATCTCGGTGAGCCGGGGACTCAGATCGCCGCCGTCTGAACCCATGGGTACCCGGCTCATGGACTCAACGCCCGCCGCAATGAGCAGGTCGTGGGTGCCGGACATGACCCCCTGGGCCGCCCAGTTCAACGCCTGCAGGCCCGAACCGCACATGCGGTTCAGCGTCACCCCGGTCACATCCAGAGGGAACCCAGCCAGCAGCGCCGCCTGGCGCCCGATGTTCCACCCCTGCTCGCCGATGGGCGTGACGCACCCCATAATCACATCCTCCACGTGGTTCGGGTCTACGCCGTTGCGTGCGAGCACAGCTTTCAGCGGCACCGTAGCAAGCTCATCCGCACGGATCGCGGATAGCGTTCCCTTCTTCTTTCCGATCGGAGTCCGTACAGCATCAATAATCCAGGCGTCCAATACGTTCACCTCCCAGAGAATTCAGGTCCACCGAGCAGACGGTGGACAAAACACCCCCATCGAACCGGACGTCGATGAGGGCATTGGCTAAACAAAAAGTGATATGTAAGTTCCCAAGCGTCCACCCCACCCTCCCCGCGCCCAATCGAGCCAGAAGCCCAGTCCCGAATGCGTAGGTGGGTTGGGTCGGAAAATGGAGCCCAGGCCGGGGCCACGAGGAGCATCGGGGCGAAAGTTAAGAGGTTCGCAGCCGCAGCGGTGAACGCAGCGACGACGACATACTTCGCCTACCAGTGAGCGAGTACGCCGCTAAGGCGAGAACCATTACCAAGGTAAGCCGCCCCGCAGCGACGAAATGGTCCCGGACAGGGCGGCTCCAAAAAACCCGACGTTCTACCTCAACTAATCACGGACTGGAGCTTCATAGCAAGCCCCATATCGCCTTTGATCTTCAGCTTCCCGCTCATAAACGCCGCCGTCGGGTTGAGCTTCCCCTCCACCATGGCCTGGAAGTCTCCCGTTGAGATGGTGACCGTGCAGCCGGGGTTCGGAATAGTCCCCTCGCCAATATCAGCGGCCCCGTTATCAAACACGGCGTGGAAGACTCCGCCCCCGTCCCCGCTCAACTCGAACAGGTACGCCGCTTTCAGGTTCGCCACTTTCGACGGGTTCGCTTTCACCCGTTCGCCCATCATCACGAAAATCTCCTGGACGTTTGCCATTCCTACTCGCTCCTTTCCCACGTAGGTCATCACGCGGTACGATCCATGATCCCCTTGAAAAGCACATCCACGAAGAAATCAGCCAGGTCAACCATCTCCCGGGCACCGTCCGGGCGGTACCACCGGTAGAGCCAGTTGCAGGCGCCGAGGACCGTCAGCGTCGCCAGCTTCGGGTCCAGGTCCCGGACCTCGCCCGATTCAACGCCCTCCGCAAACAGCGCTTCGAACATCCGGTTGTAGCGGTCGCTCTCCGCCGAAATCTTCTCCTGCTGCTCCGGATTCAGGGCGTAACTCTCGCGCAGGAAAATCGTGAGCATCCCCAGATTGCCGGCAATGCCGTGCAAGTGGTAACGCACGGCCAGTTCCAGCCGTTCCCGCACCGGCAGGTCCATCCCCTTCACTTCGGCGAGCCGGGCGTTGTACTGGGCAATGGCATCCTGAATGATGTCCACCAGCAGGTCTTCCTTGCTGGAGATGTAGTGGTAGAGACTCCCCTTCTGCAGCCCGACGGCGTCGGCGATGTCCTGCATCGACGTGGCATGATAGCCTTTCTGCTGAAACAGCTGAATAGCGGCTGTAACGATGTCGGCCTGCTTGTTCCCTGCCAAGACACATCCTCCTGCTTTAACGGTCGCTAGGTAGTCGCGATTACCGCTTCGGCAGCGAGCGCCTCAATCTCCTGCTCAGAAAACCCAGCCGCAGATAAGAAATCCCTGGTCGCCGCGCCGCGCGCCGGTACGGGCCCTCGGGATTCCGGCCGGTGGCCGTCGAAACTCACCGGCTGAAACCCGCCGAGTCCCTGAACCGCCTCGGCCAGCGGTCGGACCGGCTCCAGGCAGCAGTCCGTCTCCGCCGCCAAGGCCGCCCAGGCGGCCAGCGGCCGGGACGCGAACAGCGCCGTCAACTCCGCATGCATGTGCGGGTCGCCCCCGCGCGCATGCCAGTCCGGCCGCCCCACCGCCATGCAGAATGCCTGCCAGAACTTCGGCTCCAAAGCCCCCAGCGCAACCCGCCCGCCGTCTGCCGTCGCGTAGACATCGTAGCAGGGCAGAGCCCCCACCAGCGGCATCTGCCCACGCTCCAGCCGCTCGCCTGCCTGGGCCTGGGCGCCCAGCAAGCTTCCCATCCCCAGCAAGGCCTCCAGCAGCGATGTCCGGACGTGGACGCCCCGCCCGGTGGCCCGGGCGCCGGCCAGGGCGGCCAGCGCCCCCGCGGCCGCCGTCAGCCCGCCGGCCATGTCGGCCCACTGCACCGGCGGCGGCTCCGACATCAGTGAAAGCAGGCCGCTCCGGGCCTGGTAGGTCAGATCGTGCCCCGCCCGGTCCTCGTCCGCCCCGAAACCGCTGAGCGAGACCAGCACCACCCGCGGGTTCGCCGCCCGCAGGGTCTCAAAATCCAATCCCAGCCGTTCCATGACGCCAGGCCGGAACCCCTCCAGCACCATGTCCGCCTGCGACAGCAGCCGAAGCAGCACCGCCCGGCCTGCCGGATGCTTCAAGTTCAGGGCCACCGACTCCGCCCCGGCGTTCAGCTGCCGAAACCAGGGCGGCAGCAGGTCCCGCAGATAATCGCCGCTGCCGGTATCCTCCACTTTCACCACCCGGGCGCCCCAGCAGCGCAGGAGCCACCCGCAGAAGGGGCCCGGCACCAGACGGGTCAGATCCAGCACCGTAACCCCGGCCAACGGCTCAATCATGGTTGGCAGGCTGGCTGTAGAGTTCGGTCTCCAGCCCACGGTTGAACTTTTCCCGCTCTTGCGCTGCCAGGACCCGCCTCAGTACTTTTCCCACTGCGGACTTCGGCAACTCAGGCAGGAACTCCACCATCAGGGGCCGCTTGTAAGCCGCCAGCCGCTCCTTGCAGAACGCCAGAAGCTCCTGGTCCGTGGCCTGCCCCTCGGGCTTCAGCACCACAAAAGACTTCACCGACTCGCCCCGGTATTGGTCCGGAATGCCCACCGAGCACGCCTCCAGCACCGCCGGGTGCTGGTAGAGCACCTCGTCGATCTCCCGCGGGTAGACATTGAACCCGCCCGAGAGCACCATGTCCTTCATCCGGTCCACAAGGTACAGATAACCGTCTTCATCCTGCTTCCCGATGTCCCCCGTTCGCAGCCAGCCGTCCACGAAGGTGTCGGTCGTCTCCTGCGGCCGGTTCCAGTAGCCTTTCATGACCTGCGGCCCTTTGAGCAGAATCTCGCCTTCGTGCCCCAGCTCCACATCCGCCCCGGTGGTCAGGTCAACGACCCGCACCTCCGTGTCCGGGTATGGCAAGCCCACACTTCCGGGCACCCGCTCGCCGTGCATCGGGTTGCAGTGCGTGACCGGCGAGGTCTCCGAGAGCCCGTAGCCTTCCAGGATCTTGGAGCCGGAGGCCGATTCGAACTTCTGCAGCAACTCCACCGGCAGCGGTGCCGCGCCGCTCACGCAGTACTCGATGGAAGTCAGGTCGTGTTTCGGAAAGTCCGGGTCGTGCAACAGCGCCGTGTAGATGGTCGGCACCCCCGGCAGCGATGTCGGGTGGTACTTGTCGACTATTTTCAGCAGTTCCTTGGCGTCAAACTTGGGCACCAGGATGCAGGTGGCGCCGGAAGCCAGTGACTGCATGCAGGACACCGTGAAGCCAAAGGAGTGAAACATGGGCAGAACGACCACCACCGTCTCGTGCCGGCCTTCCCCCCGCTGCGCCCATTCCTGGGTCTGCATGATGTTGGCGCAGAGGTTGTAGTGCGTCAGCATGACGCCCTTGCTGACCCCCGTGGTCCCGCCGGTGTAAATCAGCACCGCCGCGTCCTCCTGTGGTTCCACCGCTGCCGGCTTGAAATCGCCGGCGGGCTCCCGCATGAAATCCGCCCAGCGGACCGCCAGATTCGGCGGCACCTTGGGCGCCTTGGCTTTCAGGTTGTACAGCAGGTTGAGCGGAAACGGCAGATAGTCCTTGACCGACGTGACGATATAGTGCTCGATCTGTCCCGCTTCCAAGACCTTCGGCCAGAACAGATCCAGCGTCAGCATCACCTTACAGCCCGAATCCTTCGCCTGGTGTTCAATCTCCCGCGGCACATACATGGGATTGAACTCCACCGGAATCGCCCCGGCCCGCTGTGCGCCCAGCACGGCGATCACGTTCTGCGGGCAGTTCGGCAGCATGATCCCCACCCGGTCCCCCTTGCGAATGCCGAACCGCCGCACCAGGGCTGCCGCAAACCGGTCCGACAGCTCGCCCAACTCCCGATAGCTGACCTGCTTCCCATAGAAAGTGAGGGCTGCGCGGTCTGCGTGGAGCGACATCTGCCGGTAAATCGCCGCGTACATGGGTTCCACCGGATACTCCAGATGCCTTCTCACGCCTGCGGGATACGCCTTAGCCTGTGATACCATGGTTCCCCCACTCCCTTGCCCCCAAGTGTTCATAAAAGCCGTACGGCTTAGAACCCGATCTGTTTGGCGATGATCTCCCGCATGATCTCATCGGTCCCCGCCCCGATGCGCAGAAGCCGGGCGTCCCGCCAGATTCGCCCGATGGGGTGTTCGGCCATGTAGCCCGCCCCGCCGTGAATCTGCAGCGCCTCGTCCGCCACCCGGCAGCAGACATCGGCGGCAAACAGCTTCGCCATCGCAATCTCCTTGACCGGGTACTCCCCGTGCTCCCAGCGCCAGGCACAGCCGTAAACCAGCGCCCGGGCGGCTTCGATTTCGGTCGCCATCTGCGCCAGCTTGTGGCGGATCACCTGGAACCCGCCAATTTTCCGGCCGAACGCCTCCCGCTGGTTGGCGTAATCCCCGGCCAATTCCAGCGCCCGCTCCGCCATGGCCACGGCTGTCGCCGCACCGATCAGGCGCTCGCCCTGGAGTTCCCACATGATGTTCGCAAAGCCCCGACCGATTTCTCCCAAACGGTCGGTACCTGATAATCGGACCTCGTCGAAAAACAGCTCCGCGGTATCGGAACTGTGCATGCCCAACTTCTTCAGCTGACGCCCTACCTGGAAGCCCGGCAACCCTTTCTCCACCAGAAAGAGCGTCAGGCCGCCCCATTTATCCGGGTCCGTCCTGGCTACCACCAGGTACCAGTCGGCCCGGACACCGTTCGTTATGTACGTCTTGGCGCCGTTCAGCACCCACCCGTCGCCGTCCCGGACGGCGGTGGTCCGGACCCCGCTCACATCCGACCCGGCCCCCGGCTCCGTAATGGCCAACGCCGCGATTTTCTCGCCCCGGACCGCCGGCACCAATAACCGTTGCTTCTGCTCCTCGGTGCCAAACTTGAGGACCGGCGGAATCGCCATCTCGGCGTGGACGGAGACCGCCATCGGCAGCCCGCCGTTTCCCGCCCGGCTTAACTCTTCCGCCAGCACGATGGCGCTGTAGTAGTCCAGGCCGCTGCCCCCGTACTCTTCCGGGACACGCAGCCCCAGGTATCCCAACCGCCCCATCTGCCGGAACACATCATCCGGGAAATACTCCGCCTGCTCCCATTCCTCAGCGTGAGGCGCCAGTTCCCGCTCCACAAACCGGCGAAGCTCCGCCCGGAGCACCTCGTGTGCCTCGCTGAAGATGAAATGGCCCATCGCCCCGCCCCCCTCTCCGTCTCCTGACAGCATACGGGTATGCAACATCTCGCAGAATGGCAGACATCGCTGGCTCTTCTCTATTCGATAAGTCAGGATAATAAATACAACGAACTTGGTACCAATCCTGCTATCAAGGTACTAATATTTTGACGCAAATAATCCAGGGTGCGACACCCCGCGGCTGACAGAGTCAGCCGCGGTCTGCCGGTCGCTCCGGCGTCTGACCAGGTCAGAATAGGGTAGGCCAGCTTCCTCACGGAAACTGGCCCCCGCCCAAACCGGACGTGCGCTATTAACGCATCCGGCTTTCTCTACTGTTGCCCCATTTCAGGGAGTGCCTGTTCAAGCGAGCAGGGAGCACAAGGTCACGTGA
>DASXVX010000008.1:0-68560 GCA_036504075.1 Symbiobacteriaceae bacterium | reverse complement strand
AAGGCGATAAATCGAGGAGCGGCAGCACTTTGCCCCGCAAAGTGCGAAAGCGACCCCCGCCAACGCAGGGGTAAACTCCTCGATTAGGGTCTGCTCGGTGAAGACATGTTTGTGTGCAAGGCGAAATCACAATAACCACTGTGCAGTTTTCAGGGCGTAAGCCCGGCGCCATATCCTTGGCGCCGTGCGACAGTGATTTCGTCAGAAATCACGAGCGCACATGTTTTAGGGTGGCTATGCCGAGAGGGATCACCCGTTCCCATTCCGAACACGGCCGTTAAGCCTCTCAGGGCCGATGGTACTACGTCTTGAACGTGGGAGAGTAGGTCGCCGCCCAAACTATTTACCGAGAAGACCACCGTGAAAACGGTGGTCTTCGTCATTCTGGCGAACTGGCGGCGCCGCCTACCGCTACCGCCCATCGGCCCCATCCCGGGCGGCTGCGGCTTGGTGCTACCGCATCCGGATGAACGTTCAGCGCCTCTCCACCAAAGCCAGGCCGGGATGCCACTCCAGCAGCCGGGCCAGCACCATTAGCTGAACCCCAGGCTCCAGCAGCATCTCCTCAGGCAACCGCTCCCGCAGCACGGCCCGCCCACCTTGCTGGAGGAACTGCTTCAGTGTCAGGCGGTCCCGGCTCAACTGCTGGACGTCGTCCGGAGTGAGCAACAGCAAACCCTTGGACTCGGAGGCGGGCACCGGGTCGTCGTCGCTGCAGGCCAGGTACCACGCGCCCAGGGCGTCTCGCCCGCTTTCCGGTGGCCGCCGAGCCGGACCACGCCCAGGCGATCCCCTGCTCTGGTCGGCCCAACCATGAACGGAAACCTACCCCGCACGGCTACAAAGGCGCCGGCGGTAATGACCTGATTTTGCAGTGGCACACAATCCCCCCTCGGCTTCAGGTGCCTGCCCGTTGGACGGGCACGAATGCCGGGCGGTTCCATCAGGGGCAGACCACGGTCACGAACCGAGGCCGGTCGGACGCGGACAGCAGCGACTCGGCCTGGCCCCACCAGGCGACCTCCAGCCCGGCCTCTGCCAAGAGCCGGTGCTGCTCCTGCCGCTCCGCCTCGCCCAGGTTGGCGAGGATCAACACGCCGCCCGGCTCCACGAGCCCGGCTACGTGCTTCAGTACGACGGGAGGCCGGAGGTACCGGCGAGGCAGCCCCCAGCGGAGCATATCGTCGTTGGCGAACAGGAACGGGAAGAGCATGAAGGCCACGTTTACGGGCTCCCGGTAGTCGCAAATGTCGCCCGGGATGTACCGGGCGCCGGCCAGGCCATTCATGTAGGCCGCCGCCCAGTCGTGGCGGGACCGGAAACCCGCGTATAGCGCGTACGCATCGAATTCCACGCCATCGAGCCGGATTCCCCGGGGCTTAGCGGCGCCGAAGTGCTGCAGCAACCCATACAGCGTCTGGACGTAAAACCAGTCGCCGCAGCCGGCATCCAGGACCCGGAGTTGCGCCGGCAAGGTGACACGGGCCTCGCGCAAGGCCCGCTCCAGCATCTGCAGGTAGGAGAGGGAGGTGGCAAAGTCCACCCGGCCGGCGGTCTCCCGCCACTGCTCCAGGTGATAGGCTGCAACCAGCCGTTCCGCCTCGGCAGCGGCCGCAACGATAAACAACCCCGCCTTGGTCTCCCTTGGCAACCGCGCGGGGCCACGCCTCAGTCGAATCGTTTGCCTGATTCGATAGTCCACGGCATTACGCAGCCAGCCCAGCATCGGCAAGTGCGTACACCTCCCTGCGATTGACGCGTTAGGCCCTGATAGGCGACTCAATTCCGTACCGCACCCTAGAAACCCTCCGCAAGCCCCGGATTTCCGTGCATCTTACCATCAACGTTCTGCATTTCACAACCCGTCAAGTGCATTTCGTCGCCGCAAAACGACAGCTCGCCGCCGCATTTTGCTGTTTTATAGCTATGAAGACTAGGGCCAATGGCGGATTGGCTAGTCGCCCTTGACAGCTTAGACTCAAGAAACGAAGGTATTATGCATCCGGCGGCATTCGCGTGCCGTTGGTCAGGGGAGGTAGCACAAGCATGGCAGTCGAACCCAAAGTGGCCTCTACTCAGCTCCCCGTCAAGGACGAGTACGGCTTCTTCAACATTCGGCTTGAGTCCATCGGTGGGTTGGGCGCGAACATCGCCGGTAAGATGCTCGCCGAAGCCGGCGTGTTGTTCCAGGGGCTGACCGGCTCCAACTTCTCGTCTTACGGGTCTGAGAAAAAGGGTTCTCCGGTAAAGTCTTTCGTCCGTTTCGGCGCTGCCGGCACGCCGCTCCGGATCACGTCGCCCATCGAAGAGCCGCACATCGTCTGCATCTTCCATGAGGCGCTGATTCGGACCCAGCCTGTCGTCCGCGGCCTGGTGCCCGGCGGAACGGTGATCATCAACACCAAGAAGTCCCCGGCCGAGATGAAGGCGCTCCTCAAGCTTGAGGACGTCACCATCGGTACCTTCGATGCGATGGCGATTGCCGTCGAAACGAAGTCCCGCGTCAACATGGCGTTCCTCGGCGCCATTTGCCGGGCCGCTTCGTTCCTCGATGTCCATGCCGTCAAGGACGAGATCGCCGACGTCTTCACGAAGAAGTACCCGGCCACCGTTCCTGGCAACCTCAAGTGTTTCGATCGGGGCTTCGAAGAAGTCAAGTTCGAGACCTATAAGGCCGAAGGGTACACCGCTCCCGCTTTCAAGCGCAGCGGCCCCCTCTACGGCTATATGAACGCCCCCATGGGCGGCGTCGTACTCAACGCCGGCAGCATGGCGGCCAACGACCTGTCCGTTTCCCGCCAGGGCTTCCTGCCGGCCTTCGATCGGGCGGCGTGCATCGACTGCGCCCAGTGCGACATGGTCTGCCCGGACTTCTGCTTCGTCTGGGAGCAAGGCGTCGACAAGCGCGGCAAGCCCGCCAACAACCTGGTCGGCATCAACTACCAGTACTGCAAGGGCTGTCTGAAGTGCGTCGAGGCCTGCCCGACCGACGCGCTGCAGGATCTGCGCGAAGACGAGGGCTATGCAGCCGAGCACGCGGTAAAGCACACCAATTTGCTTGTTGGGAGGTGAGCGGCAAATGGCGCTCAAGGAACAGGAACTGAAAGTCCAGAAGAGCACCTTCAAATCTGGTAACGAGATGGCCGCACTAGCCGCCAGCCAGATTAACTTTGATGTAATGGGTTACTTCCCGATCACTCCGTCCACCGAAGTGGCCGAGTTGATCGATGAAATGAAGGTCGAAGGCGAGAACACCGTCCGCATGGTCGCCGCCGACGGCGAGCACGGGGCGGCCGGCATCTGCTACGGCGCCGCCGTGGCGGGTGCGCGTGTCATTAATGCCACTTCGGCCAACGGCTACCTGTACGCCATCGAGCAGATGCCCGTGCAGTCCGGCACCCGGATGCCGATGGTCCTCGACCTCGTCACCCGTGCCGTGTCCGGCCCGTTGGATATCCGTGGCGATCACAGCGACCTCTATTACTCCCTGAACACCGGCTGGATCGTGCTGTACGGCGACAACCCGCAGCAGGTTTATGACCTCCATCCCGTCGCCGTAAAGGCCGGCGAGCATCCGGATGTCCGCCTGCCGGTCATCGTGGGTTACGACGGCTTCTTCACCAGCCACCAGAAGCACCGCGTTGAGTACTTCGAGGACAGCCAGGTCCTCCGCGACTGGGTCGGCCCGAAGCAGAAAGGCTTCGCCGATGCGCTGGATCCGCGGCATCCGAAGACTTTCGGCCCGGTCATGAACGACCCGGACCTGATCAACAACAAGTATCAGCTGCACACGGCCATGCAGAACGCCCTGAAGGTTATCCCCGAGATCTTCGCCGAGTGGGCGAAGCTTTCGGGCCGCTCCTACAGCATGGTCAACAGCTATAAGATGGAAGATGCCGAGGTCGCACTCTTCCTGCTCGGCTCCGCCGCCGATACCGGCCGCGAAGTGGCCGACAAGATGCGGGCGCAGGGCGTCAAGGCCGGCGTCATCTCCCTGCACGTGATTCGCCCGTTCCCGGTGGCCCAGATCCAGGCGGCCCTGAAGAACGTGAAGGTCCTGGTGATCGGCGAGCGCTCCGACTCTTACGGCGGCAACGGCGGCAACCTCTCGCACGAGATCAAGGCTGTCCTCAAGGACGATCCCGCCAACAAGACCCTGGTGGCTACCCGGATTTACGGCCTGGGCGGCAGGGACTTCTACCCCGACGACGCCGAAGCGTTCTTCAACCTGGCCGTCGATTCGCTGAAGAAGGGCGCCGTTGAGGTTCCGTTCGACTACTACGGCACTACCGCTGCTACCGCTGCTGCCCCGGTCGAGGTCGTTGCCCCGCTGACCCTGGCGGAGCAGCAGTCCCCGGTCAAGGTCGAGGTCGTCGGCGAAGAGCTGAAGGTCACCGTCCCGCCGCCCCGCCAGATGATGAGCATGGCCAAGCGCATCACGCCCGGACACGGCGCGTGCCCTGGCTGCGGCATCTTCGGCGCCCTGGATAACTTCTTCCGGGCGCTCTCCGGCGACGTGGTCGTGCTCTTCCAGACCGGCTGCGCCATGGTCGTCACCACGGGCTACCCGAACACGGCCCACCGTGTCACCTATATCCACAACCTGTTCCAGAACGGCGCCGCCACCCTGTCGGGTGTTGTCGAAGCCTTCTACGAGCGGAAGCGCCGCGGCGAGATCGAAATCGGCGAGGATATCACTTTCGTGATGGTCACCGGCGACGGCGGCATGGATATCGGCATGGGTCCGGCGATCGGCGCCGCCCTGCGTAACCACAACATGATCGTCCTGGAGTACGACAACCAGGGCTATATGAACACCGGCCATCAGCTGTCCTACTCCACGCCGTTCGGCCACAAGACCTCGACGTCCAACGTCGGCCCGATGGGCGGCGGCAAGCAGTTCCACCACAAGGATACCGCCCAGATCTTCGCGGCGACTCACATTCCGTACGTCTTCACCGGCGTCGAGTCGCAGCCGCAGGATCTCTGGAAAAAGGCCGCCAAGGCCCAGTGGTACGCCAAGAATGTGGGCATGGTTTACGGCAAGCTGCTGATCGCCTGCCCGCTGAACTGGCTGTCTGAAGACCGCCTGGGCACCAAAATCGTCCAGCAGGCTGTCGATACTTGCTTCTTCCCGCTGTACGAGGTCGAGAAGGGGATTACCCACCTGACTTACGACCCCGAGGCCAAGGGCAAGAAAGTGGCTGTCGAAGAGTGGCTGAAGATGATGGGCAAGACGAAGCACCTCATGAAGCCCGAGTATGCCTCCGTCACGACCGAGTTCCAGAAGGAAGTCGACCGCCGCTGGAAGCGCCTCAAGGCCATGAGCGAGCACCCGGACCTGTAGCATCTGACCGACCGCGGGGCGTATCGCCCCGCGGTTTTCTATTCCCAGATCCAATGACGCTAGGGTTCTGTCGCTACGAAGCCGAATCAATGAAAGGTGTCGAATAACCGCTTCCAGTATAACAAGGCGTACCGAAGGGCCGGGCAGGAATCGGTCCGGCGGGCGGAGAATCGAACCTCTTCGCGCGGGTTGAGGCGGATCGCGCGAATGATCGCGCCGGCTGCGTCCGGCGTTTCAAAAAAGGGGGGATCGAATGCCACGCGAGCCCGTGGGGCCGGCCGATTACGATTTTCTCGAGG
Organism: Symbiobacteriaceae bacterium; assembly: GCA_036504075.1. Lineage (GTDB taxonomy): Bacteria > Bacillota > Sulfobacillia > Symbiobacteriales > Symbiobacteriaceae > DASXVX01. The sequence continues at coordinate 62,914 of DASXVX010000008.1, read as the reverse complement.
CGCTGTTAAAGCGGGGCTTCGTCAACCTTCCCCGCATGTTGTTTGATTACATGCTGGACCTGGAACTGGATTATGATACCGTCGGCAAGCTTTTCGCCGTGATGACCTGCGTGGGCGGTCTGGCCGAGAACACCTACCGGCCGTATACCATTTCCCGCAAGCTGCATGCTCACGACTTCGACCAGGTGCGCAAGCTGGTGCTGGACCTGGCTGAGAAAGATCTGGTGGCGGCAGACGACGAGGGCGAAACGTTCACGTTTTCCTTCATCCCGCTGTTCTCCCGGCTGCGGGCCATCTGGACCGGGTACCGGGATAATTACGACGAAGAGGTAGCCGCTGGCGTCGAAGAGCCGGCGCTGCTGGCGGCGCAGAAGCTGCTGGGGCGGCCGCTTTCGGACCGGGAGGTCGCCGACATTCAGGACTGGCAGACGACCTTCGGGTTTGACGCCGACATGGTCCAGGCGGTCATCCGGGAAGGGCAGCGCCAGGGTGTCACCCGCATGAGCTACCTGAACACGGTGGCCCGTCGCTGGTCCGAAGAGGGTGTGCGCAGTCCGGACGAGGCGGAGGACCTGGCAGAGCGGCATCGCAAGGCCGCCGGCAAGCATAAGGCGATCGTCTCCTACCTGGGGCTGAAGCGCCAGCTGACCGGTGCCGAGCAGACGCTGCTCGATAAATGGACCGACGAGTGGGGTTTCAGCAACGAGGTCGTTTTCCGGGCGTGCGATGAATCTAACGGTGTCCAGAACCCGCTGCAGTATGTGAATCGGATACTGGAAACCTGGCGGGACAAGGGCGTTCGGACGGTAGCGGACGTGGACCAGGCACTGAGCGAACGGAAACAGCGGCGCCCGGCGTCCACCGAGCCGGCAGGCCAGGCGACCGGCAAGCGGGGGACCGGAAAGACTAGCAACGTCTTCCTGCAGCGGGAGAAGATGAAGAACTATGATCACGTCTTTAAGAAGTTTGACGACTGACCGAGTGCGGCGCCGGGAACAGCGAATCCGCCAACTGGAGCAGGAGCGCGATGCCCGGGAAGCCGCGGTGTTTCACCGGGTTCCCCGGCTGGGGGAAATCAAGGACATTCAGGGCGAAATCGGGCTGGACTTGGCCCGCCTGGTGCTCCATGCCAAAACCCGTTTCGGCAAGGACTTCGAGGCGTTGAAAGCCTGGTCGCAGGAGCTCTCGGTGGAGCGGGACGCTCTGCTTAAGCAGCATGCGATCGACCCGGCCGGGCTGGAGGTTCGCTGGGACTGCCCGCACTGCAAGAACACCGGCTGGCTGCCGCCTGAGCCGGCGGGGCCGGACACGGTTCGCCCGTCCCGGAAGTGCCAGTGCCTGATCCAGGAAGAGATCGACGACCTCTATAAGGCGTCCGGCCTTACCGGGCCGCTCCGGGAGCAGCAATTCAACCGGTTCGACCTGACGGTCTACCCGCCGGACGATCGGAAGTACATGGCCCGGGTGCTGGAATACTGTAAGGCGTACGCCGCCCGGGTCGCGGGGGGAACCCAGCGGGAGAGCCTGCTCTTCGCCGGCGACGTGGGTCGGGGCAAGACCTTTCTTTCGTCGTGCATCGCCAACGCGGCGGTCTCAGCGGGCCGCACGGTGGTTTACCTGACGTTCTCCGAGTTCTTGGACCTGCTGCGGCTGCACCGCTTCGACGACGACGAGGAGTACCGGCAGGGCATTGATCGGCTGCTCAGCGCCGACCTGATCGTTCTGGATGACCTCGGGGCGGAGAAGGTGTCGGAGTTCGTCGGCCAGGAGCTGTTTAACATCATCAACCACCGGATGAACCGGCTGATGCCGATGATCGTCTCCACAAACCTGACGGCCGGGGAGATCGAAGACGCTTACGGGCCGCGCATCGCTTCCCGTTTGCTGAACGGCTTCGATGGGATGGAACTGCGGGGGGACGACGTGCGGCTGGTGCTGAAGCGCCGCCGTTCGGGGGTCTGAAGCTGGAAAAGGGATACAGTGTTCGCCTGTCGAATATGACCCACGCACAGTGGGGGAGGAGCCTGGTACGTGTTGCGAGATCAGCACCGTGCCCCATTGTTCGATGCCCTTCGCCACTACGCCGCCACCGTGAAAGCCCCGCTGCATGTGCCGGGGCACAAGCTGGGCCAGGCGGCCCCGCCTGAGTGGCGGGCTTACATCGGTGACAACGCTCTGGCGATTGACCTCACGGAGGCGCCGGGGCTAGACGACCTTCACGCCCCTTCCGGGCCGATTGCCGAAGCGCAGGCCTTGGCGGCCGAGGCTTTCGGGGCGGCTGAGTCGCATTTTCTGGTCGGGGGGACTACGGCGGGACTGCACGCGCTCATTCTGACCGCCTGCCGGTCCGGGCAGACCATGGCCGTTCCCCGGCACGCCCATCGCTCCGTCATCGGGGCACTGATTCTGGCCGGGGTGAAGCCGGCCTGGGTCCGGGTCAAGTTTGCTGCCGACCTCCATATCGCGACCGGCGTGGATCCGTCATCGCTGCAAGACGCGTTACAGGAAGCTGCCGCGGCCGTACTGGTTCATCCGACGTACTACGGGGTGGCCGGAAACCTGGCGGCTGAGATCGCTCTGATTCACCGGGCCGGGGCGGCGGCGCTGGTGGACGAAGCCCACGGCACCCACTTCGCGTTCCATCCGGACATGCCGCCCGCGGCGCTGACCGTGGGGGCCGACGGAGCGGCTCAGTCGGTCCACAAGACCGGCGGGAGCCTCACCCAGTCATCGCTGTGCCACCTGGGCACGGGCGGCCGGCTGGACCCCGTCCGGCTGAAGGAGATGCTCCGGCTGGTCCAGTCGACCAGCCCGTCCTACCTGCTGATGGCCTCGCTTGATGCGGCCCGGCGGGACCTGGCCCTGAACGGCCGGGCGCTCTGGGACCGGGCGCTGGCGTTGGCGCATTCGGCTCGCGAACAGATCAACCAGGTCTCGGGCCTACGGGTTTACCCGGCCAGCGATCCGACGAAGCTGCTGGTGGACGTGCGGGGCCGTGGCATCACCGGGTTTGCGGCTGCGGATTTCCTCTGGTCCCGGGGTGTGGCCGTGGAGACTTGCGGGCTCGATTACGTGCTCGCCGTGTTCTCTCCTGGCGATACGCCTGCCGGAGTCCAGTCTTTCGTCGAGGCCATGCGGGACCTGCCGCAGGGGCCCGGCACGCCACAGCGGCCGCCGGAGCCGCCCTGGCCTGAAGTTGTGCTCACGCCCAGGGAAGCCTATCTGGGGGCGAAGGATTCAGTACCGTTGGCGCAGGCCGTCGGTCGAATCGCCGCCGAACTGGTCTCGCCGTCGCCGCCGGGCATTCCGGCAATCGTTCCGGGCGAGCGGCTCACGGCCGATGTGGTCGCCTATCTCCAGCACGCCGTGGCCGCCGGGTATCACCTGCAAGGGCCGTCCGACCCCGACTTGCATACGATCCGTGTCGTCAGGGAGTGACACGCGTTTGGCCGTTTTCATCACTTTTGAAGGCGTCGATGGCGCCGGCAAATCTACGCAGTTGAAACTTCTGCTCGAGTACCTGGACCAGAAGGGCCTCGACTACATTTTTACTCGGGAGCCGGGCGGGACGCCCCTGGCCGAGCGCATCCGTGAGATTGTCTTGGATCCGGCCTACACAGGAATGTCCGTCATTTCCGAGGCATTTCTCTTTGCCGCCAGCCGGGCCGATCACGTTGCCAAAGTGATCCGACCGGCGCTGGAAGCCGGCAAAGTGGTCATCGGCGACCGGTACGTGGATTCCAGCATGGTGTTCCAGGGCTTCGCCGGTGGGATGCCGCCGGAATTTGTGGCCCAGATCAACGATATGGCTACTGGCTCTTTGAAGCCGCACCGGACTATCGTGTTGGACCTCGCTCCGGACGTCGCCCGGCAGCGCCGTGCGGCCCAAGGCGAAGACCGGATCGAGCAGAAAAGCGACTGGTACCACGAACAGGTCCGTGACGGCTATCTGGAACTGGCGAAAGCGGAGCCTCGCCGGGTAAAAGTGGTGGATGCTGCGCGGGGTATCGACGAAGTGCAGGCGGAAATCCGCAGACTGGTGGAAGACATACTGCCCCGCCGGCAGTCCCGGTAAGGCAGCGTACTACAGCAGGGGGTGTCTGAGCATGAAGTTGGTCGTGGCTGTTATTCAGGACAAGGATTCCCACCGGCTACTGGCGGCGCTCACGGAGGCCGGGTTCCGGGCCACTAAACTGGCCAGCACCGGCGGCTTCTTGCGGGAGGGGAACACCACGCTGCTGGTCGGCGTCGGTGACGAGGACGTGGAGCGGGTCGTCGGGCTGATCAAAGGCGCCTGCCGGGCTCGGGAACAACTGGTCACGCCGCTCTCGCCCATGGGGGGGCCGGCCGACTCGTATATTCCGTACCCGGTGGAGATTCTGGTGGGCGGCGCCACGGTCTTCGTCCTGGATGTGGAACGATTTGAGAAGTTCTAGGAGGCAACCGTTGTGAGTTGGGCGGCCATCGTCGGGCAACCCCTGGCGGTACGTCAGTTGCGCCAGACCATTGGTTCGGGCAAGATGGCGCACGCATACCTGTTTGTCGGGCCGGAGGGAGTCGGCAAGCGGACCGTCGCGCTGCAGGTGGCCAAAGTGCTGAACTGCCACGCACCCGGGCCGGAGGGCGACGCCTGTGGCGTCTGCTCGTCCTGCAAGCGCATTGACGCCGTCCCGCCGGCCCATCCGGATGTCGCGCTGATTCAGCCCGACGGCCGGTTCATCAAGACGGACCAGATCCGGGACCTCCAGGCGGAAATGTACGCCCGGCCCAACGAGGGCAAAGTCCGGGTGGCGATTATCGACGGCGCCGACCGGATGAACCCGGAGTCGGGCAACCGGCTGCTGAAGCTCCTGGAAGAGCCGCCGGCCTACGCCAAGTTGATTCTGCTGACCAGCAACCTTTCCGGCGTGCTGCCCACGCTCATTTCCCGGTGCCAGACCATCAACTTCCCGCCGATCAGTCCGCACGAAGTGGCGGCGGTGCTCGCGCGGCTGGCGCAGCTAGACGCCGGGAAGGCCCGCCTCTTTGCCTCGCTTTCGGGCGGCTCCATCGGCCGGGCCATGCGCATGGCGCAGGACGAAGGCGTGGCCCAGCGGCGCGATGCGACCGGGGCGCTGCTGGCCAAACTGTCGAATCTGGACGACTTTGCACTTCTGGGCGAGGCCGAAGGCCTGGAGAAGCAGAAAGAACACCTGGATGACTGGCTGGAACTGGCGACGGTCTGGCTCAGGGACGCCCTCCTGGTGGCCGAGTCCGCTCCGGCCGGCCTGCTGATCAACCAGGACCGGCAGGCCGAGGTGTGCGCGCTGGCGGAGCAGTTCGGGCCGGACGGGCTCCTGGCGATGCTGGGGGTCCTGACCGACGCCCGCGGGCAATTGCAGAAGAATGCCAACACGCGCCTTGCACTGGACATGATGCTGCTGCACCTCGGTGAGCATGCCAGGGCGCCTCGGGCAACATAACTTGCTTTCCTGGTGTTTCGAGCCCTATACTATTAGGGAATCTCGTCGCAGCAACGGTTTGTGGACCAGGAGGTGACTGAATGGTCCGAGTAGTAGGCGTACGTTTTAAGACCGCGGGGAAAGTGTACTATTTCGACCCAGCCGAGTTTACCATCATCATGGGTGACCGGGTGGTGGTGGAGACGGCTCGGGGCGTGGAATACGGCGAAGTGGCGGTCGGCGCCCGAGATGTCCCGGAGGAGCAAGTGATCCAACCGCTGAAGAAAGTGCTCCGGCTTGGCACCGAAAAGGATGCCCAGCTTGCCACCGACAATAAGCGGAAAGAACACGAGGCGTTTGGCGTCGCCCAGAAGAAAATCGATGCCCATGGGCTCGAAATGTCGCTGGTCGATGTGGAATATACGTTTGACGGCTCGAAGATCATCTTCTATTTTACGGCCGAAGGCCGGGTCGACTTCCGGGAACTGGTCCGGGACCTGGCAGGCGTCTTTCGGACCCGGATTGAGATGCGTCAGATCGGCGTTCGGGACGAGGCGAAACTGCTGGGCGGCATCGGCCCTTGCGGTCGCATTCTCTGTTGCACCAGTTTTCTGGGCGACTTTGCGCCCGTCTCCATCCGGATGGCCAAGGATCAGAACCTGTCCCTGAACCCATCTAAAATCTCTGGCCTCTGCGGGCGGCTCATGTGTTGCCTGCGATATGAACAGGAAACCTACGAATTAGCGAAGAAAGACCCGACGCTGGCGCCCGGGTACGTGCCGCCGGTACTCCTGGAGAACGGCAACGTGCAGGACCTGGTGGAGTTGGAAGACCGGCCGGTACCGCGGATTATTCTCCGCAGCGAAGGCGAATCCGGCCCGGACGCCCGGATCGCCCAGGTGGTGGCTGAGCGGCCCCGGCGGGACGAACGCCCGGCGGAGCGGCGAGGCAGTGGCGGGGAGCGCCAGCCCGGCGGCGTCGGTGGCGAACGGCGGGAGCGGCCGAAGCAGCGGCCCCAGGGCGAGCGGCCCCAGGGCGAGCGGCCCCAGGGCGAACGGCCCCAGGGCGAGCGGCCCCAGGGTGGGCCGAGGCCACAGCCGCAGGGCGAAGGCGGCAAGCGGCCGGCCCAGCAGCCCGTCCAGCAACGGGACAAGCAGCCCGGGCAGGCGGCCCAACAGCGGGATAAGCAACGTGGTCAGCAACCCCGGCAGCCGAACCAGCCGGGCGGCGGGGCCAAGCCGGAACGGCAGCCCGGTGAACGGCCTCAAGGCGAGCGGCCCCAGGGCGAGCGCCAGCAGCGTCCGCCCCGCCAGCAACAAGGTGGCGGCCTGACCGGCGCCCCGGCCGGTGGCGGCAAGCCTCAGCAGGCTACCCGGCCTGCACCTCAGGCGGGAGTTCCGGCCCCCGGCCCGACCCAGCCCGTCGAGCGGGCCGGCGAAGAGCGGCCGGAAGGGACGGGCGCTCCGCACCGTCGCCGGCGGCATCGTGGCCGCCGTCACGGCGGTGGCGGTGGCAACCCCCAGGGCGGCGGCGACGGCGGGAGCCCGCAGGGCGGCAATTCGGCTGAGTGACGGAGGAGACCAGTATGGATCTGCGCCCCGGGGAACGGGTGGATGACTTGGGCCGTGGTGGCCTTCGGATCATCCAGCATCCGGGGCGCTTTCCGTTCGCCATGGACCCGGTCTTGCTGGCGCACTTTGTCAAAGTGCGCCGGTCAGACCGGGTTTTGGATTTGGGTACAGGCTGCGGGGTGGTACCGCTGTTGCTGTCCGCCCTCCACCCTGAAGCGACCTGTACGGGCCTTGAGCTTCAGCCGGAGACGGCGGAGATGGCAGCCCGCAGCGTGGCCCTGAACGGCCTCACCGACCGCGTCCGCATCGACTGCGGTGATTTTCGCGCGGTGGGCCGGCTTTACGGCCACGGCAAGTTCGACGTGGTCACCATGAACCCGCCCTACCGGGAGCCCGGGCGGGGGAAAGTCAGCGTTTCGGACGCACGGGCTGCAGCCCGCCACGAACTGGCCGGAACCCTCGCCGAAGCCGGCGTGGCGGCGGCGACAGCGGTGAAGCACGGCGGGCGGGTGGCGGTCGTCTTCCTGGCGGAGCGGCTGACCGACCTGCTGGTCATCATGCGGGCCAACCGGCTGGAGCCCAAGCGGCTCCGTTTGGTCCAGGCACGGGCAGGCCGTCCGGCTAACCTCGCTTTGCTGGAGGCCGTAAAAGGCGGGGGACCCGGACTAAAAGTGGAGCCGCCGCTGGTGGTCTACCAGGACGGCCAGACCCTTACGCCCGAGGTGCTTGCAATCTACAACGTGTAGCCGCACGCTAGTCGGGGCAGACTTGGCAATGACGAAGGAGGCCATCATGGGCACACTCTACGTCGTCGGTACACCCATCGGCAATCTGGAGGACATCACCCAGCGCGCCATCCGGGTGCTGCATGAGGCGGGTATCATCGCGGCGGAGGACACCCGCCAGACCCGCAAGCTCCTGAGCCATTTCGACATCCACACGCCGCTGGTCAGCTATCACGAGCATAACCAGCGGACCGCCGGGCCGGAGCTGATCGCGCGGCTGCAGGCCGGGACAGATGTGGCCCTGGTGACCGATGCCGGCATGCCGGCTATTTCGGACCCGGGGGAGGACCTGGTCCGGCTGGCCATAGCCGCCGGCATCCCCGTGGTGCCGGTGCCCGGCCCCACTGCCTTCACTACGGCCCTGGTGGTTTCCGGGCTCCCCACCGAGCGATTTGTGTTCGAGGGGTTCCTGCCGCCCAGGAAAAAGGAGCGGCGGGCCGCCCTGGAGCGCCTGAAGGCGGAGACCCGCACGTGGATGATCTACGAGGCGCCCCACCGGGTGACCGATACGCTCGCAGATCTGCGGGACGCCCTGGGCGATCGACCCATGGCCGCGGCCCGCGAGTTGACCAAGCTGTACGAAGAGGTCCTGCGGGGCACGCCGGCGGAACTGCTGGCCCACTTTACGGCCAAGGAGCCGCGCGGGGAATTCGTGCTGGTGGTCAGCGGCGCTCCGGAGCCAGAGGCCCCGGCGCCCGCTGAGGCGACTCCCGAGTCGCTGGCGGCGGCAGTGGCCGCGTTGGAGGCGACAGGCACGGACCGGAAAACCGCCATGAAAGAAGTGGCGGCCCGGTTCGGGCTGACCAAGCGCGACGTATACCAGGCCCTGCTGGATTTGAAGGAGGAGAGCGAGTGAAACGGACCCTGTCACTCCTGGTACTGCTCATGCTGATTACCGGTTGCCGGAGCGGAACGGCGCCCCAGGAGTTGGCACAGCTAAGGGCCCGGGTCTCTACGCTCGAAGCGGAAAACGCGCACCTGCAGGGGCAGGTCAGCCTCGCACAAGCGGAGCGGGACCAACTCAGGGAGCAGAATAATGCCCTGGCCACGGACCTTGCCAAAGCGCAAGCCGGCGTAGGCGGAGATGTCATGACCGACGTGACCGCCAGCGGCAACCTGGTGGTGCTGCCGCGGGAAGTCCGGCCCGGCGAGTGGGTCGCCGTGCATGTCCGGAGCCTCCCCATCCGCCTGCTGCCGCAGACCGGCGTGGCACTGCGCAGCACCGGTGAAGCCAATCTGGCGCAGGTCTCGAAGCTGGCCTCGGCCAACCTGTTCCTCCTGCCGATTCCCCACACGGTACAGCCAGGCACGTATCGGGTGGTTTTCGGGCAGGCCGGCCTTGAACCGGGCGCCAAAATCGATGACCAGGTCACCATTACCATTCAAGCACCCTGATCTGGCCAGGACCCGGTTGCTGTTGCTCCTTGCGCTCCCCGCCTGCGGGCGGCTGAAATGAGACGCAAACAAGCACCCCCGAAATAAGGGGGTGCTTGTTTGTTTGGTAAATGTTACCTGGTCTAACCGACCTGAGAGGCACGACCCGCCATAGAGGCCAGGCAGGACTGGCAAACGTTCTTGCCCTTGAAGTTCTCCACGTTAGCGGCGTTGCCACAGAAGACGCAAGCAGGTTCGTACTTACGCAGGATGATCTTATCGCCGTCCACGTAAATTTCCAGAGAATCCTTCTCCTCGATGCTGAGCGTGCGGCGCAGCTCGATGGGGATTACGACCCGGCCGAGTTCGTCGACCTTACGCACGATGCCCGTAGACTTCATCATGGTACTAGTTCCCCTCCCTTATCCAAAAAAGTAACATCAGCTTTCAGGATCATGATAACAGTGATACCAAAAATAGTCAATAGATACTCCCGTTATTATGTGCATGAACCTTTATATCCCACATTTTTCACTACTACGTGCCCTGGAATAACCATAACTGGATGATGGTCCTAAGTCAAGAGGGAAACTTGGCTGTCCTAACCAAAGGTGGGCGTTAGTTGACCCTGAGCCCTGCGAACAGATGGTAAGATTCAACATGCGTACCAAGGAATCCTTCCTTATTTCACAGCTAAAGACTAAGCGCGGCAATATTTTGCTGCACTCCGCGGAATTGGAACAGAAGTGGGGAGTTGTCCAGTGGGCCGGCGGAGGCGGATCTTGATCGGCCACTTGGCATGGATACCCACAGGGGTATAATATGAATGCAGCGACATTTCGGATGACGGACGACCGGCTCCAGGGTGATGGGTAAGGGGGGATGGCATGCGCGAGATTCAGGACCTTACGAAAGATGAACTGCTAGAACTAGTCACCGACTTCGCCAAGCGGTGGCTGGCCCACGATGGCCTGTGGTTCCAGGCGGTCGAGGCCACACATGGGCTGGACGAGGCAATCCGCTTTGACATGGAGGCATGGGAGCGCTTCACCGTCGTGGAGGCGGGGCGGATACGCCGTTTGCTGCAACTGCCGGTTGAGGCTGGTCTCGACGGCCTGGACCAGGCCCTGAGATTTCGGCTCTATGCTGTGGTGAACGAGCAGGAAATCCTGCGACCCGATGAGCGGACGCTCATCTTCCAGATGAAGCGGTGCAGAGTGCAGGAAGCTCGGGAGCGCAAAGGCATGCAGCCGTTCCCCTGTAAGCCGGTGGGGCTGGTGGAGTACGCTGGGTTTGCGTCGGCGATTGACCCGCGCATCCGGACGCAGGTGCTAAGTTGCCCGCCCGACCCGCATCCGCCAGAGTATCACTGTGCCTGGCGATTCACCTTGGAGACCGAAGGCGACCAGCGCTGAAAAAAGAGGGGGAGCAGCAACAGCCAGCGTTGCACTGCTCCCTCTTTTGTATTCAGTGCAGGCCGCCCTACCAGCGCTTGTCTGCCCGGCCGTCGATGTAGACCGGATTCTCCGGCGGCACCCCTTCGCACCAGTACTTGTCGAAGTTGGTGATGCCGGCCTCCGAAAGGATCTCCTCGTCGGTCAGCATCCGCCCCGTGCAGTTGGCCGGCTCCTGGCTCAAAATGGCCATGGTTGCGTCGCACATGATCTCCGGTGTGCGCCAGACGGAGCGGTCCCCGAAACCGGTGTTTATGACGGCGGCGGTCTCAATCGGCGTGACCGGCCAGAGTGAATTGGCGGCGATATTATCGGCGGAGTGCTCCTCGGCGATGCCGATCGCGAGCCGGGCCATGCCCATTTTGGAGACCATATAGGAAGCCATGCCCGGATTCGCATGGGTACCGATGGCCGGGGCCATATTGATGATGTGGCCCCACTTTTGCCGGACCATGTGCGGCAGGCAGTAGTATGCGGTGAGATACGACGCCCGCACGTTCACGCCCATGATCAGGTCGAACCGCTTGGGCGGCGTCTCCAGTACGGGCTTCCACCAGAGGGCGCCGGCGTTATTGATCAGAATGTCGATGCGCCCGAATTCGGCCATGGTCTGCTCCACCATTGCGGCAATGTCGGCTTCGTCCCGGACGTCTACCTTGCAGGCCAGTGCCCGGCGCCCCCGCGCCCGGACCAGTTCTGCCGTCTCGTGGATGTTGCCCGGCAACTTATCCCGCGAGTGTTCGCTCTTGGCCGCGACCACGATGTCGGCGCCCTCTTCCGCCAGCCGCAACGCCAGCGCCTTGCCAATGCCTCTGCTGGAACCAGTAATGATTGCGACCCGCCCAGTCAAGCTATTCCCCACTGGTAAGCCTCCCTTTTAGTCCTTTGTTTGGACTATTGCCATTGTAATTACCCATTCGGTATGTTTAGTCCTGCTCATGGCCTATAGGCGTGGTCCTTACAATCCGCTAAACTGGAGTGGAATGTCTGGTTGAAAGGAGCCGTTGCTTTTCCATGCTCAAAAACGACCGCCTCCTGCGCGCCGCCCGGCGTCAACCTGTGGATCAGACGCCGGTCTGGTTCATGCGTCAGGCCGGCCGCTACCAGCCCGAGTATCGGCAGGTTCGCCAGAAGTATACGCTCATGGAGATCTGCGAACATCCGGACGTCTGCGCTGAAGTTTCCCTTCTGCCGGTCACGCAGTTGGGTGTCGACGCGGCCATTCTTTTCTCGGACATCATGACGCCGCTCCGGGGCATGGGGCTCAAGGTCGACATTGTTGAGAACGTCGGCCCGGTGTTCGAGAAACCCATCACTACGGCGGCGGATGTCGCGGCCATTCCGACCCTGGTGGCGGAAGAGATGGTCCCGTACGTGTTGGAGACGATCAAGATTCTCAACCGCGAGCTGGAAGTGCCGCTGCTGGGCTTTGCCGGCGGCCCGTTCACCCTGGCGTCGTACATGGTGGAAGGCAAGCCTTCGAGGGACTATCGCAAAGTGAAGACGCTCATGTACAGCGAGCCCGCCGTCTGGGCCGGTCTCATGGAAAAGTTGAGCGACATGGTGGCGACCTACCTGGTGGACCAGATTAACGCCGGCTGCCACGCCGTGCAGGTGTTCGACTCCTGGGTCGGCAACCTGAACCGGCCGGATTACGACCAGTACGTGAAGCCGTATATGGGCAAGATCATCAAAGCCGTAAAGGCCACCGATGCGCCGTTGATCCTGTTCGGGGTCCATACCGGGCATCTGCTGGAGTCCATGGCCGGGCTGGAGCCGGACGTCATGGGCGTCGACTGGAAAGAAGAGATCGACGTCGCCTGGAACCGGGTCGGGCCGGGCTGCGCCGTGCAGGGCAACCTGGACCCGGTGGCCATTTTTGCGCCGCCCGCCGTCCTTCAGGCGAAAGTCGACGACGTGCTCCACCGCATCGGTGGGCGCCCGGGTCATATCTTTAACCTGGGACATGGTGTCATGCCGAACATGACCATCGCCTCGCTGCAGCGGGTCGTCGAGATGGTTCACAGCTACAAGGAGGGGAAGTAAGCGGTGACGAAGCCGGTCGTTGGCGTCCTGGTGATGTCCTATGGCTCTCCTGAGAGGCCGGAGGACATTCTGCCGTACTACACCGACATCCGCCGGGGGCGTGCCCCCACGCCCGAGCAGCTGGCCGACCTGACGGCGCGGTACGAGGCCATCGGCGGGCTTTCGAACCTGAACGAAATCTCCCGGTCCGAAGCCGACGGCATCGCCCGCGTGCTGGCTGAGCGTGGCGGCCCGGTGGAGTACCGGGTTTACTATGCCAACCGGCACTGGCAGCCCTGGATTCCCGACGTGGTCAAGCAAATGGCGAAGGACGGCATCGACAAGGCGGTCGGGCTGGTGCTGTCGCCGCAGGGCTCCAAGATGTCCTCAGGCGCCTACTTCGAGGTTGTCGACCAGACCCTGGCGGGCCTGCCGGATTTCATCGAGTTCGAGCAGATTTTCGCCTGGCACCTGGAGCCGGACTTCATCGAAGCGCTGACTGCGAAAGTGGCCGAAGGGCTGGCGAGGTTTCCGGAATCCGTCCGGAAATCGCTGCCGGTCGTCTTCACCGCACATAGCTTGCCGCAGCGAATTCTCACCTGGGGCGACCCCTACCCGACACATCTGCGGGAGATGGGGGCGGCCGTGGCGCAGCGGCTGGGCCTGGAAAACGTGCAGTTTGCCTACCAGTCGGCCGGCCGGACGCCGGAGCCCTGGCTGGGGCCGGAGATTCGGGCGAAGGTGAAGGAACTGGCGGCGGCCGGCGAAAAGCATGTGCTGGTCTGTGCCGCCGGGTTCATTTCCGATCATCTCGAGATCCTTTATGACCTGGATATCGAGTTGAAGCAAGAGGCGGAACAGCTCGGGGTCCACTTTGAACGCACCGGGATGCTTAACGATCATCCGCTGCTGCTCAAGGCACTGGCCGGGGCCGTCTGCCGGTACGCCACGGGAGAGTAGATAAGCATGACTCAAACGATCGTCATTGCGGGCGGCGGCGTGACCGGAATCGCCGCTGCATATCAGGTTCAGAAGTACTCCCGCACCGCCGGAATTGACGCCCGGATTATTGTGGTGGAGCGCGAACCGCGGCTTGGCGGCAAGACCCAGACCGAAGTGGTGGACGGTTGCGTGATTGAGCACGGGCCGGACTCCTACATCGCCTACAAGCCCTGGTTCAGCAACCTCGCCAAAGAGCTGGGCCTGTCCACGACGGGCACAAACCCGGCCATTCGCTCGACGTATATCTATCACAAGGGGCGCATGGAGGCCCTGCCTGTGGGCATGAACATCATGATTCCCACTGAGGTCTGGCCGTTCCTGAAGACCCGGCTGCTGACGCCCCTGGGCAAGCTGCGGGCGGGCTTGGAGCCCTTCATGCCGATCAGGAAGACGGATGACGATGAGTCCATCGGCTCCTTCGTCGGCCGCCGGTTCGGGCGGGAGGTGCTGGACCATGTCGCCGGGCCGCTCATGGGCGGCATTCACGGCGGCGACTGGGACGGCGTCTCGATCAAGGCGACGTTCCCGACCTTCCCGAAAATGGAGAAGGAGCACGGTTCGCTCCTGCTGCAGGGCTGGCGCAACAAAGCCAACAAGCCGAAGGGCCCCACGGGCAGCGCCTTCCAGACGGTGCCTACCGGCCTGCGGTCGGTGGTGGATGCCTTGATCAAGGCCTGCGACGGGGTCCAGTTCCGCATCGGCACCGAAGTGACTGCGGTGACGCCGGCCTCTTCGAAGAACGAGTACGTCGTGGATCTTTCCACCGGTGAACGCATTGACGCTCAGGCCGTGATTTTGGCCGTGCCGGCGTACGTGGCTGCCGGGTTGGTGGAGCCGCACCTGGCTGACGTGGCCGGTGAACTGAACGAGATTCCGTACGGCAACTCGGTGGTGGTCGCGATGGTCTACAACAAGTCGGAAGTGGGCCATCCGCTGAACGCCTCGGGCTTCCTGGTGCCGCACACCGAGCCGCTGGACATTACGGCTTCCACCTGGGTCTCCTCCAAGTGGCTGCATGCGGCGCCGCCGGACAAGGCGCTCCTGCGTTGCTTCCTGGGCCGGGGCTACGGCAAGGACTGGACCCAGGAATCCGACGAGGCGATTCTGGCGTCGGTGAAACAGGGACTCAACCAGACCATGGGCCTGACCGCGGAGCCGGTGCTCCACCGCATTTTCCGGTGGCCGCGGGCCATGGCGCAGTACCGGGTGGGTCACCTGGACCGAATCGACCGGGTGGATGAACTCATGGCAAAGGCGCCGGGCCTGTATCTGGCGGGCGCCGCCTACCGGGGCGTCGGCCTGCCCGACTGTGTGCGGGAGGGCAACCAGGCCGCCGAGAAGGCTGCCAAACACATGGGCTGGATTCCGCACGCGTAACGATTGTCTGGCCGGCTCCGGCGGGGGCCGGCTTTGTGTGTCGCAAGAGCGCGGCGTGCGCAGCCCGCCAGGCTGGGACATACCATGTCAAGGGGGATTCCCCCCAGCCGGCCGCCACACGTCGCAGCAAGGAGGGCACAACTGTGTTTGACGATCGTTCGTTTTGCGGACGCAAGCACCACCACCATAAAAGCCGGTGCCATCAGCCTCTGGCCATGGTTGAGTGCCATAGCGACAACTGCATCAGCGTCCAGCGGCCCAAGTTCCGCACCGACGATTCGCGCTGCCACCGCCACTGAAGTTGTCCCTGGAAGACATGACTGATTACACTCGAACTCGGGTGATGGAGCCATGAATCTGGAAAAAGCCGCGGAACTCCTGACGAACCTGAAGCCCGTTCGGGTGGAGTCTGCACTCTGTGTACAGGCTCGCTCCGCGCGGGCGGGCTGCCGTGCCTGCATGGACGTTTGCCCGGCAGGGTCGCTGACCATGGGTCGGGGGCCGCAGCTGGGCGAGGGCTGCATCGCATGCGGCCTCTGCGTTTCCGCCTGCCCCACCGGCGTTTTCCGGCTGGAAGAGCCGTCGGATGCAGCGGTGCTGGGGGCGGCCCGCAAGGTGGCCGGTGACCCGGTGATCATCGCCTGCCACATGGCGGCGGGAGCGCTGGCCCAGCAGGCGCCGGAACGGCTGCTGGCGGTGCCCTGCATCGGTTACGTGACACTGGAACTCCTGGCCGGCGTGCTGGCGACCGGGCACCGGCGGGTGCTGCTCTGGCGCCCCGCGGGCTGCGACGGCTGCGCGCGGAAGGCCGGGGCCGCGATGGCGGATGGGGCGGCCCGGGCGCTGAACGAACTGCTCCCCGGCAGCGTGACGCTGGGAGCACCTGCGCCCCTGCCGGCCCCCGAAGGGGTCCTGGCGGCGGGCAGCGGCATCGACGCAACGATGGCGGCCCAGGACCGTCGGGCGTTCCTCGGCGAGGCGGTGCGGGGGGCAGGCGGGCTGATGCAGCTACTGTTGGCCGACTGGGTCAAGAAGCCGGCACCGCCCCCGGCGTTCCTGGTGGATAAAGTCGGTGTGGCCCACCGCCGGGAGGTCTTTGCTGAGGCGCTCGCGACCTTGCCGGTGGCGCTGGAGGCGTCTCTGCACCTGCGGGCGCCGGCGATGAGCGCGCAGTGCACGCTCTGCCCCGTGTGCAGCCGCCTGTGCCCCAGCGGCGCCCTCCGGCTGGACGGCGCGGGCGAAGAGCGGATACTCTGGTGGCAGGCTTCCCGCTGCGGCGATTGTGGGCTTTGCCGGGACGTCTGCCCGCTGAAAGCCGTGTCGGACGGCGAGGTGGTGACCGTCGGGCGAGTCCGGGCCGCCGCACCGGAACGGCTGGTGGCGGGCGTTGCGGCCACTTGCGCCTGCGGCCGGGAATACTGGCGGGTGGCCGGCGGGCCGGAACGCTGTCTGGCCTGCCGGATGAGGTCCCAGCCCTGACCAGACGTTCGGGAAAACAGACGCCCCGGCCCACCAGGGCCGGGGCGTCCGGACATTGTTTCGTCCTCCTTCATAATCAGTGCCCAACTACTTCTTCGGTAAGGTATTCGAAAGGACCGGGCTGTTCTATCCATGGCCTCTGTGCCAACGGCTGGTAGGCGAAAGTGTTTGTCCATGCTATGCTACGACTGACCCCGTGTTCGACAAAATCGGACAGGGGGCTGCAGCTTTTGCGGCCGGATCGGTCTTCGGTCGTGGGGGGAGGGTGTACGTGCATTACCGGACGATGCGGTGGGGCGTCTTTGTCCTGGCGAGTCTGTTTGTGGTGCTGACGGAGTACCACCTCAAACGGACGTCCGATCTACCCTCGGAAATATTGTGGCACGCGGTGTTGCTTCTGGGTATCCTCATTTTCACCATGGCGATGTTTAATCGGTTCGAGCAACTGGAGCGGGAGATTCGGGCGCAGGCCGGCCGCACTCGGGCGCTCTTTGAGGCCTCCGGGCTGGGCATCATCCTGCTCGGTCCGGACTGCTGCGTTGCCGAGGCAAACGGCTCGGCTGCAATGCTCACGGGCTGGAGCCGGGGCGAACTGGTGGGGATGAAGGCCTGCACCGAACTGATAGAGACCAGCGGGACCAACTGCCCGGGCATTTGCCCGCGGGACATCAGTGAAGCCCGGCCCGACGAGCAGGCGTTGCTCAACCTCAATATCCGGCACCGGGATGGCCGCACGGTTCCGGTTATGGCCTCCCTCGCCCCGCTGATGACCACCGGCGGCCAGACCGGCATGGCCGTGCTCATGTGGGATATCAGCGAGCGGGTCCGGCTGGAGGCGGAAGCCGCCCGGCGGCGGCGCCAGGCCGAGGGCCTCAGCGCCATCGGCCGGGAAATTGCGGCCTTCTCCAACCTGAACCGGCAGATGGACCGCATCCTGGACCGCGCCCGGAGCCTGTTCGACATGGATCTGGTGGCCTGGGGCGTTCTGGACGAAACGGCCCGGACGATGACCTGGCAAGCCGCCCGGGGCACGGCGGCCGACCGGATTCGCGGGACCGTCCAGGCCATGGACACCGGGGTGATGGGCCGGTGGCTGCTCGCCGGACGCCACTACGTGACCCGGGACCTGGCCGGCGATCACAGCGACGCCCCGGAAGCCCGGGCGATGTTTGGTGAGCCACCGCTGCTCACCGCCATGGCCGTGCCGTTCCGCATCCGGGACAACGCGTACGGCGTGCTGCTGTGTGCCGCCAACCGCTCCATCTCATTGCAGGACGAAGACGTGATGCTGTTCATGCACCTCTCGGGCTACATCGCCACCGCCGCCGAAAACTCCCTGCTCATGGACGAGGTCCAGCACATGGCGACGCTGGAGGAGCGCCAACGTCTCGCCCGGGAGATGCACGACTCTTTCGGTCAAACCCTCACCTACCTGGGCATGCGCCTCCATTTTATCGGCAAGGCGGCGGAACGTGGCGACACCGAGGCAATCCTCAAGGAGACTGCCGGTCTCAGGCAGGTGATTCAAGAGACCCACACGGAGGTCCGCCGGTCGATTTTCCAGCTCAAGGAGAGCGGCCAGCCCCGAGCGCCCATGCCGGCGCGGTGGGCCCAGTTGCTGGCGGACTTTCAGGAGCGGACCGGCATTCAGGCCAACTTCCATTTCGACGAGGGGACGCCGTCCCGCTTCGACGAGCACGTCCAGTCGCACCTGACCCGCATCCTCCAGGAAGCCCTGGCCAACGTTCGCAACCACTCCGGCGCCGTCTCCGTTGCGGTACGGGTGGAGAAGACCGGCGGTGTGCTCCACCTGACTATCGGCGACGACGGCTGCGGATTTGAAGTCGGGGGGGCCGCCGGCCCGGCCCAGCACCACTTTGGTCTCTCGATCATGCGGGAGCGGGCGGAGGCGGTGGGGGCGGCGCTGGAGGTGCGGTCCACCAGAGGTCAGGGTACCGTGGTTTCGCTCAAGTTGCCCCTAGTATCCGGGGAGGCATAGCAAATGACACCAACCAGGCGAATTCGCATTCTTCTGGCCGATGACCACACGCTGGTGCGGCGGGGCATTGCCCAACTGCTTTCACTGGAGCCGGATATGGAGATCGTCGGCGAGGCGGCCGACGGGATCGAGGCAATCTCCCGGGCGAATGAGCTGAAGCCGGACCTGATCCTCCTGGATCTGGACATGCCCCGGTGCGGCGGCCTTGACGCCATCCCGAAGATCATCGCAGCGGTGCCGGCCGCGATCATCGTCGTGCTCACCTATTCCGCCGACGACAAGGATGCCGTGGAGGCGCTCCGGCGTGGCGCCCAGGGCTATCTGCTCAAGGACCTGGAGCCGGACATTCTTTGCATTCGCATTCGGGAGGCCATGCGGGGCGAGTCGCCCATTTCCGGGACGGTGGCCCGCAAGATTCTGCTGGACTTCCGGGACCCCAAGCCACACCCGGCGGAGTCCAGCCGGGGCGAGGGCGGGGCGCCCGGTCACCCGCTGACCCAGCGGGAGATCCAGATTCTCGAACTGGTCGCCGACGGGGCCACCAACCGGGACATCGCCGCCAAGCTCTTTCTCTCGGAGAATACGGTGAAGAACCACCTGAAGCATATTCTGTCCAAGCTCCAGATCCAGAACCGGGCGCAGGCGGTGGCCTGGGCGCTCCGGGAGGGGCTGCTGGGCGGCATCGGCGAAGAGTAAAGCAACAGCAAACACCCCGGGGGACTCCCCGGGGTGTTGTCATGTGAGCAGCCTAATTCTCCGCCGCCAGCCGCCGCAGCACGGTCTGGAGGATGCCGCCGTTGCGGTAGTAGTCAATCTCCACCGGCGTGTCCAGCCGGGCTGTCGCCATGATCGAGAGCGTGGAGCCGTCGGTCCGGGTCGCCGTCACCAGCACGTCCTGTCGGGGCGTAAGCTCCCCGCTGATGCCGCCGATGTCGAACGTCTCGGTACCGTCCAGCCCGAGGTTCTGCCAGTTCTGCCCGCCCTTGAACTGCAGCGGCAGAATGCCCATGCCGATCAGGTTTGACCGGTGAATCCGCTCGTAGCTCTCGGCGATGACCGCCTGCACGCCCTGCAGCATCGGCCCCTTGGCCGCCCAGTCACGGGAGGAGCCCATGCCGTAGTCCTTGCCCGCCAGCACCATGGTCGGAATCCCTACCGCCCGGTACTTCATGGCCGCGTCGAAAATCGAGAGCAACTCGCCGGTCGGCAGGTACTTCGTCCAGCCGCCCTCCTTGCCGCCCGCCAGGGCGTTCTTGAGGCGAATGTTGGCGAACGTGCCCCGCATCATCACTTCGTGGTTGCCGCGCCGGGAGCCGTAGGAGTTGAACTCCTCCACCGGCACGCCGTTCTGCTTCAGATACAGCGCCGCCGGGCTGTCCTTGGCAATATTGCCCGCCGGGGAGATGTGGTCGGTGGTCACCGAATCGCCCACCGCCGCCAGCACGCGGGCGCCCTTGATGTCGGTCCGGGGCGCTGGCGCCATGGTCATGCCCAGGAAGTACGGCGGCTGCTGGATGTAGGTCGAAGTCTCGTTCCACTGGTACAGATCGCCGGTGGGCGCGTTCAGCGCCTGCCAGTTTTCGTCGCCGGCGAAAACGGTGCCGTACTCGGCGTGGAACATCGCCGGCTTGAGCGCCCTGGACATGGCCTCCCGGATTTCCTGGCTGGTGGGCCAGACATCTTTCAGGTAAACCGGCTGCCCGTCCGTGCCGGTGCCGATCGGCTCCAGCGCCAGGTCGGTCTCCACGGTGCCCGCCAGGGCGTACGCGACTACCAGCATGGGCGAGGCCAGGTAGTTGGCCTTCACCAGCGGATTGACCCGACCTTCGAAGTTCCGGTTACCGGAAATGACGGCCGAGACGACCAGGTCGTTGTCGACGATATCTTTCGCGACCGCCCCCGGCAGGTCGCCGGAGTTGCCGATGCACGTGGTGCAGCCGTAGCCCACCACGTGGAAGCCCAACTGCTCCAGGGACGGCATCAGTCCGGCCTCCGTCAGGTAATCGGTGACGACCCGGGAGCCGGGCGCCAGCGAAGTTTTGACCCAGGGCTTCGTGGCGAGACCCTTCGCGACGGCCTTCTTGGCCAGGAGGCCTGCGCCCATGAGCACCGCCGGGTTGGAGGTGTTGGTGCAGGAGGTGATGGCGGCGATCGTCACGGAGCCGGTGGCGACTCCGGTCTTGGTGGACACGGCCACGCCGCCGCCGATGGGCTTGCCCATTTCCGCCAGCGCCTTCTCGAACGAGGGCCGGACCCCGCCCAGCGACACCCGGTCCTGCGGCCGCTTCGGCCCGGCCAGGGAGGGCTCAATGGACCCGAGGTCGAGCGTCAGCAAGTCCGTGTATTCCGGGTCGGGGGTCGCGTCGGTCCGCCAGAGCTGCTGCTCCTTGCAGTACCGCTCCACCAGGGCGACTCGTTCGGCCGGACGTCCGGTCCCCCGCAGGTACTCCAGCGTAATCTCGTCCACCGGGAAGAAGCCGCACGTGGCCCCATACTCCGGCGCCATGTTGGCGATGGTCGCTCGGTCGGCCAGCGACAGTTCGGAGAGCCCGGGGCCGAAAAACTCCACGAACTTCTCTACGACGCCCCGCTTGCGGAGCATCTGGGTCACGGTCAGCACCAGATCGGTGGCCGTGGTGCCTTCCGGCAGCCGCCCGGTCAGCTTTACGCCGATCACTTCGGGAATCAGCATGTACGACGGCTGGCCAAGCATGGCCGCCTCCGCCTCAATGCCCCCCACGCCCCAGCCCAGAACGCCCAGGCCGTTGATCATGGTCGTATGGGAGTCGGTGCCCACCACGGTGTCGGGCAGTGCGACCTGCTCGCCGTCGATCTCACGCACGTCGACGCACGGCGACAGGTACTCCAGGTTGACCTGGTGCACGATGCCCATGCCCGGCGGCACGGCCCGGAAGTTCTGGAACGCCCTCTGCGCCCACTTCAGGAAGATGTACCGTTCCTTGTTTCGCTCATACTCCCGCTCCACGTTAAACTTGTAGGCCCAATCGGTGCCGTAGGCGTCCACCTGCACGGAATGGTCGATGACCAGGTCCACCGGCACCAGCGGGTTGATGCGGTCGGCGGCCCCGCCCAACTCCGTCATGGCCGACCGCATGGCCGCCAGGTCAGCCACGACCGGCACGCCGGTAAAGTCCTGCAGGACCACTCGGGAAGGAATGAACGGCATTTCCCGGGTGGACAGCTTCCCCGGCGCCCAGGCCGCCAGCGCCCGAATGTCCGCCTCGGTGACGAGGAAGCCGTCGGCGTTGCGCAGCAGGTTCTCCAGAAGCACGCGGATGGAAAACGGCAGTTTTGCCACGTTCAGCAGGCCGGCGTTTTCGAGCGCGGAGAGCCGGTAGATCACTGCCCGGCCCGATCCGGTATCAAAGGTGTCCCTGGCGCGGAACGGATCGCTTTGCGTCATGAAAATCCCTCAATTCTTTGGTGCAGTGTGAGGCCACCCAAAATAACGGGGGTACAAAGCACTATGACCGCTCCCATTGTAGTGCATTGGGCGAGCCCCGTAAATCGCATCCGGCAAGATTGGCGAGCGATGGCGGTTCAGCCCCTGCAGTGTAGTAAAATAAGGACATGGAAAGCCGTATGGAAAGCTTGAAGACGAAAGCCACGACCCGCATGGATTCGGTGTTCCAGACCGGGTATCCCCACCCGGTCAATCTGTTCGCGACCCTCATGATCACCCTGCTGCCGCTGCTCTCGCCGTTTATTGATGGCCGGCCCGGGCTGAAACACGGGGTGGCCGGGCTGTGCGCGTTGCTCTACCTGCTCTTCTGGTCCCGCCTGCGGGTCTACAACCCCGAGCGGTCAGCCCGGTTCTATCAGGGCTACCTGTTTGTCCAGGCGGCGGTGGTCAGCCTCATTTACGTGCTGGACGGCGGACTCACCCGCTTCCTGTTTGTCGTCGTGGCCGTGCAGGCGGTCTATATCACCCCCGTGCGGCGCTG
Organism: Symbiobacteriaceae bacterium; assembly: GCA_036504075.1. GTDB lineage: Bacteria > Bacillota > Sulfobacillia > Symbiobacteriales > Symbiobacteriaceae > DASXVX01. The sequence continues at coordinate 40,442 of DASXVX010000008.1, read as the reverse complement.
GGCGCCGTTCCTGGGTACGCTGGCCGCACTATGGCTCACGCTCTACCTCGTCTTCACCCCCGGCGAAGGCGGCGGCAGCATGGTCGCCACAATTGGTCTGTACATCAGTTACCTGGTCTTTGCCGCGCTGGTCACGTTCACGACGGTCCAGCAGGAGAGGCAGACCGAAGTGGCCCACGAGCTTTTGGATGGCGTCGACCGGCGGCACCATATGCTCAGGGCTTACGAGCGGCGGATTGCCGACCGGGCCGAAATGGAAGAGCGGGAGCGGCTGGCACAGACCATCTGTGCGATGCTGCAGAACCGGCTCGGGGACCTGGCCGTCCAGCTGGCCCGCATGCAGGCGGGCGCCCTCACGCTTAACCGGCAGACCGCCCGGGCGATACGGCTGGAGGCCAAGGAGGTCCTGGGGGCCGTCCGGCAGTCAGTCCGGACGCTCCGGCCCGGCGAACCGGGCGATGAGGACATCGACGAGGACGAGCCCCCGGTGGTGCCGCCGCCCCCGGAGCCCGAGGTCGGACCAACGAAGTGGACCGACCCCATCCGGGTCTACCACTTCTGGAATATCGGCGTCATCGTCGTAACCACCGGCGTCATGATCGCCTCCACGCTGGTCGGCGGCATCGCCCGCGGGCTGCCGCTGACGTACCTTGGCCTCGGGCTTCTGGCGGCCTATGCCGGGTCGGCCATGTCCAAAGCCCCCTGGAGCCGGACGCTGTTCCTGGTGCTCCAGGCCGGTGCGATGGTCCGGCTGGTGGGACTGGCCGATGAGCCGCTGATGAACCACCTGTTCATCATTATCGCCGCCCAGATGGTCTTCCTGGTGCCGCCGGTCAACCGGTGGCTGGTGACCTCGGTGGTCTTTCCCACGGTGTTGTCCGCCATGTCGCTCTGGCTTACCGGCGGGTCCGCCAGCCAGTTGGTGCCGCTGCTCACCTACACCGCCGCGTTCGCCGTCACCAACTTCTTCGGCGGCGTCATGGCATTCATGACCAAGCGGCAGGTAGAGGCCCGGGACAAGGCGGTCATGTACACGCAACAGTTGGCCGAAGTGAACCGCCTGCTGGAGGCCCGGCTGCAGGAAGCCCGGCGGATGGCCATCGCCCGGGAGCGGGTCCGCATGGCCCGGGAGATTCACGATGGCCTGGGGCATCACCTGACCATCGTCATCGTGGGCCTGCAGTATGCCGAAGAACTGGCCGATGAAGACCGGGCTGCCGCTTTGCAGCATATCCGCACCGCCGCAAGGGTGGTGGACCGGGCGATCGAGGCCAGCCGCGAACTGGACGCCACCCTGGAACGGTTCGACCGGCCCCTGCCGGTGGCCATCCGGGACCTGACGGCGGCGTGGCAGAAAGGGAACGGGGCCAAAGTCGCGCTGCGGGTGCAGGGCGATTTCGCCGGCCTGTCGACCGCGGCCCGCATTAGCATTTACCGGGCCGTGCAGGAAAGCCTGACCAACATCCAGAAGCACGCGAACGCCCGCAAAGTGGACATTGACCTGCAGCAAAAGCCCGACCGGGTCATTCTCACGGTGACCAACGACAGCGTCAGCCCGGCCCCGGCCGAAGAACCGATCGCCGGCGGATTCGGTCTGCTCGGACTCAAAGAGCGGGCCGAAGCCCTGCAGGGTGAATTCACCGCTGAGGAACGCTCTGCCGGCGGGTTCCAGGTCCGGTTGGTTTTGCCCGTAGGAGGGGAGAGATGAGCGCCATGATTCGCTTACTCCTGGTCGACGATCAGACGCTGCTCCGCCGGGGACTGGCCGGCCTTCTGAACCGCAATGCCGACATGACCGTCGTCGGCGAGGCCGAAAACGGCCAGCAGGCCCTCGATGTAGCAGCCGGAACCGACCCGGACGTCATCTTGATGGACGTCCGCATGCCGGTGATGGACGGTGTCGCCGCCACCAAGGAACTGGTCCGGCGTGGCACTCGGGCCGGCATCATCATCCTGACCACCTTTGATGACGACGAGTATATCTTTCAGGGCATCTCCGCGGGCGCCCGGGGGTATCTGTTGAAAGATGCCGAGTACGACGAACTCTCCCAGGCGATCCGCATCGTCGCCGGCGGCGGGGCGCTGCTGCAGCCCCAGGTCGCAGCCAGGGTCCTCAAGGAGTTCAGCCGCCTCTCCGGCCAGACCAACCCCAAGCCGAAGGCCAGACCCCCGGCCGAACCGCTGACCGACCGGGAAACGGAAGTCCTGCGGCTCATGGCCAGCGGTGCGACGAACCAGGACATCGCCGAAAAGCTCTACATCGGCCTCGGCACGGTCAAGCACCATGTCCGGGCGATTTTCGCCAAGCTAGGCGCCCGGGACCGGGTCCAGGCCGTGTTGCTCGCGCAGGAGTTGGACCTGGTATAGCGGTCGCACGCTCGGATGAGCCTCTCGTCGCGCGGGGCGCTTGTTTTTGAAATGATTCTCGCCGTGGATTGCGTACTCGCTGATTTGTAGGCGAAGGATGTCGTCGTCGCTGCGTTCGCTATCCACGGCTGCGAATCTTTAACGAACGCCCCGATGCTCCTCGGGCCCATCCGTGCGTGCTCTCGGCCTGCCAGGGTCGGCAGCTCCGGCTCGCTTTGCGTAGCGCGGGGTCCGTCTGGTCCATATCGCAAGACAGGCGACCGCCAGATTTGGCGGTCGCTTTTGTGTTCATCGCGGAGACCCCCAGGGCAGATGTAGCGCTGCCCGGATCAGGCCATGATAAGAAAGAACACATTGTGACACCCAAAGTTGACTCTTCGTGGCCCAACAGAACAACTCCCCGAAAGGAGTACGCCTATGCTAGACCTTCACCCCGGCGGCTGGTATGCCGCCCGCGTGGCCCCATATTTGCCCGAGGAGGCTTTCAAGCCCGCTCCCGTCCGCCTCTGGGGCGGCCTCGCCTACCTGCTCCTGACCGCCGGCGGCATCGCTGCCGTTGCCCTGCTGAACCTGCCCATCTGGGCGAACCTCCTGCTGGCCGTCGCCATCGGCACCGGCTTCGCCGGGCTCGGGTTCCTCGGCCACGAAATCCTGCACGGCACCGTGGTCCGCGGCGCCCGGCTGCGGGACTGGCTCGGGGCCATCTGCTTCGCCCAGTTCCTGCTCGGCCCGAAGCTCTGGCGGAAGTGGCACAACGTGGAGCACCACGGCCACACCCAGGCCGACGACCTCGACCCCGACGCGTGGGCCACCATGGCGGAACTCTTCCACCGCCCCGCACTCCGCTTCCTCTACCGCCTGCCGCCGTCTTTCCGCAGTTTCTTCACTTTCGTCTCCTACACGCTGTTTTTCAGCGTTCACTCGCAGATCATGTTCCGGCGGTTCATCCGGGAGTTCAGACCCCGAGAACGGTTGCTGGTGTGGCTCCAACTGCTGGCCCCGGTGGCCTTCTGGCTCGGGCTCCTCGCGTGGATGGGCCCCGCCCGCTGGCTGTTTGCCTACGTCCTCCCGCTGATGCTGGCCAACTTCGTGGTCATTTCCTACATCAGCTCGAACCACCAGCTGAACCCCCTGTCCGAGGTGAACGACCCCCTCGCGGTCAGCCTCTCCGTGACGGTTCCCCGCTGGGTGGACGTGCTCCACTTCAACTTCGGCTACCATACCGAGCACCATCTCTTCCCCGGCATGAACCCCCGGTGGGCGCCGCTGGTCAAAGCGGAACTGCAGCGGCTCTGGCCCGAGCGGTACCACGCCATGCCCATGACCCGGGCGATGCTGGCCCTCTGGCGTACCCCCCGCATCTACCACCGGCGGCAGAGCCTCGTGGACCCGCTCCGGAACCTGGCCTACGGCACGCTGGGCTTCGGCCTTGACCCCGCCCATATCGAGGCCCGGCCGGTGGGACCGCTGCTGGAGGAAGAAAAAGCCGGCCACCAGCGCCCGGTGCTGGGAAACTAAGCGGAAACGAAGCAGGCACCCCAATAACTGGGGTGCCTGCCGGCGTATGCTTTAGAACTCGAAGGTCTCGCCGGGTTTCACCACCACCGGCCGGGTCTTTCCCGCCGCCTGCACTTTACTGACGAACTCGTCCGGGTTGGGCTTCAGCACCGGGAAAGTGCCCCAGTGCATGGGAATGACGACCTTCGGCCCAATCCACTCCGTGGCGATGGCCGCATCCTTCGGCCCCATGGTGTAGTTGTCGCCCACCGGCAGCAGCGCCACGTCGATGCCCGGCTCCTCAATCACGCCGTTCAGCAACTTCAGGTCGCTGAACAGGCAGGTATCGCCGGCGTGGTAAAGCCGCTTGCCGCCCATATGTACGACGAACCCAGCCGCATGGCCCCCCGGCAGCCCGTATCCGTGAAAGGCGAGCGTTACCCGCACCATGCCGAAACTGAATTTGTGGGTGCCCCCCAGGGCCATGCTGTGGACTTTTATGCCCCTGGACGCCAGATCAGATGCGCCCTCGGCGGTCGTGATCACAGTGGCCCCGGTTCGCCGGGCGATTGCTTCCGTGTCCCCCACGTGGTCTCCGTGGAAGTGCGTCACCAGGATAAACTGGGGATTCAGCTCCTCTGCCTTCACCGGGCAGACCGGGTTCCCCGTGATAAACGGGTCGATGAGCAGCGTCGTGCTTCCGTCCGTCAGTGCGAACGCCGCATGCCCCAGGTACCTCAAGCGCATATGTACCCCTCCGTTTCCCACTGATTTACCTACGCAAAAAGAGTGTACCAGTCATTTTGGCCGGTAGGCAACGATCCGGAACAAAGGTAGAATCATACATGTAAGAATGGGTGGATATTACAAACCACACCGGAGGTCTTCGGTCGTGCGCAAAGTGGTAGTGCTGGCAATTCTCCTCTTCGTTGTTCTGGGCGCTCAGTACATGACATGGCAACAGCATTCTCCCATCACTGTCACCAACGAAACTATTGCCGGCAACCCTGTGAACCACTACGCCGTCCCCGCGGGAGCAGCCAAAGGGGTGGTCATTGTCGCGCACGGATTTGCCGCCAACAAAGAGATGATGAGCCCCTGGGGCTACTACCTGGCCTATGCCGGGTTTGATGCCTACGTGTTCGATGAACCCGGCCACGGCCAGTCGAACCGGCCCTTGCCGGTCTGGACGGGCGCCGGGAATGATGTCCTGGGCAACAACCTGCGGGCCATGATCGACGAATTGGTCACACAGCACCGGGCCGAACCCGGTCGCATTGCGCTGGTGGGCCACTCCATGGGCGGCGCTGCCGTAACCGCGGCTGCCCTGGCCGACAGCCGCGTCAAGGCGACCGTGGCCGTCTCCAGCGCTTACAGCCAGCCCGTGCCCGCCGGCAAGCCCAGCGACTTTCTGAGCCTTGCGGCCGAGCGGGACCCCGCCTACATGGTCAAGGCGGTGACGGCCCTGGCCGCCCAGTCCGCCGGTGGCCAGGGCGAGTTGGGCAAGCAGTATGGCTCTTTTGCAGACGGCACCGCCCGGGCATCCAGCGTGATTCCCGGCCGGAACCACATTACCATCCTGTATGATGAGACCGTTATGGTCCAGACCACGCAGTGGATCGGGGCCGCCCTGGGTGTCGACGTGCAGCCCGACGGCGCCACACCGTGGCTCTGGGTCTTCGTGGCCCTGGGCGGGGCCGCCGGCGTGGTCATGGCCATCGCCTCGATCCTGGCGCCTGCTACCCGGGTCCGGGAGAGCCGCTCCTTCAAGCCGGTTTCGCTGCTCACCGGCATCGTGACGCTGGCGGTGGCCGCCTTCTCGGCCGTGCTGGCCTGCGTGTACGTGCGCACGCCCTGGGCCGGGCTGGCGGTGGTGGACTACCTCTTGCCGTACTTCCTGGTAATGGCCGCGGTGCTCCTGGTCATCCGCATGCTCTGGCCCCGGGACTTCAACTTCCAGCTGGGGTCCGGTGTCGAAACGGCCCTGGGCGACGTCATCCGAGCGGTGGGGGTCTTCCTGGGGTACATCGGCGCGGTGGGCACTGTGCTGCACATGGATTTGAGCAACTACATGCTGAACACCCAGCGGATTCTGCCGTTCGTGATCATGGCCGTCGCCCTCTGGCTCTACTTCGTCCAGGAAGCAGGGCTGAAGCGGGCGGTCGAGGCCGGCCATGGCCCATGGGGCTCGGCTCTGACCGGCATCGTGAGCAAGCTGATCATCGCCGGCACGTGGCTGGGCGCCAGCGCCCTGCCAAACCCGCAGCCCGTCCTGTCGTTGACCGTTCCGGTCGTCATGGTGTTTATGGTACTGCTGGAACTGTTCAGCGTGCTCCTGACCCGCTTGCGCTATTCGACGGTGGCCGTTTCCACATTTGCCGCGCTGGTGCTCGCCTGGTCCCTCGCGGCGAGCTTCCCGCTGACGTAACGTGGACCGCGGCGACACTTCCGGTTATAATAAGTCGCCGGGAGGTGACCGCCGTGGACCAGACCTTTATGAAACCGATTCAGCTGGGCCCGCTGACCATTGCGCACCCGGTGGCCCTGGCCCCCATGGCCGGCGTCACCAACTGGCCGTTCCGTCTGCTCTGCAAGGAGAAGGGCTGCGGCCTGGTCGTAACGGAATTCGTCAGTGACAAGGCGCTGCAGTACGGCAGCCGCAAGACGATGGACATGATCGAACTGCTGGACGAAGAGCGTCCGGCCGGCATCCAACTGTTCGGTTCCGACGCCGACACCATGGCCCGGGCGGCCGTCATCGTGGCCGAGCGGCAGCACCCGGACCTGATCGATATCAATATGGGCTGCCCCGCTCCCAAGGTCACCAAAGGTCGGGGTGGCTCCAGCCTCCTGAAAGAGCCCGACACTGCCGAGGCGATCGTAAGGGCCGTCATCAAGGCTGTGGCGCCCCTGCCGGTCACGGTGAAGATGCGCATTGGCTGGGATTCCTGCACCGTCAACGGCGTCGACATGGCCAGGCGCCTGGAAGACGCGGGCGCCATGATGCTGACAGTCCACGGCCGCACCCGGGAGCAGCACTACGCCGGTGAAGCCGACTGGGACGTCATCGGGCAGGTGGCCCGCACGGTTCGGATTCCGGTGCTGGGCAACGGCGACATCGCCAGTCCGGAAGATGCGGCCCACCGCCTCCAGACCAGCGGCTGCGCCGGCATCGCGATCGGCCGGGGCGCCCTGGGCAACCCGTGGATTTTCCGCCGCACGGCCCACTACCTGGAGACCGGCGAGCTGCTGCCGGAGCCGGATGCGCAGGAGCGGGTCAGCACGGCCCTCCGCCACCTGGCCCTCATGATCGCCTACAAGGGCGAGCATCTGGCCGTAAGGGAGATGCGCAAGCACGCCGCCTGGTACCTGAAAGGCCTCTGGGGCTCCGCCGAAGCCCGGAACCGCGTCAACCAGACGGAGACCGCCGACGCCATGCGGGCCGAACTGCGGACCTTTCTGGACCAGCTTGTCGAACGGCAAGCCGCCGCCCGGTAACGGGCGGCGATTTCTTTGCTGTCTACACCCGTACCCTTCGCCAGGCTCCGGACCGGAAGCGCCAGTAGGCACAGACTCCCCGGAAGGACCAGTCGAAGAACATGGAGGCCCAGGCGGCCGCCAGGCCCCAGCCTGCCCACCCGATCAGGCCCCCGGTCATACTGAGCCGCACCACCCAGACCCCGATGGCGGTCACGATCATCATCGGCAGGGTATCGCCGGCCCCACGGAGGGCACCACTAAGTACGAACGTGAGTCCAATGGGAATCTGCATGGCAGCGGTAATCGCACCCGGCAAGCACCCTTTCGCTCTAAGCCGAAAGGCTTTTTGGCTCGATCCTTCTCGCCTCCCGAAACGTCCTGGAGAGCGAAGGCCCGCCACCGGTTAACGACGGCGGGCCAAGGAGGCTCAGCATGGCGAGAGGCAAGTTTGCATTTACGATCCATCCGACGGACATGGGCAGCGTTTACCGCCGCTGGCCCGCCACCCGGCACCTGCCAGAGCGGTTTTCGGAGCGGCTGCTCAGTTTCAAGTCGTCGTTCAAGGTTTCCGACATTACCGGGGTCTCTACCCCTTACAATACCGCTGAAGGCTTCCTGGTGGCCATTCCGCTGACCCCCCGGATGTGGGCGGAACTGCCGCAGGAATACCTGGTCCGGCGGGTCGTCGACGCCTGCCGGCTGGCCGAGCGGGAAGGGGCCAAAATTATCGGACTCGGGGCCCATAGCGCCATCCCTGGCGATGCCGGCAAGGAGATCGCCGTGCAGGTCGGCATTCCCATCACCACCGGCAATAGCTACACCGTGGCCGCGGCGCTGGAAGGCACCCGGGAAGGCGCTCGCCTGCTGGGCTTCGACCTCCGCACCGCCGACGTGGCGGTGGTGGGCGCCACCGGCTCCATTGGTGCCTGCTGCGCCCGCATTCTGGCCCGCGAATGCCGGAACCTGACGCTGGTTGGCCGCACCCCCGAAAAGCTCAATTCCCTGGCCGGCCGGATCTTTGCCGAAAGCAAGGTCGCCTGCCGGACCAGTACCGACCTCGCGGCCGTTCTGCCGAGGGCCGACGCGATCATCGCCGTTTCCAGCGCCGCCGGGGCGCTGATCGATCCCATGATGATCAAACCCGGCGCCGTCGTCTGCGATGTGGCGCTGCCGCGAGACGTAGACGCCCGGGTCGCCCGGGTGCGCGACGACGTTCTGGTGATCGACGGCGGACTGATCGCCGTGCCGGGCGACTTTCAGTTAAACTACGACGTGGGCCTGTCCCCCGGTACAGCCTGGGCCTGCCTAAGCGAGACCATGCTGCTCGCACTGGAGGAGCGCTATGAGCACTTCACGCTCGGCCGGGACCTTAACATTAACCAGATCGACGAGATCACGGCCCTTGCCCGCAAGCACGGCTTTAAGCTGGCTCGTCCCCGGTCCTTCCACAAGCCGCTCACCGACGAGACCATTGCGCGGATCCAGCGAAACGCCGCTCTCCGGCGGTAGAACGTGAAGAAGCTTCAGACAGTTTAGTTGACAGTTTTTTATCACATCCCTATAATTAGGGATATGGCGAGGCGGTGGGCACTGCTGGGACGCCGACCGGCGTCGGTGATTGGAACCCCCGCAGTGCTTTCCATGCCGGCCATCGCATGCATCGACCGGTGCAAGTGTCGTAACAGAAGGGGCGAACGGCCATGTCCGAGAAAGAAGTCCTCCTTTCGCTTGAGGGCCTGAAACAAATGGAGCAGGAACTCAGTCATTTGCGCACGGTGAAGCGACAGGAAGTCGCCGAGCGGATCAAGCAGGCACGTGAGTACGGGGATATCGCCGAGAATTCCGAGTATGAAGACGCCAAGAATGAGCAGGCGTTTATCGAAGGGCGCATCCTGGTGCTTGAGAAAATGCTCCGCAACGCCGTCGTCCTCGACGAGCCCGTTCAATCCACCATCGCTTCACTGGGCTCCACGGTACTCCTGAAGGACCTTGAGTACGGCGACGACCTTGAGTACGTGATCGTCGGCACCATGGAGGCCGATCCTGCACATCACCGCATTTCCAACGAATCGCCTGTCGGGCGGGCCATCATCGGGCATAAAGTCGGCACGGTCGTCGAAGTCGACGCGCCGGACGGCACGATCAAGTACCAGATCACGGCGATCAAGTAGCTTTTTCGGTCCAAAAAGAAGGTGCAGAGGGGACTTCCCTCTGCACCTTCTCACGTATCGTGGATCTTCCAGTCCTGGCCGATTTTGATCTCCTGAGCGTCCTTGCGCTGCTGTCCGGGCGGGGAGTTGCGGGCCTCGGGACGCTTCCAGACCGGCACGGTGCCGGCCTGGTCGCCCTGGTGGGTGTCGTCCCGGCCCGGCTTGTCGGCCAGGTTGGCCCGGTAGGCCTCTTCACCAAGGTCGGCGGCGGTGTGGCCCAGTTTCGGCTGCTTGAAGTCATCGACCCGTCGTGGCATTCGGCATCCCTCCCGGCTTCATTGTTTGCGCCAAGCGCCGTTCCTATAACTTCCGGGCAAATGCGCGTTGACAGAGCGTGGCAAAACCACGTACAATAGCGTAGCAGTATCGAACGGGGCTGTAGCTCAGTTGGGAGAGCAGGGCCTTTGCAAGGCCAAGGTCGAGGGTTCGAGTCCCTTCAGCTCCACCAAGAAGAAAACCGGGCAGCGCATGGCGTTGCCCGGTTTTTGTGTTTGTCATTAGCCCTTGACGGTGAGCGTGCCATGCATGCCGCCGTCCTTGTGGCCCGGGACGTCGCAGTAATACTCAAAGGTACCGGCCTTATCCGCCTTGAATGTGGTCTTCTTGGTCGTGCCGGCGGGAACCTGCTCGGTCTTTACGTTCAGCTCGTTGATAATGAAGCTGTGGGCCTGAGCACTGTCCTTGTTGACCAGCGTGACCTCCACCGCATCGCCCTTGGCTACCGAGAGGGTGGCCGGGCTATAGGTCATTGCGCCGTTTTCACCCATGTTGACTGTGAGCGGAACCGTCTTGCCACCGCCGCCGCAACCGGCCAGAATCCCCAGCGAGAGAACCGCTGCCAGAGCAAACACCAAAATCTTCTTCATTAGCTTCCCCTTCCTTTCAACTGCATCATCCCATAGCAGAAAACTCGGCTCAATCGGATTACAACCGTAATAGAATTGCCCTATAACCTAGGGTCTATACCCTACGGGATTAGTCGCATGGCCCCGATCGGCCGATCTGGTACAATAAACGGGAGTACATCAGTACCGAATGCTTATATACCGACAAAAATGTAGCATTTAACGCACGGAAACGCAAGATGTTACCTTTCCATTCCCGATATTCACAACATATTGACGGGGTTATGCATACTCGGTCATACTGAAGCAGTACTAGTACGTAAGGACTATTTCCGTCTAGCGAGAGTGAGGGTATGAGAACGGTGAAGTTGCTCGCACGTTCTGCCACCGTCGCCGGGTTCCTGCTGGTGATGGCCCCCCGGATTGCCTCCGCCAACCACCTGAGCGGAGGCGAGAACGACCAGATGGGCCTGTACGGCGGCATCGCCCTGGTGGTCGGCTTCGCGGGCCTGCTGGGGCTGCTGGGACTCGTGCCGGCCCGTCTCCGGGCGGCCGGCCGCCGCTGGGGAAAGTGGCTGCTGGCAGCCGGCGTGGTGATTCTCGCCGGCGGCGGCTACCATGTCGCCAGGCTCGGTTCCGTGGAACAGGCGTTGGGCGGCGATGCGTACGGGCGCATGGCCACCCAACAGATCTTCGGCACCCTGGCCGTTTTCGGATTGTTCTCCGGCGTCGCCTACTGGCTGTCCAAACGGACCGGAGTTCTGGACATGGGGGAAAAGGTCAAGTACATAATCATGGACAACGGCGATCCGGCGGAACGGACCGCCAGCCGTACCGACCGGCCGGGAGAGCACCGGCTGATGCTGATTCCGTTTGCGGCAATGGGTGTGCTGGCCCTGTCTCTGACCAGCGGCGTGCTCTACGTCGTTCTTCACCTGGCGGCGAACCCCAGCCACGTTCCCGGACCCGATGAGCACCAGTACCACAACCACGGACAAATGCCGATGCCCGCGGGTACGCCGTGAGAAACGTGTAGGGGAGGAGAGAAAGTGCTCAGTAAAGCAGAAGGCTCTTCCAGCCGGAACTTCTACTATGCGGCCGTCACCTGGATGGCCATTGGCATGAGTTTCGGCCTGTTCGCTGCCACCCTGTTGCTATTTCCGGACCTGGTTAAAGGCCTGCCGATCTTGGACTACTTCACGTTCGGCCGCGTTCGGCCCGTGCACACCAACCTGGTGATGTTCGGCTGGTTGAGCGGCGCCTATTTTGCCACCTTGTTCTACATGGTGCCCCGCCTGCTCGGCACCAAGCTCTGGAGCGAGCGGCTCGGAAACTTTACCATGATCTGGCACAGCGTGCTCATGACCGCCTATGCCGTCGCACTGCTGTCGGGCTTCAACACCGGCCGTGAGTACGCCGAGCAGCCCTGGCCGCTCAAGTGGGCCACGGTCGTCATGTTCGGCCTGGTCGGCGTCAACGTGCTCATGACGTTCGCCACCCGCAAAGAGAAAGAATTGTACGTCACTGCCTGGTACATGCTGGGCGCCGTGGTCACGACGCCGATCGTCTACATTGTCGGCAACCAGTTCCTCATGCCGGCCAACCCGATCACCGGCGTCAACGACGCGGTGGCCAACTGGTTCTACGGACATAACATCCTGGGCTACTGGTTCACCCCGGTCGGCGTCGGCGCCGTCTACTACCTGCTGCCCAAAATGATCGGCAAGCCGATTTTCAGCCACCGGCTTTCCATGATCGGCTTCTGGGTCATCTTCTTCGTGTACGGCCCCACCGGCGCCCATCACCTGGTGAACGGCCCGGTGCCCTACTGGCTGCAGACCGTCGCCATCGCTTTCTCCGTGACCCTCATCATCCCGGTCTGGACAGTGCTGGTGAACTTCTATGGCACCCTCAGCGGCAAGTGGGGCACGGTGAAGGAATCGGTGCCGCTCAAGTTCCTCGTCTCCGCCATGGTCTTCTACTTCATTACCTGCTTCCAGGGCCCCATGCAGGCCCTGCGCTCGGTCAGCGCCATCACCCACTTTACCGTCTGGGTCGTGGGCCATGCGCATCTCGCCTTGCTGGGCACGTTCTCGTTCATCATGTTCGCTTCGATCTACTATGCGCTGCCCCGGCTGATCGGCAAGGATATCTGGTCGCCGGCGCTCATGGACTGGCATTTCTGGATGTCGCTCATCGGCTTCACGCTGTTCTTCGTCTCGCTGACCATTGGCGGTCTCGTGCAGGGCACCTGGTGGGCGGAGAACCAGTCCAACCTGTTCATCCAGTCGGTGATCGCCATGAAGCCGTACAACTGGACCCGCTTGATCGGCGGCATCATGATTCTCAGCGGACAGGTGCTCTTTATCTACAACATTTACAAGACCGCACGGGCCGGCAAGGCGTTCCAGCTCGAAATCGGCACCACGGTCAAGGCGTAAGGAGGGAGCACGCACATCATGGGCGAGAAACTCGAAAAGAATGCCGTGCTCCTGGGGATCGGTGCGTTCCTGCTGCTGATGTTCGCGGTCATCGTTACCGTAGCGGTGCCGCTCATGCAGTCCGACCTGTACGCGTCCACCCCGGCCGCGCCCCGGTACACCGGCCTGGACAACGACGGCAAGGAGATCAGCGCCAAGGTGGCCCAAGGTCGCGAGATCTATCGGCGGGAAGGCTGCTTCTACTGCCACACGCAGCAGGTCCGGACCATTGACAACGACAACGCGTTCCGGGCACCCGCCACCAAACTGGCGGACGGCACCACCGCCGGCGACCGGCCGACCCGCCCGGGCGACTATTCGAATGACAATCCGGCCCTGCTGGGAACGGAGCGGACCGGCCCCGACCTGAAGTACGTCGGCCACCGCTGGCCCTCCAAGGACTGGCAGATCGCGCACCTGAAGGACCCGCGGTCCACGGAACCCAACTCGATTATGCCGTCTTTCGCGCACCTGCCCGACAACGAGCTGGACGCCCTGGCCGAGTACCTGCTCTCCTTGCGTGACTGGTCGATCCCGATCAAGCACCTGGCGAAATTCATGAACGGGGACATTTACGCCCAGAAGGACGACATCATCCCCGATGAGTACAAGGCCGCCCAGAACCCCTTCAAGCCCGGCGACGCCTCGGTAAAGGCCATGGCCGAGCAGTTGATCAAGGAGAAGGGCTGCCTGAGCTGTCACGGTCAGGACATGCACGGCAAGGACGCCGCCAAGGGTTGGGCGGCGGCGCCGTTCCCGGCCGACTGGTACCAGGCGGCCACGTCCAACTCCGACCAGTTCCTGTACTGGGTCATTTCGGAAGGCACGCTGAAGCAGGACGGCACCCCGTCCGGCATGCCCTCCTGGAAGTCCCTCGGCCTGACGGATGAACAGCGCTGGGCGCTGACCACCTACATCAAAGGCCTGAAGGAGTAGCGTTCGAACAGAAGGGAGGGCGCCGTTATGGACGGATGGATGGAGTTTGGCGACCTGGCGCAGTCCACCGGCTTTATTGCCTTCCTGGTGCTGCTGCTCTGGATTTTGATCGGCGGCATCATTTACTGGGCGGTAGCCACCGGCACGACCTCGCTGAAAGAAGAGGTCAAGTACAAGGTGGTTGAAGACGACAAGCCGGTTGCCCACTAGCGGGCAGTAGCGACAGGAGGTGCTGACAATGTCGGATGAAAAGCGTGAAGCGCACGAGGCGGCCCATGACCACGGGGCGCCGGTGCCGAAGTTCTTGCTGCTCGTATACCTGGTGATCGCGGCCTTCTTTGTGTACTACCTCTTCACCTACCTGAAGTTCGGCGCGAACAGCCCGACCGGCTTTTAGGTGAAAACACCCCCTCGCTCGGGTCAGGCGAGGGGGTTATTGGCCCGCCGGAGGAGGTGTCCGTCACGGCAAGCCGTCTTGGCAAAGTGCAGTACAATATCCGCCGCTACCGCCGGGTTTCCCAGTTGGCGATCCTCAGCCTCCTGGTTCTGGCCCCGTTTCTGCACATTTTCCGGTTCGACATCCAATCCGTGTCGCTCTACCTGTTCGGGATGCGGCTCTGGGTGAAGCACTTCTTCCTGTTCAGCTTGCTGATGACGGGTGTGATCTACGTGATCATTGCCGCCAGCCTGCTCTTTGGCCGGGTTTTCTGCGGCTGGGTCTGCCCGCAGAACCTCTTTAACGAACTGGGCCATTCGTGGGACGCCCGGTTCGGACGCTTCGGCGCCGTGCTGGTATCGGTGGTGGTGGGGATTCTGGGCGGGTTCGTGCTCTGGAGCTATGGCTCGGACGGCGTTGCCCTGCTCCGGCGGTTTGCTGCCGGCGAAGTGCCGCCGGCGCCCACGGTGACGATTCTGGCCTTCGGGGCTTTCTTTGCCGCAGCCATGGCCTGGTGGCGGACCGACATCTGCAAAGTGGTCTGTCCTTACGGCCACCTGCAGGCCATCATCAGCAACGACGCGACCATGCACCTGGAGCTGTTCAACCTGCCGCAGCACCAGGATATTTGCGCGACTTGCGGCCTCTGCGCCGAGATCTGCTACATGGACGTGGACCCGCGGACCATGGTGCAGAAGGACTGCGTGACCTGTGGCGACTGCCTCGACGCCTGTCAGTTGGTCTCGGGCGCCCGCAAAGTTCCCCGGGTGCTAAACTTTGTGGTCGGCTCTGGGCATAATGCCATTCGGGTCGGCGAACAGCGCACGGTGCTGAAAGACCTGAAACGGATGGCCCCGCGCCTGATCGTTCCCGGTGTCCTGACGCTGCTGCTCCTGGGTGGCACGGCCTACGGCCTGGCCCGCCGCTCGCTGATCGACCTGGTGGTAGCCAAGGACCACCGGGCCGTGCTCATGGCGGGAGGCGCATACAGCGGGGGCTCGGTCATGCGGGTGTCGGTTGTCAACCTCGGAAGCGTGCCCGATACCTTCCGGCTTTTCGCCACCGGGCTGCCCGAAGGTTGGGCGACTTTCGAACACGACCAGGTGGACCTCGCACCCGGCGAGAAGGCCGACGTGACGCTACGAATCGCTCCAACCCAGTACCAGCGCGGCCTCTACCCGTTTGACGTGACTGCGGCGGGCGCGAAATCTGGCACATTGGTCACCTTCCACACGGTGCATGTCGTGGGGAACTAGGGAACAAGAGCCAGGCCGGACTATCCGTCCCTCCTGCGCGCACCTTACTTCGCTATCCGTTGCTTTCCCGATGCCGTCATGTCAAGTAACTCTGGTACTATGGATCGGAGATAGAATGTGCGGGGTGACATGTGCCACGAAGGAATTTGGGTAGTAAGAAAGAACTATACTATGGTTTGAAGACCAATGCATGCAGTCACGCGGTGCTGCAGTAGGCCTTGGCTTGCGCTAGAGCTATTTGGTCCCATCCAAGGGAGGTGCTGCTTCGGTGGGTCTTTGGACAAAAATGAAGAATACCACGCTGTATAAGTCGATCTACCGCAATGATTATCCCGACACTCCTCGTAACCAGGTCCTGGTAATTCTGAACAGTGTGGTGCTCCACCTGCACCCGGTCAAATTACCCCGCCGCGCCGTGCGTGTGAACTACACGTGGGGTCTCGGCGGCTTGAGCCTGCTCATGTTCCTGATCCTGACGGTTACCGGCGTGTGGCTCATGTTCTACTATGTGCCGGCGGTGCCGCACGGCTACCAATCGATGCACCTGCTGAACACCAACGTCATTTTCGGCCCGTTCGCCCGCAATATGCACCGGTGGGCGGCACACGCCATGGTCATTTCCGTCTGGCTGCACATGACCCGGGTTTTCTTCACCGGTTCCTACAAATCGCCCCGCGAGTTTAACTGGGTGATCGGCGTCGTGCTGTTCCTGATCACCGTGTTGCTCTCCTTTACCGGCTACCTGCTGCCCTGGGATCAGCTTGCGTTCTGGGCCATCACCGTCGGCTCCAACATGGCGAAGGTTTCGCCTGTGGTCGGCACCTACGTCCAGCAGGCGCTCCTTGGCGGCTACGACATCGGCCCGGCGACCCTGATCCGCTGGTACACCCTGCACGTCATTCTGCTGCCGCTGGCATGTATCGCCCTGATGGCCATGCACTTCTGGCGCATCCGCAAGGACGGCGGCATCTCGACGCCCATCCCGTACGACGAGGATGGCGAGACGACCCCGCTGAACGCGCCGCAAGTGACAGTCGAGAAGTAGGGAGGGGACCACATGGCTGAGGAAAAGTATCAGCAGGCGGGCCCCAAAGTCCAGCCTGGTGCGAAAGAAGAAATGGTCTACACGTGGCCATACCTCGTTTCCATCGAGGCGGTCATGGCCATCGCCATGACCTTGGCCCTGACGCTGATGTCCACGTTGGTTAACGCGCCCCTGCTCGGCCTGGCCAACCCTGACAAGACGCCGAATCCGGCCAAGGCGCCGTGGTACTTCCTGGGCCTGCAGGAACTGCTGCTGCACATGCACCCGGCTCTGGCCGGCGTGATTGTGCCCACCGCGGCCCTGGTGCTGTTAGGCTTGATTCCGTACATCGACCGTGATCGCCGGGGGACCGGCATCTGGTTTAGCACCAAACGCGGCGTGCCCATCGCCATCATTGCGGCCGTTTACACCTCGGTGATCGAAATCGCACTGGTGATCATCGATGAGTACTTTATCGTTAAGGGTATGCCGGCGGGCTCACACGGCATCTCGGCTTGGGTCACCTGGATCCTGTCGGATCCGCAGAAGTTGGGCCTCGTCCGGGAGCGGATCGACTGGATCGGGCCCATTTTCATCCCGACCGTGATCATGATTGCGATCCCCTGGATCCTGGTTGCGATCATCAAGCGCATTTACAAGAACGTAAATACCCGCGAAGTCATGATCGCCCTGTATGCGTTTTATCTCGCCTCCTTTATCGTCCTGACGATCATCGGCACCGCCTTCCGTGGCCATTCCATGCAGCTCATGTGGCCGTGGAATGTGATGCCACCGGTGTAATCGGCAGGGCAGCGATAACCTGAAAGGGAAGGGTGAAGCGATATGGCCGATCATGATAAAAAGGTCCCGGCAGGCGCCGCTGCTCCTCCCGCAGCTGCCCCTGCTGAGGGGGTTACGAAGCGCCAGTTCCTCCGTGGTAGCATGTTTACCACCATTGGCATGTTCTTCGGCGCGGCAGCCGGCGGCAGCGGGTTGATGTTCTGGCCGATCAAACTGACGGGTTTCGGCGCTCCCATCCCGGTGCCCAAAAAGCTCGCCGAGATCAAAGTCGGCGAAGTGCTCCCGGTGCGCGAGGGCAAGTTCTACCTGACCCGCACGGACGACGGGCTGATGGCCCTGTACTGGAAGTGCGTCCACTTGGGCTGCACCGTTCCCTGGGTGCAGGGCGAGAACCTGTTCATGTGCCCTTGCCACGGTTCGCACTATGACATTACCGGGCAAAACGTCGCCGGGCCGGCGCCCCGCCCCCTGGATTACATGGAGATGGAAGTCGGGAAAGACGGTACGATCGTCGTCAACACCGGCAAAATCCATCAGCGGACCAAGTATGAGCCCACCCAGGCGACCAAAGTGTAAGGGGGGCATCTGACATGACTTTTTTGAATCTCCTGCTGGAAGGTGAATCCTCGATCCACTCGCCGTGGTACCACGGTATCCACGTGTCCGAGGCGATGGAGCTGCTTCTGGTCTTCGTACTGTTTGTGGGCACGTTGATCACGGTCTATTTCATCCAGCGCTGGATTGGCGACTACTAGCTCCCGGGAATCCGTCGCGGGAAAGGAGCTCACGGCCTGTGCGTAACGAGCGAAAATATAAGATCATATCGTTGTTGAGCGTTCTCCTCGGGCTCCTGCTGCTCGGCAATTGTTTCCGGGAACCATTCCGCATGGGTGCGGCGGAAACCACGGAGCATTCCGAGTACGTGCTCAATGGCGCCAAGATTTATGCCCAGAACTGCATTCAGTGCCACGGCCCGCACGGCGAAGGCGTCATTGGCATGCCGCTGAACCGTAAGGCCAATCAGGTCGACCCGGCGTCGCCGGCCGGCCGTGACGTGTATACCCTGATTTCGAACACCCTGCGGCAGGGTCGTCCGGGCAACAGCCAGACGTTCGAGCGGCATCAACTGCCGGACGGCAGTTGGATCTCCTATACCGCGATGCCGGCCTGGGGCCGGGATTTCGGCGGCCCGCTGGATGACGACGCGATCAAACAACTGGCGCTGTTTATCATGAACAAGGACGGTAGCCAGTGGAACATTCCGGGCACGTCTGATGCGCCGCCACAGGACTCGGACCTGAAGCCGGATGCCAGCGGCGTGATTCCGCTGCCCGACTCCGCCAATCCCGATGTGGATGCGTCGGCCAAGGCGCTGCTCCGGAACCTGGGCAAGTCGCAGTGCCTGACCTGCCACACCATCGGAGCCAAGGGCGCCAAAATCGGTCCCGATCTGACCCATGTTGGCACCTGGGGCGTCGATCAGGCTTTCCTGGAAAACTGGATCAAGTACGCCAACGTGGATCCCAAGGACCTGGAGCATCCGCAGGCGATGCCGCACGAACAGCGCATGCCGGTTTACTGGAGCGCCAACCGGGCGGCGGTTACCCCGAACCTGAACCTGAATTCCAAGATCCTCTCCGAAGGGCCGTACTACATGCCGCGGTTTAAGAACAAGCTGTCCGACGCGGAGATTACCAACATCGCGCGGTACTTGATGGGCCTCAAGTAAAACGGAGGCTACACCATGCGCCGTTATCTCATCGCTCTGGTCGTCATCGCATTGCTGGCCGGCTCGTTCTTCCGGTCGGCAGAGCAGTCGGGTTCGAAAATCATGAACATGTTCGGCGTCCTCGCGATTTTCTTGCTGGGCATTCTGGGGACCATGGCGGCTATCCGCTGGCAGAGCCGGACCGGACTCAAAGAGACCGAAGCGGCGCTGAAGTCGCTGGAGCCGGATTGCGTGTTGACCGACTGGTACTCCCGGGGCGGCGGGCGTCCGGACTACCTGGTCGTAGGACCCGGTGGCATGGCGGCGGTCTGTGTGGATGAAACGCCGGGCAACTGGTCCAAGAAACGGGCTGCCGCTGCGGTGGCAGCAGCCCGTGGGCGGGCGCAGAATACTGTAGATTGGCTGCGGGACCGCCTCGGGGAGGCGGCGCCCGAGGTCAAGGGGCCGCTGGGGGACTCGGTCCACGACTTGCCGTCCCGGCCGATCGTGGTGCTGACCCGGCGGCCGGCCACCGCGGCGTACACGGTGGCCGGCGTCACGGTGCTCAACGCCGACCAGCTGGCCGCTCACGTGCGCTCCCTGTGGGAACGCCCGCTGCTGAGTGAGCAGGACCGCATTCAATTGACCCGGCTGCTGCGTCGTCTCGGCGCTTAGGCTCGAATCGGCAAACGAAGGGGGATAGGCAATGTCTCACTTTATTGATGATAAGTGTATCGGCTGTACCGCTTGCGTCACGGTCTGCCCGACAGAGGCCATCAGCGGCGAGCGGAAGCTGCTTCATTATATTGACCCCAAGCTTTGCATTGACTGCGACGCTTGCGTGCGGTCTTGCCCGGTTCTGGCCATTGCCGACGAGTTTGGCGTCTACAAGCCCCGGATTCCCAAGCGGGCCGATTGGCCGAAGCCGGTCATCGATCCCGCTTCGTGCACGGGTTGCGACTTTTGCGTGGAGATTTGCCCGTTCGACTGTCTGGAGCTGGCGGGCGAAGGCCAGTTCTTCGGCACGGCGGTCCTGACGCGGCCGAACGCCTGCGTGGGGTGTAAGGAGTGCGAAGAGGTCTGCGCGAAGGGCGCCATTATCGTGGTGCCGCCGGGCGAACTCCATCCGATCGCCGCTCAGGAAGGCCGGGCCTGATTCGAGGTCAAATCAAAAGAGGAGCGAGCCCCCCAGGGGTTCGCTCCTCTTTCGCGGGCAACCCGCGGCAACCCGCGGCAACCGGAGGTTGGCCGCCGAGGTTGGCCGCCGAGGTTGGCCGCGGCTCGGGCTATTCGTCGTCGTCGCCCAGCGGAGCGCCAACCAGGCCCACTTGCTCGATGGTCGCCTGGCATCGCCAGGTGAGGTACAGGCAGGAGGGCATGAAAATGAGACCCATGGGGATGTAAAACCAGATATCGTACGTGTCGGCCTTCACGTCGAGCGACAGGGCCGACAGCACGGCCCAGGTAATCCAGCAGACGGTGGCCATGCGCTCCAGGGATGCCACCGCATCCAGGTCGGTCCGGTAAGAGATGGCCAGCTTCGCCAGGTGGTCGTAGTACAGGCCGAAAGCGCCGAACTCGAATGCCCCCAGCAGTCTGCCGACCAGCACCGGCGCGTTGTACCACCACCAGAGGTTTACCGGCGGAATGATGCCGAACTCGCTGGCCGGCCAGAAAACGTCCACCGGCGCGAACCAGACGAAGATGTCCAGGGCCATATGGGTGGCCACGCCGGCCGCCAGGCCATAACCCAGGTAGCGCAAGTACGGGTCGTCCATGAGCCACGAGGAGACGAAGAAACCGACCAGCAACGCCAGCGCCGCCAACAGGCTGTGTGAGAAGCCGCGATGCAGGTGCAGTGCCAGGGTATGGCTCACCGGGTACGCACCGACGGCGGCCAGGTAATCCAGGTCGGGCACAATGTTGCCCAGCACGTAGCCGAATATGAGCGCCCGCTGTCGGGTACGGCTCGGGACGGACCCGCTCAACAAGGCTTCGCCCAACACCAGTCCGGTGAGTGCGTGTATCCCAACCTGAGCCATGGGTACACCTCCTCCGTCACTGCACTTCGGCAGGCGGAGAGGGTGGGCCTTTTTGCCGCGAGGCAAAACCTGCTTGCTCCGACAGGGTATCTATATTCGTATAGAGAAGATCAGAGGTGTTGTCTTTCAGTATAAAACGTGTAGGTGTTAATGTTGACCAAACCGGCGTTCCGGGTAGTCCTGTTCGATCTGGACGGGACTTTGATTGACACAAACCATTTGATTGTGACCTGCTTTCAGCATACCTTCCGGGAGAACCTGGGGCGGGAGGTGCCGGCGGCAGAGATTTTCCCGCATTTCGGGGAGCCGCTGCCTGCCACCATGGACTATTTCGGCCCGGGGCGGGGGCAGGAACTGGTCGATTTCTACCGGACGTACAACGTCGCGAATCACGACCGGCTGATCCGGCAGTTTCCGGGCGTCCCCGAAGCCGTGGCGGAGCTGCACGCGGCCGGAGTACTGCTGGGGATCGTGACCTCCAAGCGGTCGGACATGGCCCGGCGGGGCCTGCGGGTCAGCGGGCTGGAGCAGTACTTCGCCGCGGTAGTCGGCATGGATGAGACCACGGTGCACAAGCCGGAAGCGGAGCCGGCGCTGCTGGCCCTGCAGCGGCTGGCCGTGCAGCCGGGTCCGGACGTGCTCATGGTGGGCGACAGCAAGTATGACATCCTGTGTGGGCATAACGCCGGGTTGCGCACGGCGGCCGTAGGCTGGACCGTACAAGACCGGCAGACGCTGGACCAGGAATCCCGGCCGCACTACTGGCTGGAGCGGCCCGCGGACCTCGTAGCGCTCGTCCTGGGGCGCTAGGCCCGGCGGCGGGAAAAAGCAGCCGGGCGGCGGGCATAAAGCAAGAGCCCGGCGGGTTTCGCCGGACTCACAGGTGGCAGCTCCGTCAGGCTTACAGTTCCTTGGCGGACTCGGGCTGGTAAGCTTCATCCCGCTTATAGCCGAAGAAGTAGACCCCATCTTCCTTGACCGCGGGTCCGGGGGCGCTGTTCTCATACTTGCCCTCTTCGAAGCCCGCGGGCGGGCTCAATTTCGGATGGTGGACGAAATGCGGCGTACGTCCCTGCGGGGTCGGATCGGTCCCACGCTGATGGTCCATGCTGCATCACCTCAGGGATAGTCTACGCGAAAGGGGACGACAGGAATGCGTACACTCTATCGGAACGGCCGGGTTTTAACGGTCGATCCAACGCTGCCCCACGCGGCGGCCTTTGTGGTCGAAGACGGCCGGTTCCTGGCCGTGGGCGCCG
Organism: Symbiobacteriaceae bacterium; assembly: GCA_036504075.1. Classification (GTDB taxonomy): domain Bacteria; phylum Bacillota; class Sulfobacillia; order Symbiobacteriales; family Symbiobacteriaceae; genus DASXVX01. Next base: position 18,101 of record DASXVX010000008.1, on the reverse strand, counting down.
GGCACGAACTTACGGGACTCATCGGAGCGGGCGACCGGACGGTAGATTTGCATGGCCGGACCGTGCTGCCTGGTCTCATCGACGCCCACACCCATTTCTCCTGGTTCAGCTTCGGACTGACCGACGTTAACCTGGAGGGCGTCCGCACCCTGGAGGCCGCGCTCTCGCAGGTGCGAGCACGGACCGCCGATTTGCCGCCGGGCGCCTGGATCAGGGGGTATGGCTTTAACGCGAACACCTGGGACCGGTGGCCAAGCCGTTTCGACCTGGACGGCGTGGCGCCGGACCACCCGGTAATCATCGGCAGCAAGGACGGCCACACCGTTTGGGTCAACTCCCAGGCGATGCGCCTGGCGGGCGTGACCGCGGGCACGGACTGCCCCGTGGGCGGGACGTTCGAGCGGGACGAGCACGGGGAGCCCACCGGCATCTTCAAGGAGAACGCCCAGGAACTCATCCGGGCCGTGGTGCCCGGCCGCAGCCAGGCCGAATACGCGGAGGCCTTGCGCCGGGGCGTCCGGGCCGCCCACGCCGTGGGCGTGACCGGTGTGCACGACATGGACCCGGCCGACTGCTTCCATGCCCTGCAGACGCTCCTGGGTCGAGGCGAGCTGACGCTGCGGGTCTTCAAGCAGGTGCAGGAATCGGCGCTGGACCACGCCGCCGGGGCGGGACTCACCACCGGGTTCGGCAATGAGTGGCTGCGGGTGGGCTGCCTGAAGCTCTTCGCCGACGGCTCCCTCGGCTCCCAGACGGCCCACATGCTGGAGCCCTTTGCGGGGCGCCCGGGATACCTGGGGGTGCCCACGCATACTCCTGAAGAGTTGGATGACCTGGTCGCCCGCGCTGTCCGGCACGATTTGGCAGTAGCGGTCCACGCCATCGGGGATGCCGCCAATCGCATTGTCCTGAACGCCATCGAAAAAGTTCACGCCCAGTCTCGGGAGAAGGGACTGCGCCACCGGATCGAGCATGCCCAACTGCTCACCCCGGAGGATTTGCCGCGGTTTGCCTCGTTGGGCATCATCGCCTCGGTCCAACCGAGCCATGCGCCGTCCGACCGCTACATCGCCGACAAGCACTGGGGCCGGCGGGGCCGCCTGGCCTACGCCTTCAAGAGCCTGCTAAACTCCGGCGCCCGGCTGGCTTTCGGTTCGGACGTGCCGGTGGAGATTCTCGACCCGCTGGCCGGCATTTACGCCGCCGTCTGGCGGAAGCGGCTGGATGAGCCGGAGTCGGACCCGTGGTATCCGGAACAGCGGCTCACGCTGGCCGAGGCGCTCCATGGCTTCACCCTGGGCGCCGCCTACGCCTCCGGGGAGGAGCGGCTGAAAGGCTCCATCTCGGTCGGAAAACTGGCGGATTTTGTCGTTCTGAGCCATGATCTCTCGTCCGGTGCCGAAGACGTGCTCCGGGCCGTCCGCCCACTGGCGACCGTCGTAGGCGGGCATCTGGTTTTTGGCGAACTGTAATGATCGTTGCCGGTACTTGTTGAATCTTGGCATTCCGGAGGGTTTGGACCCATGCAGATAAACGACTGTTCCCTGAAGGTCGAAGACCGCTCCCGTCGGCTGCTTGCGGCCGCTGTGCTGGCACTGCTGCTGGCCGGGTGCTCCCGGCCTGCCGCCATGGCTGGAGCCAGGGAAAGCGCCAAGCCGTATACGTACCAGCCCGGTCCGGTGTCGGCGTTCGTGTCCATGGATCAGATTCGCCAGGGGTGGGCCGCCACGGAAGCAAAACTGGTGCCCCCGCGGGTGACCGTGAAGGGCATTTACGCCACGTCGTACTCGGCGGCTAATCCGGCCAAGCTGAACGAACTGCTCGGCCTCATCGACCGGACGGAACTGAACGCCCTGGTTGTGAATGTAAAGGACGATTGGGGAAATATTACCTACGAGACGGATCAGCCCATTGCCAAGGCGGCCGGCTCCGTCAGCCCGGACCTGAAAGACCTCAATGCCTTCACCAGCCAACTCAAGGCGAAGCATGTGTATGGCATTGCCCGCGTGGTGACCTTTAAGGACTCCTTCGTGCCAAAGTACCGTCCGGACCTCGCGGTGGCCAGGACCGGCGGCGGGATTTGGCGGGACTACAACGGCGTGCCCTGGCTGAACCCCTATCATCGGGGCGCCTGGGACTACATTGTCGACATCGCCCGCGGTGCGGCATTGGCCGGCTTCGACGAGATTCAGTTTGACTACGTGCGTTTCCCGACCGACGGCGACCTGAGCCAGATTGTTTACCCGGGTCAGGACAGCCGGGCGAAGGCCCAGGTTATTGCCGACTTTCTGGCATACGCCCGCAAGGAATTGCGCCCCTACGGGGTTTGGGTCAGCGCCGACGCCTTCGGCCTGGTGACCACGGCCAGCGATGACATGGGTATCGGGCAGCACCTGGAAGAGCTGTCCGGCGCGGTGGATTACCTTTCGCCCATGGTCTACCCGAGCCATTACATCTCCGGCAACCTGGGCCTCAGCAATCCCAACGCCATGCCGTATCAGACGGTCTACCGGTCGATGCTCGACGCCAAAGACCGCTGGGCCAAAGCCGGGCAGACCGACAAGGTGACCATGCGGCCCTGGCTGCAGGACTTCTCCTGGGGCTATCCGTACGGAGTCAAGGAAGTCCGGGACCAGATCCAGGCGACGTACGACGCCGGCTTCAAGGAATTTCTGCTCTGGAATGCCGCCAATAGTTACACGGAAGCGGCATTGAAGCCTGCAGACAAGGAGTGACGCACCTTACACCCCCGATAGCCCTTTCGGACAAGATTGCGGGGCCGTGAAGGAGTTGTCTTCTCTGGAGTCGAAATATGCCGTCCGGAAATGTTCGAGAGTCCGCCAATATTGCGGCTGGACCGGCCGGGAGCGCATCGCCGATCGCGGTGGTGCGCCGTTTTGGACCCCTGCAGCAGCCTTTTTTCATCTGACCGTGCCTTTGGGGTTCCCGGCGCAATGAGCGGTTCCATCAAACCGTTGAGGAGGAGATGGAGTTGAAAAGATTTGCGGTCGAGAAGGTGCGTAACCTGGCCCTAATTGCCCACGGCGGTGCCGGAAAGACGTCGCTGGCCGAAGCGATGCTCTTCACCGCCGGGGGAACAGATCGTCTGGGCCGGGTGGATGACGGCAACAGTGTCATGGACTTTGACCCGGAAGAAATCCGGCGCAAGGTCTCGATTTCGATGGGCATCGCCCCGCTGGAGTGGAAGGGCCACAAGATCAACATCCTGGACACGCCGGGATACTTCGACTTCGTCGGCGAAGTGAAGGCCGCCCTGCGCGTCGCCGAGACCGCGGTCGTTCTGGTGGACGCCGTCGCCGGGGTTGAAGTCGGCACCGAACTCGTTTACAAGCACGCCTTGAAGCAGGGTGTCGCCCGGGCCGTCGTGGTCAACAAGATGGACCGTGAAAACGCCAATTTCGCCAAGGCCCTGGCTTCGCTGGAGCATTCCTTCGGTCGCTCCGTGGTCGCCATGCAGTTGCCCATCGGGGCGCAGGCTGACTTCAAGGGCATCGTGGACGTCGTCAACCAGAAGGCGTACTCGTTCGCCGGCAAGGAAGTCAAGGAGACCGAGATTCCCGGTTCGCTCAAGGGCCAGGTGGATGAGATCCGCGAAAAGCTCGCCGAACTGGCGGCCGAAGCGGACGACGAACTGACCATGAAGTTCCTCGAAGAAGGAGCGCTGTCGGACGAGGAACTGGTAGCGGGCCTGAAGGCCGGCATCGCCAGGGGGAACGTCATTCCCGTGTTTGTGATGGCCGCCGCCAAGAACTTCGGCACCGCGCTGCTGCTGGATGCGATCACCGAATACCTGCCTTCGCCGCAGGTCGCCGGCGAGATCACCGGCACCGATCTGAATGGCGAACCTGTCACTCGAAAGATCGACGAATCGGCGCCGTTCAGCGCCCTCGTCTTCAAGACCACCGCCGACCCGTTCGTGGGCCGCATGACGATCATGCGGGTCATGACGGGCGTCGTGAAGAACGACCAGGCGGTTTATAACGTGGCCAAGAGCAAGTCTGAAAAGCTGGCCCACATGTTCATCCCGAAGGGCAAGGGTACGGAGCCGATCACGGAAGCGGGTCCTGGCGACATCGTCGCAGTGGCGAAGCTGAACGTGACGCACACCAACGACACCCTGACGGACGAAGCGAAGCCGATCGTGCTCGAAGGCGTCGAGTTCCCCACGCCGGTCTTCTCTGTGGCCGTTCATCCGAAGGCCAAGGGCGACGAAGACAAGATCGGTTCCGGCCTGCACCGCCTCGCTGAGGAAGACCAGACCTTCAGCGTGCATCGTGACCCGACCACCGCCGAGACCATCATCTCCGGCCTGGGCGAGTCCCATGTGGATGTCATGGTCGACCGCCTGAAGCGGAAGTTCGGCGTCGACTCTTCGACCTCGGAGCCCAAGCTGGCCTACAAGGAGACCATCCGGGGCAAGGCGCAGGCCGAGTATAAGCACAAGAAGCAGTCCGGCGGCCGTGGCCAGTACGGCCACTGCAAAATCGAAATCGAGCCGCTGCCCGAAGGCGATTACGAGTTTGTCGACAAGATTTTCGCCGGTGCCATTCCGCTGAACTTCCGGCCGGCCGTCGACAAGGGCGTCCAGGAATCCATGGCCGAAGGCGTTCTGGCCGGGTATCCGGTTCGGGCCATCCGCTGCACGTTGCTGGACGGCTCCTACCATGACGTCGACTCTTCGGAAATGGCCTTCAAGATTGCCGCCCGTACGGCTTTCAAGAACGCCTTCGTGAACGCCAAGCCCATCCTCCTGGAGCCCATCATGAAGCTGGAGGTCCGGGTGCCGGACTCCTACATGGGCGACATCATGGGCGACCTGAACAAGAAGCGCGGCCGCATCAGCGGCATGGAGCCCACCGGAGACGGCTACCAGGTCGTCAAGGCGATGGCGCCCATGGCCGAACTGCATCGGTACGCGATCGACGTCCGCTCCATGACCCAGGGCCGTGGCGAATTCGCCATGGACTTCGACCACTACGAAGAGGTTCCGGCCATCGTCGCGAAGCCGCTCATCGACGCGGCGGCTGCAGCCCGGAAGGAAGAGGCGGAGGGCTAGCCTCTGGCATAGGTTCAACACGCAGGCAGCCGGGGTTTTCCCCGGCTGCTTTTTTGTGGGTTGGGTCTTTGGGGGGTATTCCGGGGGGATTTATCTGGCCGCAGATGACGCAGATTACGCAGATTTCCGAAACGGATAAAGGCTATAAATATAAACATAATCGTATCTGGAAAAGAGAATCAGCTAAACCCATCTGCGATTGTATTTAGAATCTGCGTCATCCGCGAAATCTGCGGCCAATCCTAGGCGATCGTCAGATCGCCGGGGGAAAACCGCTTGTGTCACGACCCGACCAAGCGAAAAGGCGGGGGCAGAGCTTGCCCCCGCCGGTGATCACTGGCTCTCCCCGCTGCCCGGCACGTGGCCGATGTGGGGCCGGTCCGGCGCCGCTTGCGCCCGCTTGAAGTTGAACTTGCGGGCTTTGCCCTGCTTGGCCTGGTCTTCCTGCTCGATCCAGATTTCGGTGACCGACGGGTCCGGGAGCGGGCCGACGCCTTCGTCCATGATGTAGTTGCCGGCGCCGTGGGTGCCGGTGGGCGTGGTGTCGGGGGTTACGGGCTCCGAATAGCGCTCCTTCTGCTCGTCCATGTCATGCCTCCTCGTTGTGTGGCGCTAGCGTGCCCGCTGTAGGGCTGCGGGTATCCGTCGCCAGCCGTGCGCCGATGGGGTATGATACAGAGGAGCAGTGACCAAGGAGGAACCCTGATTATGGCACATTCAGCCGTCGTGCACCTGGCCCGCGGACGCCAACAAAGAGTGGTGGAAGGGCATCCGTGGGTTTTTAAAGGTGAAGTTGACCGCATTAGCGGACAGTACGAGCCTGGCGACATCGTCACCGTCGTAGACGGGCGGGGACTGTTCCTGGGCAAGGGGTACATAAACCCGCAGTCGCAGATCATCGTGCGGATGCTGACATCGCACGATGAGCCGGTGGACAAGGAGTTCTGGCGCCGACGCCTGGCCAAGGCCTGGGATTACCGCCGGCGGTTCCTGGGCGACGTCTCGGCCTGCCGGGTCGTCTTCGGCGAGGCCGACTTTCTGCCCGGCCTCATTGTAGACAAGTTCAACGACATTCTCGTCGTGCAGGCACTCTCGCTGGGCATCGACAGGCGGCTGCCCGAGATCGTCAGCCTGCTGGACGACCTGATTTCGCCGCGGGGCATTTTCGAGCGGGACGACGTGCCCGTCCGGGAACTGGAAGGGCTGAAACAGAAGAAGGGCGTCCTGAAGGGCGAGTTCGACCCGCGGCTGATTATCGAGGAGAACGGGCTGCAAATTGTCGTGGACGTGGAGAGCGGCCAGAAGACCGGCTATTTCCTGGACCAGCGGGAGAACCGGCGGGCCGTGCGGAGCTACGCCAAGGGCGCCCGGGTGCTGGACTGCTTCTGCAACGTCGGTGGCTTTGCCCTGAACGCGGCGGCGGTGGGCGCGAAAGAGGTCATCGCCGTGGACGCTTCGTCCGAGGCGCTGGCGGCGGCCAAGGAGAACGCCAAGCTGAACGCCCTGGGCGATCGCATCAAATGGCGGGAGGGCAACGCGTTCGACGTTCTCCGGCAGTTGGAGACGGCCCGGGAGAAGTTCGACGTGGTCATTCTGGACCCGCCGGCCTTCGCCAAGAATAAGGCGGCTCTGGAAGGCGCCGTGCGGGGCTATAAGGAGATCAACCTGCGGGCGTTGCACATGATTCCCGAAGGCGGCTTCCTGATTACCTGCTCCTGCTCGTACCACATGACGCCCGACCTGTTTAAGGCGGTGGTGGCCGATGCGGCCCTGGACGCCCGGCGCCGACTGCGCCTGGTGGAGGAGCGGGCGCAGGCGATCGATCACCCGATCGTCGTGGGCTACGACGAGAGCCATTACCTGAAGTGCCTGGTCTACGAGGTTCTGTAAGGCGAACAGAGCGGGGGCTGGACATGTCCAGCCCCCGCTGCTTCCCGCACCTAACCGTTCGGGTACAGGAAGGTCAAAAAACGTCAAGGTAATGAAAAAGAGCGTAAACGGGCATGATTTAGGGCGCTGGTTTCGCTTAATCGCCCGCCAAGTCCGTTGCCGGACTCTCCGCAAGTACGCTACATTGACCTCAGAAGGTCAAACAACGTCAGGGAAGAGTGGTGAGACAAGTGGCGAACCTTGCTGACGACATTGAGCAGTTTCTCAAGCAAATGATCGGCGGCGACGGCGTGGCCGAACTCCAACGGGCCATGATTGCCTCTCACTTTGGCTGCGCGCCCTCCCAGATCAACTACGTGCTGGCCACCCGGTTCACGCCTGAACGGGGCTACGTGGTGGAGAGCCGGCGGGGCGGCGGTGGGTACATTCGCATCATTCGCCTCAACCTGGCGTGCGATGGCGACGTGCATGACCTGGTGGTCCAGCAGATCGGGCTGCAGTTGAGCCAGGATGAAGCGCTGGGTTACATCCACCGGCTTCGGGAGCACGATATCATCGATGAGCGGGAAGCCGCGATCATGCAGGCCGCCGTCCACCGGGAGACCATCGGGCTTGAGTTGCCGGTCCGGGATATTCTCCGGGCGAACCTGCTCAAGGCGATGATTCTGGCGATCCTACGCTTCTGAGGGGGTGTCACTATGCAGTGTGAACGTTGCGGGCAGCGTCCCGCCACCGTCTTCCAGACGTTTATCGTAAACGGGCATAAACAGGAGCATCAACTCTGCGAGGAGTGTGCGCGGGAGCACGGGGCGTTCGAGGGGTTCACACCGCCCGGTTTCTCTTTTCCGAACCTGTCCATTCAACAACTGCTCGCCAGCTTTCTCGGCCAGGAGTCCTTCGGTGGTTCGGCCCAGGTGATGCCGCCGCAGGTCGAGCCTCAGTGCAAGAACTGCGGCATGACCTACAGCCAGTTCGCCAATTCGGGGCGGCTGGGGTGCGCGCAGTGCTATGACTACCTGGATGCCCAAATGGTGCCGCTGATCAAGCGCATTCAGGGGACGACGGTTCACACCGGCAAGGCGCCCAAGCGGACCGGCGGCCTGGCCCGCAAGCGCCAGGACCTGGAGGGGCTGAAACGTCAGCTGCAGGCGGCGATCAGGAACGAGAACTACGAGGAGGCGGCCCGGGTCCGGGACGCCATCAAGAACATGGAATCGCAGATTCAGGCGGGGGGTGCGGGCGATGCCGTGGAATAAGCTGGTGTCACAGCCTGTTAGCCGGTGGATGGAGGCGACCGGGCCGCTGGCCGAGGTGGTGCTCTCCGCCCGCATCCGCCTGGCCCGAAACCTGGGCCACCTGCCGTTTCCGCACCGGATGAACGGCACCCAGGCGGAAGAGTTGATCCGGCAGGTCGAAGCCGGCGTGAAAGAGGTCAACCTGATGGGCCTCGGCACGAAAGTGGATCTGTACCGGCTGGGCGCCATGCCGTCGCTGGAACGGCAGGTCCTGGTCGACAAGCACCTGATCAGCCCCCAACTGGCGCAGGAGGCCGGCCCCGGGGCGGTGGCCGTGTCGGAAGACGAGGCGATTTCGATCATGATCAACGAGGAGGACCACCTGCGGATCCAGTGCCTGGCGCCCGGTCTGCAACTGCAGGAGGCGTGGCGTCTGGCCTCGGCGGTGGATGACGCCCTGGAGCAGAAGCTGGATTACGCGTTCCATGCCCAACGTGGTTACCTGACCGCCTGTCCGACCAACGTGGGCACGGGTCTGCGGGCATCGGTCATGATGCACCTGCCGGGATTGGTGCTGACACAGCAGGCGGGGCAACTGTTCCATAGTCTTTCACAACTGGGGTTGGTGGTCCGGGGCCTCTATGGCGAAGGCACCGAGGCCGCAGGCCACATCTTCCAGATCTCCAACCAGACCAGCCTGGGCAAGACGGAGGAGGAGATTATCGAGCACCTGGAGTCGGTCTGCCAGAAAGTGATTCAGGCCGAAAAGCAGGCCCGGCAACATCTGTGGGGGGAGATGAAGCTGCAGTTGGAGGATCGGGTGGGCCGGGCTTACGGCCTGCTCTCCAGCGCCCGAATCATGACGTCGGAGGAGGCCATGAAGCTCTTGTCGGACGTGCGGCTGGGCATCGGCCTGGGGATGTTCCCCAAGCTAAACTACCGCACCATGAACGAATTGATGGTCGCCACGCAGCCGGCATTCCTGCAAAAGCAGGCGGGACAAGAACTGAACCCGCTGGAGCGGGACGTCCGGCGGGCGGCCCTGGTGCGCAGCAAGTTGGCAGCCTGACCGGAGGCGGTGTCATGCTTGAGAATTTTACGGATGGAGCGCAGCGGGTGGTGGCCCTGGCTCAAGTTGAGGCCCGCCGTCTGAACAGCACCAGAATCGGCACGGAGCACTTGCTCCTGGGCCTGCTGCGGGCGGGCGAAAGCACGGCGATCCTGGCGCTTCGGGCCCTGGGGCTCGAAATGGACGGCCTCAGTCTCAACGTGGAGCGACTGGCCGGCCCGGGTGGCGGGCCCGTGTCGGGGGCGATGCCGTTCAGCCCCAGGGCCGGGCAGGTCTTAACGGTTCTTGCCCCGGACGAAGCCAAAGCGCTGGCGAAACGCCAGGTGGGTCCGGAGCATTTGTTGCTGGGGCTGATTCGCGAGGGTGAAGGCCTGGCGGCCGTCGCCCTGGACGAAGCCGGAGTAGACTTGCTGAAAGCCCGCACGGCGGTGCAGTTGGTTCTGAGCGCCCAGTCCGGGCTGCCGGTGCCGGAACTGGCCCCCCAGGCCCTCGACCCGGACGACTGGCCCGAGGGTCCGCTCCCGGACGAGGAAGAGCAGGCAGAAACCGGCGAATCGCCCGAGTTCGAGCGGGCGGTCCGGGTGGTGCGGCGGGCCAGGGACGAGGCTTTCATGCTCGGGGCGCCGGAGCTGCGGCTGGAGCACTTCCTCATGGCCGTGCTGGCGGATCCGGAAGGGTCCGACCTGGCCGATTTGCTCAAAGTCCGGGGCGTCACGCTGGAGTGGCTCCGGGAGTTGTTCCGGCCTCACTGACCCGGAAGGGGGGATTCGCATGGCGGAATACACCCCCGCAGCGCTGAACGTCATTCACCAGGCAGGGCGGATCGCCCGGGAGTTGGGCTATCCGTTCATTCAGCGGGAGCAGTTGTTTCTCGGCTTGTTGCAGGATGAGAGCGTTGCCCGTATCCTGAGCCTGCTGGGACTCGACCTACAGAGTGTAAGACAAGAGGTGCTCGGCCGTCTGCTGCCGGGGATGGGGGCGGGTGACGAGTCGGCGGCAATCGCGATGCTGCCGACGGCCGAGCAGGTCTTCCGACAACGGGCTCAAACCGCAGCCGCCCTTCTGGGGCATACTCAGATCGGGCCGCCCGAACTTTTCCTGGGGTTCCTGGTGGAGCAGAGCGGCATGGTGGTGGAAGTTTTTGCAGCCCTGGGCGTCACCCGGGAGCACGTACTGGAAGCGATCAAGCGGATGGATAAATAAGGGGGGTTATGCTAGATGTTCAGTCGTTACACGGAACGCGCTCAGCGGGTGATCGTTCTGGCACAGGATGAGGCCCGCCGACTCAATTACGATTACGTCGGCACCGAGCATCTGCTCCTGGGGCTGATCCGGGAAGGCGAGGGCATCGCTGCCAAGGCCTTGCAGAGCCTGGGCATCCAGCTGGAACAGGTCCGGGCCGAAGTCGAGAAGATGATCGGCAAGGGCACAGCTTCGACCCGCGGGGAGATCGGCTTCACGCCGAGGGCTAAGAAGGTCATGGTGGAGCTGGCCATAGAAGAGGCCCGGCTGCTGGGTCATAACTACGTGGGCACCGAGCACATATTGCTGGGCCTCATCCGGGAGGGTGAAGGCGTGGCGGCGCAGGTCCTGCAGAACCTGGGCGCCGAGCTGGAACGGGTCCGGAACCAGGTGATTCACCTGCTGGGCGGCGTGCCGCACCCGCAGTCGGGGAACACGCCGGGCGGCGCGGCCAAGGGCACCAAGGGCGGCAAGACCAACACCGGCACGCTCGACCAGTTCGGGCGTGACCTGACCCAGTATGCCCGGGACGGCAAGCTGGACCCGGTGGTCGGCCGTGAGAAGGAGATCGAGCGGGTCATTCAGATCCTCTCCCGCCGGACGAAGAACAACCCGTGCCTCATCGGCGAGCCGGGCGTCGGCAAGACGGCCATCGCCGAAGGCCTTGCCCAGCGGATTACCGACGGCCGGGTGCCCGAGATTCTGAAGGAGAAGCGGATCGTGGCGCTGGACCTCGCCTCGCTCGTCGCCGGCTCCAAGTACCGGGGCGAGTTTGAGGAGCGGCTCAAGAAGGTCATGGAAGAGATCCGCCAGGCCGGCAACGTGATCATGTTCATCGACGAACTGCACACGATCATCGGGGCCGGTGCGGCCGAAGGCGCCATCGACGCTTCCAACATTCTGAAGCCCGCACTCGCCCGTGGCGAAATGCAGGCCATTGGCGCCACGACGATCGACGAGTACCGCAAGCACGTGGAGAAGGACGCCGCCCTGGAGCGCCGGTTCCAGCCGGTCATGGTCGAGGAGCCGAACCAGGACGACGCCATCGCCATTCTGAAGGGCCTCCGGGACCGGTACGAGGCGCACCACCGGGTGGAGATCACCGATGCCGCCATTGAGGCAGCAGTCCGGCTCTCCGACCGGTTCGTGACCGACCGGTTCCTGCCGGACAAGGCGGTCGACCTGATCGACGAAGCCGCCTCCCGGGTCCGCCTCTCGACGTTTGTGGCTCCTCCGGACCTCAAGGAGCTGGAGTCCAAGCTCGAGGAGATCCGCAAGGAGAAGGAAGCCGCCGTGCAGGGCCAGGAGTTCGAGAAGGCCGCCCGGCTGCGTGACAAGGAGACCAAGCTGAAGGAAGAGTTGGACCGCCAGAAGGTGGAGTGGCAGCAGAAGAAGGTCACCAACAAGTCCACGGTGACCGAAGAGGACATCGCCCACATCGTCTCCTCCTGGACCGGCATTCCGGCTGCCCGCCTGACCCAGAACGAGTCCCAGCGGTTGCTCAACCTGGAGCAGGTGCTGCACGAGAGGATCGTCGGCCAGGATGAAGCCGTCAAGGCGGTTTCCCGGGCCATTCGCCGGGCACGCGCCGGCCTCAAGGACCCGAAGCGCCCGATCGGCTCGTTCGTCTTCCTCGGCCCCACCGGCACCGGCAAGACGCACCTGGCCCGGGCCCTGGCCGAAGCGCTCTTCGGCGATGAAGATGCGATCATCCGCATCGACATGTCCGAGTATATGGAGCGGCATACCACGAGCCGCCTCGTTGGCGCTCCGCCCGGATACGTGGGCTACGAGGAGGGCGGGCAGCTGACCGAGGCCGTCCGGCGCCGCCCGTACTCGGTGGTGCTGCTGGACGAAATCGAGAAGGCGCATCCCGAGGTCTTCAATATTCTGCTGCAGGTGCTGGACGACGGCCGCCTGACGGAAGCCAAGGGCCGCACGATCGACTTCCGCAACACGGTCATCATCATGACGTCCAACGCCGGCGCCCAGGTCATCCGGGGCGACAAGCAGCTGGGCTTTGCCGTGACCGAGACCGACAAGGATGTCCACGAGAAGATGAAGGGCCGGGTCATGGATGAAGTCAAGCGGCTCTTCCGGCCGGAGTTCATCAACCGCCTGGACGACATCATCATTTTCCACAGCCTGAACATGGACCACCTGAAGTCCATCGTCGCGCTGGAGGTCAAGAGTGTCGGCAAGCGCCTGAAGGAGATCGGCGTGGAGCTGTCCATCTCCGATCCCGCTCTGGAGAAGCTGGTCAAGGAGGGCTACGACCCGACGTACGGCGCCCGTCCGCTGCGCCGGGCCATCCAGCGGCTCCTGGAGGACCCGCTCTCTGAGGAGGCCCTCATGCGGCCGTTCAAGTACGGCGAACAGGTGCACGCCGACCTGGACGAGGAAGGCAAGATCGTTTTCCACCGGACGGAGGCCACCGCCCAGACGGTAGGCTCGGTCTCGGCCACGGCGCCAGAGCCGGCCCCGGCTCCGGCCCCGGAGAAGACGGCGCAGTAAGCGCATCCGCCTGAACGTGAAGGCCGCCTCCCTGCTGGGGAAGGCGGCCTTCTGCCGTTCGGTCTGGGGCTGCAACGGCGCCACAGCCCGCTTTACGGGCGCCTTGCTGGTCGCGGCGAGCGTCAGCTCAACCCCGACGAGCACCGGGCAGGAGATGGTTCCCCAACAGCGAAATGGGTAGGCATGAATGCGCAGGAGGCGATCCGGTGACGACTGCGAAAGACTTGCTCCGCCCGTGTCCGTGCGTCCCCGAGACGATCACCGTGAGCGAATTGCTCACGCAACTGGGCCCGGACGGCTACTATGCCGTGGTGGACGCCCGGGGCCACCTGGCCGGTATCCTGACCGAATACGACCTGGTCAAGCTGGTCTACGAATCCGGCGAGTTTGAGCCCGAAACGTTCATCGGCAGCCAACCGGCTTTCCTGGGATACACCAGGGAACAGCTTCGGGCGCTCACCGCGGCCGACATCATGACCAACGACCCCGAGTACGTTTCGCCGGAGACGGACATCGACGACCTGGTCGCCATCGTCTTCAAGAACCGGCGCAAGGTCGTGCCCGTGATCGAGGGGCATATCGTTCTGGGCGTCGTCCGGCGCCGGGACCTCCTCCAGAAGGTTCTGGGCTGACATGGCCAAGGCGAAAATTCTCTTTGTCTGCCAGGAGTGCGGGCAGGAATCGCCGCGCTGGCAAGGCAAGTGCCCGGGCTGCGGCAACTGGAACACCATGGTCGAGGAAGTCACCACCCCGCAGGCACAGCGGCCCGGCATTTCGCCGGGCCTTTCCACCGGCGACCGCCCGGTCGCCATTAACGACGTCGAAGTGGAGGACGCCCCCCGCTTCGCCAGCGGCATCGGCGAACTCGACCGGGTGCTGGGCGGCGGGGTCATTCCCGGCTCGCTGGTGCTGGTCGGCGGCGACCCGGGCATCGGCAAGTCCACGGTGCTGCTGCAACTGGCGTCACGCACCGCCGCAGGGTATGGCACTGTGCTCTACGTAAGCGGTGAGGAATCCGCCCGGCAGGTGCGCATGCGGGCCGACCGGCTCGGCGCCCTGAGCGACCGGCTGTTCGTGCTGGCGGAAACCAACCTGGACTTGATTGAGCAGCACACGCGGCAACTCAAGCCGGTGCTGCTGATCGTCGACTCCATTCAGACCGTCTTCCGGCCCGACCTCCCAAGCGCTCCGGGCAGTGTGGCCCAGGTGAGGGAAGGGGCGGCACAGCTCCTGCGGCTCGCGAAGACCCAGGGCATCGCGGTCTTCATCGTCGGCCACGTCACGAAAGAAGGCTCCCTGGCGGGCCCGCGGGTGCTGGAGCACATCGTGGACACAGTCCTGTACTTCGAGGGCGAACGCCACGCCAGCTTTCGGGTCCTGCGGGCCGTGAAGAACCGGTTCGGCTCCACCAATGAGATCGGCCTGTTCGAAATGCGGGACACCGGCCTCCGGGAGGTGCCCAACGCCTCCGAGATGTTCCTGGCCCAGCGGCCCCTGGCCGTTTCGGGCAGCGTGGTGGTCCCGACGATTGAAGGCACCCGGCCGCTGCTGGTGGAGGTGCAGGCGCTGGTCAGCGCCTCGACGTTCGTCACGCCCCGCCGTACGGCGGACGGCATCGACCTCAACCGGGTCCAACTGCTGGTCGCCGTGCTGGAGAAGCGGGTGGGGCTGCTGCTGGGCAACCACGACGCCTACGTGAAGGTGACCGGCGGCGTCCGCATCGACGAGCCCGCGGTAGACCTGGGGCTGGCCGTCGCCCTGGCCTCCAGCTTCCGGGACCAGCCGCCGGACCCCCACGTCGTCGTCATCGGCGAGGTCGGGCTGGCCGGCGAAGTCCGGGCGGTGGCCCGAGTGGAGCAGCGCATCCGCGAGGCCGAGAAAATGGGCTTCAAGCGGGTGGTGCTGCCGCTGGCCAACACGAAGAACCCCGGGTTCAAGACGTCGCTGGAGTTGATCGGCGTCGAGACGGTGATGGAGGGGCTGGAAGCGGCCCTGAACGGGTCCCCGGGGTTTTAGATTGCACCGCCCTTTGCAGAGGCAGCCCCCGGCCTTCCCATCACGGGAGTCGGGGGCTGCCTGGTCCGATCGGCTGCTTCATCGCCATTTCCGCTCTGTCCAGTCCTACCACCAGAGGACCGCAGCAGTACGTTCGGGTACTGCTGTCCGATCCCCCGCTCATGCCTGGACCATCGCAATCCTTTCGCATCCCCAAGTTATGGGATTGATTCCCGAGGATACCCCTATCATCAGCCGAGTTTCCGGCGACTTCAGGCGACCACTCACCCATCGCGTCCTTTCGCTCCCCTAACTTGGGGCGTCTCTCGCTCATCTTCCGGCTTCTCCAGGGATCCCGGGACTACTTTCGGGAATCCTCCTCCTGTGCCGCCGCCACTTCCCGGGTGGCCTGCCGCTAAATCCGCTCACCTATGAGACGCCAGGACGTAAAACCGCAGAGATGGCCGGTGTCGTGGAGACCGAGGAAGTCCCCGCCGCGGCTTGCTGCTTGCACCTCTGTCAAATCAGATGGCGGGGGCCTTGGGTAGCCACCTTGTGATTCTCAGGTGGCGGGCCTGGATTATGGTTCAGCCGGGCGTCGTTTGCGGTGTCGCCTGGGACGTGTGCGGCGTGGGCAACTTTACGCAGCCTACCGAAGGGCAGACCGCCAAAGCCGCCGGAGGCTGTTGGCACCAGGTCAGCGATGATGAGGTTCCCAAAGACCCGATCCAGATGGTTCGGGGCGGGGTGTTGTAGGATGGCCAGCAAGACGGAATGCGGGACAAATTGCGAAAGCCTGGCTTCTTTGGTGTTCCACCCAGTCGGAATACTCGCCGAACACGTCGGGTTCCGCGGTGGGTCGGAATCGCTGCTGCCGCCAGCGTTGTTGCCGTTGCTCTTGGGTCTGGCAGATGGTGGGGTACACTGGGCACCCGGCGATACCGTCTTCAAGTTGCGAGCTTGAGTTCAGCGCAGTAGCAGAGTCCCCTCATAGTCACCTGCTCCGTAACGGACCATTGATCGGGGACCCGCCTTGGGCGGGTCCCTTTGTTATTGACTTGCAAAAGGCAACAGTTACTGCCGACAGAGCCTTTTCAAATGCGGTTCAGGGGGCAGAAGCTACAAGCCGAACCACTTCTTCAGCTTCTGCCAAACCCCGTCCTCGGTTTTGCCTTCTTCAGCGCCGGGTACATTTGCGACATGGGGGGCCGGACTCGTAGCATCTGCATAGTATTGTTGCTTGGCAAACGCATCATAGCCTCTTGCTGCCTGAATCTGTTCTTGGGTCCATTGCGAGGCCCATGTGACCTTGTTCCGTCTGATCCAATAGTGAGACCGGCAAGGTAAGTTCCAGTTTCCAATCGATGGATCGAGCGAAATTGACTCACCATCAAAGATTAGCTTCCAGTCTGTAGGGGAGAACGGAGTATTAACCTCGTTTCCGCATCCACAGCAACAATTATGCGCCGCTGTCGCGTAGACCAGTGATATGTAAATGACTCCGTCCTCTAGGCTTTCGGGGATATACTCAACAAATTTGAATGAAAGGGTCATTTCGTGCTTCATGGCTGATCTCGATTGATGAGCGCATTGCTGTCTATAACGTACACAGTGGAGTGCTCGTCCTCAAAGTCTCTATAAAAGCCACATAGCTTCTTCCATCTGATCACGGCAAGCGCCGCGTTAAGCGCGTTGAGATCGGCAATTTGGATGTTCGTGGAATACCCGTTGTTCTCATCATCGTCTGAGAACGGGATGCTATCCTTTAAATGGTCCCGTTTCTTAGGGGTGCTCGTCGTAACTCTTAGGACGCCATGCAACATCCCTTCATACAGCTCTACGCCCATCCCTACATCAACAAAAGCAATCCCAAGCTCTTCTAGTTTCTCGACGATTGCTCTTTTCGCTTGGCCCTTGTCGAGACACAGGAACACAAAGTCGAGCCCCTGAAGCTCGTCCACATTCGATGGGTCGATATAGGCGTCTTTGGCAACGATATTCCGATGCATTACTGAATATCGCGCCCTGAAGTAGTCCACTTTCCGAGACTTCTTTTGCAGCTCCTCAACCGATGGCGCACCAGGTGATCGGAATGCGTTGTGTTGCAGGAATTCATCGCCGTCAAACAGACGGATTTCTCTCACAGGAGTTTTAGCCACCAGGTCTAGCACATAGGACCCTGTACCACCCAAGCCGACAATTCCGACCGTACGGGCCTCTAACTTCCTGGTCACGACACCGATCTCCGCTCTGCTGGAGGCCGTGTCGAGATAGTTGAATACCGACTCGTCCTCCTCGGGCTGAACCACCGGAAATGTTTTGGCTGTAACGGTGGGGTCGATGGACTGAGCTGGACTGGAAATGATGGCTACATACGTCGTCATCTTCTCGTAGTAGTCCCTATAACCCTCGACCGGCTTGCTTGAAAACGAGTGGTCGACCGTGAGGTCTTGAGCCAATGCCGTTTGCTGGCTCTGATGCTTGATCTGAACCATCTCTGACCCATCTTTGTGGCAAGGGTGATCTCCTGCAAAATAGACAACGTGCGTATCTGGTCGAGTCGTCACGTCACCCGCCAAGGTCAAAGTTGAAACCATAGTTCCAAACTTGACCTGCCTGCTGAAATTCACATAGGGAACATGCTTCACCACTAAGAAGTTTGATCTGACCTCCACCTCATAGCCCTCGTCCCGCAGTCGTTTTAAATCGGGGCTACGACTTAACAGTCTTTGTGACATTAAAGATCATGCCTTCTTTGGTCTTGACAGTTTCCCCTGCGACCAAGGTTCCCTGCTTATTACCGTCGGCCCGTGTATACGTGACGGTAAAGACGGTGTTAGCGTCCGTCGGCATAGAGCCATAAGTGTTGGCGCTCACCCTCTCTGGTCACCAGAGGGCGTGGGCGCTCAGTTTATCTAAACCTACATGGCAGGCCATATTGCATGAATGAAGGGCCATCCGGGACGGTGGTGGAAGTTGGTGGGTAGGAGACCCACCCAATGGCAAACGCCCCCGGATAAAAAGTGTTTGACCGCACTCCGAGGGCGTTCGCTTACAACTGTGTGGGCTTTTTTAACCC
>DASXVX010000007.1:0-165232 GCA_036504075.1 Symbiobacteriaceae bacterium | reverse complement strand
GCTACAATCGGACAAGGGTCAGTACCTCCGGTGGTGAAGTGGTTGCTAGACACTTCCATTTAACCACCTGGTACTGACCCTTTTCAATGTTCACGCAAACCGCGTGAACCTTCCCATTTTGCTGATGCTACAACCCTGCGGGAAACCGGGGGTTCTTTTGTTTGCGGTTGTGGCACTAGGCCGGCTCGCTGGGACTCTGCTTCGCCCGGGCCCGCCACAGGTGGTAGGCCAGGAACCCGAGGCCAGCGAGGATCTCGAGCAGAGCCGCTACCTGGGCGACTCTGAGGCCGCCGCCGAATATGGTGCTGTCTTCGCGGATGGACTCGATGGCGTATCGCCCAATGTTGTACCCGATCAGGTAGAGGCTGAAAACGACGCCGGCGGCGGGCTTCCTGCGCTGGATGGCGAAGAGAATGCCGAAGACCAGCAGGTTCCAGAGACTCTCATAGAGGAACGTGGGGTGCATGACGGTGCCCTGAATGGTCATGCCTTCCCGGAGCCAGGCGGGCATTTTGGTCACCAGCCAGTCCGGTGCGGGACTGCCGAAGGCCTCCTGGTTGAAGAAGTTGCCCCAGCGCCCGATGGCCTGGGCAAGGATGAGGCCGGGTCCGATCATATCGGCCCAGAGCCAGAAGGGCTGCTTCCGGTACCAGACGTAGATCCCGCCGAGGAGCAGGGCGCCGAGCACGCCGCCGTGAATAGCCAGCCCGCCTTGCCAGATGGCCAGAATTTCCGAGGGATGCAGGCGGTAATACGGCCAGGAGAGCACGAACACCTCGTAGAGCCGGGCGCCCAGGATGCCGCCGGGCACCAGGAACATGGACAGGTCGGGAATGAACTCGGGGTCCAGCCCGCCCCGATGTTCAGCAGCTTTCATAGCGAGCCAGATGGCGACCATGATCCCGGTTACGAAGATCACACCGTACCAGCGCACGGTGATAGGTCCCAGGTGAAAGAGTATGGGGTTAACAGACGCAAGTGTCAGCATGGAAGCCCTCCTCCGGGAAAGTCGGGGCACGTCCCTCTCATTATCGCAGGTTGCCGCGCCGGGGAAAAGGCGTTGGCAGCGGTTCCCTTGTGGGCACTCGGCCCTTTCTTGGCGGGCAGTACTCATTTGACGTATGGCGTTTGCCCCAGGAGATGGGTGGGCGCTTTTCGCCGCGGGTAGGTGGAGGGGCCAGAACCGGGAAACCACGGGGTCTCCATTTCTCGATCAGTTCCGTGAACATTTGCACCACCGAGCGGTAAAAAGACCCCGAAACGGAGGCACACGGCCTTCGTTTCAGGGTCTTTTGGATGGTTGGTTGTGGGGGGACGCTACCGCGTTTCCGGGTTCGATACCTGGTCCAGTAGGAGCGACTGGCGGGTCAACTGTTCGGCCAGCACGCGACGCACCGCATCGCAAACGTCCATGATATGTCCCGAGGAGACGTGGTAGTACATATTGAGTCCCTCTTTGCGCGATTCCACGAGTCCGTGCTGCTTCATCAGGGAAAGATGTTGGGAGAGATTCGGCATGGTCACGTCAACGGCCTTGGCGAGGTCACCAGCCGTCATTTCGGAATCCTTGAGTGTGTACAGGATCTCTAGACGCTTGGGACTGGCCAGCACCTGGCAAAGCCGCGCTTGGAGTTCATAAATCCGCTTGTCCTGCTCCATCCGTAGCGCCCCCCTGGATTAGAAACTTCTAATATAGCAATTATTAACCTTAAGGCTGAATTTGTCAATCCTAGTCGATTTATGTCGAACAACTTTTTTCGAGATTTTCCGGTTGGATGACCGGTCCCCCGTATCTCGGCCTCAGCAAAAAGACACATATTATATGAGCAAGTTACATTGACGTCAACCGATTTTCGGTGAAATGCAATAGAGATCGCCTTATTGACCAAAATGTGCCGGCGAATTACAATAAACATAACACCAAAGTATCGTAAGTGGCTACACGGAGAAGGAGGTCTGGGCTTTGGCTACGATAGAGACAGGCAAGCTGAACATGGAAAACCTTTTTGCCATACGGCGGGTATTGAATTCGGACGGGACGCTGGCGGGGCCGGAGCCGAACTTGGCCCCGGCGCAATTGAAAGAAGTCTACCGGCTCATGGTCTACCTGCGGTCGTTCGACCAGCGGTCGCTGAACCTGCAGCGGCAGGGGCGCATGGGCACTTTTGCCCCGTTCAGCGGTCAGGAGGCCTGCCAGGTGGGCTCGGCCTATCTGCTGCAAAAGGGAAAGGACTGGATTTTCCCGACGTACCGGGACCACGGGGCGATGCAGGTGCTGGGCGTACCGTCGGTCAACGTCCTGCGCTACTATATGGGCGATGAGAAAGGCAGCCGGGTGCCGGAAGGCGTAAACTCCTTCCCCATCTCCATTCCGATTGCCACCCAGCTCGTACACGCGGTCGGCGTAGCCTGGGCGGCCAAGCTCAAGAAAGACGACGTGGTCACCGTCGGCTACGTCGGGGACGGCGGCACATCGGAGGGCGACTTCCACGAGGCGCTCAACTTTGCGGCCGTCTTCAATACGCCGGCGATTATCTTCATCCAGAACAACCGGTATGCCATTTCCACGCCGAATTCGAAGCAGTTCAAAACCCGGACTATCGCCCAGCGGGCCCTCGGGTACGACATCCCCGGGGTGCGGGTGGACGGGCAGGACATTCTGGCCGTGCTTGCGGTCATGCAGGAGGCCATCGACCGGGCCCGGAGCGGCGGCGGCCCGACGCTGGTGGAGGCGCTCACTTTCCGCTACGGCCCGCACACGACATCGGACGACCCGAAGCGATATCGGACTGAGGAAGAGCTGGTGGAGTGGCAGGCCCGGGATCCCATCGAGCGGCTGCGCCGGTACCTGGTGGCGAAGGGACTGTGGACCGACCAGGAGGACGAAGGACTCTGGAGCTGGGCGAAGGACCAGGTGGCCGCAGCGGTCACGGAGGCGGAGTCCATGCCCCGGCCGGCCGTGGATGAGATCTTCGATTACGTTTATGCCGAGCCGACGCCGGAACTGGTCCGCCAGAAGGAGTACCTGAAGCGGCAGTTGGGCAGGCAGGGGAGCGGGGAGGCGAACACACATGGCTAAGATGACGCTGATCGCCGCCATTAACGACGCACTGAAAGTCGCCATGCGGCGGGACCCGAACGTGCTGGTGCTGGGGGAAGACGTGGGCGTCAACGGCGGCGTCTTCCGAGCCACCGACGGGCTCTACCAGGAGTTCGGCGAGGACCGGGCCATTGATACGCCGCTGGCCGAAGCGGGCTTCGTGGGGGCGGCCATGGGCATGGCCGTCTACGGGCTGAAGCCGGTGGTCGAGATTCAGTTCGACGGCTTCCTGGCACCGGCTCACGAGCACCTGGTCAATCACATTGCCCGCATCCGGAACCGGAGCCGGGGGCGCTTCACGTGCCCCATGGTGCTGCGCATTCCGTCTTTCGGGGGCATCAAGGCGCTGGAGCACCACTCGGAGTCGATCGAGTCGTGGTATGCAAACGTGCAGGGGCTGAAGCTGGTAGTGCCGTCCAACCCGTACGACGCCAAGGGCCTGCTGCTGGCGGCGATTGAGGACCCGGACCCGGTGCTGTTCCTGGAGCCGAAGCGGCTTTACCGGGCCTTCCGGCAGGAGGTGCCGGAGGAGTACTACACGGTGCCGCTGGGCAAAGCGGCGATCGCCCGGGAAGGGAAAGACCTGACGGTCCTCACCTACGGCCCGCATGTGCAGACGGCCCTCGAGGCGGCGGAGCGGGCAGCGGCGGACCACGGGTGGCAGACGGAGGTCGTCGACCTCCGGAGCCTGGAGCCCCTGGACCTGGACACCATCATCGGGTCGGTGAAAAAGACCCGCCGGGCGGTAGTGTTGACCGAGGCGCCCCGGACTTCCGGGTTCCACAGCGAACTGATCGCCCTGATTAACGACCACGCCCTGGAGTACCTGGAGGCCCCGGTGGCTCGGGTGACGGGCTTTGATGTGCCGATGCCCTATTTATTGTCGGAAGACCTGTATATTCCGGGTGTGGAGCGGGTAGTTGCCGCGATGACAGAGGTCAAGTCCTGGTAAGGAGGACGCAGTATGGCAATCGAGTTCAAGCTGCCAGATGTGGGCGAGGGCCTGCATGAGGCGGAATTGCTAAAATGGCTGGTCGACGAAGGCGACTACGTCCGGGAGGACCAGCCACTCATGGAAGTCCAGACGGATAAGGCGGCCGTGGAAATCACCTCGCCGGTGAACGCCCAGGTCTCGCAGCTCATGGGTGCGCCCGGCGATATTCTGCACGTGGGGAACGTGGTCGTGGTCTTCGGCGACGGCAAGGCGGGGACCGTGCCGGGCGAGAAGGAGGCGGAGGCCGCAGTGGCCGTTGCGGCGCCGGCCGGGACGGAGCCCAGGGCTGCCGCCGGCGTGGCGGTGCTTGCAGCAACGGAAGCAGCCCCGGCCACCGTGCCGGGGGGACGGGCGCTGGCGGCGCCGGCTACTCGCAAGCTGGCCCGGGAGCTCGGGGTCGACATTAATCGGGTCGCAGGCAGCGGACCTGCGGGGCGGGTTAGCGCCGAGGATGTCCGGCTGGCCGTCGGCGGCACGCCGACCGCTATTCCGACCCCGGCTACCGCTGCGCCGGTCTTCACGCCGGCCGGCGATGTGATTCCCGCGGCCCCTACCCAGGCCCAGGCCGCGGCCCGGGCGCCCGTCGTCCCGGGGGTAGCCGAAGAGCGGATTCCCCTCCGGGGCATCCGAAAAGTGATCGCCGAGCGAATGGTCAAATCGAAGCACACCGCGCCCCACGTCACCACCGTGGACGAGGTGGACATGACGGAGTTGTCCGCTTTCCGGGAGTCGGCGAAGGCCATGGCGGCGGCAAAGGGCGTGAAACTCTCCTTCATGCCGTTCATTTTCAAGGCGCTTACGGTCGCACTCAAGGAGTATCCTTATTTCAACGCCGCCATCGACGACGAGCGGCAGGAGATCGTCCTAAAGCGCCAGTACCACATGGGCATGGCCCTGGACACCGAGGCCGGCCTGCTGGTGCCCGTGATTCGGGATGTCGACCGGAAGTCGGTCTTCGCCATTGCCCGGGAGATGCAGGACCTGATCGAGCGGGGGCGGGCGGGCAAGCTTCAGCCTGACGAACTGCGCGGCAGCACCTTCACCGTGTCGAACCAGGGTTCCATCGGCGGGCTGTTCTTCACCCCCGTGATCAACCACCCCGAAGTGGCGATTCTCGGCCTCGGACAGACCCTCGACCGGCCGGTGGCGCGCGACGGACAGGTGGTCATCCGGGCGATGGCGTACCTGGCGCTCTCGTTTGATCACCGACTGGTGGACGGGGCTGTGGCTACCCGCTTCCTGAACCGGGTCAAGGAGCTGCTGTCCAATCCGACCCTGCTGATGATGGAGGCGATGTAGCCATGGTGATGGGGTCCATCAAAATCGGCACGGACGTGCTGGTAATCGGCGGCGGACCGGGCGGATATGTGGCGGCCCAGCGCGCTGCCCAACTGGGCAAGGACGTCGTGCTGGTGGAGGCCGAAGAGCTCGGCGGCACCTGCCTGAACCATGGCTGTATTCCGTCCAAGGCGCTCATCTCGGTGGGCGACCTGGTTCGCAAGGTGAGCGACGCCGAGGACCGGGGCGTTAAAGCCGAATCCGTGCGGGTGGATTTCGCCAAAACCCAGGACTGGAAGCAGAACAAGGTCGTCAAGCGGCTGACCGCCGGCGTCGCCTCGCTCCTGAAGACGGCGCAGGTGGAAGTCGTCCGTGGTAAGGCCAAATTTACAGACTCGCACACCGTAGAGGTTGCCCTGAACGAAGGCGGCAACGCCGTCTATACCTTTAAGCAGTGTATCATCGCCACCGGCTCCACTTCGGTCAACCCCGGGTTCTTTCCCATCGACGGGAAAGACGTGGTGGACAGCCGGGGCGCTCTGGCTTTTGCGGAGGTGCCGGGGCGGCTTCTGGTAGTGGGTGGCGGCTATATCGGCGTCGAATTGGGAATCGCCTACGCGAAACTGGGCGCCAAGGTGACCATCGTCGAGGCGATGGAGCAGTTGCTGCCCGGCACCGACCCGGATCTGGTGGCCGTGCTCATGCGTAAGCTCCGGCGGCTGGGCGTGGAGGTCTTCACGAAAGCCAAGGCCGGCGGCGGCCTCAACGGCGGCAAGGTGCGGGTGGAGGACGCAGAGGGGAAGGTCCAGGAGATTCCGGCCGACAAGGTGCTGGTCTCCGTGGGGCGCCGGCCGTACACCGAAGGGCTGGAACTGGGGCGTGCCGGCGTTCAGACGGACGAAAAGGGGTTCATACCGGTCGACGGGCAGATGCGGACCGGCGTGGCGCACATATACGCCATCGGCGACGTCTGCAGCCCGGTCATGCTGGCCCACAAGGCGAGCGCCCAGGGGCGGGTGGCGGCGGAGGCAATTGCCGGCATGCAGAGCCACGCCGACTGGCAGACCGTGCCGGCCGTCATCTTCACGGACCCGGAGATCGCTTACGTGGGACTCACGGAGGCTCAGGCCCGGGAGCAGGGGTACGAGGTGGCGGTCAGCAAGCAGATGTTTGCCGCGATCGGCCGGGCGCTCACCATGGGCGAGTCGGACGGCCTGGTGAAGCTGGTGGCCGATCGAAAGACGGGCGTCCTGCTGGGGGCGGCGATGGTGGGGCCGGAGGTTTCGGAGCTGATCGGCGAGATTACCCTGGCGGTCGAAATGGCCGCCCTCGTGGAAGATGTGGCGCTCACGCCGCACTATCACCCGACGCTCTCGGAAGGAATCCTGGAAGCTGCCCACGCACTGTTGCAGAACATCAACAAAGGGGCCGTCCACTAGCGGTAAAGGCGCTGTCACGTTGACGGCGCCTTCAGTGTTTTTACGGGGAGGGGAAGCCATAACACTTTACGCCACCAGAGCGGCGACCCGCAGCGCCGGAGCGGGGGCGGCGACCACAAAACGGCCGTCCAAGGCCTCGCCCAGGAGCCGGTGGGACTCGGCCCGCACGACCTGCCGGAAGGCGGCGGGGCAGAGAGGCTCGCCGGCCTCGTCTTCCCGGACGGTGGCGATGAGCGTATCGCCTTCGCGCCGGACGGCTTCCAGCGATACACCGATGGCCCGGAGCCGCTCCTGCAGGACGGGGACCAGTACGCTCAGGCCGGCACCGGCCGGATCGTACAGAACTCCGGTCGTCACGGAAAAGGCGGCCCCGTTCGCGAGGGCAAGGGCCTGCGCGGCGGTCATGATCTCCTGCATGTGCAACTCCTCCTTCTGGTTTCGCTGACACCGGCATCGCCGACAGCTAACATCGCTTTCACCCAGATAGTCGAACGCCCCCGCGAGAGTTCCTCGCGAGGGCGTCAACTTTTTAGTGCGGCTTGATTCCCAGCCGGACCAGCCGGATGGACATGGCCTGAGGCGAGACGCCAAAGTGCGTGGCCAGGCGGTCGACCCGGCCCCTGGTGGCCGTTGCCATCGCCCGGACGGCGGACTCGGGCATCAGCAGCGCTCCGGCGAACAGGTTCGCCTCCGATTCCTGGCGCAGGTGGACCAGCCGCGCCCCCTCGCCGCTGACCGCGGCGCCGACCTCCATATCGCCCTGCGTGCAGCGGAACAGCCCCTCTCCGGGCTCGGGCAGGTAGTGCAGCACAAAATGCCCGATTTCGTGAGCGACGGAGAAGCGCCGGCGGTGCTCGTGGTGGTGCTCCTCCACTGCGATGAGCCGGGACTCGGCATCCAGGAACCCAGCGTACTCCCGGGCGCCGGCCCGGAGGTCGGGCACCAACTGGACGCCCAGGCCGAAGAGCAGCGACCCCACCAGATCCACATCGACCCGATAGTTGTCCCAGGGCTCACCCAGGGCGGAATACTCGGTGCGGGCCTGTTGCAGAACCCGCCCCGCTTCCTGTTCGGCGCGGCTCTGGCTCACGGCTTTCCCTCCGGCGGCTTTTGGGAGGCCTTCCGGACTTGTTCCAGCAGCGCCTGCCGTTCGTCTTCGGTGCTGGTTTCCTGGTTTCGGGTGAAGACGGGTCCGGACCGCATGGACGTGAGCGACTGCAAGGAGAGCATCCGCCGCACCTCTTTGGCCAGGGCGCCGAACGGTGCCGCCGCCTGGGTCGCCAGTTGCTTCAGGACGGTATTGTCGTTCAGGGCCGAGACCGGCGTGTGGCTCTGCGCCAGTTGCTCCAGCGCCCTGACCGGCAGGCCTGACCGGCGGGCCTGCTCCTCCAGTGAGAGGCCGGCCTGGTTGAACAGATCGCCCAGGGTGACCTCGGCGGGGGCGTCCGCCTCATGTAACTGGGCAAACAGCGCGAGAGCGAAAGCCCGGCTGTTACCCTCCGCGGCCCGCCACTGCGATTCCCGGTGCACCGTAAGCATCACCGGCAGCAGTTCCGCAAGTTCTTCGGCGTGTTCCGGATAGGCGGAGATGAACGCGGCCACGTCCAACCGGCCGGACGATTCCAGGCGCTGCTGTGCCTCGGCTACCACCGCTTCGATGGGCCTGGTCATGCTGCGCTACCTCCTCCGCTATAGCCAAGGGCCTCAAGCTGTCGTTTCAGCTCTTTCAGGCCCCGGTAGTAGTAGTTTTCGACGCGTTTTTCGACGTTGCCGTCATCGGTGACAAGGCCCTCCGCGACCAGCAGGGCGGCGGTCTCCTTGTTGGACTTGCCCTGGAACTGGCGGGCGACGATCACCGTGCGATAGTGGTCGGGGAGCAGGTCCAGCGCCCGGTGGATGAGGTTTTCCGTCTCGGACCGGACGGTCTCGTCCAGCGGGTCAGGTCCACGGCCGACCTGGCGCTCCAGCAGGGAGTCGCCGTTGCCGTCGAGCCCGGGCGACGGGGCGTCGAGCGTGGCGGCCTCTTTCGTCCGGCCTTTGCGCCGCAGTTCGTCGATCAGGCGGCGCTTCAGGAGCGTCCAGAAGAGCGCTTCGAAGCAGTCCGGCAGTTGGCGCCGGACGGCCCCGACCAGGGCCAGCCAAAGGTTCTGCATGATGTCCTGGGCCACGTACGGGTCGTCAATTTGGTTACGAAGGTAGTGCAGGCCCCTGCTGTGGTATCGTGCCACCAGCTCGGTCCAGGCCTCTCCCTGACCGTGCCGGGCGGACTCAAGCAGGGACTCGTCCGTATCGGCTGCAAACTGCCCCAACCGGTCCTACCTCCTTGCCTTGGCTAAGTCGCTGTTCGGGCTTTGAACTCCTCACGTTTTCTTCGTATTGTCGGGAACATCCTTCCCAGCAACGGGACACTTTGCTTTTGCGCCCCCGCTGCAAGTTTCGTATACTCAGGAATGAAACCCGGTGGAAACGGAGAGGGGGCGCCACCATGGCTCCACGCATACTCGTAGTGGATGATGACCCGAAGATCACGTCATTTCTCCGGCGCGGCCTGGCGCTGGAGGGTTACGAGGTCACGGTGGCCAACGGCGGCACGGAAGCGCTGCGCTCTGTGGCCGAGGCGGTTCCGGACTTGATGATTCTCGATATCATGATGCCGGGCGTGGACGGGCTGGAGGTCTGCCGCCGGGTCCGGTCAGCCGGGGAAGACGTCCCGGTGCTGATGTTGACGGCGCGGGACACCGTCTCCGACCGCGTGAAAGGGCTGGACGCCGGTTCCGACGACTACCTGGTGAAGCCCTTCGCCCTGGAGGAACTCCTGGCTCGGGTTCGGGCGCTCCTGCGCCGCACCCGGTCGGCTAAAGACGAGCCGGAGGTTCGGCTGAACCTGCTGCGCTACGCCGACCTCGAACTGGACACCGCCAGCCGGGAGGCCCGGCGTGGCATGCGCCTGATTGATCTCACGGCCAAGGAGTTCGAACTGCTCGCGCTGTTTATGGGACATCCGCGGCAGGTGTTGACCCGCGACACGCTCATGGAAAAAGTCTGGGGCTACGATTACACCGGTGAAAGCAACGTGCTGGAAGTCTACGTGGGCTACCTCCGGCAGAAGCTGGAGTCAGGCGGCGAGGCCAGGCTCATTCAGACCGTCCGGGGCGTTGGGTACGTACTGAAGGAGTGAGTACCTGATGTCCATCCGGCTGAGGCTCACCTTATTGTATACGGGCCTCATGGTGACAGCGCTGACGCTGTTCAGCCTGTTGCTCTATACGGTCCTGCAGCTGGCCTACATGCAGGCGGTCGACCAGAGCCTGATTCAGGTGGCCGGCGAGGTTCAGGATTACTGGCAGAACTACCGCACACTGCCGGACCCGTCGGACGTCCGGTTCTATAAATCCACGTATGTGATGATTCGGGATCCCCAGGGCGGCGTGTGGTCCAACCTGGACAAGGGCTACTTCCCCATGCCGGAGGCGGCCAAACGCGGCGAGCAGGTCTTCCTGAGCGACACGGATGCCAGAGGCGTCCCGTACCGGCTCTGTACGGTCCCGATCACTGCCCGGGGCGAGATTATTGCCTGGGTGCAGGTGGCATACGATCTGGATATCCTGCACACGGCCTCCAACCAGTTGAAAATGCCGCTGGTAATGGGCGCTCTGCTCTTTTTGGGACTCTCGGCATGGGGCACCTGGTGGGTAGCCTGGAAGGCGATCTCACCGGTGGACAACGTGGCGCGGGCGGCCGAGGCCATTGGTGATTCGGCCAACCTGAGCCTGCGGGTACCGTACCAGGGGCCCGATGACGAGGTCGGGCGGCTGGTGAAGACGTTTAACGACATGCTGGACCAGCTTCAGGCGATGTACGAGCGGCTGTCCACGTCCATTGATGCCCAGCAGCGGTTTGTGGCGGATGCGTCCCATGAGCTCAGGACGCCGCTGACGATCATCCGCGGCAACATCGACTACCTGCAAAAGGCGGGCAAGTTGGACCCGGAGGCCCTGGCTGACATGGCTTCCGAAGCGGAACGCATGACGCACCTGATCGAGGAACTGTTGACGGTCGCCCGGGCCGACGCCGGCCAGACGCTGGAACTGCACCCGGTTCCGCTGGGGCCGCTGGTCGAGGAAGCCTGCCGCAAGGCCCAGGCGCTACCGCACACCGTCGACTTCCAGGCGGAACTGCCGGACGCCCTGGACCGGGTCACGGTCCTGGGCCACTCCGAGTGGCTGGTCCGGGCGATGATCATTCTGGTCGAGAACGCCTTCAAGTACACGCCGCAGGGCAGCGTAACAGTCCGGGCGGGCCGGCAGGCCGAAGGGGTTGTCGTTCAAGTCCAGGACACCGGCATCGGCATTGCCAGGGAGGACCTGCCGAACATTTTCGAGCGCTTCTTCCGAGCCGACCGGGCCCGCACCAGAGGCGGCTCCGGCCTGGGCCTGGCCATCGCCCGCTGGGTGGTGGGGGTGCATGGCGGAAAGCTTACAGTCGACAGCGAACTGGGGAAGGGAAGCACGTTTAGCCTTTGGCTCCCCCTTCATCGGGAGTAGTGGGGTTGGGGTTAGGACGTTGGCGTTACGACGTCGGTCAGGGGCACCCCCTCGCCAAGGGGGTGGGCGTTACGACGTCGGTCAGGGGTACACCCCTCGCCGCCCGAGAAGCTACGCTATCAGACGTCGGGCGGATGTGCCGCTTCCCAACGGCGGCTTCGGGGGTACCCCTGCCCTCCTCGCACGGCCTCCCGCACGACTTCCCGCACGGCCGGGGCCGCCGAAGCTGCCCGGCCATGCGTTTTAGGCGGGGGGAGGGTGGGGCGTCGCTCACAGCGCTGGCGAGCAGGACCCGCCCTTCCCCGCGCTGACGAGGTTGGCCTGCCCCTCCCCGCGCCGGTGGGAGAGGCCGGCCTGGTCCCGCCAGACACCGGCCTGGGGCGCCGATAAGCCGGCGGTTCCGCAAGGAGCCGGGCAGGGTCACCCTGAGTGACTCGGAGACGGAGCCTACGGGCACTTGGCCCGCTGCACGTCAGCCGTTTTCGGCGGTGCGTAACCAAAGCCCATACCCCAACAACGGTTCCGAAAATCGGCGAACCCGACGTGGGCCTAGTGCCCGTGAGCGAAGTATCCGGGAGCGATCGCGGTGGCCCTGCCCGGCGACGTCACAAGAAGACCCGACCGGCCTAAAGTTAAATTCTTAGGCTATTCTCAGATACTGTTCAGATCTATTTCAGCGTGGACCATCATGATGAACATGCGAGTTACGGTCCTAGATTAAAGCGCAAAGGGGTGGAGTGTTATGCTCGATGACAGCGAAAAGAAGTTTGGCGAAGAGCAGGCGCATACCGAGCCCTCCGCCGAGATGAATACGTCCGGGGCGGAGTCGAACGCTGCGCCGCAAGATCCCGTTATGGAACTGCCGGAAATTCCGGGGCCGGTCCTGCAAGCCGCTCCCGTTTACCCTGAATCGCAGTCCCAGACCGCTGACCCTGCTCATCGCTCCGAATCCGGGTGGAAGAAGTTCGCCGCCGCCGTGGCCCTTGTGGCTGTGGGTGCAGGCGTTGGCAGTGCCACCACCTGGGGGTTTGCCCGCCAGTTCGTGCAGTCGTCCATGCCGATCGGGTATAAGCTGAACCAGTCCACCGGTGCCCAGACCGTGGCCGCTGTGCCCGGCACCGGCACCAACGTGATCCCGGGCATCTACCAGCGAGTTTCGCCTGCCGTCGTCGCCATCCACGTGAAGATCACCCGGGGCTACCAGCGGGGTGAGGCTTCCGGGTCCGGCTTCGTGGTGGACTCCAAGGGCTACATTCTGACCAACAACCACGTGATCGAGGGCGGCACCGACATCAGCGTCGAGTTCGTCGACGGGACCGTACTCAAGGGCACCGTCGTCGGCGCCGATGCCCGTCGGGACCTGGCCGTCGTGAAAGTCGATCCCGGCAACCGGTCGCTGGTCACTGCGACCCTGGGCGACTCCGACGCCGTTCAGGTCGGCGAGCTGGCCATCGCCATCGGCAGCCCGTTCGACCAGGAATTCACCGTCACCGCCGGAATCATCTCCGCCATCAACCGGGACCTCCAGGAGGAGAACAACCCCTGGACGATCCAGGGCGGCATTCAGACCGACGCCGCCATCAACCCCGGCAACTCCGGCGGCCCGCTGCTCGACGGCAATGGCAACGTTATCGGCATCAACACCCTGATTGAAACCGGCGACTCCGGCGTGCGGGCCAACGTGGGCATCGGGTTTGCCGTTCCCATCAACGCCGCCAAGGAGATTCTGCCGACGCTCATGTCCGGCAAGGCTGTGGAGTATGCCTTCCTCGGCATCAATCCCCAGCCGCTGACCCCGGCGCTGGTCAAGCAGTTTAACCTCAGCGTGGACGCAGGCGTGTACGTCAACAGCGTCACGCCGGACTCCCCGGCTGATGTGGCCGGGCTCGTTCCGGCCCGGGTAGCTCAGAACGGCACCGTCCGCACCATGGGCGACATTATCACCGCCATGGACGGAAAGGCGATCAAGAAGCCGGACGACGTCTACAACTTTATCGCCGCCAAGAAGGTTGGCGATACCATCACGCTGACGGTGCTCCGTGGCAAGGAGACGCTGACCCTGAAAGCCACGCTGGCCGCCCGCCCGAAGGACCAGTAGACCGCCCCGAAGACCAGTAAACTCGTATATTAACAGGGGCTTTGCCCCGAAGCAGCCGGTATCCCTGGACCGGCTGCTTTCTAATTTTGCAGGCGAATGGTCATACTACGAGAAACAAGGAGGGAATGCCATGACCGACAACCAGCGCCCGGCCCTGAACGTCGAGAACCCGGCTCCCACTGCCGCCAAAGGGCTACCGGCCCGAAGTGCGCCGTCCCTGGACCACGGCGTGCCGTCTCTGGTGGCCCAGGACAACCCGGATGATTCGCAGTTGGGTGCGCCGCTCCCCGGAAAAGATACCGGCAAGAATGTCTGATTTTCCTGTGAGACCGGCTGCAATGTAGGGATCGCCTCTGGTAAACTGTGAAATGGAGAACTTGTGCGAAACCGGCTTACGGGTCAAAGGGGGCTGGCGAATGCCGCGGCTGGCTGCGAGCGTCTGGGTGAATGGAGCGCCGGAAGTGGTCTTCCGGGTGCTGGAAGTGCCGACGCGCCCGTTCTTGCCGCCGGGGGCGCCACGTCTTGTGCTCGTGGGTCCGGAGCGGGAACTGGGTGCACGGTACCGGTGGGAAATCCGGCGCCTGGGCATGAGTTTCCGGATTGACAGCATCGTCACGGAGTATGAGCCGGGGCGTCGCATTGCCTTCAAAGGCGTGGCCGGCTGGACGGCCGAAGCTGACGCGGATTTGAAGCCGGAAGCCGGGGGCACTCGCCTGGTTTTTCAGATGCGATACAGCTTTCCCGCGCCGCTGCGCTGGCTGATTCCCGGCACCCTGATTCGCCTGGGCATTTACCATACCCTGGAGGAAATCAAGGCGATGTCCGAGGAAGCCGGGTCTAACCACGCGGTTTGACCTGGCCTGCCTGCCGTTGGCATTTGCGCCCCCGCGCTCTCATATCCTGATCGGAAGAGAGAGGGGGCTTTTTTCATGCGCATTTCGCGCCTGTTGGCCGCAGCAGCGCTTCTCACGTTCTTGACGGGGGCGGTGGGCTGCAACCGGACCCCGGCTGCCCCGCCGGCCGCACCGCCGACCACGCCACCGGCGCAGCCGGCTCCGCCCCCCGCCACACCGGCGCCGCAGCGTCCGGCGGACAAGGAGGCCATGGCTTTCATGGCGTCATTCCTGAAAGCCCGCATGGCCGGCGACGCAGCGGGGGCCTCGGCCATGGCCGTTCCATCGCTGGCGGGAAAAATCCGGGTCAGCACGCCCAACGCCCGCATCACGGCCTATGCCGCGGAGCTTGTGGGCAGCAGCGACCCGGCCGCGTTCAACTTCCAGTTCCGGTTGGGCTTCACCGGGGTGCAGCCCGGGAGCGCAGTGACCGTGGAGACCGGCCAGATTACCTGGCAGGGCGGCCTGAAAGTGGCAGCACTCGCCGAGCCGGCCCCGCAGTCCCTGGCCCTCACCGTGGGCAAGGACGGCAAGCTATACCTGAACCGCGGGCAGGACACCGCGCTGGTCGGTGATCTTGCGACCCTGCCGAAGATGTTTTCCCCGTTTGGTGCCGGTCCCGGCGTCCAATTCGGCGTGGGCAAGGACGGCTGGGCCGTCGCTGCGACCACGTTGACCGGCGACAAAGTGCTTTGGGTCACGCGCGGGGGCCACCCGCTGCTGGGCGTCAGCCAGGTCAACTGGTCCGCCGCGCCGGCGGTCACGCCCCTGGACCTGCTTTTTGAGGCGGGGGCGATTGACGCCGCCTGGGCGCCCACTGGAAAGCACGTGGCCGTCACGGTGGCGCAGCCCTCGGGCAATACCGACCTGATGGTCTGGGATCCGGCGGCCAAGCAGCGCTTCGGGCCGAATCTCATGAACGTCATCGGCATGGATTACACCGTGAAGCAAATCCGCTGGGAGTCGGCCACGGTGGTGGCATTCGATGTGACCCAGGGCGGCAAGACCACCGGCCCGTGGCGCTACGACGTGATCAGCAAGGCCCTGACGAAGCCCTGATACAACCAGCCGCCCCCCCGACCGGGAGGGCGGCAACCGTTTTCGGAAGGATTTTCCGAGCCATAAGCGGAACCCCCTGAAAGTTGCAATCCGCTCGTGAACATGGGGAGACAGGACATGACGAACAGCATCCTCACGGTTTCACTCAACGCGGCAGTGGATGTTGCCTGCATCGTGGACGAGTTCGCAGTCAACAAGATCAACACGGTGCACACGGTGGCCAAAATGGCCGGCGGCAAGGCCAACAACGTGGCCCGGGTGCTGGCCTCCCTCGGGCAGCCGGTGATCGCCACCGGGTTTGCCGGGGGGACCCCGGGCATGTTCATCCAGGAGGACCTGGGCCGCCTGGGCATCACTGCGGAATACGAGCCTACCGCCGGCGACAACCGGACGTGCACGACCATTGTCGACCCGGTGGGCCGGACGCTGACGGAGATCCGGGAGAAAGGCCCCACGCTGACGCCGGAAGACGGCGAGCGGTTCCTGACCCGGTATTCACGGCTGCTGGACCGGGTGGGGCTGGTGGTTATCTCCGGGTCGCTGCCGCCGGGGGTTCCGGCGGACTTTTACGCCCGTTTGGTCCGCATGGCCTTCCGGCAGACCCAGGTCCGGGTCATCGTCGATGCGTCGGGCCGGGCGCTGGCCGAGGTGCTGAAGGCCCAGCCCTACCTCGTCAAGCCGAACCGGGAAGAACTGGAGGAATGGGCGGGACGGCCCCTGCCGGACGACAGGGCCATTCTCGCCGCCGCCCGGCAATTGATCGAATCCGGGCCGCTGGTGGTGGCGGTCTCCCTGGGCGCCGGCGGGCTCATTCTGGTCGCGCCGGAAGGAGCCTGGCGGGCCACGCCGCCGCAAATCGAGCCGGTCAACACCGTCGGCTCCGGCGATTCGCTGGTGGCGGGCTTCGCCGCCGGGCTCATGCAAGGTCTGGGCGCCGAGGACGTCCTCCGGCTGGCGGTGGCCTGCGGCACGGCCAACGCCCTCACCAACGAAGTGGCGGTGGTGCGGCCCGCCGACCTGGAACGCATCCGATCCCAGGTTCGGGTGGCGCGCATCGGCTAAAACTCACACTGCGTTCCCCGGCCGGGCGGCCCTGCCGCCCGGTTTTCCGCGCCCGAAGGACGACGCGGCATCGTACCAAAGGACGACCGGAATTTCGTACCCCTGTACCTGCGGCCTTTTCGGGCCGGCTGGTAAAGTTAAGCACGAAATAAGGCGACGAACACCGTCGCACCGGGAGGAATTATCATCATAGCTGATGCCGCGATCGCTGCTTCTGCTGAGACGCTGACCGTAAGCCGCCCGTCGCTGATGCAGAACCGCACGTTCTTATTCATCTGGCTCGGACACATCATCTCCGTACTTGGCGACGGTTTCACCAGCACCGCACTCGGGTTCTGGATCGTCAAGACCACCGGCTCCGCCAGCGCCATGGCGATGGTCATGACCGCCCGGGTGGCGGCCGGCATTCTGCTGGGCGCCGTAGCCGGCACCGTGGCCGACCGGGTCGACCGCCGCAGGCTCATGATCGCCATGGACGTTCTGCGGTTCATCATGGCGGGCGGCATCGCCTACTTGATGTTCGCCGGGTCGCTCTCCTTACCGGTACTGATCGGACTTGCTACGCTGACCGCCGTCTGCGGCCAGTTCTTCAGCCCGGCGTTCCAGGCCAGCCTGGTCAACATCGTCGACAAAGATGAAGTGCCCAAAGCCGCCGGCCTCCTGCAGATGTCCAACGTGCTGGCGCAGGTGGGCGGTCCGCTGCTGGGCGGCACTGTGGTCGCCTTCTTCGGCGGTTGGGCCGCTCTGTCCGGCGACGCCGTCAGCTTCCTGATCTCGGCCCTGCTGATTCTGACGGGCGGCGTGTTCGCCAGCCCCCGGACGGCTGGCCAGACCGGCAAGTCCTTCTGGGCCGATTTGAAAGAGGGCCTGGTCTACATTCGAAGCCAGCCCATGGTCAAGAGCGTCGTGACCCTCGCGCCGGTGATCAACTTCTTCGGCGCCACGCTGGGTGTCCTGATTCCGGTCATCGCCATCAAGATTTGGAAGACCACCTCGTTCCAGTTCGGTGCCACCAGTGCGGCGTTGCCGCTGGGTTTCGCCATCGGCGCCGGCCTGATCATGGCCATGTCGAAAAAGATTCGCCACCGTGGCTGGGTGATGATGGGCGCCATGATCGCCTCGGGCCTCGTGATCGCCGCTGCCGCCCTGGCGCCGTCCATTTCGGTCGCCCTGCCGCTGATGCTGATGGTCGGCATCGGCCTGGCCCTGGTGAACGTGCTGTTCCAGATTACCTTACAGGCCGAAGTGCCCACGGAAGTGCAGGGCCGGGTTTTCGGGACGCTGGGCAGCCTGGTCAGCCTCGCCAGCCCGCTGTCCATGCTGGCGGCCGGCTTCCTCGGCGATGCATTCAGCCCTGCCCTGATCGCCGCCATCGCCGGGATTTCCATCGCCGTAACCGCTGTGGGTGGCCTCCTGACCTTCCCGGCGTTGCGTTCCTATAATTAGAAAAACAGGCATCGCCTCGCACGGTCCGCCATCCCCGGGCGGACTGTTTGCGTTTCGCCGCGTATCACGTTCTGTCAACGGGAGAGACTATGATTGTCCCGGACGAAACCCGAATGCGGGGGTGAACAAGATGGCAAGACGCATTGCCGTAGAAGACGGGCTGGACAACGTCCGAGAGGCGCTCCGGCACGAGGGTTTTGAGGTGACCAAGATCACGCAGGGCACCATGGCGAACGTCGATGCCGCCGTTATCACCGGCATGTCCAACAACTTTCTTGGTGTCCATGATACCGACGGCAACAAGTTCCCGGTAATCGAGGCCAGCGGCATGAGTGCCCGGGACGTGGTTGACCAGATTCAGTCTCGCCTTGCCCAGATCGAACACCACAACACCGACAGGGGGTAGGCGAATCGATGGCACTGCTTGAAATTAGCGTGGTTCCGGTTGGTACCGAGAGCCCCAGCATTTCGAGCTTCATCGCCGAGTCCTGCAAGGAAGCCAAGCGCAACGGCATCAAGTTCAGCGTTACGCCGACGTCCACGGTAATGGAAGGCGACCTGGGGGCCCTCATGCATGTGGCACAGGAGATGCACTCCGCAGCCCTGCGGGCCGGCACGCAGCGGGTGGTTACCAACATTAGCATCGACGAGCGCCGGGACAAGGACCAGACCATGGAGCAGACGGTCAACGCCGTCCGGAGTGAGATATAGCCCTCCAGCACCCAGAATGCGAAGGAGCGCCCGGTGGGCGCTCCTTTTGCACGGAAACTAGCCAAGGCGGGCGATGCCGGGCTTCGGCCCCCGATTCTGCGGAATGAACGTATTGCAGAGCGTCTGGTTGGAGTGGCCGGCTTCGCCGCCGATGCTTCCGACCTCCATGTTGGCGTTGCCCAGGGTGTTCGGGTTGTTCTGGACCATGATTTTCTCGGCCTTACACTTGTCACCGCTACCGTAATAGTAGCAGCTGTTGACCGAGCAGTAGATCTCCTGATTTGCCATTTTGATGGATTCACCTCCCTGCCATAGTCTCTCCCCCGGGGAGGCCATTCATGCCTTGAATCCGCTCGCGGAAGGAAGCGGTTTTCCAGCCCGCAAGCCCTAGAGCCACAAGGTGTCCACCGGGGCATGCAACGATGAATACGACGCGCAAAATCTTTGCCAAAACCCTTGAAGTCTGCGGTCCTATCCGTTATTCTGTGATAGGTACCGAAACCGGTCGGCTCCGGAAACTATTGCTGTTCAATGCAGCATAAATTCCCAATTGCCAAGCGGTTGACTTTGTGCTTAATTTCCCGTACAATCCGTGCTATTGCGAGCTAACCTTTCCGGTTGCCAATTTACGGAGGTAGAGACGGCTCAACACCGGTTCGAACAAAACAGGAACCTAGGACGCCTTAAAGGGTTGGGGCCCATTCGCGGAGAGTGCCCGACTTTTCCCCCGTTGGCGTGTCGATGGTCCCGTCTAGCTTGAGAGGGCTAGAATTCACCACCAAGGGGGAGATACCTGTGGCTTACTCTACGTATGGCCGGCACGTCACTATGGATCTGCGGGACGTTAGCTTCGAGTTGCTCAACGACGCTGACTTTCTCCGGAGCGCGATGGTTGAAGCGGCCAGCCGCTGCGGAGCTACCATCGTCGGCGAAAACTTCATCAAGTTTAACCCGCAGGGGGTAACCGGGGTTCTGGTCCTCTCCGAATCCCACCTCTCGATTCATACGTACCCCGAAGAGGGTTTTGCCGCAATTGACTGCTATACTTGCGGGACTACCGTCGATCCTGAAGTCGCTTGCGACTACATGAAGATGGTTCTCGGTGGCAGAGTAGCCGGGTATCGGGCGCTGCAGCGCGGTGTTGGGGCGATAGAGGATCTTCCCAAGCTCCGATTGGCAGCAGCCAACTAGTCTCACACAACAAGCGTAAACTCACGAGGCTTCTCACACGAGAGGCCTTGTTTTTATGCATTCGGCCATATTTTCGCTGGAAAATCAATGGGAATTAGTGTAGAATGTTTGTGTGGAATGGAAATTATTGCCACGACATGCAAGATATCGGGGAGGACGCAGAAACGTGAAAACTAGAGCTTGGCAGGGGGTGGACCTCTTCTGCCCGGTAGCGCTGCGGGCCAGGCTGAGACTTTCGGTGGCGCTCGCCGGGATCATACTGCTGTACGCCGGGGTCCTCAGGGGGCGGATTAGTGTGCCCGGATCCTGGGGCGATCGGGGCGCGACCCTGGTTCTGATGCTGCTGGCGACGGGGGTGCTAACCTGGTGGGTGTCAAGCGCGGCCCGAATTCTGCAGCAGGTGCTCAAAGTGAGCGCCCGGGCAGGCTCCGAGGAGCGGGTCCAGGTGTTGGAGCAGAAGAATCGCCAGTTGCAGACGATCATGCAGGCATTTCGGGCGATGACCGGCACGCTGGACATGCAGCAGGCCGGGACCATGGCGGTAGAGCAGGTCGTGACGTTGACCGGATTCAAGAAGGCGTCGCTGATCCTGGGGCCGGACGCCCAGGGCGATTTCGTCCTGGCGGGAGCCCGGGGGTTGCCGGACGGCTACCTGGCAAAGTTTCTGGAGGCGCTGAAGGGGCCGCAAAAAGCCTCGTCGCCGATCGAATGGTGCCAGCTGACCCGCCAGCCGGTGGTGGTGGACAACCTGGCCCGGGACTTTCGGACGGCCGGACTCCGGGAGATTTACGCCCTGGGCGACGTGGAGGGCATGATCGCCCTGCCGCTGATCTTGCAGGATCAGTTCCACGGTGCTCTGATCGTGTACACGGAAAAAGGGCAGCCGCTCTCCACCTCGGAGATCTCGCTCGTTTCGGCGCTGGCCGGTCAGGCGGCCCTCACATTGGAGAACGCCCGGCAGTACTCGGCGGCCATGCAGAACCGGGCGAAGCTGGACCGGGCTCTCCGCTCGCTGGAGAGCGTGGCCTCGTCGCTGGCCCGCACCCGGGTGGGCGTGCTGCCGTTGTTGCATCACGTGGCCGGGGCGGCGGCCGACCTGTACGCGCCGGCACGGATGAAGCTGGTGATCAGCAAAGCGGGGCGGCAAGCGCCGGTCACGGTGGTGGAGGAGTCGGGCGTGGAACCCATCAGCGGGGACACGTTGGCCTTGTCGCTGCCCATTAGCCTGGACGGCGAAAACTTCGGCCGGTTCGACGTCTCACTGGGCGGCGAGGGCCGGGGCCTGGATGTCGACGAAGTCCGAGTGCTTCAGTCTTTCGCTTACCTGACGGCTTCGGCCCTGGGCAACGGCGCCCTGGTGGTCGAGATGCGCCAGACGGTTGAAGAGATGGAGCGTTCGTACATCGGCACCCTGGAGGCGCTCTCCAAGGCCCTGGAAATGCGGGACCACGAGACCGAGGGCCACAGCCGCCGGGTGGTGCAATATACGATGTCGCTGGCGCAGAAAATGGGCGTCGCGGAGGACGGACTGGTCCCGATTCTGCGGGGGGCACTGCTGCACGATGTGGGCAAAATCGGCATTCCGGATGCGATCTTGCGCAAGCCGGGGCCGCTGAATGAGGTGGAGCGGACGATCATGCGGGAGCATCCGCGGATTGGCTACGAGATGCTGCGGGAGATTCACTTCCTGTCGGCGGCGGCACCGGTGATTCTGCACCACCACGAGCGCTACGATGGCCACGGCTATCCGGCGGGCCTGGCCGGCGACGATATCCCGCTGGGGGCGCGGATTTTCGCCGTGGCGGACACCTACGACGCGATGACGTCTGATCGGCCGTATCGGAAGGGGTTGCCGCACGAGACGGCGGTGTCGGAAATCCTCGCCGGTTCGGGAACGCAGTTCGACCCCAAAACTGTGGCGGCATTCCTGGCCCTGCCGCTGGAAGAGTTTCAGCGTATCCGCGGCGGCAAGGGGCTGGAGACGGCATCCTGAGAGACCGGCAAGGGCGAGGCGGTATGGACCGCCTCGCCCTTGCCGCGACTGACTCCGTCAGTCGCCGGAGCGGCCGGCAGACCGCGGCGCCAGCCGCCGGAGCGGCCGGCAGACTTTTGCGGAGCAAAAGGCGGGAGGCGACTATGTTCGCGCCCTGTTATCAACGGCGCATAATTCGAAAGCCCGTCCATAGACATGGCGGGGGAGGGATTGCCATGGCTACGGATCCCTGGGCGCGCTTCAGGGAGAGCCGCCTGTACGCGCAGGTGGTGGTCTCCCTGGTGCTGGTGGGGCTGGTGTGGGTGGTGACGGTGCTGCCGCCGGGTCCGACGGCCCGGGTGCGGGGCGCCTTGCTCTGGACGGCCCGGACGGATTACGACTTTGCCGGGAAGGCGAACCGGGCATCGGCCTGGGCGGCCCGCCAAGGCGGCTGGGCGAAAGCGGCCTCGGGACTCTGGATGGACGGACTGGAGCGGTTCCGGACCTGGGCGAAACTGCCGCCGGCAGCCGCAGCGGCCCCGGCTCCGGCCCCTGCCCCCGTCACGGCCCCTGCCCCGGACCGGCTGGCCATGCCGGTGAACGGGACCGTGCTCTACGGCTTCGGCTGGCTGCCGCAGGCCATCAGCCGGGAGTTTCACAACGGGCTGGACCTGGCGGCGCCGGTGGGGTCGGAGGTGACGGCGGCCGGGGACGGGAAGGTGCTGCGCACGTTCAAGGATCCGAAGCTGGGGGGCGCCGTGGAGGTGGACCACAGCGGTCTCCTGGCGATTTACGCCCAGGTGGAGCACATCCAGGTCCACCCGGGGGACCGGGTGCACAAGGGGCAGTTGCTGGCGGTCGTCGCCCGGGTGGCGGGCCTGGAGCAGAACCTGCCCTCGCACCTGCATTTTGAGATTCGCCCGGGGGCGGGGCGGGCGCAGGTGGACCCGTCACAGTACCTCGGGCTGGGAGGGAGTAAGCCCTGAAGCTGGGCACGATCGCCGGCATGAAGCTCGGCGTCGACTGGCTTTTCGCCATTCTGCTGGCCCTGGCGGCCGGGGCCGGCTACACGACCGAGGCGCTGATCTTGCTGGGCTCCCTGGCGGCCCACGAGACCGCCCACCTATTCGTGGCCTGGGTGCTGGGCGTGCAGGTGGAGGAGTTGGTGCTTACGCCGCTGGGCGGAATGGCCCGCATGGACTCGGCCCTGGAGACGGACCCGCAGGCGGAGACCTCCGTGGCCCTGGCGGGACCGTTTCAGTCGTTCTTTCTCGCGGGGCTGGCGCTGTTTCTCACCGGCGACCGGTTCTGGGACCAGCGGCTGGTGCGGTTCTGCTTTGAGACGAACGCGTCGCTGGCCTTTTTCAACCTGATCCCGGCGCTGCCGCTGGACGGCGGGCGGGCGCTCCGGGGACTGCTGGCCCAGCGTTGGGGCTACCGGCGGGTCACCGGCTGGATGGCCCGGCTGGGCCGGCTTTGCGGCATCGTCATGGTGGGGACGGCCCTGATGGTGCTCTGGAAGACGGGGCGATTTTACCCCACGCCGCTGATCGGCGGCGTGTTCCTGACCCTGAGTGCCGGGCGGGAGGTGGAGCAGGCGGTGTTCCGGTCGTACCGGCAATTTTTGCATAAGCGGGAGCGGCTGGCGGGGCGGCGTGTCATGGTGGCCCAGCAACTGGTGGCCGTGGCCGGCACCCGCCTCCGGGAAGTGATGGAACACCTGGCCGCCCGCCATTACCACCTGGTGCTGGTGGTGGACGAGGACCTGCAGCCGCTGGGCACACTGCATGAGGCAGAGTTGATGGACGCGTTCGAAACGCTGGGGCCGGAGGCGACGGTGGAGCAGATTCTGGACGTGTAGCGGAATTTTGGACCCGGCAGGAGTCGGGGTTTCGTTGCCGAACAGGCATTGGGTTACCCCAACGAAGAAAGGAGACGGGCGGGTGAGCAGTCTGATTGAACGCATCCAGGCCGTGCTGCCCCAGGTCTCCAAGCCGGCGCGCTACGCGGGCGGCGAGTGGAATGCCATCGTCAAGACCCACGCGCAGGTGGACCTGAAGGTCGCCTGGACGTTTCCGGACGCCTACGAGGTGGGTCTGTCCCACCTGGGGTCCCTGATCATGTACCACCAGATCAACAGGCGGCCGGACGCCCTGTGCGAGCGGGCGTACGCGCCCTGGCCCGATATGGAAGCCAAAATGCGGGAGCAGGGGATTCCCCTGTTTACGCTGGAAACCTGGACGCCGGTCGACCAGTTCGATATTGTGGCGTTTCCCCTGCTCTTTGAGCTGACCTATACCAACGTCTTCACTTGTCTGGACCTGGCGTCCATCCCGCTTCGGTCGGCGGACCGGACGGAGGCGCATCCGCTGGTGATCGCCGGTGGGCCGTGTGCCTTCAACTGCGAGCCGCTGACGCCGTTCCTGGACGTGGCCGTTCTCGGAGACGGCGAGCAGGTGATCAACCAGATTTTGGACGTGGTCAAGCAGTGGAAGGCGGAAGGGCGCAAGAGCCGGCGGGACCTGCTCCGCCGGTTGGCCCGGATCACGGGCTGCTACGTGCCGGCCTTTTACGACGTGGAGTATTTGCCCGACGGCACCATCAAGCGCTACGTGGTGAATGAGCCGCTGGCGCCGGCGGTGGTGGACCGGGCCGTCGTGAAAGATCTGGACGAGGTCTCGTTCCCCACGGCGCCGATTGTGCCGAACATGGAGATCATCTTCGACCGGGCGCAGGTGGAAGTCTTCCGGGGCTGCACCCGGGGCTGCCGGTTCTGCCACGCCGGTATGGTTACCCGCCCGGTGCGGGAGCGGTCGCCGGAGCTGGTGCAGGACCTGGCCCGGGAGGTCGTCCGGAACACCGGGCATTACGAACTCTCCCTGGTGTCGCTCTCCACGGCCGACTACACGGACGTCATTGGCACGGTGACGAAGCTCTCCAACGAACTGCAGTGCAGCGGGGTGAACGTGACCCTGCCGTCCACCCGGGTGGACGCTTTTTCCGTCGCCCTGGCGGATGCCACGCAGAAAGTGAAGAAGGGCAGCGTGACTCTGGCGCCGGAAGGCGGTTCGGCCCGAATCCGGCGCGTCATCAACAAGACGGTATCAGACAAGGATATCCG
Source organism: Symbiobacteriaceae bacterium (assembly GCA_036504075.1). GTDB lineage: Bacteria > Bacillota > Sulfobacillia > Symbiobacteriales > Symbiobacteriaceae > DASXVX01. Next base: position 140,324 of record DASXVX010000007.1, on the reverse strand, counting down.
CGACGCCTTCCATGCCGCGTTTACGGCTGGCTACCGGTCGGTCAAGCTCTATTTCATGTTGGGGCTGCCCACGGAGACCGATGCCGACCTGCAGGGCATCGCCGAGAAGGGGCAGTGGGCGCTGCAGGTGGCCGAGGAGGTCCTGGGGCGGGACGAGGCCCGGCACGTACGGGTGACCATCAGCGTCTCGGTCTTCATACCGAAGACGCACACGCCGTTCCAGTTTGAGCCGCAGGTGACCAAAGACGAGGTGGTCCGGCGGCAGCAGTTGATCAAGCGGTTCCTCAAGGACCGGCGGATCGAGTACAAGTACCACCCGTCGGACACCAGCCACATCGAAGCGATGCTCTCGCTGGGCGACCGGCGGGTTTCCGAGGTGCTCCTGAAGGTCTGGGAGATGGGGGCCCGGTTCGACGGCTGGACGGATCACTTCCGCTACGACCGCTGGCTCAAGGCCTGCGCGGAGACCGGCATCGACATCGGGTTCTACGCCTACCGGCGCAAGGGCTACGGCGAGGTGTTTGCGTGGGATCATCTCAACGCCGGGGTGACGCGGGAATGGCTGATTTCGGATCATCAGCGGGCCATGAACGAAGAGGAAGTGCCGGACTGCCGCTGGGAGAACTGCGACGTTTGCGGCGTTTGCATGGCCTGGGGCGTGGCGCCGCTTCTGAAACCGCCGGCGGAGGGTACAGCCAATGAAGCTTAGAGTCAGGGTTGCCAAGCAGCATCAGGCGATCTACTTCTCGCACCTGGATCTGCTGCGGACGCTGGAGCGGTCGCTCCGGCGGGCGGCGCTGCCGCTGGCTTACACCCAGGGGTTCAGCCCGCACCCACGGGTCAGCTTCGCGGCGGCCCTGGCGACGGGGCACAGCAGCGAAGGCGAGTTCATCGACGTGGAACTGACGGACGACCTGGACCCGGCCGACTTCGTGGCCCGCGCCAACCGCACTTGCCCGCCGGGACTCTCCTTCGTCGAGGCCCGGGAGGCGCCGGAGGGGGACTCCCTGCAGAGTCTGCTGAATATGTCGGAATACCGGATGACGCTCTCGCTGCCGGCTGCGGACCCGGAAGGTCTGGCGGCAGGGGTGACGGAATTCCTGCGCCGGGAGGCCGTCGAAGTCACGAAAGAAGGCAAGCGGGGGGCGCACCTGGTCAATATCCGCCCGCAGGTGCACAAGCTATCGCTGGAGGCGGTCCTGCCGGGGCCGGGCGGCGACGGGGCGGTGGCCAACCTGCGGGTTGTGCTGGAGATGGGCAACCAGGGGAACCTGAAGCCCGACGACCTGCTAACGGGGTTGCAGGCCGTGTCGGAGCGGTTCCGGCCGGCCGAACTGGTCCGGGCGCACCGGCTGACGATGTACCGGCACAACCCCCGGACGGGGGCGCTGGAGGAGCCGTGGGATCTGGTGAAGTAAACAGGCGGGCGCCCCGGGGTAAAACCCAGGGCGCCCTTCTTCGCGGCATTTGGAATCTAAATCGGGGCCGGGCGGCGGACATGCTCCGGAATTCCGACGGCACCGCCTTCCAGCAGGGCGGCGGCCAAAAGGTCGGGGCTGCCGTACGGCCAGATGGCCTCCGCCGGCGGCCGGACTTCGGTCGCGAGCACCAGGCGGGCCGGGTCGCGAGTCGTAACCAGGAGGCCAGCCGCCTCCAGCGTGGCGAGCATGTCCGGCCAGGGCGGCAGAATCAGACCGTCTTGCCGGAGCCGGCCTGTCGCTTCGGCGTACAGCAGCAGACGGCCCCGCCGGGTGGTCCAGGCCAGGGCCGCGGCGACCAGCCACCCCTCCCGGCTCGGCAGGCCCGCGTCCAGCACGGGCGGGTCCTCCAGCAGGAGCGGCGACCGGGCCAGCGCTTCGACGGCGCCGTCCGGCGAAGCGTTTAGCAGCGCCCGGGTCCAGTCGCCGAACCAGGCGGGGTACGCAATCCGGGCCTCGAACTGCGCCACCCGCTCGGGCGCCCAGATCCGGCAGGAGCCAGGCTGGGCCTGCTGGAACCGGCTGAGCCATTCGGCACAGGCGGGCTGCAGGGCCCCCAGGGGGCCATCGAGCAGCGGCTGGAGCCGGTGCCACTCCCGGCGGCCCCGCATGGTCAGGAGCGCCATGCAGACCCGCCGCACGAGGTGGTAGCGGAACAGGGCTGACCGGAATGTCGGGGTCAATGTCGGGGTCAATATCGGGTTCATTGAAGGGGCGGCGGCCGGACCCGGCGGCGTCCAGCGCGGCCAGGAAGGCAAGGGGTCGGGCAGAGCCGCCAGCGCCTCTCCCGCCGGCGTCACTTCCACCAGCGGCCCCACGGCCACCAGCAGCCCCAGGTCCTCCAGGTAGGCCAGGTACGGGCGCAGCAGCACTTCCGGCCAGCCCAGGTCCAGCGGCGAGACCAACCGCTGCTTCCGGTGGACAATCTGCCGGAGCAGTCGCCGGAGCGCCGCCGGCAACGGCAGCGGCCCCGCCATGACTCGGCTTGCCGCCGCCCGCCGGGCCGAGGTCATCACCAGGGCGGAGGGACCGCCGGTTACGCCGGGCTGGGCGTAGGCCTGCCCGTCCGCCGTAAGGTCGCCGTCCGGCGTCGCCAGACCCAGGCCGGCGGCCAGCCCGAGGGGATTCCCGGGGTCGGGCCGGTTGCCGCGGGCCATCCCGTCAAGCAGGGGATTGATCTCACGAATCGATTCCGGGAGATTCATGGGCATTTACCCCAGTCGGTTCCGGATGATCTCCTCCAGGTTAGGTTCGCCGATCTCCTGCAGTTCGTAGCCGACCCGCAGCACCGGCTTGGTGGGCTTGATGACGCGAGTGATATCGATGGGGGTGGCCGAGATCACGAGATCGCATTCGCAGGTGTTGATCGTGGTCTCCAGGTCCTTCATCTGCTTGTCGCCGTAACCCATAGCCGGCAGCAGCGTCCCGACTTCGGGGTACTTCACGAAGGTGGCGGCGATGGTATCCACCGCCCACGGCCGCGGGTCGACCAGCATGGCAGCGCCGAACTTCCGGGCGGCAATGACGCCGGCGCCGTACTTCATTTCGCCGTGGGTGAGCGTCGGGCCGTCTTCGATCACCAGCACCCGCTTGCCCCGGATCTGTTCGCCGTTCTGCACGAAAATCGGCGAGGCGGCATCCACCACGATGGCGCTCGGGTTGCAGGCCAGAATGGACTCCCGCACTTTTGCCACGCCTTCGGGCGAAGCGGTTTCGATCTTGTTGATGACCACCACGTCGGCCAGGCGCAGGTTCGTCTCGCCCGGGTGGTAGGAGACTTCGTGGCCGGGCCGGTGCGGGTCCGCCACGGTGATGTACAGGTTGGCATCATAGAAGGAGAAGTCGTTGTTGCCGCCGTCCCAGATGATGACGTCGGCCTCTTTTTCGGCCTCCCGCAGGATCGCTTCGTAGTCGACGCCGGCGTAAATGACGGCGCCCAGATCGATATGCGGCTCGTACTCTTCCCGCTCCTCAATCGTGCAGTGATGCCGGTCGAGGTCGGCGTAGGAGGCGAACCGCTGGACTTTCTGGGCCTCCAGGTCGCCGTACGGCATGGGATGCCGGATCGAAACGACCCGCTTGCCCATGTTCCGGAAAATCTGCACCACCCGGCGGGAGGTCTGGCTCTTGCCGGCGCCTGTCCGCACGGCGCAGATGGCGACGACCGGCTTCGTGGACTTGATGCGTGTTTCCCGGTAGCCCAGGAGCTTGAAGTTGGCGCCCGCGGCCATGGCGATAGACGCCCGGTGCATGACGTATTCGTGGGGCACGTCGGAGTAGGCAAAGTCGACCTGGTCGACTTTCATCTCCTTGATCATGTGGGAGAGGTCACTCTCGTCGTAGATGGGAATGCCGTTCGGGTAGAGCTTGCCGGCCAGGGCGGCCGGGTACTTGCGCCCGGCGATGTCCGGGATCTGGGTGGCGGTGAAACCGACGACATCGAAAGCATCGTTATTCCGGTAGACGACGTTGAAATTGTGAAAGTCACGCCCGGCGGCGCCCATGATCAGCACGCGAGTCTTCGGCATTGGTAACGCTCCTTTGACCGGATTCTTCCGCTTTGCCATAGCTTACCCCATAACCAGCGCCATGATCGCCTTCTGCAAATGCAGCCGGTTTTCGGCCTGGTCCCAGACGGCGCTGTTGGGTCCGTCCATGACTTCGTCGGTGACTTCTTCGCCCCGGTGGGCCGGCAGGCAGTGCAGGAAGAGGGCGTCCGGCTTGGCCAGGGAGATCAGCTCGCGGTTAATCTGGTAGGGACGCATCACTTTCGCCCGCGTTTCGGCCTCGGCCTCCTGGCCCATGCTGGCCCAGACGTCGGTATAGATCACGTCGGCGCCGGCGATGGCGGCCTTCGGGTCGTCCACGACGATTTTCGCCGCAGTCCGGCCGGTGACCACGCGGTCGGGCTCAAAGCCGGCCGGGCAGGCGACGACGACTTCCATGCCAAACTTGGCGCCTGCCTCCATGAGCGAATGGGCCACGTTGTTGCCATCGCCCATAAAGACCAGCTTCAGACCTTCCAGCTTCCGCTTCTTTTCGCGGATGGTCATCAGATCGCCCATGGCCTGGCACGGATGCTGCCAGTCCGTCAACCCGTTGATGACCGGGATATCGGCATACTCGGCCAGGTCCGTGACGTCCTTGTGGGCGAACGTCCGGATCATGATGCCGTCCAGGTACCGGGAGAGCACTCGGGCGGTGTCGGCGATGGTTTCGCCCCGCCGGAGCTGCAGGTCGTTCGCGGAGAGGAACAGCCCCATGCCGCCCAGCTGGTAAATGCCGACCTCGAAGGAGAGGCGGGTGCGGGTGGACGCCTTGGTGAAGATCATGCCCAGGGTTTTACCCTTGAGCGGCTGGTCGACCATCCCGGTCTTTTGCCGGAGCTTCAGCAGGTCAGCGGTGGCCAGTAGCTGGTCCAACTCTTCGGTGGTCCAGTCGTGGATGGTGATAAAGTCGCGGCCCTTCAGACTGACGGACATGGGAGAACCTCCTTTTTGCCAACGGCCCTGCAGGGGGCCGGTGCGTCTACGGTGTGATGACAGTGCGTCTACGGAGTGATGACGGTGCCGCCTTCGCCTTCCACGGCGCGGGCGACATCATCCAGGCTGGCGATGACGCCGAAGCGGCCCGTGGACTCCACGAACCGCAGCATCGCTTCGACTTTGGGTCCCATGGAACCGGCCTTGAAGTGGCCCTCCTTCTGGTAGCCGCGCATTTCGGCCGCCGAGACCCGGTCCAGGACACGCTGGTCGGGCTGCTTGTACCGCAGGCAGACCTGGGGCACGTCGGTCAAAATGCAGAAGACGTCGGCGCCCACGTCAGCCGCGAGCCGCTGGCCGGCCAGGTCCTTGTCGATGACGGCTTCGCAGCCGGTCAGATGCCCGTTTTCCAGGTAGACCGGCACGCCGCCGCCGCCCGAGCAAATGACCACGGAACCGGCATTCACCAACGTCTGAATGGCGCCCCGCTCCCAAATCGCCCTGGGATCCGGCGACGGCACGACCCGGCGCCAGCCGCGGCCGGCGTCCTCCTTCATGACCCAGCCCTTTTCGTTCATCATTCGCTCTGCCTTCGCCGGGGTGTAGAACGGACCCACCGGCTTGGTCGGGTTCTGAAAGGCCGGGTCCGCACGGTCCACCAGCACCTGGGTGACCAGCGCGACGACCGGTACGGTAAGCCCCTGGTCCCGAAGCAAGTTGTCCAGCTGGTTCTGGAGCCAGTAGCCGAGCATTCCCTGGCTCATGGCCCCGCAGACGTCCATGGGCATGGGCGGAACGATCCCCGAGGACTCTTCCTGCTGAATGAGCAGGTTACCCACCTGGGGGCCGTTGCCGTGAGTCACCACGACGCGGTGTCCCGCACGAATTAACGCCACAATTTGCGTACAGGTACGGCGAATATTTTCGGACTGTTCGGCCGCGGTGCCCGCCTGTCCGGGCTGCAAAATGGCGTTGCCGCCGAGCGCGATGACGATTGTGGACATGCTTCGGGCCGCCTCCCATCTGATTTCGGGAATCTATTCACATGCTGAATATACACTTCTGCATAGAGACTGGGCATCCTGCCGGTGCGGGCCCTATGTGCGTGAATCTTTTGCTCTAACTGACATTGACCCACAAGTGCTATTGCCGTTCTCCGGCCAGTCGGTTGGGGAAATCACCGCCGGAGGCGGCGGCAGGGAATTGCACTGCGGGAGCAGAATCCGAAATTGATTGGCATACTACCCACCGGAGTCATGCATGCAGATGGACTGTACTGTATGCATGGAGATTGGCGGGAAGTAGCTCAACCCCAAAAGAGATGGGGGACTTTTGTGGCAAAAGAGATACTGGTCTCTGTGGACCTGGATGAGACCCGCGCGGCTGTTTTGGAAGACGGCGAACTCGTTGAGATTTTTGTAGAGCGGCCGGTGCATCAGCGGGTTGTGGGCAACATTTACAAGGGTAAAGTCGAGAACGTGCTTCCGGGCATGCAGGCGGCGTTCGTGGACATCGGGCTGGAGCGAAACTCCTTCCTCTACGTGGATGATGCGCTGCCCGGGCGGGCGGAGGTGGAAGGGGAATCGGTCGGGGCGACGCCGGCCAAGCCGCTGACGATCAAGGAGGTCGTGCGTCCGGCCCAGGAGATTATCGTCCAGGTGGCCAAGGAGCCCATTGGGACCAAGGGCGCCCGCGTTACCCGGCACATTACCCTCCCGGGCCGGTTCCTGGTGCTGATGCCCCATGTGGACTACATAGGGGTCTCCCGGCGCATCGCCGACGAGCGGGAGCGGGAGCGCCTGAAGCAATTGGCGGCCAGCGTGAAGCCCGCCGGTGCCGGCCTCATCGTGCGGACGGTGGCGGAAGGGACCCAGGAAGAGGAACTGAAGAAGGACGCGGCTTTCCTCGTGCGGCTCTGGGAGCGCATTTCGGCGCGGGCGACGTCGGCACCGGCGCCGTCGCTGCTGCACCACGACCTGGGGCTGGTGCACCGGGTGGTGCGGGACTGGTTTGACGACACGGTGAGCCAGTTCACCATCGACGACAAGGATGAGTATGTGAAAGCCCAGGAAGTCCTGGACTTGCACGCACCGCACCTGAAGGACCGGCTGAAGCTTTACACTCGGACGGACCAGTCGCTTTTCGACTTCTACACGATTGAAATTGAGATCGACAAGGCGCTGAAGAAGCGGGTCTGGCTGAAGAGCGGCGGGTACATCGTCATCGACCAGACGGAGGCGCTCACGGCGATCGATGTGAACACGGGCAAGTTCGTGGGCACGACCAACCTGGCCGACACCGTCTTCAAGACGAACATGGAGGCCGCTAAAGAGATCGCCCGGCAGTTACGGCTCCGGGATATCGGTGGGATCATCATCATCGATTTCATCGATATGGAGATCATCGATCACCGACAGAAGGTCCTGAAGACCCTGGAAGATGAGCTGAGGCTGGACCGGACCCGGGCCAACGTCCTGGGCCTGACGCAACTGGGCCTGGTGGAAATGACCCGCAAGAAGTCACGCCAGAATCTGGACGAGGCCATGATGCGGCCCTGCCATTACTGCGACGGCCGGGGGAAGCTTCTCTCGGAAGATACCATGGCCCGGCGGGTCCGGGCGGAAATTCGCCGGATCATGAAGCAATCGTCCAGCGAGGCGCTGCTCATGGAAGTCCACCCGTCGGTTGCGGCGTTGCTGATTGGAACGGGCGGGGCGAATCTGAAAGGGCTGGAAGCGGAACTGGGCAAGACGATTTACGTCCGGGGCAACAACGACGTGCACTTGGAGCAGATGAATCTGAAAGTCCTGGGCACTCGGGCCGAGGTGGAGGACCGGGCGCTACCGGTCAAGCAGGGCCACGTCGTAGAGCTGAAAATCGACGAAGCCCATGTCACCAACGCTGCGGACGGCATCGCCCGGGTCGACGGCTACGTGATCGACGTGGAGGAGGCCGGCAACCTCGTAGGCAAACGGGTCAAGGTGGAGATTACACGGGCGTACCGCACGTACGCCAAAGGCAAATTGGTTTAGTCATTTTTCGAATCGGACGGACCGATCTTCGCTGGGCGAAGGCCGGTCCGATTTTTTTTGCCATGCGTGACCGGGATAGTTGGGGTATACCGGTATTCTTCCCCGAGGATGTTCGGGGACCCCCTTGTAGACCGAGAGAAGACTGATAAGTTAGAATCAGATGGCAGTCAAGTCATAAATACCCTGTTCTTGCTTGAGGAGGGGTTCCGGTGCATGGTCAGATCCCTCCCACTGTCCTTGGACGCCGTGTTCTGGTAACGCTCCTGTTGCTGACGGTGCCGGTCATGTTCGTGCGGTCCGGGGCCACGCAGGCGCAGTCCCGGGGGGTCAGCGGCGACGCCCTGAGCCTGGATGCCGCCGGGCCTGCGCCGCCTGGGGTGTTTCCCGGTGACATCCAGCTTGGGCGGTTCCACACCGGCGAGCAGTGTCGGGACGCCGGACCCATTTTGCAGGTAGCAGCAGGCCGATGGCCGGTGGAGATCCAGGTGCGAGGAACCGGCTGGCTGGGGGGCGCGGGCGAGGTGAACTGGTCGTCGGGGCGGGTCGGGCCTGGCGAGACGGCCAGAGTTTACTTCAGCAAGTCCGCGATCGCCGGGCCGGCGACAATCGAAGGAGAAATCGTTGTCACCGCCAACCCCGGGGGGATAGAGACGGTCATCCCGTTTCACGGGGAAGTAGCGGACCCGTCGGGTTCGGAAATGCCGCCCTGGGGCTGTGATCCGGCTCCGCCTCCGCCGCCTCCGGCACCTGCGGCAGCCCCCGGGGCGGTGGCCCCTGCGCCTGCGGCCCCGGCCCCTGCGCCTGTGGCTCCGGCGCCTGCGCCTGCGGCCCCGGCACCTGCGCCTGCGGCGCCAGCCCCCGCCCTGGCGGCTCCGGCCACCCCGGCACCTGCGCCTGCGGCGCCAGCCCCCGCCCCGGCGGCTCCGGCCACTCCGGCACCTGCGCCAGAGGCGCCAGCCCCCGCCCCGGCGGCTCCGGCCACCCCGGCACCTGCGCCAGAGACCCCACCCCCCGCCCCGGCGGCCCCGCCGGCGGCGGGCCAGTGAACCGTCTCACGTTCTGTGATGGGAGGGAAAGCAGTGAAGCTGTTTCTCAAGATCCTGAACGGGGTGATTTCTGCCGCCCTGGTGCTGGCCATTGCCTTGTCAGCAGTTGTGGCCATTGCGGCCCGGCGTTCTCGGGATGCGGTTCCTGACATCCTGGGGCACAAAGTGCTCACCGTGCTCAGTGGTTCGATGGAACCCACCATTCACACCGGAGACGTCATCATCGTCAAGCCGCTGAAGAATCCGGCGGAAGAGGTCAAGGACGGGGACATCATCACCTTCCGGACCTCCGAACAGGCCAACATGCTCATCACCCACCGCGTGCAAGGGACGGTCATGGTCAACAAAAAGCCGTCCGCCTTTGCCACCAAAGGCGACGCCAACCAGTCCCCGGACCTGGCTGTGGTGCTCCCCGGTCAGATTGTCGGTCGCTACCAGTGGCGTGTGCCCTACTTCGGGTACGTTTCAACCTTCATTCGCACGCCTGTCGGTATCGCTCTGTTGGTGATCCTGCCCGGTGTCATCCTCATCGGGCTTGAGTTTCGCAAGATGTGGAAGGCCCTGTCCGAAGCCGAAGCGGCCAAAGCGAAGGCGAACCAGGGTGAAGGAGGTGACCAGGAGTCTCGCTAGTTCCTCAGGCAGCTCTCGTGACGCCCTGATGGCTCTGACCCGGAGGCCCAAAGCAAAAGGAAATTTGGAGGAGGAGTTCCACGATGTTTGCAAAGCGCATGGCTCTGAGCCTGTTGGCTGTTGGTGTCACTTCCCTCATCGTCACTGCCGCTACCTTCGCCCTGTTCACCGCCCAGACCACCAACCAGAACAACACCTTCACCGCCGGCACCGTCACTCTCGGGAGCCCGACCCCCTTCACCTGCATGGTGAATGCCGGTGGCAATACGAATAACCTGGCTCCTGGCGATTCCGGCGCCTGCACGGTGTCGGTAACGTACACCGGCAGCCTTGACGCCTGGCTTGGCGTGGACGTGGCCTCCAGCGGCGACCTCTTCACCCTCGACGCCAACCACGCCATGATCACGGCCGTGAAGTCCGGCGCCACCACCCTGACCCCGGATATGACTGGCCGGTACGTGCTCGGGCAGTACTCCAACGGTCAGACTGCGTCCGCCGAGATCGATTACTCCTTCCCGCTGGCCGCCGGCAACAACTACCAGGGCAAGTCGGGTCAGATCAGCCTCAGCTTCCACGCTGTCCAGTCCCGCAACAACACCACTGGCAGCGGGCCGACCAGCTGGTAGTAATCGCAATCCGCCCGCCGGGGCATAGGGCCCGGCGGGCTCCAGGATGGAGGGCCGCCGCATGAAACACCACGCGCTTCTTCTCAGCGTTGCTGCTGTGCTTTCCTCCATCGCGGTGGGTACCGCGGCAACCTTTGCTCTCTTCAGGGATTCCAAAGAAAATCTGGTGGGGCTGGAACCGACCATTACAGCCACCAAGCTCTGCCTCTCCTCCGCACGCGACGCAAATGACAATGTTCCGGGTCCCATGTTTTACATGACGGGTGCCCAGGGCAACAACGGGTCTGTGGACGGCCGGTACCCGCTGTCCGAACGCAGCAACACCAGCCCGCCCACTTTCGTGCCGGAGACACCCGGCAACTGGGCTCCCGGCGACGGCGAAGGCAACGACCCCGCCAAGTGGATCGTACGCACGCTGACCGTCTCCAACGGCGGCTTCGGCTGCGATTCCGTGGCTGCCAAACTGACCCACGTCACTGGGGCGCTTCACGCGGGCAGCTACGAGCCGCTGGCCCACAAGATGCAGGTGTGGATCTACGCGCCGGGCTTCGGCACCGATGTGCTGCTTGCCCACGCCTCTCTCAGTGATTTCCTTACCCCCACCGGCGTGGAACTGCACCTGGGACCGGGCGGACCCAACCCCGACATTCCGGGGTACAGCGGAATCGGGTTGCCGCCCAACCTGCAAATGAAGTTCCGGGTGTCTTTCGATCGGGACACCCCCAACGAGTACCAGAATGGCAACATGGTTGTGGACTTTACCGTCCACGCCGAGCAATTGCCGAACAACCCCTAACGGAAGGGTGCATCAGGGCGTCACGAGAGCCGTCCTGTTAGAGCGTTGCCGGCACAGGGCAGATGGTCGTCGGAACCGCTGTGGCGGGGGGAAGCCCTGCCACGGCGGCTTCCGGCAAACCACGATCCGATGCGCTGGAGGGACTGACTGCGATGAGGCGTTGGCTGGCGACAATGGGACTGTCATGGGCCGTCGTGGCAGGGATTCTCGGCGGAGTGGGCGTAATTCTGCTCGCAAAGCCCATACCGGCATTCTCCTTCAACCAGGTCTCCGTTATCAGCTGGCGCGGAAACGGCGACAACGTGCCGGGCGGCGTCGAGTCCTCAGGCTGGTCCGCACCGATGTTCTATACCACGCCGGACGAGGGCGCCGACCCCGGGCCGCCGGCCGGTCGGTTCCCGACGGGCGTTTGGGCCCCGGGCGACACGGTCGAGCGGTCGTTGAACGTCAGGAACAGGGATCCGGGGTATATGATGTCGCTTGAGAAAATCGAAGTGGAGCTCTCGGGAAACCGGGAACTGGCAGCCTTGATGACGCTCACTGTCAGCCAATCCGGCGGACCGGTCCTCTGGCAGGGCCGTTTGAGCGACGTGGACGACAAGGAGGTCGCTTTCTACCAACCTGTCCGCCTGCGGCTGAATGATCAGCAGGCCCTGAGCTTCGCCGTGTCGCTGGACCGCAGCGCCGGCCAGTCGCTCCAGGGCAAGTCGGTCAAGGCCGACTTTACCATCGAAGCCAGCCGGTACACCCTGCCCATGATTATCGACGTCCACCCCGGCAGTTGGCCGAATCCCATCAACCCGGGCGCCAAGGGCGACATCCCGGTCGCCATCAACGGCAGTGCCACGTTTGACGTGCATAACCTGGATTGGACGACCGCCCGGTTTGGCCCCAACCAGGTCGAGCCCTTGCGAAAGGCGGCCTTCAGCGATTGGAATCACGACAGCTACACCGACATGATTCTACATTTTGACACGTCGGCCAGCGGCTTTACCTGTGGCATGACCATGGCTACCTTAACCATCGCCGCCTATTCCGGCGAGGTTTACCAGGGGTCGGACCCGATTGTGACGCCGCCTTGCCGATGATCAAATTGCCGGCTCGAGGTGGTGGTTGACATGCAGACGATCGACGTTATGCTTTTCCGCGCCATCAACGGCCTGGCGGGCCGCCCGGCGTTGGATGCGTTCTTTTTCGTTCTCACCAACATTGGCATCGTGGGCTGGGTAGTCCTGGCGCTGGTGCTGACCGTTGGGGCCGGGCGGCTGCCCTGGCTCAGGGGACCCGGCTATATCTGGTGGCGGGCGATTGGGGTCGTCATGGGGGCCAGCATGGCGGTGGCGGGCGTTCTGGAGGCGGTCATCAAGGTCCTGGTGCGCCGGCCCCGACCGCCGCTGACCTTGCCGGACGTGCATGTGATCGGCGCGGTGCCGAACTCCTTTTCGTTTCCGTCCGGCCACGCTCTGACCGCTTTCGCAGCGGCAACCGTCCTGCTGATGGCCGTGCAGTACCGGAAGGACCCGCGGCAGCGGCCCCTGGCGCCCGCCTGGCTGGGGTGGACCGCCATGATTCTGGCGGCGGCCGTCGGTTTCAGCCGGGTCTACGTGGGTGTGCATTATCCGTCCGACGTTCTGGCCGGAGCCGCCATGGGCTGGCTGGTGGGCCGGGGGGCGTGGAGACTCTTCGAGCGGGCGGCGGCGCCGTTCGCCCGGCCGGGTGCCCCTGAAATCCGATGACGGCGACAACCGGTGACGTTGATATCCGATGAATTGACAGGCGAAGCGTACACATGGTAAACTAGCTTGTCGCCTCCGCGCGCCTGTATTCCAGTGTGTCGCGAGGTGACCACCGCTCGGAAAGGGTCTCAAACCGCACGCTTTGCGTACCCGACCCGGCGAGTCTACATCGGAGGTGCCAATCGTTGACGTACGCGATCGTTGAAACCGGTGGTAAGCAGTATCGGGTCCAGCCCGGCGACGTTGTCCGGATCGAAAAGCTGGAGGCGGGCGAGGGCGAAAAGGTCGTTCTCGACAAGGTTCTCCTGGTCAGCAAGGATGGGGCTCTTACTGTCGGCGTTCCTTACGTTTCCGGTGCCACTGTCACCGGCACCGTAAAGAAGCAGGGCCGGGCGCCCAAGATTATCGTCTTCAAGTATCACGCCAAGGTGAACTACCGCAAGAAGACCGGCCACCGCCAGTCGTACACTGCGGTGACGATCGAAGGCATCGAGGCGTAACTGCTGTGGTTAAGGTCCAGGTGCGGCGGGGTACGGATGGCACCATCGCCAAGATACAGGTAACCGGGCACGCCGGATATGCCGAGCAGGGTCAGGATATCGTCTGTGCCGGCGTCTCCGCACTGGTGGCAACGGCCCTCATCGGGCTCAGACAGGTCGCCGACCACCCGTTCGAGGGTGAAGTGACCTCCGGGCTCATGTACTGCAAGGTAGCAGCCGGCGGTACCCCGGAAAGCGCCGCCAGGGCGCAGGTGATTCTCCAGACCACGCTCCTGGGACTCAAGGATATTGCCAAGGATTATCCCCAATTTGTCCGTGTAACGGAAGGAGGCTGAAGCTGTGTTTCTCCAGCTTTTTGCGCATAAGAAGGGCGTCGGCTCGTCCAAGAACGGCCGCGACTCCAATCCGCAGTACCTCGGTGTCAAGCGCTTCGACGGCGAGGCCGTGAACGCCGGCACCATTATCGTTCGGCAGCGGGGCACCAAGGTTCATCCCGGTGTCAATGTTGGCATCGGCAAGGATGACACCCTGTTCGCTCTCACCGAAGGCACCGTGAAGTTCGGCCGCAAGGGCGCCGACAAGAAGCAGGTCAGCATTCTGCCTGCTTAAGGAATCTCACCGGCCCCAGCACCGAGCCAGGTGCTGGGGCTTCTTTCTGGCTGAGGCAGGCGACTCTGCAGTTTCGGGGAGGGAAGATATGGACAACCAGGTCTTGCTCTTGCTGCGGCGCCAGCGGCATAGTTTTCTGAACCACCTGCAGGTCATCTCCGGGTGGCTCCAACTGAACCAACCCGACCGGGCCCGCCGGTATCTGGAGACAGTGGCGGATACCATTGCCGCGGATGCGCAGGCGGTGCGGTCCGTCTCGCCGGAGCTGGGCCTGGTGTTGCTCGACCTGACGCTGGAGGCGGAGGCTTACGGCGCCCGAATCGAGTGGCGAGTCAAGGGCGATCTTCCAGAGGCGGCAGCGACGGAGTTCCGCGCCGCGGTCATCAAGGCGTGCGCTACTGTGGCGGCCTTGGCGGACGACCAGCGGACCGTCACCGTGACGTTGGAGTCAGGCGGCTTCACGGTACATACCCCTCTGAGTGCGGGCGAAGGCTAGTCGTAAATACGGGCCAGGATGTGATTCCATGTTTGTTGATGTGGCGAAAATCTACGTCAAGGGCGGCGACGGTGGTCGGGGTTCCAACTCAATCCGCCGGGAGAAGTTTGTGCCTGAGGGCGGCCCCTGGGGCGGCGACGGCGGCCGCGGCGGCGATGTGATTTTTGTGGTGGATTCGGGACTGAACACGCTCCAGGACTTCAAGTACCGCCGGCATTTCAAGGCGACCAAAGGTTCGCCGGGCGCTACCAAGTCCCAGGCCGGTGCGCAGGGCGAGGACCTGGTCGTCAAGGTGCCGCAGGGCACCATGGTCAAGAACGACGACACCGGGGAGTTGCTGTTCGACCTGACCGAGCCCGGCCAGCGGGCCGTGGTGGCCAAAGGCGGGCGGGGCGGCCGGGGCAACATGCGCTTTGCCACGCCCACCAACAAGTGCCCGACTTTCTACGAGAAGGGCGAGCCGGGTGCAGAGCACTATCTGGTGCTGGAACTGAAAGTAATTGCCGACGCCGGTCTGGTCGGCTTCCCCAACGCGGGTAAGTCCACGTTCCTCTCTCGGGTCAGTGCGGCCAAGCCGAAAATCGCCAACTACCCGTTCACTACCCTGAACCCGATTCTGGGCGTGGTGGACGTGGGCGACGGGCGTTCGTTCGTGCTGGCGGATATTCCCGGCCTCATCGAAGGCGCCCACGAGGGTGTGGGGCTCGGCCACGAATTCCTGCGCCACATCGAGCGGACGAAAGTGCTCATCCACGTGCTGGACGGCGCCGGCACCGAGGGGCGGGACCCGCTGGAGGACTTCGAGATCATCCGCCGTGAACTCGCCGAGTTTAACGCGGAACTGGTCCGACGGCCGACGCTGGTCGCCTTCAACAAAATGGACCTGACGGAAGCCCGCGAGAACTTGTCACGGGTACGAGCGGCGCTGGAGGCCATGGGCCACAAGGTGTTCCCGCTTTCCGGCGTCACCGGCGAAGGACTGAAACCGCTGCTGCAGGCGGCGGCGGACGCGATTGCCGCTTACGTGCCGGAGGAGAAGCTGGAATTGGAGCCGATGAAGGTCTACCGGCCGCAGGAAGACGAATTCCACATCCATAAAGAAGAGGGCCTGTGGCACGTCACCGGCAAGGAGATCGAAAAGTTGGTGGCCATGACCATGTGGGAGAACGACGAGGCGGTCAAGCGGTTCCTGCACATCCTCAAGGCCAAAGGGGTCGAAAAGGCTCTCCGGGACTACGGGGCGGAGGACGGCGACACGATTCGCGTGGCCGATATCGAGTTTGAACTGACTTCGGAGCCGATCAGCTAGGAGTGAATCTGGGTGGAGTTGCGGGGCAAGCAGAAACGGTTTTTGCGGGCCATGGGCGTTACCATGGACCCGATTCTGACCATCGGCAAGGACGGCGTCACGGACAACGTGCTCATGCAGGCGAACGGCGTCCTGACTGCACGGGAGCTAATCAAGGGCCGGGTGCTGCAAACATCGCCTGAGACGCCGGACGCGACGGCCGCCGCCATCGCCGAGGCCACCGAGTCTGAACTGGTGCAGGTAGTGGGGCGCAACTTCCTCCTGTACCGGCGGAATGAGGAAGAACCCCGGATTGAACTGCCGGAGTAGCCGGGTGGGCAATCTCCGCTAGAAGGTGAACGCCATGCCGTACGTGGGTCTCATGGGTGGCACGTTCGACCCCGTCCATTTTGGGCACCTCGCCGCAGCGGAGGGTGCCATGCACCTTTGTGCGCTTGACCGGGTCATCTTTATGCCGAACCGGCAGCCGCCGCACAAGCCCGGGCGGCCGATATCGCCGGTGGAGCACCGCTGCGCCATGGTCCGGCTTGCCATTGCCGGGAATCCCCGCTTTGCCTACTCCGACATGGAGTTGGGGCGGGAGGGGCCGTCCTACACCGTTCATACCATTCGGGCGGTGCAGGCGGAGCATCCGGACTGGCGGACCGCCTTTATCGTGGGCATGGACAGCCTGATCGATATTCAAACCTGGTATGACTACCGGACACTGCTCACCCTCACCGATCTGGTTGTCGTGAGCCGGCCGGGCTACCCGGCGGAGCAGCGGGATGCAGTGCTGGCTCAACTGGGGCCGGAACTGGCCGCCCGCATCCGGATTCTCGAGACGCCCGGGGTGTCCGTCTCCAGCAGCCGGCTCCGGCAACTGGCGGCAGTGGGGTATCCTCTGCGGTATCTGGTGCCGGAGGCTGTGTCCGGCTATATCGCGGAGCACGGTCTATACGCCGGGCCGGTCTGACCGGCCCGGTTTTCAATCGGTGGAACCGAGGGCGGGCGGGCAACGTCTAACTCTCAGACGAAACGGAGGGGCTGTCTTGGAGCGCTGGGCTGAACTGGAGGCCGTCCTGAAGCAGAAAATCAAAGGGCCGCGACTGGAGCATATCTACCGTGTGGTTGACACTGCCCGGGAGTTGGCGCGCCTGTACGGGGCCCCGGCCCTACAAACTGAAGTGGCGGCGCTCATGCATGACTATGCCAAGCATATGTCGGCCGAACAACTGCTGGAATACGGGCGTAGCCACGGCCTGATCGTCGACCCGCTGGAGGTAGACCAGCCGCACCTCCTGCATGGGGCGGTGGCCGCGGTGCTGCTGAAAGAACAGGGGCTGGTGACCGACCAGACCGAGTTGGATGCCATCCGTTGGCATACCACCGGCCGGCCGGGCATGGGCCTGGTGGAGAAAATCATCTGGGTGGCGGATTTTATTGAACCAGGCCGGAAGTTCCCGGGCGTCGACGAGATTCGGACCCTCGCCCGCTGGGACCTGGACCGGGCGCTGCTCATGGCCCTCGACTCCACCATCCGCCACGTTATCAACCAGGGGTTTCTGCTGCACCTGTATTCGGTCCAGGCCCGTAACTGGCTGATTACCACCATTGCCGGCCGGACGTTGCCCCCCGGCTAATCGGGAGGGTCCCACTGTGGCCATCTCGCAACTAGACTTGATGGGTCCCCGCTCCAGGCGCCGCCACCGGGCCCGCTGGGCCGTCTGGTTGCGCATCATCCTGCTGGCGGTCGCCGGGATCATCGCCGGCCTGGTTTTCTATTCCGTCGCGATGTTTTCCGTGGCTGTAGGCCAGATATCGGACCCACTCCCGCCCGAGGTGGCGCCGGAAGTCCGGCCAGTGCCGGTTCCGGTGCAGGCGTACCAGCGGCTTAACATTTTGCTGATGGGCCTGGACAATGACCAGCTCCGCTCGGACGTGATGATGCTGATTTCTGTGGACGCGGAGGCCAAAAAGATCTCCGTCCTGCAGATTCCCCGGGACACCCGGGCGCTACTGGCCGGCAAGGGCACCTACGAGAAAATTAACGGCGCCTATGCTTACGGCGTGGGGGACAAGCAGTTCCCGGCCAACCTGCGGGCGCTTAAGACCGTGGAAGACTTGCTGGACGTCACGATTCACTACACGGTCGTGATCAAGCTGGATGGCTTCCGCCGGATAGTCGACAACTTCGGTGGCGTTCGCGTGAGCATCCCCCGAAAAATGGACTACGACGATCCGGATCAGAACCTGCATATCCACTTCCAGCCGGGCCCCCAGAAACTGATGGGCAAGCAGGCGCTTGAATTTGTCCGCTGGCGCCACAATAATGATGGGACCGGATACCCGGACGGTGACCTGGGTCGCATCCGTACCCAGCAGCAGTTCCTGAGCAACGTAATGGATGAGATCCTCAAACCGTCTAACCTGATCAACCTGCCGAAACAGATGTTGGATATCTCGAAGTATGTCGACTCCACCGTGGAGGTTGGCCGGCTGGCGGGCTTGGCGGCGACCATGGGGAAGCAGGACGTGGAGTTTTTCACGCTGCCCGGTACGGACGCCTACATTATGGACCCGGTTCTGGGAATGCGGTTGAGCTATTTCGTCCCGGACCCAGATGAAACCCGCAAAGTGGTGGACAAGTCTATCCGGGGCATCGATCCACAGGAGGCCGCCAAGACGAAAGTACAGCTCGTCAGTGCCGGCCAGGCGGATTTAGCGGCGCAGATTGCGAAGCAATTCTCCGAACAGGGCTTCGTGGTCACGATGACACCTGCGGCCGGAGAAGTGCCCACCAAGACCCGTATCACCGATTTGACCGGTAATGCGGCCAAAGGCCAGCTGGTGGACCGTTCGCTCACCTCCCGGGGCGTGTCCACGGAACTGGTCAGTCAACCCACGGACCAGACGGCGTATGACGTACGGGTCGAATTGGGGCGAGAATTGTTGACAAAATAAGGAGGAACCGGACCATAAAGATGGAATACGGTATTGTAGAAGGAGTCGAAATCCGCGGGCGAAAGGGGAATGCCGATTTGGTAGAATCCGCCAAACTGGCCCGGGTGGCCGCCTTGACCGCGGACGATAAGAAGGCCAAGGAGGTCCGGATTCTGGATATCCGCTCCATCAGCACCATCACGGATTACTTCGTCCTTTGCACTGGTACCAGCGCCACGCATGTGCGGGCCATTGCAGATTACGTGGAGGAGAAAGTGTCCGGTTTCGGGCTGCGTCTGCATCACATGGAGGGTTATCAGAACGGCCGGTGGATTCTGCTCGATTTCGGCTATATCGTCGTTCATGTCATGCAGGAGGAAGAGCGCCGGTTTTACAACCTGGAGCGCCTCTGGGGCGATGCTCTCGAAGTTGCCATGCCTCGGTCCGAAGCGGGTTAGAGCGGAACACGATCATGAACAACCCCGGCGCCGCTACGGCGCCGGGGATTTTCGCGACTGACTTCGTCAGTCGCCGGTTGACAGGGCCAGGGGTGAATGCTACAAAGGCACTGTACCATTTGCGCAGGTGAGATTGGATGTCAAAGGGGAGCGAGCCATGAATCCCACAACGAATGCGTGCCAGACCGTGGACTGGCAGGCTGAGGCATGCCGGGTGGCCGCCGGAGTCCGGCGCCGGGTGCTGGAACACACGCTGAACAACAACGGCGGGTACCTTAGCCAGGCGTGCTCCTCGGCCGAGACGCTGGCGGCGCTGTACGTAAAGATTATGAACCTGGGGCCGAGCGTGGCGCCCCTGGTTCCGCTGCCGTTTCCCGGCGTGCCGGGTCCGGGAAACTCGGACTACTTCACGGGCGCGGCCTACAACGGCCCCCGAGCGCCCCACCTGGACCGGTTCTACCTGTCGCCGGCCCACTACGCGCTGGTGCTTTACGCCGCGCTGATTGAAACGGGCCGCTTGGCTCCGGATGGGCTGGCCCAGTTCAATCAGGACGGCGCGTCGGTGGAAATGATCGGCGCAGAGCACTCCCCGGGCATGGAGGTCACGACGGGCTCGCTGGGCCAGGGGCTCAGCCAGGCCGCCGGCGTGGCGCTCGCCCGCAGGCTCCGGGGCGAAACGGGCCGGACGTGGGTCTACATGTCGGACGGCGAGTTCCAGGAAGGCCAAACCTGGGAAGCCCTGGCGGTCCTGTCGTTCTACAAGCTGGACCGGCTGGGCATCTACGTGGACGTGAACGGCCAGCAGTGCGACGGCAAAATGGCCGACGTAATGAACATTGAGCCGCTCCGGCAGCGGCTGGAAGCGTTCGGCGCCCGCGTCTTTCAGGTGGACGGGCACGATATTGAGGCGCTGGCGGCCCCGGCGGACGTGGAGCCGGATGGCCGGCCGCTGGTGGTGCTCTGCGACACCGACCCGTGCCGGGGCGTCGAACTGTTGCGGCGGAATGCCCCGAAGCTGCACTACCTGCGTTTCAAGAACGCCGACGAGAAGCAGCTGTATGAAACGGCCCTGGCGGCCATGAAGCAGGGGGTGTAGGCCGGTGGAACTGCTGCAGAAAGTGCATGCGCACAACCTGGTAGCGTGGGCGAAGGACCGGCCCGACGTGGTGGTGCTCTCCGCCGACCTCACGAGCTCTTGCGAGGCGGACGTCTTCCGGGACACGTATCCCGACCGGTTCTTCAGCATGGGCCTCACGGAGCAGAACATGCTCTCCATGGCCGGCGGTATGGCCAGGGAAGGGCTGTCGCCCTGGATTCACACCTTTGCCGTCTTCATTTACCGGCGGGCGTACGACCAGTTGGCCATGTCGGTGGCCTACCCGAACCTGCCGGTGCGGTTGATTGGCTTCCTGCCGGGCATTCTGACGCCGGGCGGGGCGACACACCAGGCGATTGAAGACGTGGCGGTGCTGCGGGGCCTGCCGAACATGACGATTCTGTCAACCGGCGACGCGACGGACGCGGAGTCGGTGCTGGACGTGGCCCAGGCAGTGGATGGCCCGGTATACGTGCGGATGCTGCGGGGCGAGCTGCCCCGGCTGTTCGACGCGTCCGAACCCTTCCGGCTCAACCGCGCCCGGGTCCTGAGCCGGGGGTCCGACATCGCCCTGCTCACGGAGGGCATCTGCACGGAGGAGGCGATGCGGGCGACCCGGGTGCTGAAGCAGCGGGGCCTGTCCATCGCGCACCTGCATGTATCGACGCTCAAGCCCTTCACGGACCCACAGGTGCTGGAGGCTATCGCCGGCGCCCGTAACGGGGTCATTACCATGGAGAACCATACCACGATCGGCGGCCTGGGCACGGCGGTGGCGGAAGTGATGGCGGAGGCCGGCGTAGGCAAAAAGCTGGTCCGCATCGGGATTCCGGACGTGTTTGCGCACGGGGCCAGCCGCCCGTACCTGATGAAAGAACTTGGGCTGGACGCCACGGCGCTGGTGCGGCAAGTGGAGCGGCTGACCGGCGAGTCCTTCGGCATTACGGAGGATGACCTGGCGGCGGTCCGGCTGACCGCAGTCCATAGTGAAGCGAAGGCGGAGGCGCTGTAATGCTGCTGCCAAATCCCAGTCTGATCGTGAGTGGCGACCGGTTTTGGGCGGCTTACCGGCTGACCGGGTCGTATGAAGAGGCCGAGGCCAAGGCGAAAGACATTTGCCTGGAGCAGACGGTGGAGTTCCCGGAAGACCTGCTGCCGCCGGGCGACATCCGGACGCAAGTCGTCGGGCGGTTAGAATCGCTTGCCCCGGTTGGGATGGACCGCTGGGAGGCGGTGATCAGCTACGCCCTGGAGACGACCGGGTTTGAGCTGACCCAGTTTTTAAACGTGCTGTTCGGGAACGTGAGCATCAAGCCGGGCGTCCGGCTGGAACGGTTCGGGCTGCCGGCGAGCCTGCTGGCCCGGTTCAAGGGGCCACGCTTCGGGCGGGCCGGCCTGCGGGAGTACCTGGGCGTGCCGGAGCGCCCGCTGCTGTGCACGGCGCTGAAGCCCATGGGCCTGTCGGCCGCACAGTTGGCGGACCTCGCGTACCAGTGCGCCATAGGCGGCGTCGACATGATCAAGGACGACCACGGGCTGGCGGACCAGCCGTTCGCCCCGTTCAACGAGCGGGTGGAGCGATGCGCCGACGCTGTAGCCCGGGCCAACCGGGAGACGGGACGCAAGGTAATTTACCTGCCGAACGTGACGGCGCCGGCGGATCAGATCATCGCGAAGGCGCTGTTCGCCCGGCAGGCGGGCGCCGGCGGCCTGCTGGTTGCGCCGGGTCTGGTGGGGCTGGACGCCATGCGGCGCCTGGCCAGTGACGACCGCATCGGCCTGCCGGTCATGAGCCACCCGGCCTTCCAGGGCAGCTTCGTCACGTCGCCCGACTCAGGCGTGTCGCACTATGCCCTGTTCGGCCAAATCGCCCGGCTGGCCGGGGCCGACGCGACCATCTACCCGAATTACGGCGGGCGGTTCGCCTTCAGCCGGGAGGAGTGCCGGTCGATCGCCGAAGGCACCCGTGCGGAGATGGGTCCGGTTCGGCCGATTTTCCCGGCCCCTGGCGGCGGCATGACCATGGATCGGGTGCCGGAGATGCTGGAACTGTACGGCCGGGACGTGATCTTCCTGATCGGCGGCGGGCTGTTCAGAGCCGGGCCGGACCTGGTGGAAAACTGCCGCTACTTCCTGAAAATGATCTCATGATGGTTTTGGCAGAGCGGGAGTTGGGCCGGGAGCATCCGGAGTGGGAGATTCGGGGCCTCCGGGCGATCGGCGGTGGGCTGGAATTCGTCGTCTACCGGGCGGAGTCTGCCTTTGGGCCGGTTGCGGTGCGAGTGCCGCGGCTGCGGGTCTACGCGAATGACAACGACGCCTGCGTCAGCGCCCGGGACCTCTTACGGCAGGAAGCCTTTATCAGCGGGCAGATGGCGCTATGCGGGGTGCCGGTGCCCCGGGTGTTCGGGCTGCACCTGAGCCCGGCGCTGGACTGCCTGGTGTCGGCGTTTGTGGAGAGCGACGGGAGCGCCCCCGACCCGCGGGCCCTGGGGCGGATGACGGCAGCCATTCACGCGGCGCCGGTGCCGGAGTTCGTGCCAGTCGGGCAGGGGGTGCCTGGCCTGACGGATAGCCTGGCGGAAACGCTCGCCGAGCGGCTGGTGCGCCGGACGCAGGCCGTGGAGCGGCTGGCCGGGGTGAAGCTGGAACTCCCCGGCCTGGCCGACCTGCGGGCGGTTTTCGCCTGGCCGGCGGCGAGGCGCAGCATCCTGCACATGGACTTCCGGCCGGCTAACCTGCTCACGCACCAGGGCGAGATCCGGGCCGTAATCGACTGGTCCAACGCGCTGATCGGCGACCCCACCCTGGAGCTCGCCCGGATCGCCGAGTACGGGCACCTGGACCAGGCCTTCCGAGCGGGGTACGGGAGCCAAACCCCCTTCGCCCACCTGCCGCCAGGCCTGGAGGAGTTGTACCGCCTGGACACAGCGACGATGCTCGCCGTCGTATTCCTGTCCGAAGCCCCGGACCCAGCCCAAGCCGCAAAGCAAGTCCGCCGGGTGGCTGAGTTGCAAGCAAGCCTCGCAAGGGCACTCTAGCGGAACGGCCCGACCCCCAGCCCCCCGTAAAACCCCCCTTCCCCGCGCCAAAAGACCCAGCCAGATGAGCCGAGGCCAGGGCCCGGCCGAAATAAGCCGGCCATGGCCGCAGGTCCAAGGAGCATCGGGGCGAAAGTTAAAAGATTCGCAGCCGTGGGGCAGCACCGCAGCGACGACCATACTTCGCCTACCCAGGAGCGAGGAGCAACCCACGGCGAGAATCATGACAAGAATAAGCGCCCCGCAGCGACGCAGAGGCCTGCGACCAGGGCCGGCGCTAAAACCGAAAGGCCCCACCCCAAAAGCGGCGTCATCCGGGGAAGTTACCATCACACCCTCATTGACGTTAAAACTTAGTTTCCGGTATACTTAGGCTCGTGCCCGAACCGCATATCTAGCCCGAAAAACTGGCGCCGGGGACCTCCCCGGTTCTTCTGTATCCGTGACAAGACATTATTTGGCATGATTACCATAAAAACCATCGTAACATGTCGTGGCTGTACTCCGTTATAGGAAACAGTGATTCGGGCATACATGACTATAGGAGAAAAGGGGGGAAAGTCCGCCCATGGCAAAGCACGAAAAGCCGAAGCAAAAGCGCCCGACCCGGGCCCTGCGCGTTATTATCTGGACCGTTGGCCTGCTGGCTGCTGCCGTCGTATCTGGAATCGTGCTGGCCGGGTGTAATGCGGCTGCCTCTGCTCCCGATGTGACCAAGCTCGAGTGGAACAGCAGCACCATTATCTACGACCGGGCCGGCAAGGAGATTTACCGGCTGCACGCCGGCGAGAACCGGACGCCGGTGAAGCTGAACGACATTCCCAAACAGGTGGTGGATGCGTTCATCGCGGTCGAGGACCCGAACTTTTTCAACCATCACGGCGTGGACCCGCGAGGTTTCACCCGGGCGGTGTTCCGCTCAACGCTCTACTACCTGCACCTGCCCGGCGGGCGCCTGGAGGGCGGCTCGACCATCACCCAGCAACTGGCTCGGGACGCTTGGCTGACCCAGGAGGTCTCCGTGAAGCGCAAGCTCCAGGAGGCATGGGTGGCGATTGAACTGGAACGGAACTACACCAAGGACGAAATCCTGGAGATGTACCTGAACCAGATTTACTTTGGCCACGGGGCGTACGGCATTGAGGCGGCGGCCGGGACTTTCTTCGGCAAAGATGTGGGCAAGCTCACGCTCCCCGAAGGAGCCCAGCTGGCCGGCATGATAAACGGCCCCAGCATCTTCGATCCCTATGAAGATATGCAGGCTTCCGTCCAGCGTCGCAACATTGTGCTGGCGGCCATGCTGAAGGAGCAGTACCTGTCGGAGTCCGAGTATGAGGCGGCCAAGGCCGTGCAGCCCAAGGTGGGCGGCGGCAGCAAGGCGGCGGGCGCCGGCACCGAGGCGGCCCACTTCCTCGACTACGTGATCAACATTCTGCAAGACGGCAAGCCCGGCCTGACCGAAAAGTACGGCTTGAAGCTGGGCGACATCGGCTCCGTCGCCAAGGCCGGCCTCAAAGTCTACACGACCATGGACGCCAACCTGCAGAAGCTGGCGGGCGACGCGGTCAAGAAGCAGATGAACCAGGCGAACACCGACTACGGCATCAGCGCCAAGGCGCCCCAGCCGGAGGCGGCCATGGTGGTCATGAACCCCCGCACCGGCGAAGTGCTGGCCATGGTCGGCGGGCGCGACCACCAGGCGATGCTGGAATTCAACCGGGCCACCGACGCCCTGCGCCAGCCCGGTTCGGCCATCAAGCCGCTTGTGGCTTATACGCCGGCGCTTTCCAAGGGGCTCAGCCCGGCCACCATCCTCGATGATGCGCCGGTGATGCTGACCCAGGACGGCAAGACCGTTTGGCCGCAGAATTACGACTTCAAGTACCAGGGGCTCAAGCCTATGCGGTACGGCGTCGAGCAGTCGATCAACCCGATGGCCGTCCGGGCCATGATCGCCGCCGGCGGGCCGTCCGTGGCCGCCGACTTCGCCCGCAAGTACGGGCTGACCACCATCGGCAAGGACGACGAGAACCTGGCTCTGGCGCTGGGCGGCATTACCAGGGGCACCACCGTGCTGGATATGGCCTCCGCCTACAGCACCATCGACAACATGGGCACCAAAGTCGACCCCATCGTCATCACGAAAATCGTCAACCGGGACGGCGACACCATTTTTGAAGCGCAGCCTCAGAAGCGGCAGGTGATCAAGCCTGCTGTCGCTTACGTGATGATCGATATGATGAAAGACGTGATCCGGAAGGGCACCGCTTACGGCTATACCCAGGGCTTCAAGGGCTGGCCGGCGGCCGGCAAGACCGGCACCACCGAAAGCAATCGGGACGGCTGGTTCATCGGCTTTACGCCGGACCTGGTCACCGCCGTCTGGAACGGCTACGACCAGGCCGACAACCACCTGCCTTACACGGGCGCTTTCGTCCCGGTCAAAATCTGGAACCAGTTCATGACCGCGGCGGTGACGAAGGCCCCGGCCGATTGGGTCCGGCCGGCGGATGTGGTGAACGTGACCATTTGCCGGCTTACGGGGATGCTGCCGAACGAGCTCTGCCCCAAGGAGCAGGTGGCCTCCGAACTCTTCATCCGGGGCACCGAGCCGACTGCGGCCGGGGATATCCTGGTGAAGGCCCAGGCCGTTCAGGCGTCGGAACTGACGCCGGACAAGAAGTCCATTCTCACCCAGTGGCAGTTGTGGCAGCCCGGCTGCACCGGCACGCCGGTGGACCGGGTCTTCATCAAGCGGCCGCAGGCGCGTGTGCTGCATCCCACCGACCCCGTGAACCCGAAATACATTCCGCTGGACGCCAAGGATGAGTTGCCCACGAAGGTCTGCCAGCCGGTCTCGTGGTGGGAGCGGCTGATTCCGAAGCTGCCGCTGGTGCCGGCTCCGCCGGACAACACCCAGCCGGTGCAGCCGCCCGGCGGCGGTGGTACCGTTCAGCCGGTGCAGCCGCCCGACGGCGGTGGCAATACCATGCCGGTTCAGCCGCCTGGTAGCGGCGGCGGGTTGCAGCCGGTGCCCCCGCCTTCGTTCCATACGTAGGCGCGTGACAAAAAGCCCCCAAAAGGGCTAGAATCCAATTCAGTGAATCCAAGTCAGCTGCGATTACTCTGGTTACGGGAGGTGTCACACATGGCGATGACTCATGCATTCACCCTGGTGTGGTACGCCCCGGCCGAGGTCTCCTGAAGCGTTTTTTCACCAGGCCGAGCCGCGGGGCGTTGCCCTGCGGCTCTTTCATTTCCTGCAGGTGCAGAAGGAGGCCTGGTGTATTGTCCCGATATCAGAACGCCGCCGAAGTCCTGCCGGACCGGTCAAATATCTCACACTAGCGAATTTTCGTTTTTGAAAAGGTTAATATGCATGCATAGCGTAACATTGGGATGTTTCCACCTTGCTTGAAGTAAGGAGGGCTCCCAGTGAAACGGATGCGGCGATTCCTTGCGTTGATGCTTTCCTTGTTCCTTTTGGTGAGCGTAGCGGGCGTAGCCGGGGCGGGTGCGGACAACAACGGCGTGATCACGCCCCAGGCGTGGGCCTCGAACGCAACGTACGACTGGTACAAGGCGCTGGACGTGACGACGGGACGATCCAAAGGTGAACCTCAGACCTTGAGCTACACGTTCACGGCCAAGGCGAACGTAGCCAGGCTCACCGTCGATAATGACGGCATCAAGGAGCTGGACGTGGCCGTCAACGGCCGGCGGCTGAACCTGAACACCTTCTTCAATCCGTCCGGCAAAGGCGAGGCATCGTTCGACATCTCGGGCCTGATCACCTGGGGCGTCAACACCCTGGATGTCCAGGCGCTGGGTAGCCCGAACGCCTCGGCGAAGATTGCGGTGGAGATTCCGGCCCTCACGGCCCGGATCCTGCACGTGAACGACCTGCATGCCAACATCGACCCGATGCCCAAGGTGGCGGCCTACGTCAAGGCGGCCAAGGCCCAGGGCGGCAACGTCTTCTTTGTGGATGGCGGCGACAATTTCAGCGGTAGCCCGGTCTCCGACCTGAACAAGGGTGTGCCCATGATTCAGGTTCTGAACAATTCCGGCCTGGACCTGATGGTCGCCGGCAACCACGACTTTGACCACGGCCCGGCCAACACGCAGGCCCGCCGGGATGAGTCCAACTTCCGGTGGCTCGGTGCCAATATCGCCCTGGTCGATCCCGCGGCCACGCCGATCAAGGCGTTCGACCCCTACAAGATTTACACCAACGATCTCGGCCAGAAGATCGCCTTCATCGCTGTGACGGAGTTCCCGCCGGCCACGGGTGCCAAGAACATCGTCGGCCTCCAGTTCACGGACGCGCTGGCGCCGGCCCAAGCACAGGTTGCGGCCCTGAAGGACCAGGTCAACATGGTCGTCCTCGTATCGCACAACGGCGTGGATTACGACCCGCAACTGGCGGCGATTCCCGGCGTTGACCTGATCGTTGGCGCCCACTCGCATACCTACCTGTCGACTCCTGAGGTTGCAAGCGGCGTGCCCATCGTGCAGGTGGGCAGCAGCGCCGCCTACGTGGGCGACATTGTGGTGCGCAAGGCTGACACGCGGACCTTCAGCGGCGGCGCCACGGGAGGCGCTTACACGGTTTCCACCAAAGGACTTACCGCCACCGACGAGACTGTGAAGTCCATCGTGGACCAGTGGAACGCGCAGATGGGGCCGCAACTGGATGCCAAGATTGGCTACACGCCCATCGAGTTGAACCGCGATGACCGGTACATCAAGGACGTCTCCATCGGCAACCTGATCACCGACGCCATGCGGGCGTACATGGGCACGGAAATCGCCGTGACCAACAACGGCGGCATCCGGACGTCGATCCCGGCGGGCGACATCGCCATGCGGCAGATCTATCAGGTGCTGCCGTTCGGCAACTTCGTCATGAAGTTCAACCTGACCGGTGCCCAGATTCGGCAGCTGATTGAGTACTCGTACCTGCGGGACAACCGGTTCCAGGTCGACTTGCAGACCTCCGGGCTGACCTACACGATCTACACCAAGCCTACCGGTGGTTTGGACCATATAGACTTCAAGGTGAACGGCCAGCCGCTGGATCTGAACCGGGTCTACAGCGTCGCCATGGCTGACTACATTGGCACGGGCGGCAGCGGCTACCCGGTGCCCAGTTTCGCGTCTCCGTCGGATATCTCTTCGGACGTGGATGCAATCATTGTGGGCGAGTACGTCAAGTCGGTCGGCAACTTGAGCTACACTCCGTCGGCAGGCCGTATCGTCGTAAAGTCGGCGCCGACGCCGATCGCGGTGTCCAAACTGAACTTCTATAACAGCTCCAGCCTGCTGGCGGCAGGCAGCGGCGGCACGCTTGTGCCCCTGACCAACCAGGCGACGGTGCTGGTGACGGCCGAAGCCACGGGCTACCAGTACGAACGGTCCGCCACGGCGCCGAAGAACTTCGTCAAAGTTGACGCCGGCAAGCCGGTCCCGCTGGCGGCCATGCAGCAGGTCGGGAGCGGCAAGGTGGTCGGCCTGGGCGCCATCATGGTCGCCAACGGCTACAAGGCGTCCTACCAGAACCCGCAGTGGTTTACCAACCTGCTCGACCTGCTGACCGGCAGGTCGTCCGGCACGGTCCTCGTCGACGAGGACCACGGCCAGTATTACGACAACGCCAAGTTCACGCAGGTCCGGGATTTCCTCGCCGATCGGGGCTACACCATGACCTTCACCGGCAAGACCGGGGCGCTCACCGCCGACAAGCTGGTCGGGGTCGACGTGCTGTTCATTACGACGCCGGGGAACGCCGTGGGCCTTTACACGGCGGCTGAACTGGCGGTCCTGAACACCTGGGTGGCGAACGGCGGCAAGGTGATTCTCGCCTCGCAGACGGACTATGGCAACAACGCCAACCCGACCGAGTTCAACACGATCGCCGCCGCCATCGGCACGGTGATTCGCTTCAACAGCGACGAGGTCCGTGACGACGTCAGCAAGGATGGCACCGCCAACTACAGCCCGGTGACCGACGAGTTCAACGCGGCCTATCCGCAACTCCTGAAGGTGCGCTGAGATGGCGTTTGAACCACTGGAAGTCACAGTGGACGGCAAGGTCGTTCACCTGTTTCGGGGCGCTACGGTTCGGCACGCACTGATCAATGCGGCCGCAAGCTCACGGCTGGTGAACCTGGTCCAGAGCGGCAAAGCCATCGTCTGGGATGAGACGCACAACGCCCAGACAGACCTGGGCGGGGCACTCTACAACGGCCAGAAGCTCTCTGTGCGGGAGACGGCATGAAAAAGGCGGGGGCAGGCGTTTCGTTGCCTGCCCCCGCTTCCTTTCCAGCCGCCACCCGGCGGTTACGGCTGCCACCCGGCGGCCTGGTACTCGGCCCAGGTGGCCGCCATGCCGTCTGCGAACGGCGTCATCTGCCAGCCCAGCTCCCGCTGGGCCTTGGCGGTGCTGAAGTTCCAGTCGTAGTCGATCATCTCGAAGAACTCGGGCGGGAAGAACGACTTGCCGGTGAGCGCCCGGCTGACCGCCGTGACGGTCTTCAGCACGCTGGTGGGGATGCGCCGGCGGACTGGCGGCTTGCCCAGGACCCGTGCCACCACGTCCCAGATTTCCGGGAAGGTCAGGCAGGACCCGCCGAGCAGATAGTCGTCTCCTGCCTTGCCCCGCTCGTGCGCCAGCCGGATGCCCCGGACGGTGTCCTTGTAGTAAGCCAGGCAGAGGTGGTTCCTGCCGCTGCCCAGCACGGCGACCGGCTTGCCGGCGGCATACCGCAGCAGCGTCTGCTCGGCCATGCTGGGGTGGCTGGAGGCCCAGGAACAGCCGTAGCCGAACGCCGGGTAGACGATCATGGCCCGCAGCCCTTTGGCGGCGAACTCCCGGGCGATGTCGTCGGCCGCCCGTTTGGTTTTCTGGTAGAGGTTAAAATACGTGGCGGGGTCGGGCAGGTGGGTTTCGTCGGCCACATCGCCCATTTGCGTGGTCCCCAGGACCGCCAGGGACGAGACCTGGACCAGCGACTTCACACCCAGGTCGTAAGCGGCCTGCAGCACGTTCCGGCTGCCGTCCCGGTTGACCCGCCACCACTCGGCTTCGGGGGCGTTTTGGCCGACGATGGCCGCGAGGTGGCAGACCCGCTCGCAGCCGTCCATGCCCTGCCGGACGGCCTCCGGGTCGGTCACATCGCCGTAGACGAACTCCACCCCGGGCAGTTCCAGCCCGCTCCGGTTGCTGCTCTTGCGGGCCAGAATCCGCACCGGCCCGCCGTCCCGGGCGAGCTTCTTCACCAGCACCCGGCCGATGGAACTGGTGGCGCCGGTAATGAATGTGGGCATGGGTCATTCCTCCTCGGGAAGTCCGTTTACGACCAGCCTATCTAAATCATACCCACGGGCCGGCCCGAAAGGCAAGAATCCGATCGGCGGGTCCGGTTCTTGACTTCTTGCCGAGATGGACTCATAATATAGTCTTAGTCACCGTGTCATAAGTAGAGGCGACGACGGGGAACCAGTAAGCCGCCATTCCTTTTCAGAGAGCCGCCGGCAGGTGCAAGGCGGCAGGGGATGCAGCCGAACCTCACCCCAGAGCCGCATGGGCCAAAGCGGGCAGCCGCCGGTAGTCCATGCCGGGCGCCGGCCCGTTACAGCCGGAACAAGCAGGGCCATTTTGGCCAAGCAGGGTGGTACCGCGGGAGTTATGCTCTCGTCCCTCATGGGGACGGGAGCTTTTTCGTTTATCGCAAATTTTCCGGTTTACGAGGTTCTTTCAAGGGGGCAACCTGTCATGGCAGAGGAACGGTTTGACTTCAGGGAAGTAGAGCCCAGGTGGCAAAAGTACTGGGAGGACAAGAAAATTCACGAGGTGAAGCGAGACACCTCGAAGCCCAAGTACTACGCCCTGGCCATGTTTCCGTATCCCTCCGGCAAGCTCCACATGGGGCATGTCCGCAATTATTCCATCGTAGACGTGATCGCCCGCTTCCGGCGGATGCAGGGCTATAACGTGCTGCATCCCATGGGCTACGACTCCTTCGGCATGCCGGCGGAGAATGCCGCCATTCAGAAGGGCATCAGCCCGGCGGTCTGGACCAAGTCCAACATCGCCGAAATGACCGAGCAGCTGAAGCAACTGGGCTACAGCTATGACTGGAGCCGGGCGGTCTACACCTATCGGGAAGACTACTATAAGTGGACCCAGTGGCTCTTCCTGCAGCTCTACAAGAAGGGCCTGGCTTACAAGAAGACCGCGCCTGTGAACTGGTGCCCGTCCTGCGAGACGGTGCTGGCCAACGAGCAGGTGGTCGACGGCAAGTGCTGGCGGTGTGACTCGGTCGTCACGAAGAACAACCTGTCCCAGTGGTTCTTCAAAATCACCCAGTACGCCGATGAACTGCTGGCAGACCTGAAGCTCCTGGAGAAGGGCTGGCCCGACCGGGTCCGCACCATGCAGGAGAACTGGATCGCCCGTTCCGAAGGCGCCATGGTCGACTTCGCCATCGCCGGCTTCGATGAGAAGCTGACCGTCTTCACCACCCGGCCGGACACGATCTACGGCGTCACCTTCATGGTCGTCGCGCCCGAGCACGGGATCGTGGAGCGGCTGATCAACGCCGGCCTGATCACGCCCGAAAAGGCGGCCCAGGTCCGGACGTTCCAGGAGAAGACGAAGAGCCTGAACGAGATCGCCCGTACTTCTACCGACACGGAGAAGGAAGGCCTCGCCCTCGGCGTCAGTGTCATCAACCCGTTCAACGGCCAGCAGGTGCCGCTCTGGATCGCCAATTACGTGCTCATGGAGTACGGCACCGGCGCCGTCATGGGCGTGCCGGCCCACGACCAGCGGGACTTTGAGTTCGCGAAGAAGTTCGGCATGGACATCCGGGTCGTCATTCAGAACCCGGCGGAGCCGATCAACGAAGCGGAGATGACCGAGGCCTGCCCGGCGGCCGGCGTTATGGTCAATTCCGGCCCGTTCGACGGCCTGGGGAACGAAGAGGGCATCGGCAAGGTGGCCGCCTACGCCGAGGAGAAGGGCTTCGGCAAGAAGACCGTCACCTACCGGCTGCGCGACTGGCTGATTTCCCGGCAGCGGGCCTGGGGCGCTCCCATCCCGGTCGTCTACTGCGAAAAGTGCGGGACCGTGCCGGTGCCCGACGACCAACTGCCCGTGCGGATCCCGGCCGACCTGGACTTCACCGGCCACGGCACCAGCCCGCTGGCCCGCCACGAGGGCTTTGTGAACGCCACTTGCCCGTCCTGCGGCGGCCCGGCCCGGCGCGAGACCGACACCATGGACACGTTCGTGTGCTCGTCCTGGTACTTTATGCGCTACTGCGACGCCAACAACGCCAACGCCCCCTGGAGCCAGGAAGACGTAAACTACTGGATGCCGGTGGACCAGTACGTGGGCGGCATCGAGCACGCCGTGCTTCACCTGCTGTACTCCCGGTTCTTCACCAAGGCGCTGCGGGACATGGGCCACGTGGCGGTCGACGAGCCGTTCGCGGCGCTGCTGACACAGGGCATGGTCATCAAAGACGGCTCGAAGATGTCCAAGTCCAAGGGCAACGTCGTCTCGCCGGAGGACATGATCGTCCGGTACGGCGCCGACTCCTGCCGCCTGTTCATTCTGTTTGCCTCCCCGCCCGAGCGGGACCTGGACTGGTCGGATGCCGGCATCGAAGGCTCCTACCGGTTCATCAACCGATTCTACCGGATGGTGACTTCCGCCCTGCCTGAGATTCAGCACGCCCGGACGCTGCTGCCGGTGAAGGCCGGCAACATGGCGGGGCTCATGGGCGCCATCACCGAAGGGGAACTGGCCGAAGGGCTGCAGCGGGCGCTGCCGAACCTGGCGCCGGAGGACAAGGAACTGCGGCGGGTCATCCACCGCACCGTGAAGCGGATCACATCCGACCTGCACGACCGGTTCGCGTTCAACACGGCCATCTCCGGCCTCATGGAGATGACCAACGCCGTCTACGCCTACCGGGACAAGATGGGCAACCGCGACTGGACCATCAGCACGCTGGTGCTGGCGGAGGCGATTCAGAAGGCGGTGCTGATCATCGCACCGTTCTGTCCGCATCTGGCCGACGAGATGTGGACCAAACTGGGTCACCATCAGTCGATCCACCTGGAGCCCTGGCCGGCCTACGATGAGGATGTCGCCCGGGCCGAAATGGTCGAGATCGTGGTGCAGATCAACGGCAAGGTGCGGGAGCGCCTGGATGTCCCGGCGGGCGTTACGGCCGCCGAGATGGAGCAGATCGCCTTGGCCGCCGACAAGGTCCGGGACCTGATTGCCGGCAAGCAGGTGGTCAAGGTGATCCCGGTGCCCGGCAAACTGGTCAATATCGTCGTCAAGTAAGGAAAATCCCCCTCCGGCCCGGAGGGGGATTTCTTTGCGCAGGTCGGGCTACGGGAGGGCGGCGACTACGGATCGGGCCTCCCGCAAGGTCTCCCGGAGCAGGTGGTTAAAGAGGCCTGGTTCCAGACCGTACAGCACCGACGGTATTGAAACCAGGTCACGCGGCACGTACTCGGCGGACTGCGCCATGAGCAGCACCCGGCGGCGTAGGCCGAGCGCCTGGTTCATGAGTGCGGTGATGTTCTCGTTGGGCACCGACAGGTCGGCCAGCACCAGGCGGGACCGGCGGAGCAGATTAGGCGGCAGGTTCCGCAGGTCGCATGGGGCCGGGCGAACGTACTGCAGGCCGGCGGCACCCGCGATGTCCGGGATGTACGCATCGGCGAGATCCGTGGCGTCGCCTTCTCGCGGGATGAGCACCAAAAGCACGGGCTTGGTCGTCCGGATGTTCGCGCGCTCGAAGGCCTGACGGTCGCTGCGCAGAATGGACCCTGCCCGTTCGGCCAGGTTTAATTTCTGCAGTTCCCCACTCATCAGTTGTCCCCCTTGTGGTTTTCGCTTAGAGGTAGTACTTCCATCATAGGGGATAATATGGAAAATGGCAATACATTCCATGCGAGATGTTTCTTATTCAAACCGAAGGATGGGTACACTACAGCCGCAGAGACGGTACACAGGAAGGAGCAGCAGCGTTGGCCGAGCACCAGAGCCGCAATCAGGACCATCAGAAAGCGTTCAACCCGCCGGGGGTGCAGGAGCCGTTTAACCATGACCTCCATCTGATGAAAGAGGTCAAGGACGCCCTGCTGAAAGGCACGGAGTCGGCAGGCATCGATGTCCAGGTCTCGGCGGAAGACGGGACGGTCCGCCTGCACGGCGTGGTGGACGTGCTGTCCCACAGGACTGTGGCCGAGGAGATCGCCCGGAAAGTGACGGGGGTCAAACAGGTCGTCAACGACCTGACGGTGGCCGACGAGGAGCACAAGGGCGACAAGCAACTCACCGAAGTTATTTCCAACCACCTGGCCAAGCATACGGAGTACCGGGACATGGGCTGCAAGGTGCACAAGGGCGAGGTGCTGCTGGTAGGCCATGCCGGCAGCTACGACGACGTGCACGCCGCCGTGCGGATGGTGGAGGGCCTGCCGGGCGTAGTCAGTGTGCGGGTGCAGAAGGTGAAGGTCGGTGAAGGCCAGAAGGAGGACGACGCCGACGTCTCCCGGGCGGCGGAGCGGCTCCTGGGGGAACTGGGCTTCAAGAAGGACCAGTTCCAGGTGTACTGCGACGCCGGCGTGCTGTTCGTGAAAGGGTTCGTGCCCACGAAGGCGGACCGGAGCCGGGTGAAGGCGGCCATGCACACGATTCAGGGGGTCGACAAGCTGGAGGCGCTGCTGGTCACGGACGACGAGGTGGGCGGGGAGATTCACTGAGGCTTTTTCCGGCGGGGGGCAGGCTCCCGCCTTTTCCCTTTAGCCTCCGCGGGACATTTTTTGGCCGCAGATAACGCAGATGGCGCAGATCTAAAACACTGCATTTATTTATGTTTTATCTGCGTCATCATTCAAATCTGCGGCAAAAAATTCCCAAGGCTTTTCCGCAATCGTGAGCAGGAAAAATCTACCAGAAAGACGAATACCCCCATCTTCGTGAGGGGGTGGGGTTGTGCAGATCAGTCAGCCTGTTCGTTATGGTGTGCTGTCCCTGGTTGGCGTGCTGGTTGCGGGATTGGTCTGGCTGGGCGTAGGTCGGTATCAGGCGGAAGGCAGCGCCCTGGCGTTTGCGGCCCAGTCCGGGGCGCAGCCCGTGGCGGAAGCGGCACCGAAACCTGAGCCTGCTGTGCCGGCTCAGGAGTCGCCGGCCCCGAAACCAAAGGCCCTGGTCGTGGTGCATGTGACCGGGGCTGTCGTCGCGCCCGGAGTTTACCGGCTGGAGACGGGGGCTCGGGTGGACGACGCCATCCTGGCCGCCGGTGGGGCGCTGCCCGGCGGCGCTGCCGACGCTCTCAACCGGGCACGGCCGGTGGCCGACGGGGACAAAATCTACGTGCCCCCGGCGCAGGAACTGAACACGCCGACGCCTGTGGCTCAGGCCGCCACGGTGCTCCCGGTCGTGGCGGAGAGCCGGGGAACGACCCCGGCGGCAGGCGCGGCGAACGCCAAGGTGAGCATCAACACCGCCGGCGTCGCCGAACTGGCCGCGGTCAGCGGCGTCGGGCCGGCCATGGCCAAGGCGATTGTGGAGTACCGGACCAAGCACGGCCCGTTCAAAAAGCTGGAGGACCTGGCCGGCGTGTCTGGCATCGGGCCCAAGACCGTCGACAAGCTCCGGCCCCTGCTCTCGCTTTAGAGAATCAGGCGGAGCAGGGCCATGGCGGCCATGCCCGCCACCACAGTGCCCATGAGGCTGCGGGTCCAAATTGCCACCACAAAGGCCGGGACGGCGGCCAGGAGCTGTGGATGGGCCGGCGGCAGGGCCAGCTTGCCGCCGCTCACCAGCAGCTCTTTTGCCAGCAGCGCCGCGAGCACCGAAACCGGCACGAACGAGAGCCACCGCAGCACCAGCGGCGGAAGCTTGAAGCGGCTTAACACGACCAGCGGCAGCATCCGCGGCAGGTACGTGACCAGGGCCATGCCCACGAAGAGGGCGAAGATTTGCGGGCGTATCGTCATCACGGGAGCATCACCCCCACGGTCGCTGCCACCAGGGTCGCGACAATAATGGCCCAGCTGTTGCCGGGGAAGAGCACCAGGGCAGTCACGGCGAAGGCGGCCGCCACCAGGGCGCTCGCCAGCCGAGCCTTGCGGTCTTCGCCGCGCAGGTTGGGCATGAGCAGGCCGACGAACATCGCGGGCAGCGCGAAGTCCAGACCCAGGGCATCGGAATTCCCGGCCATTTGCCCGGCCAGTGCCCCGACCACGGAGGCCACAACCCAGGTGGACTGGGAGGCAATGTGCACACCGGATACGTAGGACACGGTGGCCGGGCGGCCCTGGAGAATCGCCGTGTTGACGGCAAACGTCTCGTCGGTGATGCCGTAGGCCAGCAGGCTGTTCTCCCAGGCGGCGTTCTCCCGCAGCGACGGCACCAGCGCCGTGGACAGCAGCAGGTGGCGCAGGTTGACGAGAAACGTGGTCGAAATGATGGCGGGCGCCGCCATACCGGCGCCGATCATGCCGGTACCAATAAACTGGGCGGCGCCGGCGTACACCAGCAGCGACATGAGGCCCACCTCAGCGACCGACAGGCCGGTAGTGCGAGCCAAAACCCCGAATGCAAAGCCGATGGGCAAGTACCCCAGCATGACCGGGGCGGCGGCGCGCACACCCTGGGCAAAGGTGGTCGGCACCGAGATTGTCACGGATTCGGACGCAGCCACACCGAGCACTCCTTTAATAAGCAATACGACTACATTGAATTCCCTCTGGTTCTTTGCTCGGTGGGGATTTTCCTGCCAAAATCAAGAGCGGAGCGCTTCAAGCGCTCCGCCTATGTACAGACCGGCTCAACCGCGGGATTAACGGGCGGTTGCCAGCGACCGGGCGTACGCCATCTCCGGCCGGTAATCTTCTTCGTTTTCTACAGGCGTCTCCAGGATGACCGGGAGCGATGTGAAGGCGTCGGACCCGAGCAGGCGGGCGAGGCCATCCGCACCGATGAATCCCTTTCCCAGGTTCTCGTGGCGGTCTTTTCGTTGACCATGGTCGAACTTGCTGTCGTTCAGGTGAATCGCCTTCAGGTGGTCCCAGTAGCCGCTGGCTCTGGCCTCCGTCATGAACTCGTCCCACGTGTCGGGGCGGTACGCACCGGCGGCGAAGCCGTGGCAGGTGTCGAAGCAGAAGCCGATGCGATTCGGCTGGGCTGCCTGCGATCGGACTTGCAGGCACTGCTCCAGCGTGGTGCCTAGCTCGGTGCCCTGGCCGGCGGTGTTCTCCAGGAGCAACAGGCAGTGCCCCTGGTACTCGGTCAGGAGCATGTCCAGAGTTTCCACCATGCGGTGAATGCCGTAATCCACGCCCTGTTCGACGTGCTTGCCCATGTGGCAGACGCAGCCGATGGCCCCGTAAGCCTCGGCGTTCTCCAGGTCCTGCTTGAGCGAGGCGATGGAGATTTGCTGCAGTTCGGGGTCCGGCGTGGACAGGTTGGTAATGTAGGGGGCATGGGCGACGGCGATCAGCCCGTACTCCGCCAGCAGCGCCCGGCCCCTGGCGGCCTGGTCCGGATCCGCCGCCTTGCCCTTGAATGCCCGGGGATTCTTCGTGAAGAACTGGAAGGATTCGCAGCCCAGCCGGTGCGCAGACTCCACCGCTGCGGCGTACCCCTTGCTGATGCTGATATGGCAACCGATTTTCAAGCCATAGTCACCTCGGCTCCAGTATATCCCACTGGCGGCCGGACCACCAGAACACTACCGCAGTACCTCCCGAAGAGCCCCGGCAAACAGCGCGTTATCGGCGGGGAGGCCGGCGGTGACCCGAATGCAGTTGGGACGGCCGAAGCCGCCGCAGGGCCGGACGATGACGCCGTGCTTGAGCAGTTCCCGGAAGACGGGCTCGGCCGGTTGTCCCAGGTCGATAAAGAGGAAGTTGGCGCGAGATGGCGCCCAGGTCAGTCCCAGGTCGGATGCCGTCTGCTCCAGAAACGCCCGGCCGGCCCGGTTGTTCGCCAGGGTTGCCGCCAGGTGTTCCTGGTCGGCCAGGGCGGCCAAAGCAGCCGCCTGAGCGGGCGCGTTGATGGAGAACGGCTCCCGCACCATGTACAGCGGCGCCCAGAGTTCCGGCCTGGCCATGCCGTAGCCAATACGCAGGCCGCCCAGCCCATACGCCTTGGAGAACGTCCGGGTCAGAATCAGGTTGGGATGATCCGGCAGCAGGGCTACGGCATCGAAGGCGGTCTCGTCGAATTCGTAATACGCCTGGTCCCACACGATCAGCGTCTCCTGCGGCACAGCGGCGAGGAAGCGCCGGAACGACTCCGCCGTGAAGACGGCCCCCGTGGGGTTGTTCGGGCTGCAGAGGAAAATGAACCGGGCGTCCGGCGCCAGGTCGGCCATCGCTTCCAGGTCCATCGCTTCGGCTTTCAGGGGCACCTCAAGGACAGCAGCGCTGAACAACTCCGAGACGGCCCGGTAGTTCGGGAACGAGCCGCCCGGCACTACCACCCGGTCGCCCGGGTGCACGTACGCCGCGGCCAGCAGGCGGAGCAGTTCGTCGGAGCCGTTGCCGGCCATGACCCAGTCTTCCGGCAGTCCAAGGTGGCCGGCCAGGGTGGCCCGCAGCGGTCCGGCCACCGGCTCGGGGTATATGTGCCCAGCAGCGGCGGACTCCCGGATGGCCGCGATGGCGCGGGGCGAGGGACCGAGCGGATTCTCGTTGGAAGCAAGCTTGGCGATGCGATTCAGCCCGTACTGCTGCCGGACCGTCGCGACGGAAAGGCCGGGCACATAGGGTTTGAGGCGCATGACCTCCGGTCGGACCGGGTAGTGCACAGCCGTCCCTCCTGGCGGAATTGATGCCACCAGTCTATTCCGAGGAAGCCAAAAAGCTTCCAGTGGAGCCGGGGGCAGCGGGCAAATCGTGTGTACGGAGGGGGCGTTAGAGGCGGAAATGCGAAACCGTGGTCTGCAGGTCGGACGCGACGAGAGCGAGCGAATGTGCCGAGGCTGCCACCTCCTCGGCCGATGCACCCATCTCCTCCATGGAGGCCGCCACCTCTTCGGAAGCTGCGGCGTTCTGCTGGGAAATCTCCGCGACCACTTCGGCGGCCCTGGCCATTTTTCCGGATTGTTCGGCCATCTCCGCGGTCGCGACGGAGTTCTCATCGGTCACCACGGCCACCGAGTGGAACGCCCGCACTACCTGCTGGGCATCCGCACGCAACTGCTGCACGGAAGTGGCGATGACATTGACTTCGGTTGCCGCCTGCTGGGAGACAGCGAGGATCTCCTGAAGCACTTGCCCGGCATCTTCCGCCAGTTTGCTGCCGGTTTCGACTTCGGCGGTGCCGGTGTTCATGGCCTTCACTGCTTCACTCGTGGCGACCTGAATGTTCGTGATCAGGCTATCGATCTCCCGGGCCGATTTGCCGGACCGTTCTGCCAGCCGGCGCACCTCGCCGGCCACGACGGCGAAGCCCCGGCCGTGCTCGCCGGCACGGGCCGCTTCGATGGCGGCGTTCAGCGCCAGCAGATTGGTCTGCTCGGAGAGCTCCTGCAGTACTTCGGTAATGCCGCTGATCTGATCGGAGACGGCCTCCAGCCCTTGAATCCGGACGGCGGACTCGTGGACGGCGTTCCGGACCCGCAGCATGCCGGAGACGGCGCTGTCGACCACCTGGGCGCCGTTGCGGGCCTTGTCGGCGGCCCGCCGGGACCCGTCGGCAACGCCATGAGCGCTGGTGGAAACAGCATCCAAAGAGGCAACCATTTGGTTCAGGAGGCGCGAGGCGGATTCGACTTCGCCGGCAGTATGGTGAGAGCCGGCTTCAATCTTATCGATCGCCTGCTGCAGGTTCCGAATCACTTCCCGGACGTCACCCACGGACTGGGCCTGCTGGCTGGCGCCGCCTGCCACGTCGCCCACCGCCCGAGCGACTTCCTGGGAGCCGGTGGCGGCCTGTCCGGAGGTTTGCGAGAGTTCGTCGGCGGCGGTCCGCACCTGGCCGACCGACTGGTGGACGTCCGCGATCAGCGTCCGGAGGCCGCTCAGGAGCGCGATGTACGCCCTCGCGATCGCACCGATCTCATCGTTGGACTTGATGTCCAGGGGCCGGACCGTCAGGTCGCCGCCGGCGATACGCTGCATGGAGGCCGAGAGCGCCACCAGGGGGCTAACCATCACCGATCGGATGATGAGCCAGGAGGCGATGGCCACTACTCCGCCCATGACCCCGAAGAGGCCGAGAATCCAAAGCATCCGGGCAATTTTCCTGGTGTGATCGGCTTCGATCAGGTCGACCACTGCGATCGACTTGGCCAGCAGGGCGTCGCTGTCTGCCAGCAACCGGCCGGCGGGAGCGGAGACCGGGGTGCCGGGTCGGGCGCTCTTGATAGCCGCCACTGTGGGTTCGAGATCCTTCCAGGTCTTCTCCACCTCACGCAGGGCAGTGAGAACGGCCGGGTTGGTCGCCGGCGGTAGCCCCAGGCTCGCGTCGCCGACAGCAAGCCCTTTCAGTGCCTTCGAAAATCGATCGGTGGTCTCGCTAAAGTCGGAGACGGTTTTGGAATCGCTCCCGCCTGCCGCAGCTATGACCAGCGCTTCTTTCGCCATCTTTTGACTGAGCATCCGCTGCCCGCCGGCCACATTCACGACCCGGCTGTCATCCCGCTGTTGCTGAACCATCAGGAACGTAGTGCCCGTCCCCAGGCCGCTGAGTAGTATGAGCCCGAAGAGTAGAACGCCGGCCTTAAGTTGGATTCCCTTCAAAATGCTCCTCCTTCCATTCCTACACCGAGAAGCCATGTCTTCTCAGATGTTTTGAGCATCCAACCAAGTATATAATCAATTTAACTAACGGACCATACTGCTCCCTAAGCATATTTCGCCGGATACGAAGTTGCCATCCGCAGCTTGAAGTGGTACCGTCAATGACAGAAACTGGTGCCGGGGTTGCATCGTCATACAGGTAAATGCCTGGCGGGGGTGAGTTCATGACCCGTTTTGCCCGTGTCATGACGCTGGTGGCGCTTTCGCTGCTGATTGGCGGCTGTCAACTGCCGCCGCTGCCCTGGACCAAGTCCCAACCTGCCCCGGCGCCTGCGCTCCCCGCCGCTCCGGTCGTGGAGACCGTCCGGGCGGAGACGCTGTTTCCATCTGCCGACTGGCACGCCACGTATGGCGTCCAGGACCAGGGTAAGGCTGAAATGAAGGTGGAAGAGGACTGGCTCCGGGACGGGCAACGGCTGGTGGCGACCCAGAACGGGGTCCCGTACGTGACGTGGGAGTTCCGGCCCGACGGGGTCTGGCGGGCGGACCCGAAAGGCTTCGGGGCACTCCTCCGCTACCTGCCTACGCTCCTGGAGAACGACGTGGCCTGGAAGCAGGAAAGCGCCGGCCGCGAAGTCTGGTTCGCACTGAACGAGGAGAAGGCGGCCTGTGACACGTGGAAGTCGACTTTTCCGGTGAACCAGTGCTGGCAACTGCAGGTGTTGAACCGCGGGGAACTGACGACGTTTCTTTTCGGCCGTGGGGTCGGGCCGCTCCGGGCGGACGCCGTTAACTACGCCCGGCCGGCCGAATCCTTCGTGAAGACGCTGAGGGCCCAAAAGCTTGGCACGACGCTGGTGCCGGAGAACCGGAAGGCGGTTTTGGACAAGGCGGGCGGCTCGGGCGCCCAGCCGGCCCCGGTACGCCCGGTCACGCCGACCGAGTTTCAGCAGGCCATGCAGAACGCCAAGGCCTGAGGACCGAACCCGGGACAGTCCCGCGTCGTAATGATAGATGCCCCCGCTTTGCTTGCACGCGGGAGAGAGGAAGCCTGGTTGCGTGCGCACAGCGCTCTGGATGGCGGCAGCGCTTGCCGTTGGGATCGCCGCAGCCGACTGGCTGCGGCCGCACCCCGCGGTGGCGCTGGCCGCCCTTTTCGCGTCCGCAGTGTGTGGCCTGGCGTCCCGGCGGCGGCCGGCTGCAGCGTTGCTGTTGACGGTGGCGCTGACCGGGACATTCCGGTATGCCTACGTCGAGACGGCCGGCCGCGGCGACCTGGGGGCCTGGGAGGGCAAAAAAGTGGCCGTTACGGCCACCGTCACCGGCGAGCCGGAGCTAAAGCAGCCCCGGGGCGTCGCCTATGAGGTCGATGTCGAGCAGGTGGACGGGCACCCGGCCGCCGGCCGGCTCTACGTGACCCAGCGGGGCGGCCGGGCGCCCGGGTTCGGGGAGCGGGTGGTGCTGACCGGCACGCCGAAGCCGCCCTCCGGACCCAAGTATCCCGGCGGGTTCGACCAGGCCGCCGTGCTCGCCCGGCAGTCGATTTACCTTACGCTGGAGGCCGGAGAGGCCCGGCTGCTGGGGCCGGGGCGGCTGAACCCCGTGCAGCGGGCTGCGGTGGCCGTGCGCATCCGGCTGGAGGGCGTGCTGAAGGCCACCTTGCCGCCCGACCAGGCGGGGCTGATGGCGGGGTTGCTGTTCGGCAGCCGGACGGAAATCCCCGACGACGTGAAGGCGGCGTTCAAGGCCAGCGGTGTACTGCACCTGCTGGCGGTAAGCGGCGGGAACCTGGCCATGGTCATTCTGCCGCTGTTGGGACTCCTGTACCGGGCGGGCGTGCCCCGGCGGTGGGCCGCGGTCATGGGCCTGGGCGGGGTCGTCTTCTTCGTTCTTCTTACCGGGGCCAGCCCGTCGGTGATGCGGGCGGGCTTCATGGCCGGGCTGGTGCTAGTGGGCGACCTCCTGGGGCGCGAGCGGAACGCCGTCAACACCCTGGGGGCTGCCGCCTTCCTGCTGCTCCTGGCCTGGCCGGGGCTGCTCTTCGACCTGGGGTTTCAGCTTTCGGCAGGGGCGACCCTGGGCATTCTGCTGCTCGCCCGGCCGATCGAACGGTGGCTGGCGCCCCAGCTGCAGGCCGTCTTTGGGGAAAAGGCCGGGGGCTGGCTGGCCGCCGGGCTGTCGGTGACGTTTGCGGCCCAGGCGCTGGTGGAGCCGATTAGCCTGCACAGCTTCGGGGCGACGTCGACCATCGCCCCGGTGGCGAACTTGCTGGTGCTCGGGTTTCTGGAGCCGCTGGTGCAGGTGGGTTCGGTGGCGGCGCTGCTCGGGCTGGCGTTCCTGCCGGCGGCCAGGCTTATCAACTGGGTGGTGCGGCTGGGGCTCTGGCTGCTGGTCTTTACGGTGAAGGCGACGGCAGCCGTCCCGGGTGCGTATCTGCAGGTGGGGAGCCCGCCGCTGGGTCTGGTGGCGGCCTGGTATGCTGGGCTGGCCGTCGTTGCCTGGGCTCCCCTGCGGGCGTTCCTGCGTGAGCGGCTGGCCGGTGCGGCGGGCCAGGCGCGCCGCTGGGCCGCGGCAGGGGGCTGGCGGGGCACGAGGGCCGCGGTGATTGTGGCCGTGACGCTGGTCGTGACCGCCGGTCTGGCCGGTGTCTGGCGTGCCGCTGCAGCCGGGCCGGGCGAAATCCTCCAGGTGACATTCCTGGACATTGGCCAGGGGGACGCCATCCTCATTGAAGCGCCCGGCGGCCAGGCCATGCTGGTGGACGCCGGCCCGGCGGTGCGTCCGGACCCCCGGTCCGGGCGGCCCGGATATGATGCCGGGGCCGATGTGGTACTCCCCGCCCTGAGCGACCGGGGTATCCGGCGGCTGGAATACTTGCTCCTGACCCATCCGGACCAGGACCATGCCGGCGGCGGGGCCGCAGTCCTCGAAGGGATTCCGGTGAGCACGCTCCTGCGCAGCGGGGAGGACCCGAACGTAAAAGGCTACACCGAGGCCCTGGCGATCGCTGCGGCGAAGCACATCCCGGTGCGCGGGCCGGTCGCCGGGGAGCGCATTCTGCTGGGGCCGGAGGTGGCGTTGGACGTGCTCAACCCGCCCCCGGTGCCGTACACGGGCACCCGGTCGGACACGAACAGCAACTGCGTCGTGCTCCGGCTCCGGTACCGGCTGGTCTCCATGCTCCTGACCTGCGACATGGAGGCGGGGGTGGAGGCGGACCTGCTTGCCGGAGGCACCGACCTCCGGGCGGACGTGCTCAAAGTCGCACACCATGGGTCCGGGGCCAGCAGCACCGCCGCGTTTCTGGCGGCAGTGCAGCCTACGCTGGCGGTGGTCTCCGCCGGGAACGGGAACCCATACGGCCATCCCCACGCCGAGACTCTGGAGCGGCTGCGCACGGTGGGGACCCGGATTTTCCGGACCGACCGCCAGGGGGACATTACCGTTCGGACCGATGGCCGGACCTTGACTGCTACCGGCGCCCGGCCGGATACCAGCGCCGGGCCGGACCGCCCGCTCGGTATTCTCGGGCGCCGCCCGCTCTTCGCCTGGTAGCGCAGAACGGGAATCGCTATTAGGTCGAACATACTTGCTTCAAGGGATACTCCGCCGGTACGGCAGGGGGTACACTGGGGGCAGGAGGCGATGCG
This sequence comes from Symbiobacteriaceae bacterium, assembly GCA_036504075.1. Taxonomy (GTDB): domain Bacteria; phylum Bacillota; class Sulfobacillia; order Symbiobacteriales; family Symbiobacteriaceae; genus DASXVX01. The sequence continues at coordinate 95,633 of DASXVX010000007.1, read as the reverse complement.
CATTGCGTTGGCGCTGGATTGTTTTGTCGGTTGGGGTTTTGCTGGTGGTGGCAGCCCTGTCCTATCCGATTGTGGCAACGGCAACCCCGGAGCGGGATGTGGCGTTCTGCCTCACCTGCCATGTCATGGCCCCGCAAGGGGAAGCCTTTGAAGCCTCGTATCACCGCACGCATCACCAGGCCGCCACATGCAGTGACTGCCATACCGGTTCGCTGGTGCAGAAATACCAGGACGGCGCCCACCACGTGATTGCCAACACGCTGGGCCATATTCCGGACCCAATCGTCCTGAAGGAGTCCAGCAAGGAAGTGGTGGCCGGGCAATGCTACAAGTGCCACGCCCAGACCTCGCTTCACGCCAATACCAAGCACGACAAGGAGCAGAACTGCCTGGAATGCCACTCGGGGCACGACCCCAGGTCGATCCAACTGAATGTTGCGCAATAAAACGAAGCGTCCTCTGCCCGGCGGGCGGAGGACGCTTTTTCTCAAGCTCGCAGGCTTGAGTGTCGGGTGGGCGGAGGTTGCTTCTTCTCAAGCCTTGAGGATCGTATTGTCGATGAGCCGGGTCTTGCCGAACCTGACGGCCACCGCCGCCAGCGCCTGGGACTCCAGCCGCTCCAACGGCCGCAGGGCGACAGTGTCCACGATTTCCACGTAGTCGATGGCGGCCAGCGGCTCGGCCGCGATGAGCGCCCGCATGGCGGCCTTCAGCCGGTCTATGTCCCGCTCCCCGGCGGCCACCCGCTCCGCGGCCATTCGGAGCGATCGGGAGAGCACCAGGGCCGCCTGGCGTTCGGCCGGCGACAGGTAGACGTTTCGGGAGGACATGGCCAGCCCGTCCGGCTCCCGGAAAATCGGGCAGGCTACGATCTCCACGAAGTCCATGTTCAGGTCGGCGGCCATCCGACGGATGACGGCCACCTGCTGGGCGTCTTTCTGGCCGAAGTAGGCCACGTCGGGCCGGACGATGTTAAAGAGCTTGGTTACCACGGTGGCCACGCCTTCGAAGTGGCCGGGGCGTGAGGCCCCGCAAAGCGTCTCGGTAATGCCGGAGACGCCGACTCGGGAGAGAAACGGCTGCGGATAGATCTCCGCCACGGACGGGCTGAAAATCAGATCCACCGGCACCGCGCGGCAGAGGGCGCCGTCGCCCTCCAGGTCACGGGGGTACCGGTCGAAGTCTTCGTTCGGCCCGAACTGCGCTGGGTTGACAAAGATGCTGACCACGACGAAGTCGCACTCTTTCCGGGCCTGCTGCATGAGCGACCGGTGCCCCTCGTGCAGGTAGCCCATGGTCGGAACGAAACCGACCCGCTTGCCGCCCCGGTGGGCGGCCGCCACGGCCTGCCGCACCTCGGCGATGGTCGAAACCAACTGCATGAGCGTGTCTCCTCCTGTTCAGCGCCTGAGCGTGCGCCGCGGTGTGTCAATGTGGATCAGCCTGCCGGACCGCCCGGCACGGGCCTCCGGCCCGGCTCCAGCCCCGCCCCCGGCCGGCGGTTCGGGCGGCGTCTCTTTCACCGGCCAGATGTGCGCCGTCATCCGGGTGGCGATCACGGTCACCGCCACCCAGAGCGGACTCCCGAAGCCGATGACCATGACTTCCAGGGCGGTCAGGAAGAACCAGACCAGCAGGCCCGGCGCTGCCAGTTGCACCGGAAAGCTCCAGAGCACAAACACCAGGCCGATCACGACCGGCAGGGCCACTGCGGCGGCGGTGGTCAAAGCCAGGTGAAGCGAAACGACAGTGAGGTACGAGGACTTCTTGAACCCGCGCCGGGCCAGCAGGACGCCGGTCACCAGTCCAGCCGCGGTCATGCCGGCGCCGATTTTCAGGGCAAGTTGAATCAGCAGGGAGAGCCCCGGGCTCTCCAACCCCGGGAGGGCAGCGGAGTACCGCCCGCCGGTCAGGAAGAACACGAGGTGGAACACGGCGGCATAAGCGATCGCCCCGACGAACACGGGCCCGCCGAACCGTTGAAACAGCACGATCCCCAGGTAAACCAGCAGCACCAGCGCCGCGCCGCCCAGGTAGGGCGCCTGGCCCGGCAACATCCGCTTCCAGTATGCGAAGCGGGCTTCGGAGACCCGCTTGTCCAAGGCCGCCAGGTATCCGCCGGCCTCCGGAAGCGTTGCGGGGGCGTCCGGGGCCGGGTCGGTGGCGCCGAAAGTCTGCAGTTCGGTGTCGACAAAGAGCTTTCGCGCTTCCAGCCAGCGCTGGGCGATCACATCGGCGGTGCGTTCACCGGCGGCCATCGTCTCCGTGAGCGGCCGGCCCTGGTTCTGCAGCGGCGTGGGCGCCCCCAGGAGCGCAGCGGCAGTGGGCGCGATGTCGGTCAGGGACCCGGTGCCCAGCTTCCCCGGCCGAATCCCGGACCCGGCCAGAATCAAGGGTACCTCCCCGTCGGGCGGATGGCGCCCGTCCGGCCCGGTGGGCATGGTCCCGGACACCAGGACGGTGGTAGTCTTCAAGTCAATCTGCTGTAGGATTTGCACCAGCGTGGCGTCCAAGTCGCCCAGCAGGTCCAGGTAGCCCGGTGAGTCAGGACCGGCAATCTGCACCCCGTGGAGGCCCCGGTGGAACTGATCGAGCTGCAGAACCACGAGTCGGGGGCCGGATCCGCCCAGGAGCTTCTGGGCCTGGGCCAGCAGGGCGGCGGGTGAATCGACCGGTGACCAGATGGTCAGCGTTGGGCCTACCAGGGCACCCAGGGTGTCCGGGCCGGCACCTCCCACCGTGACGTGGGCCCGGGCCGCGGCGGCAGGCAGTGAGTCGACGGCAAGCACGTGCGCCGAGGGCAGCACGAACCCGTGCAGGGCCGGCGGTGCTCCGGTGAGAATGGTCGCGGTGAGCGGCCCGGCAAAAGCCGGGGCCGGGGCGGTAAGGCGGAGGCGGGACCCCTGCCGGCCAAGCCACTCCAGGGTGGGCAGGCGGGAGGTGTCGTCGCTTCGCAGTCCGTCCACCAGAATCAGCACCAGCCGTCCGGTCAGAGGCGCAGGACCGGTGGCCGGCAGGGCGCCCTGCACATGGGCAGGTGCAAAGCCAACGACCCGGCTCCACCCATCCAGTGCGGCCCGCCGGGCACCGTAACCCGAGGCGATCAGCAGCAACAGCAAAAGAATCACAGCAGGGCCGCGGCGCAAAAGCAGGACCCCCTGGCAACGCAATTGGACGGGAACACGGACAAATTCGGTTCCGCCGCCCGGCAGTCCTGCAGGAGTCGAAGGAACCAAGCAGAACCTAAGTTGGAGACCCGGGAGGGAGGGATGGCTCCAGGTGAACACCTACGAAGCGACAACGGAAGTTAAAGCCGGGAAGCTACGCCCGGTTTATCTCCTTTACGGCGGCGAGCCGTTTCTGGAAGAGGAGCTGCTGACTGCGATCCGTCAGAAAGCGGTCCAGTCGGAGACGGCCGATTTTAACTACCACGTCTTTGATCCGGGGAACGACCAGCTTCAGCAGGCGTTAAGCGTGGCCCAGACGCAGCCGTTCTTTGCCGCCCAGCGCCTGGTGGTCGTCAGAGACTGCCCGGTGTTCGCCCCGGCCCGGAAGAAGCAGGAGGAGACCGGCGAGGAAGTCGAGGAGAAGACGGGCGGCGCCGAAGACGCGCTGCTCGCGTACCTGAAGGCGCCGGTGCCATCGACGGTCCTGGTCATGCTGGCCGGTGAGACTGTCGACAGCCGCAAGAAAGTCACGAAGGCGCTGTTGGCCACGGGCGGGGCGGTGGAGTGCAAGCCCCTGAAGCCCGAAGATGCGCTCATGTGGGCACAGCAGCGGTCCACCAGCTACGGCAAAAAGCTGGTCGACTCGGCGGCTCGCCTGCTGGTGGAGAAGGTCGGCCCGGACCTGCGGTTCATCGACTCCGAACTGCAGAAGTTGAGCCTGTACGTGGGGGACAGCAAGCAAATCCAGGTCACCGACGTGGACACGGCGGTCGGCGGCGTGGCTGAAACCGAGATCTTTCGCCTGACCGAGGCGGTCATGCTGAAGGAGCGCCCGAAGGCGCTGATACTGCTCGCCCGGGTGCTGCGTCAGGTCGACCACCCGTTGCAAGTATTAACGGCATTGACGAATCGCTTCCGACAGATCCTGACGATCAAGGCGTTGGTGTCCAGGGGTGTCAGCAACCAAGAAGGTCCAGTCCTGGCCAAAATGCACCCCTTTCCCTACGGGAAGATGGTCGGCCATGTCCGTAACTACCCGCGGGCCGACATCATAGAGGCCCTGGAGAAGCTGCTGGAGGCCGACCTGGCCATCAAGTCCGGCTTCGACCCCGAGCTTACGCTCCAGGCCCTGGTGGTCGAGCTGATGCCCTGAGAGACTGCACAAAGCCACAAGGAGGCCCGTGGAAGGAGGACCTTGGAAGTGGAAGCGCTGCTGGAGATTGTCGTGCGCTCAACCGAAATTGACGTCAACGGTCATGTAAACAACGCCAAATACCTGGAGTACTTCGAGTGGGGCCGGGAAGAGTGGTACGAAACCGCCGGCCTGCATTACGACGTGTTCACCCAGATGGGTATTCAGACCGTGACGGTTAACATTAACATCAACTACCGCAAGGAATGCCGGCAAGGGGACCGCCTGACGATCAAGACGCGTCCCGAGCGCATGGGCCGGACCAGCTATGTGCTCAAGGAGGAGATCTTCAACCAGCACGGCGAGCTGTGCGCCGACGCACTGGTTACCAGCGTGACGATGGATATCACCGCGCGCAAAGGCGTGGAAGCGCCGGAAGCCCTGCGGCGGCTGTTTGCCCAGTGAACCCTTCCGTGCGCCCCCCGTGACCCTGGCGGATTTGCCCTGTGACCCGGCGCAAAAGAGCGAGGCAGCACACCGCTGCCTCGCTTCACGTTTGCGGCTTAACCGGCCACGCTGCCCCGCCGGCGCCGGCCGTTCCAGACCAGGAAGGCCACCAGGGCCGAGAAGAGGAGGCCCGCGACCAGCGCGCCGCCCACCACGGCGACCCCGACCCGAGAGAACGCGGTCTGGGTCGCCGGGTCGAAGCCCGCCACGGTGTGCTCTCGCAAATCGGCCAGTTGTTGTGCCACCACTGCGTTCAACATGGCCACCCACCAGCCGGCGACATCGGGCGCCCACGCAGCAAAGGCCGCCACGCCGAACGCCGCTAACGCCAGCAGGCCAAGGGCTGCCGTCAGGGCCGCCCGCAGCGTCCAGCGCAGGACCCGGCCCAGCAGCCTCACTCCGGCGGTAAGCACCGGCCAGGCCCCACGGCCCAGCCGGCCAGTACTCGCGAGGACCCAGCGGGCCGCCCTGCCAGTACTCGCGAGGGCCCAGCCGGCCGCCCGGCCACCGGCCCGGAGCTCGGTACGGAGCCAAGCCCGGGTCTCCGCCGCCGGACCACGCAGCCGTTCCCCCAGCCGGTCCAGGAACCGCCAGACCCAGCAGGCCCCCTGCCACAGGCGCCCGGCAACCGTTGCGACCAGGTGGAAACCGTTTCGGGCCGCAGCCGCCAGCACGTGGCCGGTGCCTCTGGCCAGGTCTTCTGCCGCCATCGACACTTCCCGGACCCCAGAACCCACCGACGCGCGTGCCACGGCTGGGAGCTGGCTCATGATGGCGGTGGCGTACTCCTCCGGGGAGCCGAAGCCCCGCAGGATTTCGGCCACCTGTTCTGGTTCCGGCAGCGCCGACGTGCGGCAGCCCAGCACGTCGATCACGTGGCTTTCGACTTCGAGGCCCGCCTCGACGCGCATGTAGTTCGGCGCGTGGCGCAGGGCCGCCCGCAGCCGCCGGTTAAACTCCCGGACGAGGACCTGCGATTCCCGTTGCAACAACATGGCTATGCCTCCTTCCCGGTCAGTGGGTGGTCGGCCCCGAAGCGGGTGGTCTGAATCAACGCATTCATGGCCGTCGCGAAATCGGTCCACTGGCGGGTCATCTGGGTGGCCTGTTCGGCGCCGGGGCCGGTCAGACGGTAGTACTTGCGCGGGTGCCCGGAGTCGCCCGTGACCCACTCGGCGGCGATGGCACCTTGACCGGCCAGGCGGCTTAACAGCGGATAGATCGTGCCTTCACTGACGGCGAAGCCGGCTTCTGACAGGTGGCCGATCAGTTCCAGACCGTACATGCGGTGGCGGGAGAGGAGCACGAGCACGGCCAGTTCCAGCCCGCCTTTGCGGAGTTGGGTATCCCAAGCTTCCACAACCAGACCCCCTTGTTTACAAGATATCTTGCACTACAAGGTATATTGTTAAGCAATGACCGGCGGCTGTCAAGAGTGAATGGGTCTGGTTTCCGGACATAACAAAAAAAGCTCACGTACCCGTGAGCTTTTTTGTGGCATAAAACTTATGCTTACTTCGCGATGGCGTTCAGGCGCTTCGCGAGACGAGCCTTCTTGCGATTGGCGGTATTCTTATGGATAACGCCCTTCGTCGCGGCTGTGTCCAGAGCCTTAAAGGCCAAGCTCAGCTTCTCCCCTGCCGACTCGGTCTTAACAGCCTCGGAGAACTTGCGAACTGCAGTCCGGAGGCTGGACTTGACCATCCGGTTGCGCTCGGTACGCTTCACTGCGATCAACGCGCGCTTCTTTGCCGACTTAATATTAGCCAACTTCCTCACCTCCAACGAAGCTATTCTAGCACGGTGGATTCTGCCACGCAAGGGAAATCGCACCCCGAATAATTGTTTTGTCGCGCGACATACTACTTGCAAGCGAAAGCAGCTGGTTGCTCAGGCATCAGGAGGTGAGGGATACTATGCTCAGCGCGATTGTTCGCTTCATCGTCTCTGCCCTCGTGCTCTTGTTCGTGTCCTGGATCACTCCCGGCGTACACGTGGCCGGATTCACGGGCGCCCTTATGGCCTCGCTCGTGATTGCCGCCCTCGGCTGGGCCGCTCAGGCCCTACTGGGCCGTGGGGCTTCGCCCCAGGGGCGCGGCTTCACCAGTTTTATTGCCGCTGCGGTGGTGATCTGGCTCGCGTCGGCACTGTTCCCGGGCTGGATTCGGGTCACCTGGTGGGGCGCCGCCCTGGCCGCCTTTATCATCGGTTTGGTGGATGCCGTGGTGCCTACCGAACTTCGCTGATCGCCCGTTCCCCGGTTTCGTCTGCCAGCCTCCGCCTTCGGGCGGAGGCTTAATTAATGCCTGAAATTTCTTGGAGGATGTTGGTTTCGCCTTAGCGAATAGGCCGGCTTGAGCCTTTTTCTGAGGTGAAATCATGTCACAGCCCTACGTGTCGCCGCAACCTGCCCGTGGGCGTCCGCGACCTTCGGTCTGGGGATGGGCCACCGGTCTCCTGCTGCTTTTCCTGTTCGCCGCGATCGGCACCGGCGGCTACTGGCTCGGTCATCGGTCATACGGAGCGGATCTCCTGGATCCTTTGTGGGTACGCGCGTATCTGGACCGGCCGCTGGACACATCGGCTCCGTCTGATGGCTTTTGGGTGGCCGGCTACTACGTAGACTACGACCGGACGTCTCTGGACGTGGTCCGCACCCGCTCCAACCATATGGATCAGGTCGTGGTTTTCGGCTACGGCTTCGACCCATTGGGGAACCTGACCGGGACCGACCAGTCCATCGTCCGGGGTCTCACCGGCCCGCAGAAGCGGATTTTGCTGTTTGGCAACCTGACGAACGGGACCTTTAACGCCGACACCGCCCACGCCATTCTCACCGACAAGGCGGTGCAGGATAAGGCCGTCACCGCGATGATGACCAAAGTCAATGATCTGGCCGCCGGCGGGATTCAGATCGATTTTGAGAACATCCTCGCCAAAGACCGGGATGCCTACACCGCCTTCCTCCGCCGCCTGAAGGGCGAGCTGAAGCCCGGCGGACTGACGCTCAGCATCGCCGCGGCGGCCAAGACCCGGGACTCCACGGACGGGTGGGGCGGCGCGACGGATTATGCCGCCGTTGGCGCGATTATCGACCAGATGTACATCATGGTCTACGACGAGCACTGGAAAGGGGGCGAGCCCGGACCGGTGGCGTCGCTGCCCTGGACGGAGAAGGTCGTCCGCTACGCCACCGGCGTCATGCCCGCGCAAAAGATTGTCCTGGGCATTCCCTTCTACGGTTACGAGTGGCCGTCCGACGGCAAGAGCGGCGGCGCCAAGGCCTATGGCTCTCAGTCGATGGCGGCCCGCGTCGCCGGATTCGGCGCCAACGTGAAGTGGGACCCGGTGGCGGGCGAGAATGTGGCCACATACAAGACGCCGTCGGGCGACCGAGTCGCCTGGTGGCCCGACGAACGCAGCCTGGACGCCAAACTAAAGCTGGCCTACCAGTATAACCTCAAGGGCGTGGCGCTCTGGCGCCTGGGCTTTGAACCGGACGACTGGTGGAACCGCATGGGCGCCTTCCGGCTCAACCCCACCAAATAGTCCGGCCGCCGGTCGGGCAAACTACCCGTGAAATCTGTTCGGCAAGGAGGCGGCCACCCTTGACCTGGCTCCTGTTCGGCGTACTGGCCCTGCTCGCAATCGGGGGCATCGGCATCATGCTGGCGCCGGGCCGTCGGGCGCCTTCCCGGCTGAATAACCAGGGGCTGCCCCGGCCAACCACCCGTGCTGACCACCGGCAAAACGACGAGGAGTAACCGCGAAGGCCACTGCCGCCCGCAGTGGCCTTCTGTCGTGTACGCCTCGCAGCTTACCGAGCCAGTGGGTTCAAATCCCACCGCACTTTTGCTCGTTACCGTGTCGTAGCCGAAGACAAGGCGCCTCGGAGCAATCCAGGCGTGGCAGGGTGTCCCCGGCGACGGGGAATCTGAAGGGCCTGCAGGCAAATCTCCAGCCTGAAACGCAAGTGAACCAGAGGTGGCATTCGTAGCCGGCGACCCGCCACGACGACGGGGAAGCCCTTGCCGAAAGGTGCCTGGGGGTATCAAATGAGCAAACGCTCCCCAGGGACTACGGGTGTGATTAGGGTTGGGATGGAGAGGAACGGTTTGGTAAGTGATCGAGGGAGATCTCATGGGGTCCTGGCCCAAACGGGTACAGGTAGCCGCGGTATAACCCAAGTGGGAAAGCCTGAGCGAAGCGCCATGAGAAGTCAGACGGCGTCGTAGTAGTGAGGATGTTCGGGCCGAAGAACCCCGGCGACGGGCGGGAGGAGAAAACCGGACGGAGCAAAGGACGCCTAGCCGAGTCGAGTCAGACCATGTCTGCGAGTGGCACACGGTTACAGGGGCTTAAACGTAATGGCCGTCACCGAGTGGGGAGACCCCACCCAGCCGGAGAACCCGAGGCGAGGTCAGCAGGGACGGTATCCCAGACCTGAGTAGCGCCGCCCGAAAGGAGCGATTGCGAGAGCTAACACGCAGTCGGAGCGGTGTGAAGAAAACAGGGCCGCGTGTTGGTAGGAGGCAGCGGAACGACTGGTGAGCAGGGGCCGGGGAAGGTGATACCGGTGCCTGAGAGACGATACTACAGCCTGATTGACAAAGTGTATGCGCTTCGCAATCTGAACGAGGCGTGGAAAGAGGTCAGGCGAAACCAGGGTGCAGCGGGAATCGATCGGGTGAGCATCCACCGGTTTGAGCAAAACCTGGAGGGCTACCTGAAGAAGCTCCACGAGCAACTGCGGGAAGGGACATATAAGCCGCCGCCAGTGCGACGGGTGTTTATCGACAAGGCAGACGGAAGCAAGCGCCCCCTGGGCATCCCCACGGTGATGGACCGGGTGGCGCAGCAGGCAACGCGGCGGATACTGCAGCCGATTTTTGACGCAGAGTTCCTGCCGTGCAGTCACGGATTCCGTCAGGGCTACTCGACCCGAACGGCGATTGCGATGGTGGAGGAGTACCGCAAGCAAGGGCTTCGCTGGGTGGTAGACGTGGACTTCAAGTCCTATTTCGACACCCTGGACCATGGGGTACTGATGGCGAAGGTTAAAGCGAGGGTCACCGATGGGCGCATCCTCGGGCTGATTCATTCATGGCTGGCTGCAGGAGTCATGAGCGACGGCCACCTGACCCACCAGACCACGGGGACGCCGCAGGGGGGCGTGATTTCCCCCCTGCTGGCGAACATCTACCTCCACAGCCTGGACCTGGCCCTCACCAAATGGGGGTACAAGGTGGTAAGGTATGCGGACGACCTGGTGGTGCTCTGTCAGAGCCAGAACAAGGCAAAGACGGCACTTGGACTCCTGAAGCAGATGGCCGAAGGGGAATTGCGGCTGACGCTCCATCCGGAGAAGACCCGCATAACCAGTTTCGGCAAAGGCTTCGAGTTCCTGGGGTTTACGTTTAAGCGCCAGCACCGTGTGGCTCGTAAGCGTGCCCTGGAGAAGTTCAAGGAGCGAGTTCGGGAACTTACCCCGCGCCAGACGCACAAGAAACTACCGGAGGTTATTGCGGACCTGAATCCACTCATTCGTGGTTGGGGCAACTACTTCCGGCACGGACACATGAAAGGACGGTTCGAAACGCTGGATCAGTGGATACGCATGCGATTGCGGTCGCTGGTTTTAAAGCGAAAAGCACACCGGAGCCGAGTGGCTTCCGATGTGCTTCCCAACAAACGTTTTGAATCGCTAGGGCTGGTATCCTTGCTCACCCTTTAGCCCAGCAGAAGTGAAATTTGCACCCCGGCGACGGGGGACGACGACTCACTCCCTGTTGTAGGGCTACGACCGGCGGAAGCCGGATGCGGGAAAACTGCAAGTCCGGTTTGACGAGGGGGCGTCGCTCGAAAGGGCGGCCCCTACTCTATTTTCGCGTCTGTGGTATGCTGGTGGCAAACGTGCCACGTGGAGGAGGGGCTTTCTTTGACGTTACAGGAGGTGGCGGCGGAACTCGCCCGCCGGTTGAACTGCGAGGCCCAGCCGGGCGACAACCCGTTTGAAATTCCCGTACAGGGGAAAGGCTATCATTTCGTCGTCGCCCCGTTTTTCGGGGGTTGGCAGGCGACCGTGCACGTGCCCGGGCAGTCGCCGGCCACGTTCTATGCCGAGGCCCTCGAGATGCTGGAAACCCGGCTGAAGGCCAAGCTGTCCGGTCGGGACGCAAACTTCTAGGACCCACCCCCGCCCAGGCTGCATACCATAATACACCGGATGCGGGTGGGAGGGGGCGTTAAGAGCCTGTGCGCACGGACAAAGTGGTCTTTCTGGACCGCTCCAAGGCCTCCCGGGTAGAGGTGTTGGAATACGCGGCCGATATGGAGCGCACGGATCAGGTAAGCGAAATCCTGATGGTCATCCGCGATGACCAGGGCAACTATAGCTTCCTGGGCGCCACCGACGAAGTCATCAAAGACCCCGCACGGGTCATTGGCCAGTTGGAAATGCTGAAACAGGTGATCCTGGGGCAGACTTTCTCCTGACAGTCGGCCCGGCGGCATCCCTAACAACCACGAATTTTCTCACGCACCACTTGATTCTTGTACACCCAACCTGTAAAATAGACTGCGAAGCCAGCAGGTGGGCCGTTCCTGCGGGGTTCTTCTTTTTTCTCTGAGACTACCGCCGCACGTGCTGTGGCCTGACGAATGCAGGTAAAACACCGGCAGACTGCCCCGAACACACCCCGCCCCGGGTTAGAGAATCGCTTAAAGGGAGACTGAAAGCATGGAAGACTCTAAGGCCGTTGTGCTGTCCCCGGAAGGTCTTAGCAAGTTGCAGCAAGAGCTCGACTACCTGCGCAACGTGAAGCGCAAGGAAGTGGCCGAGCGTCTCAAGGAAGCGCGGTCGCTCGGCGATCTCTCTGAGAACTCCGAGTACGACGACGCCCGCAATGAGCAGGCTTTCGTCGAAGGACGCATCGCAACCCTGGAGAACACACTGCGCAATGCCATAGTGATCGAAGACCCGGGGGTCGGGGTAGGCGACGAGGTTCGGCTCGGCTCCACCGTCCATCTGAAGGACCTGGAGTACGGTGACCTCCTGGAGTACACTCTCGTGGGTTCGGTGGAAGCGGACCCGTCCAAGGCCAAAATCTCCAATGAGTCACCGGTCGGACGGGCCATCCTGGGCAAGAAGAAAGGGACGATCGTCGAAGTAGAGGCGCCTGTCGGGCACATCAAGTACGAAATCGTGGACGTGCAGTAGCGCGCCATCCGGGAGCCCGGCCACAAGGCCGGGCTTCTGTCATTTCAGGTCCTTGTCATAACGCGGCACCCAGGCCCGTACACATGCATTGGACGAGTTCCCGAGTCGTGTGTATGGGGTGATCGCCACGAAGCGCATCTGGGCAGCCAAACAGTTTCTTGCTGCATATGTGGTCGCCATCGGCTTTACCATTGGCCTGCTGGTTAACCGGACGCCCGGCGGCGGCCCTGCGGTGACGGCCCTGGCCGGCGGCGACGGGCATTCAACCGCCGCCATGGAAGAGACCCAGCCCCGGGAGGACCCGCTCTGGCTCCAGATTTTCCGGCCCAGCCAGGCCACGGCCCGCCTGCTGTTGCGCTATGCCCTGCCGATGCTCTCCACCGCTGACCCGGCGGCCCAGCCCAACAAGAGCCTGGTGGTCTACTGGTCGGGCCGGGGGAGCGATAAGCCGCAGACGCTCTTTCAGACGATGCTGCCGTTCCTGCATGGCGACCAGGGACCCACGGTGGCGGACTCGAAGCCGGCCCCGCCGCCCCCCTCCGCCCTGCCCGGCGGAGCAAATCCGCCCGGACAGGCCCCCGGCGCCAGTTCCGCCGCGGAGTCCAATCCGCCTGAACAACCGGCCCAAACGGCGGTGGTGAACGGCGGCCTGCCGCTGATCGGCATCTACCACACGCACGACTGGGAGTCGTATATTTCCGAGTTCCCGACCCTGGCGGTAACCAGCCAGCAGGATTTGAACACCATCCGGTCGTTCGACCACAAGAAGCGGACCGTCGTGGACCTGGGCCGCACGCTGGCCTTACGGCTGAAGAGCCTGGGCGTCATCTCGGTCCACGCCGACGGCACTCACCAGAGCCTGGGTTACGACTACGCCTACGACGCCTCCCGGGTCACGGCGAAGCGCATTCTCTCCGAGCACCCGACCGTCAAGGTCCTCATCGATATCCATCGGGACGGCACCTACGGCCAGAATACCACGGCCATCGTGAACGGACAGAAAGTAGCGAAAATCGGGTGCATCATCGGCGATGTAAGTGAGCCGCACTGGGAGCAAAACAAGGCATTCTGCGAGAAGATCAGAGATCGTCTGGAGAAGAACTCCCCGGGCATCACCGTAGCTACTCGGGTGCAGCACGACCAGTACAACCAGGACCTGATCACCGGCGCGGTGCTTTTCGAAATGGGCGGACCCATGAATCAGTACGCCGAGGCCGAGCGGTCGATCAACTACCTCGCTCAGGCACTGGCCCAAATCGCCCGGGAAGGGGCCTTCCCGCATTAGCACCGTGCATAAGCGGTGGAGTCGCGGGGCAGACTACGCGCCGGTGATGGTGCATGTTACGTAAGCTGTTAGGCAAGCGACCGGGCATCCGCCTCCTGGCCCTCTGGATTCTCCTGGTGATCTTCGCCATGCTGCGGGCCGAGCGGGGCACGCTTGAGCTGGAAGGGCGCGAAAACGACCCCAGCCACCTGTTCCGCTTAGCCCCACTGCAAGCGGGAACGGGTGGCTGGGATCTTACGGTTCTCGGCTTTCAAATGCGGGTCCCCTCCCTGATCCTTCTCTTCGACCGTGGCCGTGCTCCCTGAGACCTCCGACTATGACACCGACACGTTGGAACGGTTCTTCATGATCAACAGATCGATCGCCATGTCCAGCATTTGCGGCTGGATGCCGTTTTGCGCCGCCTTTTTCATCAGGTTGATATAAGCGTTAAGTGCCTCCTTTGATATCAACTCCGAAGAGTCGGCGCCCAGTGAACCGGTTCGGAACCAATGCGGGGAGATGCCGGTCAGGCGGGACAGTGTCTCCGCCAGCCGCATATTCACCTCTTCAGGCAGCTCATCGGCATGCCACTGATCCAGCAACACCTGAAACCCATCGGCCTCAAAGCCGGCGGCTTCCGCCAGCAGGTCGATGGAAAACTCGTCGCGATACTCGGTTGCCAGGAAATCCAGGACCATTTTGATCCGCGCCCGGGTGGAGGCAAAGTAGAGTCTGCTGCGTTCATCCGGTGGCAGCCGGCGAATGGCGGTTTCGAAATCCTGCCGGGGATCGCGTCCGGTAAGCAGGAACTCCATTCGCACACTATAGCCGTCGGCGATTTTGCGTAATGTGCTATGAAAGCTGCCGGTGATTTCACCTTTTTCAATGCGTGCGATGGTAGTGTGGCTAACCCCCGTCCGGGCGGCGGCATCACGCAACGACTCGCCGTGAGCCGCCCGCAATTTCGCGACGCGCCGCCCCACCTGCATAAAGCACCCCTCCGTTAACGGTCTACGTATTGAATTATACCTAGCACCAAAAGTCTATGTCAACAGATGGGCTAAAATGTTTATACAAAATGGATACATAACACCCGTAGTCTAAAAGAACTATAGACCATGCCGATCGGGGGGGCATTATACGATCGCCCGAACCTCCGGTCACCGGTAAAATCGTTGTGATGCCGACGATCGTTTGTGGTGGTATAATGAAGAGAAGCCTGTGCTACAGGAGGCCGTTTGCAAATCCGATGGTAGACCAGAAGCATATCCGGAACTTCTGCATTATTGCCCATATCGACCATGGCAAGTCCACGTTGGCTGACCGCCTGATTGAGTTCACCGGCGTGCTCAGCACCCGCGAGATGCAGGACCAGGTCCTGGACAGCATGGACCTGGAGCGTGAGCGCGGGATTACGATCAAGGCGCAGTCGGTGCGCATGGACTATCAGGCCGAGGATGGCGAGCATTACGTGCTCAACCTCATCGACACGCCAGGACATGTGGACTTCACCTATGAGGTTTCCCGGGCGTTGGCGGGCTGCGAAGGCGCTCTGCTGGTGGTGGATGCCACGCAGGGCATCGAGGCGCAGACCCTGGCCAACGTCTACATGGCGTTAGAGCACAACCTGGAAATCATCCCGGTCATCAACAAGATCGACCTGCCCAGTGCCGACCCGGAGAAGGTCAAGAAGGAAATCGAAGAGGTCATCGGCCTCGATACCACGTTCGCCACCATGGCGTCGGCCAAAGCCGGCGTCGGCATGAAGGAGATCCTGGAGTCGGTGGTTGCACTGGTCCCGCCGCCGGCCGGTGACGCCCGGGCGCCGCTGAAGGCCCTGATCTACGACTCCTACTACGATTCTTACAAGGGCGTCGTCACCTACTTCCGGATCTTTGAGGGCGCGCTGAAGAAGGGCGACAAGATTCGCTTCATGGCGCCGGGCAAGGACTTCGTGGTGGACGACCTGTACGTTTTCCGGCCGGGTCTCACGCCGGTGGACGAACTGCGGGCCGGCGAAGTCGGCGCGCTCGCCGCGGCCATTCGCGAAGTGAAGTACGTGCATGTGGGCGATACGATCACCACGGCGGAAAACCCGGCCCACGAGTCGCTGCCGGGCTATCGGAAGTCTACGCCCATGGTCTTTACCGGTCTCTATCCGGTGGAGACCAACGACTATCCCAAACTGCGGGACGCCCTGGAAAAGCTGCAACTGAACGATGCCTCCATCCACTTTGAACCCGAGACGTCCGAAGCGCTGGCGTTCGGCTTCCGCTGCGGCTTCCTGGGACTGCTGCACATGGATGTCATTCAGGAGCGCCTGGAGCGGGAGTTCGACCTGGACCTCATTACCACGGCGCCCAACGTCATCTACCACATTAACCTGACCAATGGGAATGAGATCATCATCGAGAATCCGGCGGCCTGGCCGGACCCGACTTTGATCGACACCGTGGAGGAGCCGCTGGTGAAAGCCTCCATCATTACGCCGGCGGAATACGTCGGTCCGCTGATGGAACTGTGCCAGGACCGGCGCGGGGCGTTCATCAACATGGATTACCTGACCTCCAGCCGGGTCAACCTGCACTACAAGCTGCCGCTGGCGGAAATCATGTTCGATTTCTTCGACCAGCTCAAGACCCGCACCCGGGGCTACGCCAGCTTCGACTACGAACTGATAGGATACGAAGCGTCGGACATGGTGAAGATGGACGTGCTGCTGAACGGCGAGCCGGTGGATGCCCTCTCGATCATCGCGCACCGGGATAAAGCCGAGAAAATCGGGCGGTCGCTGGTGAAGAAGCTCCGCAAGCTGATTCCCCGGCAGCAGTTCGAAGTGCCGATTCAGGCGGCGATTGGCAACAAGGTCATCGCCCGCGAGAACATCGCGGCGCTCCGCAAGGACGTGCTGGCGAAGTGCTACGGCGGCGACATTACCCGGAAGCGGAAGCTGCTGGAAAAGCAAAAGGCAGGCAAGAAGCGCATGAAGGCGGTCGGGTCCGTCGAAATTCCGCAGGAAGCCTTCATGGCCGTGCTTTCCACCGACGACGACGACGATTAGACGCCAGTCAGGCCGGCCCTCCGTTACGGGCCGGCTTTCTTTTCTGGTAGGGGAGGGTGTTCATATGCCGATATCGCTATATGTGCATATCCCGTACTGCGCGCAGAAATGCGGCTACTGCGATTTCAACAGCTACGCCGGCAGCGGGCCGGCGGACCACTCCGGCTACGTGGCCGCCCTGCTGGCGGAGACGGCGTTTTGGGCCCGGCGGCCGGAACTGGCCGGCGAGACGATGCCTACCGTCTTTATCGGCGGCGGAACGCCGACGCTGCTGGACGGGGACTTGCTGGCGGCGCTGATTGTCGCCCTGCGGCAGACGCTGCCGGTGGCGCCGGACGCCGAGATTACCCTGGAGGCCAACCCGGGCACGTTGGACGTCGCCGGGGAGAAGCTCCGGCTGGCCCGCCTGGCGGGGGCAAACCGGATTTCCTTTGGCGTGCAGGCGTTTCAGCCGCACCTGCTGGAGCGGCTGGGGCGGATTCACTCGCCGGAACAGGCGGAGGCGGCCGTGGCGGCCGCCCGGGCGGCGGGCTTTACGAACATCAACTTGGACCTCATGTACGGGCTGCCGGGGCAGACGCCCGCCGATTTCCGCGAAACCCTCGCGCGGGCGTTGGCCCTGAAGCCTACCCACATCAGCGCGTATAGCCTGATCGTCGAGGAGGGTACGCCCTTTTTTGCCGACCACGCGGCGGGGCGGCTGGCCCTGCCGCCGGAGGAGGCGGAGGAGGAGATGTTCCGGGAGGGCCAGGCGGCGTTGGTGGCGGCCGGGTTTGCGCAGTACGAGGTCGCGAACTTCGCCCGGCCCGGCTACCGGTGCCGGCATAACCAGGTCTACTGGCGGAACGAGCCGTACCTGGGGCTGGGCTGCGGGGCGCACTCGTTCCTGGATCTGAAGGCGCCGCTGGCGGGCGCCGGTGCCCCCCGGCCGCGGCTTTCGGCCTCACGGGTCCAGGGCGGGGCCGCGGTGGCCACTGCGCCGGGGGAGCCCGGCCGGCGCTACCGGTTCTGGAACCTGAAGACGCCGGCAGCCTACCGGGAGGCCCTGGGCCGGGGCGAACCGGCGGTGGAGGCGGGGGAGATCATCGACACTGCCGGGGAGATGGCCGAAACGATGATGATGGGCCTCCGGCTGCTGGACGGAGTCAGCGGCGAGCGGTTCGCCCGCCGGTTTGGTCGGACGCTGGACGCGGTCTACGGTCCCGTGCTCGGCCGGCTGGAAGGGCTGGGCTTGCTGGAGCAGCGGGACGGGCACGTCCGGCTCACGGACCGGGGGTTGCGGCTGGGCAATCAGGTGTGGCAGGAGTTCCTGCCATAGCCGGGGCACGCGGACAGGGAGCCGGCGCCGGCCATCAGGCGCCGGCCGCCGGCTCCCGCCCGGCTACCATTCGATCTTGACTTCTGTCCCCATGTCCACCAGGTTATACAACTCCTCGACATCCCGGTTGTACATGCGGACGCAGCCCGAGGTGATATACGAGCCGACCGACTCCGGGCGGTTCGTCCCGTGGATGCCGTAAGAGCGCCCCGTGGTCCCGTTGGCATCGAACCCCAGCCAGCGGGTGCCCAGCGGGTTGCGCGCCGAGCCGCCGGGAATGGTCTCGCCGGTGGCCGGATTCGTCCAGGACGCAAACCAGGTCTTGAAGACGATGTGAAACGTCCCCTCCGGCGTGATGCTCCGCTCCCGCCCTGTGCCCACCGGGTAAACCTTCTGCAGCTTGCCGTCGGCATAGAGTGAGAGCGTGTTGGCCCGCTTCTTGATGTCGATGCGGTAGCGCGCCATGATCGGTCGACCTCCTCCCGGTGCCATCATCGCTGCCGGTTCATCATACGAAAATGCCTCCCCGTCCGGGGAGGCGTTCTTCATAGTTCCGTCAAAATCACCGGACCGTCGTCGGTAATGGCGATGGTGTGCTCGTACTGGGCGCACAGCGAGCCGTCCACGGTGCGGGCGGTCCAGCCGTCCGGGTCGACCGTGGCCCGCCAGTCGCCCAGGGTAATCATGGGTTCGATGGCGATGGTCATGCCAACTTTGAGCGGCAGTCCCGTGCCCGGCGTGCCGAAGTGGGGCACCGGCGGGTTCTCCCAGAGCGACTGTCCGACCCCGTGGCCGATGAACTCTCGCACGACGCCCATGCCGTGGCTGCCGGCCAGGGTCTGGATCGCGTGGCCGATATCCCCGATCCGGTTCCCCGGCCGCGCTACCGCTATGCCGACAAACAGGCACTCCCTGGCGACATCCATCAGCTTGCGGACGACCGGGGCCACCTCGCCTACGGCATACGTCCAGGCCGAATCGCCGTGGTAACCGTGGTGGCACGCCCCGATGTCGATCGTGATGAGGTCGCCCTCCACCAGCCGGTACGGCCCGGGAATGCCGTGGCAGATCACGTCGTTCACCGCCACGCAGATGGTGGCCGGAAAGCCCTGGTGCCCCTTGAACGACGGAATGGCGTCCCGGCTCCGGATCAGATCCTCGACGAAGCGGTCCAGCTCCGCCGTGGAGACGCCGGGCTTCACTCGTTCGGCCAGAGCGGCGTGAGCTTCGGCCACGATCCGACCCGCCATGCGCAGGATGGCGATCTCCTGCGGCGACTTCAACTTGGTCAAAAATGTCGCCCTCCCCCAGCGGTTATTCAACCGCCGATGATACACCGACGGACGTCGACTGTCAATGCTGTGAGAATTCTGCAAAGCCAACATTGGCCACTCGATCTGTATAGATATACTGTACCGAGCAGGGCATTGGCAAAGCACGCCGAAATTCCGGGTAGTCCGTAAGTTCCGGGAGCAAGAAAGTCCGGGCAGGGGGGAAGCACGTGCTCTGGGAGCGGTTGACGCTTCGACGCAAGATCATCGCGCTGGCCTCGGGGCTGGTGCTCCTCTCCATTTTGGCAGCCGGAGCCCTGCTGGTATATAGCGTCGAGACGGCGGTGGAAGGTGCACTGGGCGAACGGGCCATGTCGGTGGCGCGGGCTTTTGCCCAGGTGGATACCGTGAAGCGGGAACTCGAGACGCCAACCAACGACCGTACGATTCAATCGGTGGCTGAACGCATGCGTCTTTCCACGGGCGTTGAGTACATCGTCGTTCTCAATATGAGCCGCATCCGCCTGTCCAGCGCGCTGGAGGACCGCCTCGGCACCGTCTTCGAGGGCGGGGACGAGGGACCGGCACTGGCAGAGCAGGCCTACGTCTCCCCCGCGGAAGGCGTCAAAGGGAATTCCGTGCGGGCGTTTGTCCCGATCATGGGACCCAGCGGTCGGGAGCAGGTGGGCGTGGCGGCGGTCGGGATCATGGTCCCCGGGATTCCGACGCTGCTCATGCAGTACCGCCTGGAGTTGAGCCTCGCCCTGGTGGGCGCGCTGGTCGTGGGCGTGTCGGGCGCCTGGCTGCTGGCGGGGAACATCAAGCGGCAGATGTTTGACATGGAGCCGGTGGAAATCGCCCGGCAACTGGAAGAACGGGTGGCCGCCTTCGGCGCCATCACGGAGGGCCTGATCGCCATTGACAGGGCCGAGCGCATTACGCTGCTCAATGAAGAGGCCCGCCGAATTCTGGACCTGCCGCCTGGCGCCGATGTCTTCGGACGGGAGATTTCGGAGGTCATTCCGTACTCCCGGCTGCCGGAGGCGCTTCGAACGGGCCGGGGCGCCCGCAACCAAATTCTGCTCTTCGGGCGGACCATCATCCTGACGAACCGCCTGCCCATCTATGTCAAGGGGCGAATCGTCGGCGCCCTGGCAACCTTCCGCGACCGCACCGAGTTCAATCAGTTGGCTGAACAACTGACCGGCGTCACCGAGTTCGTCGATGCCCTGCGGGCCCAGAATCACGAGTCGCTGAACAAATTGCACACCATCGCGGGTATGATCCAAATGAAAAAGTACAACCAGGCGCTGGACTTCATATTCGGCGCCGTGGAGCAGCAACAGGAGATTACCCGGTTCACAGCCCGCGCCATCAAGGACTACCGGGTCTCCGGCCTCATTCTCGGCAAGGTGACGCGCGCCCGGGAACTTGTCGTTGACCTGCAGATTGACCGGCAGAGCCGGCTCGACGGGATTCCGGCTCCGCTTCAGGCCGGCGACGTGGCGCTGATTGTGGGTAACTTGCTGGAGAACGCCATGGATGCGGTGGCGGACGTGCCTCTGGGCTCCCGGCAGGTGAACTGCCTGCTGCAGGGCGGGCGGGACGGGCTGGAGATTCGGGTGGAGGATAACGGCTGCGGCCTGCCGCCGGGCGTCCCGGCCGAACGCATCTTCGAACAAGGGTTCAGCACCAAGGGGTCAGTCAATCGCGGCATCGGACTGGCACTGGTCAAACAGATCGTCGACTTTGGCCGTGGGCGTATTTCGGTGGAGAGCGTCCCGGGACGAACGGTCTTCTTCATCTCATTGCCGGGAGGTGGAGTCAATGCCGCTGATTAAGGTGCTGGTGGTGGACGACGATCCGATGGTTCAGCAGGTGAACCAGGATTATGTGGAGTCCGTGGCGGGATTCCGGGTAGTGGCGACGGCCCGCACGGGTCGGGAGGCACTGGCGGCCGTTCAGTCCCACCGGCCGGACCTGGTCCTGCTGGACATCTACATGCCGGACCAGGACGGGGTCACCGTCCTCAAGGCGATTCGCAGGCTGGAATTCCCGGCCGATGTCCTGGTGGTGAGCGCCGCCCAGGACGCGCAGACCATCCGGGATGTGGTGCGCTATGGCGCCGTGGACTACATTATCAAGCCGTTTCGGATCGAGCGGCTGCAGAAAGCCCTTGAGAGCTACCGGACCACCAAGGTGAAGCTGGCACTGACCAACACGCTCAACCAGGAGCAGGTGGACCGGGTACTCCGGGGGACAGCGGCACAGCCGGAAGGGGAACTGCCCAAGGGGCTGAACTACGCAACCCTCCGGCAGGTAGAAGCTTATGTGGCCGGCCGTTCTGAAGCCAGTTCGGCCGTGGAAGCGGCAAACGAGCTGGGGATGGCACGGGTGACCGCCCGCCGGTACCTGGACTACCTGGTCAAGTTGGGGCGGGCACGGCTTGAGGTTCAGTACGGGTCGGTCGGGCGGCCGGTTAACCGGTACAGACGAGTCTGAGGAAGGTGGGGGCGGAATGCGCCGGAGTCTGGCCTGGCTGATTCTGTTCACCATGCTGCTGGCCGCCTGCGGCGGTTCCCGCCACCCCGACCATGAGCAGGTGAGTCCCAACGAACGGATCGTGATCAAGTTTTCGCATGTCGTGGCCGAGAACACGCCCAAAGGGCTGGCAGCCAGGCGGTTCGCTGCGATCATGAAAGAACGTACCGGCGGTCGGGTTGAGGTGCAGGTTTTCCCTAACTCGCAGTTGTACGGCGACGGCGAGGAGGTCAGCCGTCTCCGCAGCAACGATGTGCAAATGATTGCACCGAGCCTTTCCAACCTGTCCGACTGGGACCCCCTGTGGCAGGTATTCGACCTGCCTTACCTGTTTGATGACGAACAGGGTGTCGACCGCGTGGTCACCGGTTCCACGGGCCAGCAGTTGTATGCCGGCCTCAGGCGTCTTGACATGGAGCCCATTGCTTTTTGGCAGAACGGCTTCAAGCATTTTACCAACTCCCGGGGCTCCTTGCTTCTGCCTGACCAGTTCAAGGGACTGCGGTTCCGGACTCAGCCGAGCCCGGTCATGCGTGACGCCTTGCGCCTTCTGGGGGCCGAATCTTCGTACCGGACGTTCGATGCCATCTACACGGCGCTGGCCAGCAGGGAATTGGACGGGCAGGAGAACACGCCTTCCAACATGTACTCCAAGCGAATCTACGAGGTCCAGCCGTATATGACGCTGTCGAGCCACGGGTACCTTGGCTACGTTGTGCTGGTGAATGCCACTTTCTGGAACAGCCTCCCCCCGGACCTGCGCGAGACCATGCGCGAGGCCATGGCTGACACCACCCAGTGGGTTAGGGAGAACGCCGCCCGCCTCAACGCGGAGGCCCTCGAACGGATCGAGGCCGGCGGCAAGGTGATCATCCACCGCCAAACCGTTAACGAGCGGGAGTTCTGGCGTCAGGCCATGGAGCCGGCCTACCGGCTGGCAGGAGAGCGGGTGGGGGCCGATGCCGTTGCCCGTGTCATTCGGGAGGCCAGGGGCGAATGACCCGCACGCAGCCGGGGGCGTTTCCGGCTGCGTTTTTGTTTCGTGAAAAGACCATAAAGACCAAAACGAGATCAATAAATACGAAGAATAGCGGACACAAGCTGGGATTTGATACATTCGCCACACAGGGACCTGTCACCCAGGGGACCTGCCCGCAAAATTTGTCACCAGGGGGAAAAAGCATGCTACTGGGGAAGGGGTTCTCGAAAGGCCGTCAGGTCATCGCCGTCATGCTCGGGACGATTCTCACCGCCTCGCTGTTCCTGTCCGGTTGCGGCACCAAGGCGGTTGAAAGCACATCGAATGCGGCCAAACCTGACATCACCGAAATCAGGATTGGCGCCGTTTTCCCCGTCACTGGCAAGGAGTCCAAGGTCGGCAGCGCCCACAAGAAGGCGGTCGAGTTCGCGATCAAGGAAGTGAACGACGCCGGCGGCCTCGAGATCGCGGGCAAGAAGGTTCAGATTAAACTTACGATTCTGGACGACACCACCGACCCGACCAAGTCAGCGCAGCTTGTGGAACAGATCATCACCCAGGAAAAGGTGCATGTCGTCATCGGCGGCTACAGCACCCTGCTGGTTCAGGCGCAGACGGTGGTTCCCGAACGATATGGGATCCCGATGGTGATTGCCGGTGCGGGTTCCAACGATCTGTTCGGACACTCCAAGTGGATCTTTGGCGTGTTGAGCCCGGTGGAAGTGCTGGCCAAAACTCAGATGGAGTACCTGAAGGACCTGATTGACCAGGGCAAGCTTCCGAAGCCGTCCACCATCTCCCTGGTGTGGGAGAACACCGACCATGGCAAGGACTATGAAAAGGGTGTCCAGGAGTTCACCAAGGCCAGCCCGCAGTACTTCAAAGTCGCAATGGATGAAGGTTTCGAGTTGTTTGCCAGCGACTTCAAGCCCCTGCTGGCGAAAGTGCAGAACGCCAAGGCCGACATCTTCATGTCGGATACCCACCTGGAAGACTTCATCGCCATGCATCGCACCTACACCCAGATGGGACTTTCGCACAAGATGGTGACCTACGGCGCCCGGGGTCCCGACAAGGCTGCCCGCGACGGTCTGGGCGCCGCCACGGATTATATCTTCGCATCCACCTGGTTCAGCCCGCTGCTGCCCTCCCCGCAGGTGAAAACCTTCGTCGACAAGTGGAAGGCCGCCAATGACAACGCCAGCCCCGAGTGGTACCATGCCACCGCCTACGAGACGGTCCGCATCACGCTGAAAGCGATTCAGAACGCCGGCAGCACCAACCCGGAGAAGATCCGGGAGGCGCTGGTCTCCGTGGAACTGAAGGATTCGATCCTCCCCGGCGGGGTACTGAAGTTCTCCCGGACCGGCCAGGCGATCTATCCCTTCGTAGTCACCCAGAACAAGCCCGGCGGCAAGGTGGACGTGGTCTGGCCCAAGGAATCCAAAACCGGCGACACCGTAGCTCCGATTCCGCCGGCCAAGTAATCGCCATGGGTGAACAGGGTTGCCGTTGACTCTACCGGAGCGGTCCCGCTGGGGGCCGCTCCGATCTAAATGATCGGGTCTTGCCTGTCCGGTCCCGTTGCCGGGGCGAGCCCGCAGGCTACCCAAAGGAGGATCGTGCTGCACATGGCAGAGTTACTTTCCATTACGGTCAACGCCATCTTCATGGCCGGCCTTTATGCGGCCATGTCGTTCGGGCTCGCCCTGATCTACGGGGTCATGAAGATCATCAACCTGGCCCACGCCGGCGTGATCATGCTGGGGGCATTCTTCTCCTTCACACTCTTCCAGTATGCGCATATCGACCCGTTCGTCTCGATCATCGTCGCGTTCCCGGTGTTTTCGGCACTGGGAATGGCCTTGCACCGGTATGTGGTGAGCCGGCTGCCCGAAAGCGGGAATACCCCGGCGGTCCAGTCGCTTCTGCTCCTGTTCGGCGTCTGGCTGATGCTCCAGAACCTGGGCTACTACGTCTGGGGCAGTGATACTCAGTCGGTGCTGACCACTTACACCCTGAAGTCCGTCAAGCTCGGACCGATCACCGTCGGCATCCCGATTCTGCTGATGTTCCTGGTCGGGGTGGTCACGTTTATCATCCTGAACCAGGTGATGACCAAAACGTACCTGGGCAAGGCCATCCGGGCGGTGACGCAGAACCGTCAGGCAGCCCTGCTGGTCGGCATCAATGCCCGCAAGATCGCCATGATTGCCTTCGGCATTGGCACCGGCCTGGCGGGGGTCTCCGGCTCCATGATGTCAGCGCTGTACGCCTTTACCCCTGACTTTGGCCGCAACTTCCTCCTGAAGGCGTTCTGCATCATCGTGCTGGGCGGCATGGAGTCACTCTCCGGCGTCGCGGTGGGCGCCCTCGTGGTGGCACTGGCTGAGGCGTATGTGGCCCGGTATCTGGTCAGCAACGTCTTCCAGGATGCCATCACTTTTGCCCTGCTGGTGGTTGCCCTGGTCGTCATGCCCCAGGGTCTGCCTGGATTGAGCGCCCAACTGGGTCGGTACTTCCGGACCAAGGAGGTGGCCCGTTCATGACGCGGTACTTCAATACGGTCGTCGTGGCGCTCTCCCTGGTGGTGCTGTTCGGGGGTCCGGCCTTCCTGGGACGGGGAGTCCTGAACGATATCTGGAACGTCGCCTTTGCGGTCGTTCTGGCGTCGATCTGGAACATCCTCGGGGGACTTGCCGGGCAGGTCTCCTTTGGCTATTCCGCCTTCCTGGGCATCGGCGCATACGCCACGGTCCTGCTTTCCCATCAGGGCTGGAACGCCTATGCCACCATACCCGTGGGCGTGGTCCTGGCCGCCCTCTTTTCCGTGCTGATCGGTCTGCCCACGTTCCGGCTGCGCGGCCCCTACTTTACCATCGCCACGATTGGGATTTCGGAAGCGGTTCGGGTCTTCGCTCAGGGCATGACCTTTACGGGCGGTTCCAGCGGCAAGCGCATGCCCGGTTCATACGGGGCCTTCCTGTACAAGCTCCTGCCTGGCGTCTCACGCGGGCTGGCCGTGTTCCTTGAGAACTACTACGCCATGCTGCTGCTGGCGGTCCTGGTCATCGTCGTGGTCTGGGTGATCCAGAATACCCGGTTCGGGCTGGCGCTGTCCGCCATCAAGCAGGATATCGACGCCGCCGAGGCCCTTGGCATCAATGCGACCGCCTACAAGGTGTGGGCGCACGCCCTTTCCGCCGCACTGATGGCGGTGGCGGGCAGTCTGTACGTCGTCGCCTTCCAATACGTGGCGCCGAACTCAGTCTTCGCGTTCTCCATGTCCCTGCAGATCGTGCTGATGCCGGTCATCGGCGGGGTGGGGACGCTGATCGGCCCGATCATCGGCGGTGTGGTATTCGGGTATCTGCAGATCAAGCTCCTGTCCATTCCCGCTCTCCAGTCCTCCAACCTCTTCATCTACGGGCTCCTGCTGGTCCTCGTCATGCTGTTCGAGCCAGGGGGCATCCTCGGCCTGGTCAAGCGGGCGCTCCGGCCCCTGTCTCGAGGCCGAGCACGGGAGGAGGTGCGCAACGTTGCCTGAGGTCATGCTGGAAGGCAAGCGGCTTACCAAGCGGTTCGGCGGCATCATGGCCGTCGATGACGTCTCGTTTCAGGTATACCAGGGCGAGATCTTCGGGCTCATCGGACCCAACGGCGCGGGCAAGACGACGCTCTTTTCGCTGCTGGTGGGCGCCCACGAGCCCACATCGGGCGAGGCTTTTCTGCAGGGGCAGCCGATTCACGGCCTGAAGCCCTACGCTGTCGTGGAGCGCGGCCTCGTCCGGACCCATCAGATCGTGAAGCCCTTTCGGGAGATGACGGTCTTCGACAACGTGCTGGTGGGCGCCAGCTTTGGGCGCAGGCCCAAGGCGGGGACGTCGGCTCGCCGCTTCGTGAATGAGATCCTCGATTTCGTTGGCCTGGCGCATCGGACCCGGTCCATGGCAGGCAGCCTGACCATTGGCGAACACAAGCGACTCGAAATCTGTCGGGCGCTGGCGACGGAGCCGGACGTGATCATGCTGGATGAGGTCATGGGCGGCTTGAATCCGGCCGAAATCAACGGCGCCATGGACCTGATTCGCGCCATTCGCAACGCGGGGAAGACGGTGCTCCTGATCGAGCACCACATGAAAGCGGTGGCGGGCGTCTGCGACCGAGCCATGGTACTGAACTTCGGCACCAAAATCGCCGAGGGCGCCACGCGGGACGTGCTGACCAACCAGGCGGTCATCGAGGCGTACCTGGGAGACCATGCCCGGCTGAACTAGGGAGGAGGGACTGAAGCGTGCTGGAAGTCAGAGAGATCGACGTTTACTACGGCGACGTTCAGGCCCTCTGGGGCGTTTCGTTCGAAATCCGGGAGCGCGAAGTGGTCACGCTGATCGGCGCCAACGGTGCGGGGAAGACCACCTCGCTGCGGGCGCTTTCGGGACTGGCGCCCGCGCGCCGGGGCAGCGTCCGCTTTGAGGGGCAGCCGGTCAACGGCTTGCCGCCGTATGAACTCCTGGCCCGGGGGATCGTGCTGGTTCCGGAAGCCCGCCAGCTCTGGCCCGGCATGACCGTGCTGGAGAACCTGGAACTGGGCGCCTTCGCCAAAGCCGCCCGTGATAAGAAGGACGAAACCCTGACGCGGGTTTTTGACCTCTTCCCCCGCCTGCATGAGCGGCGGTTCCAGAAAGCCGGAACCCTTTCGGGCGGGGAGCAGCAAATGTGTGCGATCGGGCGGGGCCTCATGAGCCTGCCCCGGCTGCTCATGCTGGACGAGCCTTCGCTCGGTCTGGCCCCCATGCTGGTCCGGGAGGTCTTTAACGTGGTCCGGGAGATTGCCAGCCGCGGCGTGACGGTCTTGCTGGTGGAGCAGAACGTCCACCATGCGCTGGAAGTCGCGAACCGGGCCTATGTGCTGGAGACCGGACGGGTCACGCTCGCGGGGCCGGCCCACGATCTGCTCGGGGACCCTCGGGTCCAGGAAAAGTTCCTCGGCGTTTGAAGAGCGCCGCCAACCCACTACACGCAGCAGGAAAGGTGTTAAGTCATGGCAAAAGCCCTTGAGGGAATCAAGGTGCTGGATGCTTCCCGCATCATGACCGGACCGTATTGCACGATGATGCTGGCCGACCTCGGCGCCGAGGTCATCAAAGTGGAGAACCCCGGTTCCGGCGACGAAACCCGCCAATGGGGGCCGCCCTTCTTCGCCGGCGAATCAGCCTACTATTTGAGCATCAACCGGAACAAAAAGTCGCTGACCCTCAACCTCAAGCATCCGAAAGGGCGGGAGGCTTTCCTCAAGCTGGTGCAATGGGCGGACGTGCTGATCGAGAACTTCCGTCCCGGCACCATGGACAAGCTGGGGTTTGGCTACAAGGCCATGTCCGAGTTGAACCCCCGCCTGGTCTACGCCACCGTTTCGGGCTTCGGCACTACGGGACCCTTACGCGACAAGCCGGGGTACGACATTCTGGCGCAGGCGATGGGCGGCACCATGGGGGTGACGGGCACGGCGGACGGCACTCCGGTCAAGGTCGGCGTCTCCGTCGCCGACATTGGGTCCGGCATGTTCATCACCATCGCCATCCTGGGCGCGCTGATGGCCCGGCAGCACACCGGCCGGGGCCAGTACGTGGAGACTTCGTTGCTCGAAGCTCAGCTGGCCTGGCATACGTACCTCTCGGTCGGGTACCTCAACGCCGGCATCGTCCCCAGGCGGCTGGGCACGGCGCATCCCTCGGTCGTGCCGTACCAGGCGGTGCGGGCGCAAGACGACTACTTCATCATCGCGGTCGGCACGGATGCCCAGTATGCCAAGATGTGCGAAGTGATCGGGCTGCCCGAACTGGCCGCCCGGTATCCGACGAACAAGGACCGGGTTGACGGGCGAGTCGAGCTGCTTGCCGCTCTGGAGGCCCGCTTTGCCACGCAGTCCGCCGCCCACTGGGTCGCGATGATCGAGGCGGCGGGCGTCCCGACGGGACCCATTTACACGATGGATAAAGTGTACAACGACCCGCAGGTCCTGGCCCGTGAGATGGTAACGGAAGTGCAGCACCCCACCATCGGCAGCTTCAAAATGACCGGCAGCCCGTTCAAGCTGTCCGATACACCCGTCCGGATTGAATCGCACCCGCCCCTGCTGGGCGAGCATACGGACGAAGTGCTGCGCAGCCTGGGCTTCGATGAGGCCGAAATCGCCGACATGCGGGCGACGGCGGCGATCTGAGTTTGTCATGAGGAGGGGAAGCGACGTGCCTGAGACACTAAAGGTCGAACGGTTTCACGAGGGGTACACTGTTCTGCTTTCGCTCAACCGGCCCGAGGTAATGAATGCGCTGAATACGGCCATGGCCGTCGAGTTGAGCGCCACGCTCGAAGCGCTTCAGAATGAGCCGGACATCCGGTGCCTTGTCCTCACCGGTGCCGGAGAGCGGGCGTTCTGCCCGGGGGCCGACCTCAAGGAACGGAACGGCATGTCCACCGAGGCCTGGCTGCGCCAGCACAAGCTCTTCCAGAAGGCGGCACAGGCGCTGATGCGGTTTCCGGCGCCGTTGATCGCCGCAGTGGAAGGATACGCCCTGGCCGGCGGCCTGGAACTGGCGGTTTGCTCGGACTTCATTATTGCCGGGGAAGGGTCGGCCTTTGGGCTGCCCGAGGTGAAGCGGGGGCTGCTGCCGGGGCTCGGCGGTCCGCTGACGGTGCCGCGCATCATCGGTCGGAACCGGGCCAAGGAACTGATCTTCACCGGCCGCATGCTTGCGACCCAGGAGGCTCTGGACTGGGGCCTGGTGAACCGGGTCGTGCCCCGCGGGGAGGCCGTGCGGACCGCGCTGGAAATCGCCCAGACCATTTCGGCGAACGCCCCCATTGCCGTCCGGCAGGCCAAGACCGCCATCGACTATGGCGCGGACATGGACATTACCTCTGGCTGGAAGTTCAGCCTGGAAGCTTACAACATTCTCATCCCGACCGAAGACCGGCTTGAGGGGATCCGCGCCTTCAACGAAAAGCGCCCGCCGCGCTTTCAGAACCGCTGACAGGGGGGCTGAACGATGGCTCTGCCGACTCGGGTTGAGCTGTACGAGGTGGGACCCCGGGAGGGGTTTCAACTCGAGCCGCCAACCATACCCACCAGTGACAAGGTCCGCCTGATCAGGGCTCTGACCAGTACCGGCCTCCGCAGTATCGAAGTGACCGCTTTTGTGAGCCCGAAGTGGGTCCCGCAGATGGCTGATGCCGAAGCGCTGGTCAAAGCGCTGCCCACCGACACGGGAGTCGACTATACCTGTCTCTTTCTCAACCAGAAGGGGCTGGAGCGGGCGTTCCAAACGCCGGGGATCAAGGTGGAAGGGCTGGTCCTGGTTGCGGCGAGCGACACGTTCTCCCGCCGGAACACCAACCGGTCCACTCAGGAGAAGCTGGATGAGATTCCGGCGTGGGTCGAGGCATACGCGGCCGGGGGATTGCCGCTTACCGACATCGGGCTGATGACCGCCTTTGGCTGCAACTACGAAGGCGAAGTGCCGCTTGCCCGGGTGATGGAGGTCTTACAGAGGGCGACCGACCAGGTGGCAGCGAGCGGACAGCGGGTTGAGCGGATCCGGCTGTTTGACACGATGGGCTGGGGCAACCCGGTTCAGGTCAAGCACACGGTGGCGGCCATCTGGTCCCGTTGGCCGGATGTGAAGATCCGAACCCACTTTCACGATACGCGGGGCACCGGCATGGCCAACGTCTACGCTGCGTTAGAAATGGGCGTCACCGAGTTTGAATCTGCGGTCGGCGGCCTTGGCGGATGTCCGTACGCCGGGAACAAGGGTGCGGCCGGAAACGTACCCACCGAGGATGTGGCCTTCCTGTGCCGGGAGTTGGGGATTTCGACCGGCGTGGACCTCGGTGAACTGATCAGCTGCGTGGGTCTGGCGGAGGAGATTGTCGGTCGCACGCTGCCGGGCAAGGTCAGCCATTCCGGGTACGGACGTCCGTCCGGGGCCTGAACGAACGATGGGGCGGGATCACAATAGCTGAACACCCACCTTACAGGGTGGGTGTTCCTGTTTTGTTGGGAGATTCCTTCGCTACCTGCTGACTATACAAGGAGGAGTATATATCCTGCTCTGGTAGCGGTCCAGCGATAGTGATTTTGTGCACGAGTTCCAAGATTTTTGGCAGGTATTTGAATTCGGCAGGGCGAAATATTCCTCGCCCGCATAAGGAACACCCATAGCTTTCATAATTCAATTTGTGCACCGTGAGCAGATGGGGTTCACACGAAGAAGGGGGAAGGAACTGTGTGGTCAACGCGAGTTCGTAAGGGAATGTGGCTTGGTGTCGCCATGGCACTGGTTTTCTCGCTGGTCACCGGTTGCGGCGGCAGTAGCAGCGGCAAGGATGAAAAGAAAGAGAGCAGCGCCCCTGCCGCCAAGGAAGAGATCACCGAAATCAAGCTTGGCGCCGCTTTCCCGCTAACGGGCAAGGAATCCAAAATCGGTGGCTCCTTCAAGACCTCCACGGAGTTCGCCATCAAGGAAATTAATGATGCCGGCGGCCTTGAGGTCAACGGCAAGAAAGTTCCCGTCACGCTGAAAATCCTCGACGACACCACCGACGCCACCAAGTCCGCCCAGCTGGTTGAACAGCTGATCACCCAGGACAAGGTCCACGCCATTATCGGCGGCTACTCCACGCTGCTGGTCCAGGCTCAGTCCGTCGTGCCTGAGCGGTATGGCATCCCGTACGTCAACGGCGGCGGCGCCTCGACCAGCACTTACGGTCGGTCCAAGTGGGTCTTCGGCACCCTGTCGCCGATCGACGTGCTGGCGAAGACGCAAATGGAGTACCTGAAGGACCTCATCGACTCCGGCAAGCTCACCAAGCCGATGAACATCGCCACGGTTTGGGAGAACACGGAGCACGGCAAGGACTACTCCAAGGGCATCGCCGAATTTGCCGCTGCCAACCCGACCTACTTCAAGGTCGTCTTCACGGAAGGCTTTGAGCTCTATGCCTCCAGCTTCAAGCCGCTGCTGACCAAGGTGCAGAATGCGAAGGCCGACATCTTCATGGCCGACGCCCGGGTTGAAGACTACATCACCATCCACCGTGAATACACCCAGATGGGCATGTCCCACAAGATGGTCACCTACGGCCCTCGTGGCTCCGACAAGGCCGCCCGTGACGGCCTCGGCGCCGCCACCGATTACATCTTCGCCTCCAACTGGTGGGACAGCCGGCTGCCAACGCAGTTCAACAAGGACTACATCGCCAAGTACGCCAAGTACAGCGACAACGCCACCCCGGCCTGGTACGACGCCCTGCCTTACGAGACCGTCCGCATCCTCCTGAAGGCCATTCAGACGGCCGGCTCGGTGAAGCCTGAAGCCATCCGGGATGCGCTGACCAAGGTCGATTTGAATCCCTCCCTCGTCCCCGGTGGCGTGCTGAAGTTCTCCGCCACCGGCCAGGCGGTCTACCCGTTCATCGTCACCCAGAACAAGCCCGGCAACAAGGTTGACCTGGTCTGGCCGAAGGAAGCCAAGTCCGGCGACACCGTCGCCCCGATTCCTTCCAAGTAAGGCTCCGGTTGTGCTTCTTGCTCCCCGGCTGCCTTCGGCATCCGAACGTCGCTGCGAAGCACAACTCTCCGCCCCGCCAAGAAGCTGTTAGCGTTCGTCTGGCCCTGCCTTCCCCTTGGGCGGGGCCAGACGTCTCTCAAGAATGGAGTGAACTCCATGGTTGGCTTTCTCTCGGCGACTCTGAACGGCATTCTGGTAGCCGGACTTTATACGATGATGTCCTTCGGTCTGGCGCTGATCTACGGCGTCATGAAGCTGGTCAACCTGGCCCACGCCGGCTTTATCATGCTGGGCGCCTACGCCACGTTCGCTCTCTACTCGCAGTTCGGCCTCGACCCGTTCCTCACGGGGATTATCACCGGACCGCTGTTCTTCTTCATCGGGATGGGCCTCCACAAGTACGTCGTGCGGCGGCTGCCGGAAAGCGGCAACACCCCGGCGGTCCAGTCGCTGCTGTTGCTGTTCGGCGTCTGGCTGGTGCTCCAGAACCTGGGTTACCTCATCTGGGGCGGCGACACCAGGTCGATCCTGACCAGCTACACCATGAAATCAGTCTCGCTGGGGCCAATTCTGATCGCCATGCCGCAGTTGATGGTCTTCCTCGTGACCTCCGTCACCGGCATCGCACTCAACTACGTACTGGCGAAGACATATCTGGGCAAGGCCATCCGGGCCGTCACCCAGAACAAGGGTGCAGCTCAGCTGGTGGGCATCAATGCCCCCCGCATCCAGATGATCGCGTTTGGGCTGGGCATCGCCCTGGCTGCCATGGCGGGCGGACTCACGTCGACCATTTACCCGTTCACGCCGGACTTCGGCCGCAGCTTCTTGCTGAAGGCGTTCGTCGTGACCGTGCTGGGCGGCATGGAGTCTTTCTGGGGCGTCGCTTTTGGCGCCGGGTTGATCGCATTGCTGGAGCAGTACTCGGCGATGTACAACTTCTACCCCAACGTTTTCACCGACGCCGTGACGTTCACGCTGCTGGTGGTTGCCCTGGTGGTCATGCCAAAGGGTCTGCCTTCGGTGGGCAACCAACTGGTCAAGTTCGTGCAGCCCTGGTTTGAAAAGACGTTCGGTCGAAAGGCGGTGGCGGGATCGTGAAGCGCTATCTCGGACCTGCCGCGGCGGCCCTGCTGGTAATCGCTCTCTTCTCCGGGCCGGGATACCTGGAACGGGGCTCGTTGAACGACATCTGGAACGTATCGCTGTACGTGGTCCTGGCTTCGGCCTGGAACATCATGGGTGGCATGGCCGGCCAGGTCTCCTTCGGCTATTCGGCCTTTCTGGGCATGGGCGCCTACGCCACCGTTCTGCTCTGCCTGCATGGGTGGAACGCGTACGCCACCATTCCCGTCGGCATGGCGGTGGCCGCTGTTTTCGCCGTGATCGTCGGCCTGCCGACCTTCCGGCTCCGTGGTCCGTACTTCACCATCGCGACCATTGGCGTCTCCGAAGCCGTGCGGGTCTTCGCTCAGGGCGTGGAGTGGACCGGCGGCTCTTCGGGCCGGCGGATGCCCATTCAGTACGGCGACTTCCTCCACAAGTGGCTGCCGGATGTTCCCCGGGGCCAGGCGATCTTCTTGGAGAACTACTACGCCATGCTGATTCTGGCCGTCGTCGTCGTGGGGACGGTCTGGTACATCCAGCGGTCCCGCTTCGGATTGGCGCTGGCCGCGATCAAGCAGGACATCGACGCAGCGGAAGCGCTGGGCGTCAGCGCCACTTGGTTCAAAGTGCGGGCGCACGCGCTCTCGGCGGCGCTCATGGCCATCGCCGGATCGCTCTTCGCCATCAACTTCCAGTACATCGCCCCAAACTCGGTCTTCGCCTTCAACATGTCCTTGCAAATCGTCCTCATGCCGGTCATCGGCGGCGTGGGCACGCTGGTCGGGCCGATCATCGGCGGCGTGGTCTTCGGCTACCTGCAAATCAAGCTGCTGACCATTCAGGCCCTGCGGGACTCCAACCTGCTGATCTACGGCATGCTCCTGATCGTCGTCATGCTGTTCGAGCCGCGGGGCGTGCTCGGCCTGATCGACCGGGTCGTCAAGTTCGTTGGCCGGGGGCTGCCCAAGGCCAGGAAGGAGGCCCGCCATGCCGCATGAAGTCATCCTGCAGGCCAAGGGCGTAACCAAGCGGTTCGGCGGCCTGACCGCTGTGAACAACGTCTCTTTTGAAGTGACTCAGGGCGAGATTTTTGGCCTGATCGGGCCGAACGGCGCCGGCAAGACGACGCTCTTCTCCTGCCTGGTGGGCGCCTACCCGCCGACCAGCGGCGAGATTTACTTCAAGGGGAAGCGGATCGACGGGATGCACAATCATGCGGTCGTCCGGATGGGCATCGTCCGGACCCATCAGATCGTGAAGCCGTTCCGGGAGATGTCGGTCTTCGGGAACGTGCTGGTCGGGGCCAGCTTTGGGTCGAAGCCCAAGTCCGGCGCCGTCGCGGCGAAGTTTGTCGGGGAGATTCTGAAGTTTTGCGGCCTGGCGCACCGGGCCGAGGCGCCGGCATCGAGCCTGACCATTGGCGAACTGAAGCGGCTGGAGATCAGCCGGGCGCTCGCCACTGAGCCGGAGGTCATCATGCTGGACGAAGTGATGGGCGGCCTGAACCCCGCCGAAATCAACGACGCCATGGCGCTGATCCGCCAAATCCGGGACTCCGGCAAAACCGTACTCATGATCGAACACCACATGAAGGCCGTGGCCGGCGTCTGTGAGCGGGCCATGGTGCTCAACTTCGGCAACAAGATCGCCGAAGGCACGACCCGGGATGTACTGAACGACCCGCGTGTGGTCGAGGCCTATCTCGGCGACCATTCGGCGGCGGGATAAGGAGGGACCGGGCATGCTTGAAGTAAAGAACATCGACGTCTTCTACGGCGACGTGCAGGCCCTCTGGGACGTCTCGTTTACGGTCGGGGAGAAGGAAGTCGTGACGCTGATCGGCGCCAACGGCGCCGGCAAGACCACCTCGCTCCGGGCGGTCTCCGGCCTGGTGCCGCCGCGGCGGGGCACGATCACGTTCGAGGGCAAGCCGATTCAAGGCATGCCGCCTTACGAACTGGTGACCCGGGGCGCGGCCCTGGTGCCGGAGGCCCGCCAGCTCTGGCCGGGCATGACTGTCCTGGAGAACCTGGAATTGGGCGCCTACACCACGGAAGCCCGCAAGCAAAAGGACCAGACGATGAAGCGAGTTTTCGACCTGTTCCCCCGGCTGCAGGAGCGGAAGAGCCAGTTGGCCGGCACGCTCTCCGGCGGCGAGCAGCAAATGTGCGCCATCGGGCGGGGACTCATGAGCCTGCCCCGGCTGATGATGCTGGACGAACCCTCGCTGGGCCTGGCGCCCAAGCTGGTGAAGGAAGTCTTCGGCGTCATCCGGGAGATTGCGAGCCGGGGCGTCACGGTGCTGCTGGTGGAGCAGAACGTCCACCACGCCCTGGCGGTCTCGAACCGGGCGTACGTGCTCGAGACCGGCCGGGTTACCCTGGCTGGCGAAGCCGGGAAAATGCTCGGGGACGACCGGGTCAGGGAGAAGTTCCTCGGGATTTAACCCGGCTGCGCACAAGCCCCCACCTCAGCGCTGAGGCGGGGGCTTTCCCGTGGCAGGAGACTCCGTTTCGAATGCGTAATACTTAAATATTCCGTACACGTACGAGGGCAGCAGGGGAGGCGGCAGCCGGTGTTGAGCAAGCGACGCCTGGCAGTATGCGTGTTCATCGGGTGCTGTGTGCTGGCCGCGACCGGACCGCACACCCTGGCTGACGACGACCCCGCAGCGCTCCTGAACCAGGCCCAGGAACAGCAGAACAAAATCCAGGTCGAAAAGCAGAACGCCCGGGGCAAACTAGGCCAGGTGTACTGGCAGACCCAGGAGGCCAAAGCCCAGCTGCAGGCGGTCCAGCAGGAGCTGAAGCTGGCGCAGAGCCGTCAGGCGGAAGTGGACCGCGAACTGAAGACGACCCGGGCGTCACTGGGCCTCCTGGAGGCAGCCCTGAAGCAATCCCAGGGGCAGTACCAGGAGCGCAAGGCGGTCCTGGGGCGGCGGGTGCGGGCGATTCAGGAAAACGGACGGGTCAGCTACCTGGGCGTCCTGGTGGGTTCGCACTCGTTTGCCGATTTTGTCAGCCGGATGGACTTGCTGAAGCAAATCGTGCAGCAGGACAGCCGGCTGATGCGGGAGGTCCGGGCGCAAAAGCAGACCCTCGAAAAGCAACGGCAGGCGGTGGCGGACCGGACGGCGCAGCTGACGGCCCTGCAAGCGGAAGCCGTGCGGACCGTGCAAACGGTGCAGGCAAAGGAAGCGGCCCAGGAGCAGATTATCGCGGCGCTCGACCGGTCGCAGGCGGAACTGCAGGCCCAGCTGGCCGAATACGATCGGCAGCAGGCGGTGGTGGAGCAGCAAATCTACGAGTTTCAGCTCCGGCTGAACCGGATCGCGGGCAAATTCGCCCCGGTCCATCCGCTGAGAGGCAAGCTGGTCATCACCAGCGATTTCGGACCACGCATTCACCCGGTGTTCGGCGTGAGCAGTTTCCATGGCGGGACTGATTTTGCCGCCAACTCAGGCGACCCGATCTTCGCCATTGAAGACGGCGTCGTCATTCACGCGGGGTGGGACGACGTGTACGGGAACCGCCTGGTGATCGACCACGGGAGCGGCATCGCCAGTTGGTACGGCCATGCGCAGGTCCTGCTGGTCGACGTGGGGGACGCCGTGAAGCAAGGCCAGACCATCGCTCGGGCGGATTCTACCGGCCTGTCTACCGGCCCGCACCTGCACCTGGAGATTCGGGTGAACAACGTGCGGCAGAACCCGCTGAACTACCTGGCGCCATAAATCGCGTTATCCCCACGAATCGCGCGTTATTCACAACCTACGCACAAGGTATTCACAGGATATCCTTCGTAAATGAAAATGAACCCAAGATGCCATCATAGAGGAAGAAACCAATGCAGCAACTCCCCGACAACCAGTGCCGCCGCTGCGGCCGGACGCACGACGAAGTCTGGCAGATTGCCGACCAGGCAGGATGCTGGGCGCTCACGACTACCCGTTGCGAGTGTGGGCACCATTGGACTATGATTTACACGGCCCCGGCCAACCTGCGGCCGCTCCGGGCGTGGATTGCCCGTGGCTGTGAGCCCGAGGATGGGCCGCCCGTCGCGGTCCGGAGCCGCGCCTGGCACCCGTACCGGCTGGAGGGCGTCACACCCGCCGCGATCTCGGCGGCATCGTAAGCAGCGATTAAACCCGATCGGTCAAGGAAGGCGGATGCGACCCTTGGAAGTCGAAATCAAACTGCATGTGAAGCCGTCGGTGGCGGGCGGGCCGCTGGCCTTTTTGACCAGGATGACCAAGGAGCGTCACCTGGGCGGTTTCGCTCTGGGCCACCTCAGGCAGCACGAAATCTGGGACCTGTACTACGACACCGCCGACGGCGCACTGGCCGCCGCCGGGGCCGGCCTGCGCTCCCGGATGGTGGACGGTAAGGCGTTAATCACGCTCAAGATGAACCGGGTCCAGGAGGGGGCGCTCACGCAGCGCGAGGAGTTCGAAGAGCCGCTGGACCAGGAGCGGGTAGACTGGGTGCTCTCCCATGTCAAGGACCTGGTCGGCGAAGGGCCGTTTCCGGCCCGGGCGTTCTTCGAAGGCAAGCCCTGCGGTCCCCTGGCGCCGGTCCTGAAAGTGGGCACGGCCCGGCTGGAGCGGCCGGTGGGCACCGTGGCCACGCTGGTGCTCGACGTGGTCAAGTACCCGGACCTGGCCCCGACGGCCTACTTCGACCTGGAAGTGGAGGCGACCGGCGGGATGGCGGGCGAAGCGTCCCTGCGGACGATTGAGACCGCCCTCCACAACCTGGCCGGTGGCCAACTGATGCCGGCCACGGCATCCAAACTGGAGCGGGGACTGGCGCTTAAGGCCCAGTCAACAGCGCGTTAGGAACACAGGCTGTCGGCGGGAGTGCGTCACCAGGTCCTGCGGCACCTGCACATATGGGAAACAGGCGGCAGCGTAAGCTGTCGCCTGGATTTTTTTCGGGGTTGGCGAGGTGAGCAAGAAAATACTTCAACAAAGGTCCATCCAAGTATCGAACAACAACGTGCAGGATAACGTTAAATATCGTAGGTACCTTGATAGCGTGACCTCGGGTGACAGACCAGATGGAAGCTCGGAGGGTCATAGAAAAAGGAGGGCGACATCAACTTGCGGCGTACCGTATACGTGTCCCTGGCTCTTGCTCTCGTGCTTGGACTCGCCGGGTGCGGCGGTTCCAAATCCGGCACACCTGCCCCGCAGCCCGACTCCAAAGCCAAGGCCCCGGAGGCGGCTCCGGCCCAAGCCCAGGCTCCTGTGGCCAAGCCGCCGACCATTACGGTCAAGGTTGGCAGCACGGAGAAGGCAGCGCTCAAGAACCTGCCCCTGTTCCTGAACGGGGTCGCCGAGCAGGAAGGAATCAAAGTCGAGTACGTGGAGTTCAAGGGTGGTGCAGAGGTTTCCAAGGCTTTGCTGAACGGCGACGTCGACCTGGCCCTGACGACCGTCGATACGGTCTTTAAGGACAAGAGCGGTGAGTTCCGGCTCCTCAGCATGGTGACCAACGGCCCCGGGCAGGCGCTGATCGTGGACAATCAGGCCAAGGACAGCATCAAGTCGGTCAAGGATCTGGTAGGCAAAACGGTAGGAGTAAGCTCGATCGGTTCCGGACCCCATAAAACGCTTCTGGACCTGTTAGCTGCCAACGGTATCGACTCCAAGAGTGTTCAGGTGGTGCCTGTCGGTCTCGACGCCCGGGAAGTCCTGGGGACGGGGAGGGTTCAGGCGATGGTCACGATAGAGCCTTACATTAGCCTTGTGGAGAAGGCCGGCACCGGTGTCATTCTGGTTGACGCCCGCAAGCCGGACGGCATCAAGGCGATTTACAAGACGGTCGAAGTGCCGTGGATTGCCCTCATCAGCACCACCGGGTACATCAAGGATCACGGCGATGCGGTGCAGCGGTTGGTCAACACGGTCTCGAAGTCCCTCCAGTTTATCGCTGCGAACCCGGGCGCCAAGATCTCGGCGCAGGCCCCCAGCTTCTTCAAGGACGAGGTCAAGGGTGATGAGACCCTCTTCACGAAGATGCTGGAGGACAACAAGGCTACCTTCTCGGCCAACGGCCAGTTCAACCCGGACAGCATGGGCATCCTCTGGAAGCGGTTGCAGGACGGCGGGTCCGTTCCGAAGGACAAGCAGTTTGACATGCCCGGGTTCGTGGATGCCAAGTACCTGCAGAACGTAAAGTAGGTTTCGCCGGCCGGCAGCCACAGGCTGCCGGTGCTTTTTTCACTCCTGCGCCCGCTGTGTGCCCAACACAAAAGCGGCTGCAACCCACTTGCAGCCGCTCAACCATGTTCTGCTATCCCGGGCCTTCACTCCACTTTGAACTGCCCCATCAGCCGGCTCAACTGCTCAGCGACCTGGATCAGGTCGTTGGTGGTCTCGGCGATACTGGTCATGGACTCGTTTACTTCTTGCAGGGAAGATGCCACCTGCTCCACGGCGGTGTTGTTGTCGAGGGACACATCCCGGACCTGAATGATGGTTTCCGACACCTGGTTTGCGCCGGCGGCCATCTCTTCCGTGGCGGCGGAGTTTTCCTCCGAGACGGCGGCCACTTCCTCCACGGCGCCGGCGACTTCCTGCGTAGCCTTTAGCACTTGGTTCGCCGCCACAGAGATGCTCCGGCTGCCTTCCTTGGTTCGCTCCACCGACTCGAGAATCGCCTTGAGCGCCTCGCCGGCAGAGGCGGCTAGATCCGCCCCGGCTTCAGCGTCCCGAGCGCCCTCGTTGATGGCCTTGACGGTCTCGGCCGTGCCAGCCTGGATGTTTTGGATCAGGGTGCGAATCTCCTTGGCCGACTGGCCGGAGCGCTCGGCCAGCTTTCGAACCTCTTCAGCCACGACGGCAAACCCACGCCCCTGGGCCCCGGCCCGGGCCGCCTCAATGGCGGCGTTGAGGGCCAGCAGGTTCGTCTGGCTGGCGATGTCGGTAATGACCACCATGATGTCGTTGATCCGCCGGCTGTGGGAATCCAACTCTTGGATGCGGAGAGCGGAATTGAGCACCCGCTCCCGGATTCGCAGCATGCCCTGAACGGTCTCGTCCACAATCCGGGCGCCTTCCCGAGCTGTGTCGGCTGCCGCTGCGGCAGCGCCGGTCAGGTTGTTGGCGTTGCCGGCCACTTCCCGCATGGAGTTAACCATGCTGTTAACCGTGGCAGTCGTCTGCTGGACCTGCATCGCCTGCATATTGGCCCCGGAAGCGATCTGGCTGATAGCGCCTACCAGCTCCTCCATGGTCGAGGATGCGATCGTGACGCTTTGTACCTGGGTGTCGGCACCCGCCGCCACACTCCCCATGGCCTGGGAGACCTGCCCGGAAGCTTCCACAACGGACCGGGTGCTTTGCTCCACTCGCCGGGTCCGCTCCGAAATCGTTCCGCTGGACTGCATAATCTGCTTGACCATGACCTGCATGGACTGTTGAAGCTGGTTGAAGCTGTCCGCCAGCGACTCAAGTTCGTCCCCGGTGCGGATGTGAATCCGCTTGGTCAGGTCGCCGGCGCCGCTGGCAATCAGTTTCAGTTCGGCCGCAATCCGGGCGACCGGCCGCCCGATTAGCAGTTGCCCCAGGAAAATGATCAGCAAGGTGAGCACCAGCACCACCAGGGCGACGACCTGAAGGACATGAATGGAGGAGTCCGCCATCGCCGAGACGGCGCTATGTTCAGCCTCGACCCGGTTTTGCTGCAACGTCACCAACGCGTTTACAGCGCTGCTCATCTTCTCCCCGACAGACCGGGCGTTTTCAGCACTGAGCAGAAGGTCATCCGATTTCATGCCGTCGCCATCTACGAACAGAGAGTTTACCATTTTATAGAAGCGAGCTCGCTGGTCGTCCACCGCCTTGTAAGCGGTAGCCAACTCCTGATCAGCGGCGGTCGCTTCCTTTAGTGCACTCATGTACCCGTCAGCCCGGTCCCGCGACTTCCGAATGGCATCAATGGCCTGACTGTCGCGGGTCGCCGCATACTGCATGATTCGTTGGGATTGAGACTGAATCTCGACGTTCAGGTTCAGGGCGGCCAGAGCCGCTGGGTAGGTCTTGTCCAATAGCTGACCATAGCGGCTCTGAAGATTCCCGAGAGACCGATAGCTCCACCAGCCACCGGCACCCATCACAAGCACGATGCTAAGGAAGCCGATGGCTAGCTTGACGCCAATCCGCAAACGCATGGAGGCACCTCCTAAGACAATGAGTCACCATCAGCTTCTAAACGAGCCACACGCCTGTGACCACGGCGGCGACCATCACCAGGACCGGCGATACTTTCAGGAACTGCACGGCCGCAAACAGGGCTGCCGTAAACGCGATGGTTATCCATTGAATCTTGACGCCGGAAGTGGTCTGAAAGATATTGATTGCGCTGCTAATCAGTAACGCGACCGCCGCATACTGCATCGCCAGTAGCCCCCGCTGGACCAGCGGGTGGTCCCGGTAGCGCAGGAGCACGCCGTACGCCGAAATGGTGAGGACCAGCCCGGGTGTAACCAGCCCGACCACGGCGGCCAGGAGACCCCAGCCTCCGGCGGCCTTCAACCCGACCATGCCGGCTAGTTTGACGATACTCACGCCCGGAAACGCAAAGTTAATGCCCACCAGCTCACCAAAATCTTGCCGAGTCAGCCACTGCGGCACCGCCTCGGCCTCCAGCAGCCGAATGGCCGTATTACCGCCGCCAAAGGCCACGAGGCCGATCTTAAAACAGGACCAAAACAGTTTAGGGACTGCAGATGTCACCGGTTGTCACCGCCTCCTCAGCCAATTCCGGACACCACCACAAGGCTTCGTGCAGCAGGTCTATGTAGCTCATCACACGGGTGCCGGGGCGCACACGGCTGCGGCGGACCAGGTCCCGCACCCCTTCCAGGTCGTAACCGTCGACGCATACGGAAATCCAGCGGAATGATTCCGACAGTTCCAGGTCCGCCAGTTCCAACCTGGCCCGCCCGTCATCCATCCGCACCCGGTGCTTCGTCACCTGAACCAGGGTCAGACCGCGCTTGCGCAGGGCCGCGACCAGCGCAGCGGACGACGAGGCTTCAGACGGGGGAAGGGACCCGCGGCCCGGTAACAGCGACCAGAGTTCGGCCAGACGCTCCGGGGCCAGGGGGAAGTCCCAGACCACCTTATCCTGCCAGAGGGAGAACCCCTCCCGCAGCCGTACGACCTGCCGCTTTACCTCCAGGGCGCCGCGGCGGAGCTTGAAGTTATGCCGCAGCCCCGGGAGCACGAGGTAAGCATCCCGCTCGGCAACCACGTCGCGAGGCCTTTCGAGACCGACGGTGGCAGCGATAGCGCCCGCCAGTTCCAGCAGCGCGTCGCCGTCCCGATGTGGTTGGAACCCACGCCACTCCCAGGCTGCACCCATCAAGATCCCTCCGAAAATCCGATTTGCTTGGACGGAGCTACACGGTAAGCCGCGGACCAGTTGGATTTCACCAGCAGCGGGATGGCCGGGTTTGATTGATCGTTGAGGAAGGCCAAGATCGCCCCCCCGCCCGGGAAGATGTAGTTGACCTTCCGTGCTTCGCTGGAGTTGATGAAGAGGCTGACCCCCGTGCCACCGCAGACAACCTTGATGCCCCGAGCCGCCACGAATGAATCCACGATGAGATGGTGGCTGGAGTAGGGATCGGTAAACGGCAGGGCGCCCAGCGAACCGTTAAACAGCAGGGTGCCGGCGTGGCGAATCTTTTCCCGGAACAGGGCGACCGTCTTCGGGCCGATGTCAATGGCTGCGCTGTCGGGCTTCAGGTCCCCCCAGCTAACCTCGTTCAGTCCGCCGTCGGGTGATTTGACCAGCAGGTCGACCGGAAGGACGGTACGACTGGCAAACTCGCCGGTCAGCAGTTCGGGGCGTCCGCGGAGCGTACTGGCGAAGCCGCTCCCCAGCAGAAGGTGGTCCACTCGGGACATGAGGTCCGCATAGACCGCCAGTTTGTCCAGCTTGAGACCGCCGGAGATCATCACAACCGGCGGCCGGATCGTTTGCAGCAGCGTCACGGCGCGCAGGTACTCGTTGGCAAAAGCCGGTCCGGCATACGCCGGCAGAAGATGGGGCAGAAGCACGGTCGAGGCGTGATACCGGTGGGAGACGCTGAAGGCGTCATTCACGTACACGTCGGCCAGCTTGGCCAACTGGGCGGCGAACTCCGGGTCGGCGGCATCCTCACCCGGATGAAAGCGTAAATTCTCCAGCAAGAAAACTGAACCCGGGACTGAACCGTCGATGGCTTTCCGCACTTCGGGGCCCACACAGTCAGGGAGAAAGGTGACCTGAGGCTCCAGCTGGCGGGCGAACGCGTCCAGGAAAGTCGCAAGACTCAAGTTCGGGTCGGGGCGCCCCAGGGGGCGGCCATAATGGGAAGCCACAATCACACGGCAACCCATTCGGGAGAGTACGCCAACCAACCCAACTACCCGGCGAATCCGGTAATCGCACAGAATCTGATGATCGGGTCCGGTGGGGAGGTTTAAATCCACTCGCAGGAAGACTCGCAACCCTTTTACCTCGTCCCAGCGATCCCGCAGGGTGTGAAGAGGAACCGGGTCAATACGCGCCGGAGTCCATGCCATTGGGCGCCCTCCTCTTTATCAAATTGTTTATTTAATAACGCGCATTCAAATATAATAAACAATATTAGAGGAGCACTTGAATATAGGTACCTCTATTTTCCATACGATTTTGGGCGCTCTGTTGTTCGATACGGAAAGGGACTCTATTACGATTGCATTATTGACAGATTATGTATTGATGATCGATCACCTTGTCCGAGATATTCGGGTGCATAAAGATCGAAGCTGCCAGGACTCGGTACGACAAGGGCGGATAGGCACATGTGGTTTGGCGGGAACGATAACAAGGAGTTTTTCGGTCTGTTGAAGGGAGCAGCCCAAAATCCCGGAAACCTTTGCCCGGCTTGACTGAGAACTGTGTCAGTGCTATGTTCATACTACGGGGTACTAGCACTCTCATCTGCACACTGCTAGTGAACAGGCCTGACCGGAGGTGACGTTTCGTTGCCGCTGGACGATCGTAAGAACAAGGTCTTGCAGGCGCTAATCGAAGATTACGTCGCCACCGCTGAACCGGTTGGATCGCGGACGATCGCCCGGAAGTATCGCCTTGGCGTGAGCCCCGCGACCATTCGCAATGAAATGGCCGACCTCGAAGAGCTCGGCTATCTGGAGCAGCCGCATACGTCGGCCGGACGCATTCCCTCGGACCGCGGCTACCGGTACTACGTGGATTGCCTTATGGAGTCTCGGGAAGTCGACACGAGCGAACAGGAGTTGATTCGGCGGACTTTCGAACGAAAGGTGCGAGAGATCGACACCCTGATTCGCGAAACGGCGCGGGTGCTCTCGGAGACGACACACCTGACCGCC
Organism: Symbiobacteriaceae bacterium; assembly: GCA_036504075.1. Classification (GTDB taxonomy): domain Bacteria; phylum Bacillota; class Sulfobacillia; order Symbiobacteriales; family Symbiobacteriaceae; genus DASXVX01. The sequence continues at coordinate 51,097 of DASXVX010000007.1, read as the reverse complement.
GTGATATCGGGTCCTCAATTTCAGAAAGCGCATTTCCGTGAACTGCGGCTGGTTCCGCTTGGCGGCGACAAGGCCGTGTTGGTGTACATCACGGATAGCGGCTTCATCGAGAACCAGGTGCTGGAATTGCCCGTGGAGGTCACCGTTCTGGAGCTTCAGCGGGTCTCTGAATCGCTGAACGAACAGCTGCGGGGGCAGCCGGTGGAAGCGCTGTCCCGGACGACGGCCCGGACGCTTCACACCGAACTCACCAAATACGGGGCGTTACTTGAGCAGGCCATGCTCTTTCTTGGCAGCAGGCTGGAGCCGGGAGAACAGCAACGGATCTACCTCGGCGGAACGACACGTATCCTGGAGCAACCAGAGTTCCGTGACATCGACAAGGTGCGGAACCTGCTGTCGCTCCTGGAGAACGACCAAGTGATTTCCGGGGTGCTGGATGCCGGCAACCCAGCCGGACCGGCGATTCAGATCGGCGAGGAGATAAAGGTCCGGGAAATGGCTGACTGCAGCGTCGTGTCAGCCATCTATCGCCTGGGTGACGAGATCGTCGGACGGGTGGGCGTCATCGGACCCAAACGGATGGAGTACGCCCGGGTAGTCAGCGTCATGAACGCCGTCACGAAACAGCTTTCGGAGGCGGCACTGCGCAACCGATAGTGCCGGAAACAAAGGTGGCTACGGGGAATACCCGTGGCCATTCCGCTTGTTTGGGTGATTTAGCCCGTGATATCCGAAATGTAGTTACCAAGGAAACGCTGCTGGTCCGGGATGAGCCCCTGGAACTGCACACCGATGACCCAGAGGTGGTCGGGGCTGGGCGCCGAGCGGACGACCTTGGCCTGGGTTTCGGTCGGCTGCAGCCCTATCGCGGTCAGGTTCACCGTCACCAGGGTACCCACGGCGATGGGTTCAGTGACCACGCAGGCGGCCCCGTCAATGCTCAGGTTGATCAGTTGGCCGGGCAGCGGGTCGACGGACCGGTCCGGGGTGCGCAGGGTGATACCCAGGAAAACATCGACCCGGGGGAAGCGCCGGCGCTGAACAATGTGGATCCTGGGGGGCGTTCGAAGCACGAGCCGGCCTTCCTTGCCCAACGACACCACGGACGTGAAGCACTGGACCAGCGACAAGTCACCCGTTGCTTCCAGCACCACCGATTCCCGAGGAGCCACGTGGTGCTCTTCGGCGAGGCCAAGTTCCAGGGTAATCTCGGATCGGTCGATTTTCCGCACCACACACTTGAGCTCCCGAACCTGGTCTGACCTCCTGTTCGTGACCAGCAGCCGGCCTGCCAGGCCTGCCAGCGAACGGATGTCCACTGGCACCGTTGCTTCGTCCATAAATGCGGCACAAATGGAAGTGGCATCGCCCAGCATCAAGTATTCCCTCCGTTTCTCAACTCTCTTCCTTATTATGCCACGTATAGGATATGTTTTCAATATTTAACGTGAAAATTTCTCGGGGAACGCTCAGGAAATGAGCGAATACCCCGGCCATGGACCGCACATGCTGGGAGTTGGTGATTCCGGTGGGCCGTGTGCCCTTGACATGGCAAAAGCCCGGTGTTATTTTTTTGTATGGATGCGTTAGCACTCAGGATGTGAGAGTGCTAACAACGAACGCGAGGTGACCGGCACCGATGACGGACAAGAAGAAAGAGCCAGTTCCTGGGGAACTGACTGGGGACGGGCTTGGCGACGCTACAGGACAGAGCGTTCCGGTCGGCATGACGGAGGAAGAGGCCTGGGTATCCGATGGCGCACCGGCGAATGCACAGGCCGAACTGGAGCGCGCCAGAGATGAGATTTCGGAACTGAACAACCGTCTGTTCCGAGCGCAGGCTGACTTTGAGAACTATCGGCGCCGGGTGCAGAAGGAAAAAGAGGATTTGGCGATCTTTGCTAACCAGAAGCTGCTGGTCAGCTTTCTACCAGTGCTGGATAATCTCGAGCGGGCGCTTTCGACGCCGCCGGGCCAGGGGGACGAAAAGCTGCGCCAGGGTGTGGAACTGACGGCCCGCTCGTTCCGGGATATTCTGACCAGAGAAGGCCTCACCACCATAGAATCGGTGGGGAAGCCATTTGATCCGCACCAGCACGAAGCGGTGGCGACGGTTCCGTCGGAAGCGCACGAAGACGGCACGGTGCTTTTGGAGTTCCAGAAGGGCTACAAACTGGGCGACCGCGTTATTCGGCCCAGCATGGTGCAAGTTAGCAAGCGGGATTAAGGAGGCTCACTATCTATGCCGAAGGTCATCGGAATTGACTTGGGGACGACGAACTCGGTGGTCGCCTACATGGAAGGCAAGGACCCCGTTGTGATTGAAAACGCCGAAGGTGACCGGCTCACGCCGTCGGTCGTCGCATTTTCCAAGGCCGGCGAGCGCCTGGTGGGCAAGGTGGCCAAGCGTCAGGCCATCACCAACACGGAGCGGACGGTTATCTCGATCAAGCGGCAGATGGGGTCCAACCACAAGGTGCGGATCGACGACAAGGAGTTTTCGCCGCAGGAAATCTCGGCGATGATCCTGGCTAAGATGAAGCAGGATGCCGAGGCGAAACTGGGCGAGAAGATCACCCAGGCCGTTATTACCGTGCCGGCATACTTTACGGATGCCCAGCGGCAGGCGACCAAGGACGCCGGCGCCATCGCCGGACTGGAAGTCCTGCGCATCATCAACGAGCCGACGGCGGCGGCCCTGGCTTACGGCATGGACAAGAGCGAGGATCACCGGATCCTGGTGTTCGACCTGGGCGGCGGCACGTTCGACGTCTCGGTGCTGGAACTGGGCGGCGGCACGTTCCAGGTGATCTCGACGGCCGGCAACAATCGGCTGGGCGGCGACGATTTCGACGAGCGGATCGTCAACTTTGTGGCCGACAAGTTCCAGCGCGAGCATGGCGTCGACCTGCGGAAGGACCGGCAGGCGCTCCAGCGGCTCCGGGAGGCTTCCGAGAAGGCGAAGATTGAGCTCTCCGGTCTGCCGACCACGACCATGAACCTGCCGTTTATCTCCATGACGTCCGAGGGGCCGGTCCACATGGACGAGACGCTGACCCGGGCCAAGTTCGAGGAACTGACGGCGGACCTGGTCGAGGCGACCATGGGCCCGACCCGGCAGGCCCTGCGGGACTCCGGCTTTGAGCCGAAGGACATCGACAAGGTGCTGCTGGTGGGCGGCTCCAGCCGGATTCCGGCGGTGCAGGAAGCCGTTCGTCGGTTCATGGGCAAGGAGCCGTATAAGGGCATCAACCCGGATGAAGTGGTTGCGCTTGGCGCCGCCGTGCAGGCGGGCGTCCTCCAGGGCGACGTGAAGGACGTTCTGCTGCTGGACGTGACCCCGCTCTCCCTGGGCATCGAGACCCTGGGCGGCGTCTTCACCAAGCTGATCGACCGCAACACCACGATTCCCACGGAAAAGGCAAACACATTCTCGACGGCCGCCGACGGGCAGACGCAGGTGGAAATCCACGTGCTGCAGGGCGAGCGGGAGATGGCGGCCTATAACAAGACGCTGGGCCGATTCGTTCTGGACGGTATCGCCCCGGCGCCGCGGGGCGTGCCGAAGATCGAAGTCAAGTTCGACATCGACGTGAACGGCATCGTCCACGTATCTGCCAAGGACCTGGGGACGGGCCGGGAGCAGAAGATCAGCATCCAGAGCCAGACCGGCATGAACAAGGACGAGATCGAGCGGGCCGTCAAGGAAGCCGAGAAGATGGCCGCCGAAGACAAGAAGCGGCGTGAAGAGGCGGAGATCCGCAACAACGCCGACTCCGCCGTGTATAATGCCGAGAAAATGGTCAAGGACTCCGAGGGCAAGGGCCTTGATCAGTCGCTGATCGACGCGGTGCAAAATGAAATCGAGCCGGCCAGGGAGGCCCTCAAAGGGACCGACATGGAGGCCGTCAAGAAGACGTCCGAGAAGCTGACGGAAGCGGTCTACAAGCTCTCGACGGCGATGTACGAGAAGGCCGGCGCTCAACCCGGCGCCGAAGGCGCTGCAGGGGCTCCCGGTGCCGGCCCCGGTCCCGAGGCGGGCCATGAGGAGGGCGCCGCCACCAACGGTGGCCCGACCATGGACGCCGACTTCAAGGTCAAGGACTAGTCCCGCCGATTGGCAGGAGCACGGTATCCTCAGAGTCCCGCTCGCCGGGGCGAGGATACCGTGCTCTGGCGTGCGGGCGGGCCGGGCGACGGCCTAGTTTCCTGGCGGAGGGGGAGGCCGGGCGCTCCCACCCGCCCCTGATCTCCCGGCCGAGCGGATGCGGGGGGCTGCGCAGCGACATTCAGCGGCTCCGGAATACCCAGAGTGCAAGGGGTGCGCCGTTATGTCACGGGCAGTCTACGGCGCACTCCCAGGCAGAGCCGGTGGCGAGCAAGCAGCCCCCCGCAGGAGCGGAAGGTGCACGGTCCTTGACCGGCTTCCCCACCGGGTGGTATTTTCAGAACGAAGGTGAGGGAGTGCCCTGTGGCAAAGCGGGATTATTACGAGGTGCTCGGCGTACCGAGGAATGCCTCGGAAGCGGACATTAAAAAGGCGTTCCGGACGCTGGCCCGCCAGTTCCATCCGGACGCCAACCAGGATGACCCTAACGCCGGTGAGAAGTTTAAGGAAATCAACGAGGCCCACCAGGTATTGTCGGATGCTGATAAGCGGGCCAAGTACGACCAGTTCGGCCACGCGGCGGAGCAGTTCGGCGGCGGCGGCGGCAGCCCGTTCGAGGGCGGGTTTGGCCAGGGCGATGCCGGTGGCTTCGGCGACATTTTCGACATGTTCTTTGGCGGCCAGATGGGCGGCCGCCAGCAGCGGCAACGCGGCCCGGCCCGCGGCGACGACCTGCAGTACGAACTGGAGTTGACGCTGGAGGAAGCCGCCTTCGGCTGCAAGAAAGAGATCCGGTTGCCCCGGACCGACGACTGCCCCACCTGCCACGGCAGCGGGGCGAAGGCCGGCACGACGCCGGTCACCTGCTCCAAGTGCCACGGCACCGGGCAGATTCAGGTGGCTCAGAATACGATCTTCGGGCGGTTCGTCAACGTTTCCACGTGCGACCGTTGCCACGGTGCGGGGAAGATCATCGAGTCCCCCTGTGCCACCTGCCGGGGGCGTGGCCAGGTGCAGAAAATGCACAGCGTGGACGTGAACGTGCCGGGCGGCGTGGACACCGGGGTGCGGCTGCGCATGACGGGTTTCGGCGAACGGGGCGAGCGGGGTGGCCCGGCGGGCGACCTGTATATTATCATGCGGGTAAAGCCGGACCCGCGTTTCAAGCGGCAGGATGACGACCTGATCAGCAATGTACAAATCAGTTTCGTCCAGGCGGCTATGGGCACGGAGATCGACGTGACGACGTTGGACGGCACGGAACTGCTTAAGATCCCGGAAGGGACGCAGCACGGCGACACGTTCCGGCTGAAAGGGAAAGGCGTCAAGCGTATGCGGGGCAACGGGCGGGGCGACCTGCACGTGGTGGTCTCCGTACAGACGCCGACCAGGCTTTCGGTCCGGGAGAGGGAGTTGCTGCGTGAGCTGGCCGACATCCGCGGTGAGCGAATCGCCGACAGCGATAAGGACAAGGGCTTTTTCGGAAAGGTGAAGGACGCGCTGGGGAATCTGTAGCGGACGTACACGGCCCGAGGAGGGCTTACGATGCAGCTGTTTCGTCGCTGGGACCCCCGGCTGAACCCGGCCTTGCGGCCGCACGAGTGGGAGAAGGTCATTCGCCGGACCCGGAGGATTCTTACGGTGCTCGGGGCGCTGCTGGTGGGCGCCCTGATTGGGTTTGGCATTTACGTCTGGTATCCGTTCGACCGGACCCGTGGCCTGACCCCGGAGCAGATTGCCGAAGGCGCCGGGATGGTTCTGCTGGGGTCCGGCGGCTACCGCTTCGAAGTCGATCTGACGGGCGAGGCGGCCGACAACCTGTTCCCGGCCATGGACCTGAAGGGCGAGTACCAGAAGACGCCACCGTTGCTCCACCTCGCGGGTTCGGTGAAGAACGGGGATGCCAAAGTCGCCCTCGAGTACTACCTGGAAGGGTCGACGCTGTACATCAAGCATCCGACCAGCTCGACCTGGGTGATGGTGAAAGATGCGGCCCAGGACGAACTGACGTCGTTCTTTCCGGACAACCTGGCGGCGCCGCTGGTGAGTGGGGTCCGCAAGGCGGAGATCGTCCAGCGGGAGAAGCTGCCCGGCGGCCAGGCGGTGCAGTTGAAGCTGGACCTGGACCCGGACGTGATGCTGCCGCACGCGCAGGCCCTGCATCAAGACAAGGCCGAGTACATGCTCTGGGTTTACACCCGGAACCTGCGGCCGGCGCGCTTTACCATCAGTGTGGTGCCGCAGTCCGGCGCCGAACAGGACCGCCAGACGTCGTTCTTCGCCTATGCGCTGAACCTGGATTTCACCCACCTCTCACCGATGACGGTGCCACCTGCGGTCAAGCAGGGGGCTCAGGCCATCGACGAGCCGAACAAGGATCGCGGCGAAGGACCGCCCAGGCCGCCGGAACAGCCGCCGGCGGGTGAGACGGGCGCCGGCAACTAGGTCATACGAACCGCCCTGTGGCAGCGTGCCGCAGGGCGGTTTTTCTCCAGGTGGACGGACACGACCTATGGGACCATGGTCCTGAACCTTGGTTCCTATATATTTGCTCTACAGAAAGATATATAACATAGATTGACAAGACTATCCGGTACGAGCCCGTTCGCGGGGTGGGGTTTCGCGACACCCGCGGCAAATATTCCGGCAACGCGTCGCCTGGGGAGGGAGGACCACGCCCATCAAAGCCGTGAAAGCGCTTATCCTCGTTACCTTCATCACAATTCTGATCAGTGCCGGTTCCCAACATCCTTCAGCGGGTTTGACCACATCTGCCATCATCGAAGATGCCTACCGGAATTCGGGCAAACGGGCCGTGGACTACATGGAGCCGGAGGCCTTTTCACCGGCTCGTCTGGCGGAAGGGAAGGCGGCCTTTCAGCAAAAATGCGGCGTCTGCCATACGGACAGCGGGCGCGACATGGTCATGTTTGGAAACCCGGACTTTAACGCGGCCCGGGTGGCCGGCAGCGTCAAAAAGTTCGCCGGGGCCATGCAGGACCCGGAAATCGGCGAGAAGGTCTTCGAATACCTGCGCTACAACAACCCGGGTCCGTTCATGAGCCAGCACGAGCTGTTCCTGCAGCCGGGGCCGGCGGTAAAGGGTCCCGGACAGACGAATGCCGTCCTCAGCGAAAGGGACGATTTCTGGGGCGCGCTGACCGGGCACCGGGTTCCGACTCCGGAGGACGTAGCGATCAGCAAGGTCTGGAACTCCTACGAATGGACCAGCGTGGCGGTGCCGTTCAAGCTGTTGAGTTGGTCACAGTTCATGCCGCATGCCGTACCGCTGCCGGCCGCCCAAACGGCGGCCCGCGAGGCGTTCAAGAAGCAGAAATACGACCTGACCAACCTGCCGCTGCCCAACCGGGGGTTGGGTGGGAGTTTCAACAACGACGCATCTAAGATCTGGGTGAAATACCAGTTCGCCAGCCACGATAAAGATAAGGCCGACCACAGCAAGGACACGATTGAAGCGATGTATTCCGAGTCGTACCTGAGCTGGCTGTCGGTGCTGGACATGGACTACGGGCTGCCGCAATGGCAGGATGGCGGCTGGAAGGGCCAGTGGGCGTTTGGCCCCTACGAAAACCCAATTCTCTGGAAGGCGGGTTCGGCGCTGGTTCACCTCGATACATACGGCATCAACCCGCAGGAGAAGCGGGACTCGCGGACACTTAACCGCCACCTGTGGACGTATTACCCGAACATGTTTGTGACCGGCGAGGAGGAGGTCTTCAAGCCGTCGACCTATTTCTACGGGGCGACGATTCCGTGGAGTTGCCGGACCGGGGACACCGGGCGGTACGGCGGGGCGGATATTCAGATTTTCACCGGGCTTAAGCACTATGCTGAGATGTGGAACCACTCCCAGACCTATCCCGCGAAGCAGTATCCGGGCACGAAGGCCCTGCCGGATTACGGGAACGCCACCCGCCGGTACCTGCTTTCGATTTACACGCCGTACACCGGCATGCAGTACCACAAGCAGAACCGGGAGGCCGTCGTCAACCCGTTCCTGGAGGTGGTCTACCAGCAGTGGAAGGCCTCCGTCGGGGCCACCGACGCCGATCTGCGGTCCTTCCGCGGCGTGGATGCCTCCGAAGTGGTCGACAAGGAGCAGGCCCGGTGGAACGGGCTGGCCAATACCTTCAACCTGCTTCAGAACACCCTGACCGACCGGCAGAAGGATTTCGTGAAGGCGTTTGTGCGGCGGCTTTATCCCACCAACACGAACCTGGGGTTCACGCCCGCAAAGTGGGAGCTGTTCGCAACGGCTCCCGGGAAGCCGGTGATTCTGCCGTTTGGCTCTGACCTGGCGGTGGCGGGACGGCCTTACCGGCTCCGGGTTTTACGGGCGCAGGCCGTCGACGGCGATATCACCGTAAGCACGGAGAATCTGCCGGAAGGCGCGGACCTGATTCGGAGTCAGGGCCACTGGGCCGCCGACGATTACGACTACGCCATCGAATGGACGCCGTCTCCGGCGCAGGCCGGAAAGACGTATGTCGTGACATTGAAGGGCGCCAGCAGCCTCGGGACAGACGTGACGACCGCCACCATTCGGGTGGCGAGCCAACTGCCTGCGCCGGCGCTGGACGCCATTGCCGACCGATCGGTCTACGTGGGGCAGGAGCTTTCGTTCCCGCTGACTGTGGGCTCCTACCAGGGCGATGCACTCATGTTCGCCATCGACGGGGGCTTCGGTCGGGTGGTGGACAACGCCTGGAATACCGCCGGCATCTATACCGTAAAGCCTGTCAAGGCCGACATCGGCGTCCACCACGTTACCTTTACCGTCACCGACAGCCGGGGCAACCGGTCTAGCACCACTGCCACCATCCGGGTCTACGCCAACGAGCCGCCCATTGTGGCCGTACTCCCTGCAGGCTCGGGGCCGGGGGCCAACAAGAACATCTACCGGGTCCGGGTGGGCGACACGCTGAAGCTGACCATCGACGCGTTCGACCCGGAGGGCGACCCGCTGGAGATCAGCAAGAATGCCGACTTCCCGGGGGTCATCGACGGCAACGAGTACACCTACACGGTCGACGCGGACGTGGCAGCGAACTTCCCCGGGCCGAACGTGCTCACGTTTGTTGTGCGGGACCTCGACCCGAACCGGAACGATCCCTATAACCCGAGGTACAAGGGCGGCGAGGTCTACAAGGTGCTGCTGGTCTACTTTGAAGCAGCCGATGCGAGCCGGAACCACACGCCCTGGGCGGTCGCCGGGCCGAACCAGACCGTGAAGAGCGGCGCACCGGTCCAACTTGACGGCTCCGCCGCGGATGATACCGACAAGGACCCGATCACCTACCGGTGGAGCCAGGTCTCCGGGCCGCCGGTGACGCTCTCCGACAGCGGAGCGGTCCGGCCGGGGTTTACGGCGCCGAAAGTGACGGCAGAGACGATCCTCAAGTTCTACCTGACCGTAACGGACCCCGGGGGACTCGCCGACAGCGGGGTCGTGCGGGTAAAAGTGATGCCCTAGCTTTACAGGCAAAGAACCCTGCCGCTGGCACAGCGGCAGGGTTCTTGGTTATTTCCGGCCGGAGGCCAGCGTCACGAACACCTCTTCCAGGGTAGGCAGGTGCAGGTCGGCTTTGAGGGCCGCCGGTCGGCCCTGGGCGACCAACTTGCCGCCCAGCATGAGGCCAACCAGGTCGCAGTGCTCGGCTTCGTCCATGTAGTGCGTGGTGACCAGAATGGAGCTACCCTGGGCAGCCAGATCGTAAAGGAACTTCCAGAACCGCCGCCGACTGATGGGGTCGACACCGCCGGTGGGCTCGTCCAGCAGCAGGAGTGGCGGGCGGTGGACGATGGCGCAGGCGAAGGCGAGCCGCCGGCGCCAGCCGCCGGAGAGGTGCCCCGCCGGCTCCTTTCGCCTGCTGTAAAGGCCGGTCCACTCCAGCAGTTCGTCCCGGCGCTCGACCAGGGCATCGCCGTCCAGGCCGTAGACGCCGCCGTAGAACACCAGGTTCTCTTCGGCGGTCAGGTCGTTGTATAGGCTGAACCGTTGGGAGACGTAGCCCGCCAGTTTGCGAATCTGCGCGGCCCGTCGGACGATATCGAAGCCGAGGACCGTTCCGGTGCCGCTGTCCGGAGTCAGCACGCCCAGGAGCATTCGAATCAGCGTGGTTTTGCCGGCGCCGTTGGGACCCAGCAAGCCGAAAATGACGCCTTTCGGGATGGTGAGCGTCACCCTGTCCACGGCGATGAATTTGTCGAACCGCTTGCTCAGGTCGCACAGTGCGATGGCGGGTTCCTGGACCAGGGTCATGAACCCACCCCCTCGGCGGGCAGCATCCAGGCAAATACGTCTTCCAGGGAGGGCGTAATCGGTCGGGCCTCCAGCCCGGGCACGCCGGTCACGTAGGCTGCCAGTTGCCGCTGGTGGTCGGTGAGTGCCTGCGAGAGACTCAGGCGCATGACGTCGCCGAAGGCGTAGGCGGAGACCAGGCTCGGGAACCGCCGGGCGGCCTCCTCCAACGTGGCGCGCGAGACGCCGGGCGCCCGGAGTTCCATTATGGTGTGTGGAAACTGTGCGATCAGCCGCTGCGGGTCGTCGCAGGCGAGGAGCTTTCCCTGGTGCAGGAACGCGACCCGGTGGCAACGGGCAGCCTCTTCCAAGTACGACGTGGAGAGGAGCACGGTCGTGCCTTCGCTTACCAACGCGTTGATCATCTCCCAGAACTCGCGCCGGGAGATGGGGTCCACCCCCGTGGTGGGCTCGTCCAGCAGCAGGAGATCGGTCGGATGCAGCAGCACGCAGGCCAGAGAGAGCTTCTGCTTCATGCCGCCGGAGAGTTGAGCAGCCAGGCGGTTCCGGAACTCTGCCAGCCCGACCCACTCCAGGAGATGCTTCCCCCGTCGGCGGGCGGCCTGGTCGTGCAGCCCGTGAATCTGGGCGAAGAACTCCACGTTCTCCCAGACGGTCAGGTCCGGGTAGAGGCTGAAGTGCGCTGACAGGTAGCCGATGCGCTCCCGGTCGACATCGACCTCGATGTCGCCGTAGGTGGGTTCCAGAGCGCCGGCCAGCAGGCGCAGGAGCGTGGTCTTGCCGGCGCCGTCGGGTCCGACCAGGCCCACGAGTTCGCCCCGGGCGACCTGCAGCGAAACCTCGTAGAGGGCCATAAGCCGGCCGAAGCTTTTGGTCAGTTCGGTAACTTGCAGCATGCCGGCATCATCCCCTAACCTAATCGTTTACGGAACCGGGCAGCGGCGAATGTGATCATGGCAATTCCGTAAACGGCGAGCAAAATCGCGGGTTCGTAGAGCATATCGATGGTTGCGCTCTTCAGGAACATGCCCCGGGCAATGGGCATGTAGTAGGTGAGCGGGAAGAAGTAGGCCACGTAACGGATGGCGAGGGGCATGGCGTTCAGCGGAAATACAAAACCGGAGAGCAGGAACTGCGGAAACACCATGAATATCGCCATCTGAATGGCCTGCTGCTGGTTCTGGGCCAGGGTGGAGACCAGGAGTCCGAGGCCCAGGGTGGAGAGCAGGAAGAGCGCCGCGAGTCCGGCAAAAACGGGGAGGTTGCCGGTGAAGGGAATCTGGAACAGGAAGATGCCTGCGCTGACCACCAGGGCAAAGTCCAAGAGTCCGATCAGCGTGTATGGAATCAGCTTGCCGAGGATGAGTTCCAACGGCGTAATCGGACTGACAATGATCTGCTCAAGGGTGCCCTGCTCCTTCTCCCGGACGATGCCGAGGGCGGTCATGATGGTGGTGATGAAGAGGATGACCATGCCGGTCAGGCCGGGAATCATGACGTTGGCGCTTTTCAAGTCGGGGTTATACAGGATCTCGACCTTGGAGACGGCGCCCCGCTCTCCTGCCGCTCGCTGGAGGGCGGGCGACAGCGCCCGCAGGCCTGCCTGCGCGGAGAAGAAGTCCGAGCCGTCCACCAACACCTGAACCTGCGCCGGCTCCTGGCCCGGGCCCGGATTCTGTCCGAACTCCCGGGGGATGATCAGCCCAAGTCCCAGCCTGCCTTCCCGCAGTTTCGCGGTCAGGTCATCCCGGGAGAGCACCGTCTCGTTCGTCTGGAAAGTGGGATCGTCTTTCACAGCGGCCACCAGGCGGGTGGCCGGCGTGCTGGTGCTCTGGTTGATGAGCCCCAGGGGGATATGCCTTACGTCGAATGTGGCGGCGTAGCCAAAAACCGTCAGCCAGATCAGTGGCACGACGATCATCATGGCCAGCGTACGCCGGTCACGCAGGATTTGGATGAACTCCTTGCGGATAAGCGAGCGGAGCCGTCTGCCCACGGATGCTGCCTCCTTCGAATCGCCCCCGTTCAGAGGCGGTTCGGCACTTGTGCTATAATAAGCCAGATACATGGGAACTGGGGGAATCAGGGTTGCGATACCTGGAAGTGAACATCCGCTGCGAGCGGGCCGCCGCAGACGCGGTGGCGAATCTGCTTTCGGAACTGACCGGCGGCGGCTACGCCGTCGATGACCCGCTGGATATCATCCAAAACCAGGAGCGGGGCACCTGGGACGCCACGGACCTGGTGCCCGGCGACCCGGCCTGGGTCACCGTCCGGGGCTGGCTGTCCGAGGCCGGCGACGCCGAGGCGGCCCGGCTTACGCTGGAGCACGGGCTTGCCGAGGTCGGGGCGCTCGGCCTCGGGACCATCGACCCGCCGGTTTATGCCTGGGTGCAGGACGAGGACTGGGCCAACGCCTGGAAGGCCTTCTTCAAGCCCATGCATGTCGGCGAGCGGCTGGTGGTTATCCCCTCCTGGGAGGACTACGAATTGAACGCCGGCGAACTGCCGCTCTACCTGGACCCCGGCATGGCTTTCGGCACCGGCAGCCACGCAACCACGGGCCTCTGCCTGCGCTGGCTGGAGCGGGTGGTAAAGCCCGGAGCATCTGTGATTGATGTGGGCACCGGGTCGGGCATTCTGGCCATCGCGGCGGCCCGGCTGGGCGCCGGCGCCATCACCGCCATCGACATTGACCCGGTGGCCGTTCAGGTCGCCCACGAAAACGTGGCCAAGAACGGGGTCGCGGTGAACGTACGGGCCGGCACACTGGACCAGGTGGACGTCATGGCGGTGGAATTAATCACTGCCAACATTATTGCCTCTGTGATCATCGATCTCCTGCCGGAAATTGTGCCGCGGCTGAAACGGGGTGGACGATTCCTGGCTTCGGGCATCATTGCGGAGAAAAAGCAGACGGTGGCAGACGCCATGGTGAACGCCTGGCTGCTGCCCGTGGAGACCAGAGAGGAGGGCGGCTGGGTCGCAATCCTGGCCACCAAACCGTGACGCGCTTCTTTATGGACCGGGTGGAGGGCGATACCGTGGTCCTGGGCAAGGAGGATTCGCATCATCTCCTGCGGGTGATGCGGGCGCAGCCGGGCGAGTTGTTCACCGTGCTGGCCGGGGGCATTGAACATGGGTGCCGGCTGACGAGCGTAGCGGACGCCCGGGCCGTGGGCGAAGTGCTGTCCCGGCACCCTGCCGCCGGCGAGCCGCCCGTGCGGGTAACGCTGCTGCAGGGACTGGCGAAAGGCGACAAGCTGGAGACGGTGATTCAGCACGGGACGGAAATTGGCATGGCCGAGTTTGTGCCGGTGGCGACCAGCCGGGCCGTGGTCAAACTGGACCCGGCCAGGGCGGCGGAGCGGGTGGAGCGCTGGCAGCGAATTGCCCGGGAGGCGGCCGAGCAATGTCGGCGGGGGGCGGTGCCGCAGGTTTCGCCGGTGATCTCGTGGAAGCAGGCTGTGGCCCGCTCGCCCGAGTTCGACCTGGCGCTGGTCCCCTGGGAAGAAGGCGGCGAGCCGCTGAAGGCGGTCCTGGCCGCCGCCGTTGGCGTAAAGAGCGTCGCAGTCTTTATCGGGCCGGAAGGCGGCCTCTCCCCCGAAGAGGTGGCGCTGGCGAAACAACACGGTGCCCGGGCGGTCACCCTTGGCCCGCGCATCCTCCGGACGGAGACGGCGGGGCTGGTGGCTGCAGCGGCCATTCTGCACGTACTGGGGGACCTGGGATGAGCCACCCGGACGGCTACCGGCGCTACTTCGAGCTTTTTAACGCCGGGGAGTACTGGGAGGCGCACGAGGCGCTGGAGGAGCTCTGGAAAGAGACGGACGACGACAAGTTCCTCCGGGGGCTCATCGTTTTTGCGGCGGCCTTCGTCCACGTGCAGCGGGATAACCCGTCGGGTTGCCGGAAGGTGCTGGATCGTTGCATCGCCTGGCTGGAGCCTTATGCCCCCCGCTGCCGGGGGCTGGACGTACACCGGGTGCTGGACCATGCCCGCTACTGCCTGGCCCGGCTGGACGAAGTACCCCCGGGCGGCCGGCTCACGGACTACCTGCCCTTCATTCAACTGCACCTGGAAAACCAACTGCACCTGGAAAACCAACTCCATCCGGAAAACGAATGAGACCGCCCGCAGGCGGTCTCATTCGTTTGCGGGGAGCGTTTCGGGGCTTAGAAGCTGGACTGCACCACCTTGTAGAGGTCGATGCCGCCCACCGGGTTGCCGACATCGTCTCTGAGAATGGCGCCCGTGGAAGGCTTCAGCGTAATCGTGTCGCCGCCGGCCAGGTTCAGGTTGACGGTGCCGATGGTGATGGTGAGTTGGGTCCCCTCGGGGTTCCAGGTAATCACGGCGTCGTCGCCCATGCTGTGGTCGCCGGTGATGGTGAAATCGGAGGCGTGAAGCTGCGGCGGGGTGACGATCCGTTTGGTGAACGTGACCACGATCTGATCGCCCGTGGCAATGGTGTTGTCGGCCGCGCCGCCGGTCGGCTGGACCGCGACGCCGGCGACGGCGGGGGCCGTCAGGTCGGCGTGGAAGATCGGTTCAGTGCCGACCCCGTTGCCCAGTGCGTCCCGCACGGTGTTGGGGGAAGTGAAGGAGACGGCGTCGCCGGTTTGCAGAGTCGGAATCCCGGCGCCGGTGATGGTCAGCTCCGTGTGGCTGGCATCCCAGCGGAAGGTGGCGCCGGTGCCGAAGTCGTGGCCGCCCGTGATGGCGAAATCCGTCGCCAGGAGGTCCGGAGCAGTGGTCGGTTTGTCGAACGTCAGCCGGATGATGTCCCCCCGGGCGAACGCATTATTCACGGCTCGCCGTACGATGACTTGGGTTACCATCGGGGCGCCCAGGTCTACTGTCCAGAACGTTCCGGCCCCCAGACCGTTGCCGGAGTAGTCGGTGATCGTGGACGGTGCCGCCATGGCAAGGGTGTCGCCGTTCGCCAGGGTTGCGGCAGCGCCGCCGGTGATCGTCAGCGAAGCGCCGTCGGCCCCCCAGTTGAAGGTGGCGCCGGTGCCGAAGCTGTGGCCGTTGCCGACCGCAAAGTCTGTGGCGGAGAGCTGCGGCATGTTGGTGGTTTCGCTGAACAAGAAGATGATAGAGTCGCCTTCCTGGAAGGCCTTGTTCCTGGAGCGGTTCACGTTTACGCCGGTGACGACGGGCCCCGTCAGGTCAATCACGGCGAAGACGCCGGTGCCGAAAGTGTTGCCCGAGCTATCCTTGACGATCCCGCCCGAAGTGAAGGCGATAGAGTCGCCGTCCGCCAGGGTCGGATTGGCGCCGCCGATGATCGTCAGGACCGTCTTCAGTGCATCCCACTTGAAGGTCGCCCCGATGCCGAAGCCGTGTCCGCCGTTGATGACAAAGCTGCTGCCCGCGAGGTTCGGGCCGTTGGTAGCTTCGTTGAAGGTGACGGTGAGGGTGTCACCTTGCTTGAACTGCCTGTTGGCAAATCGGGTGACCGACACGTTCTTGGCCAGCGGCGCGGTCGTATCCAGTTTGATGAGCGTGCCAATGCCGTAGCCGTTGCCGCCGCTATCCTTGATCTTGCTGCCCTGGGCCAGCCGCACGATGTCGCCGTCCACCACCGTCGGGACGCCGCCGCCCCGGATGGTCAGCACCGTCTTGGTAACGTCCCACGTGAAGGTCGCGCCGGTCCCGAAGTTGTGGCCGCCGGAGATGATAAAGTCGGCGGGGGCTAGAGTCGGAGCGCTGGTCGAGCGGCTGAAGGTGATCACGACGCTGTCGCCGGCCAGGTACCGGCCGTTCCTGACGCGATTCACGTTGACATTGGTCACCACGACTGTGGACAGGTCGATCTTATAAAGCGGGGCAACGCCGGCACCATTGCCAACCATGTCCGTCACCGTGGTGGCGGCCGCAAAGGTGATCACGTCGTTGGCCGCAAGGTTTGAGCCCGTGCCGAGGGTGATGGTCAGCACCGTATGGCTCTGGTCCCAGGCGAAAGCGGAGCCGAAGCCCAGCGTATGGTCTGTGCCGCTGGGGGTGATGTTAAAGCTCTCATTCAAGAGCGGGCCGCTCTTGACCGGTTCGCTGAACTGCACCGTGAAGGTGTCACCCGGAGTAACCGCACCGGCTACCTGGCGTGTCACGCTGACCGTCGGGATTGGCGCAATCACGTCCACCGTGAACAGCGTGCCTCTGCCGAAGCCGTTCTGGGAGTAGTCGGTCACCTTGTCGGAGGCGCTGAACTTCACATTGTCGCCGTGCGCCAGGTTCACACCGCGGCCGGCGATCATGGTGAGTTGCGTGCCGGTGGCATCCCAGGACAATTTCGCATCACCCAGCGACTTGCCCGCAGGTAACACGAAGTCGGAGGGTTTCAGATCCGGGGTATTGGTCTTCTCCGTGAACGTGAAGACGATTCGGTCACCGGCGAGTACCCAGCCGTTGAGCGCCCGGGTGACGACGATCGACGCAATGGTGGGCGCTGTGTTGTCGGTGTTGCTGCCAACGCTGAAGACCCGCACCGGCAGCAGGGACACAGCGGGTTGGTCGGCGCCGTCCGCCCAGAACTCCGCCGCCATGAGCACATCGGCGGTGGTGTCGACAATCCGGGTCTTGACGGTGGTCGAAACCAGCCCCTCCTTCACGGCGGCTGCGAACCAACCGTCGGCGTCGGCGCCGGTGATGCTGGCGTGGGAGGTGCTGGTGTCACCCCGGAGCTGCAGCTTCAGGATGCCGTCGACGTCCACCACCGGGTTGCCGTTCCGGTCCTCCACGACCGCCGTAACTGCGGCCTGGTTCTTGCCGTCGCCCCGCATTACCTTGGGCTGGGCCTTAAGGCCAATCTGGTAAGGTGCATTGTTCAGGAACGTGCCATCGGCCGAGTTCCCTGCCACCGAGATAACGGGGCTGCCGCCGGACCGCGCATTGTAAAGCTCGGCCCGGTAGGTGACCGTTTCGGCCTTGTCATCGGTGACGTAGAAGACAACCTCGCCGGCGTTCTGCTGGGTGAATTGCGGCCGGTTGGAGTCGTCGTAGACCGTCGGGTTGCCGCCGTTGTCCAGGTACGCCGTTACGTTGGGCGAACCGGTTGCGGTCAGCCGGGCGAAGTAGTTGCCTGCGCCGGGGTTAGTCACCCGCTGCCCCTGGCTGTCGATCAGGTCGACAACCACTTTCTGCAACTGCTTGTCGGTGGGATCCACAGTCACTTTGGCGGGTGCGTCCACTACCACGTTGAGTCCGCTGGCCGTGAAGCCGCCGAAGAACGTCGTCAGGGAGTATGAACCCTGGTCGAAGCCCGACTTCCAGGCGGTGACGACAGTAACGCCAGGCACGCTCCCGGCCTTGAACGTCATCCGGGCGATCGCCTTGCCCGCCGGTGCGACTGCCACCGTCTGGCCGTCGAACCGGTAGTAAGTGGGCTCCGTCCCCACGGGGGCAGCGACGGCTCCGTTGCTGGTGGTGAAAGTCAGGCCGTCCAGATTGAAGGCTTCGCTGGAGTCGGTCTGGTTGCCATAGGCGTCGACCAGGGTAATGGTCATGAGTGCCGTACTGATGTTGTCGGCGGCCAGATTCCGGGCGTTGGTGGAAATCTTCAGCCCCTTGGGCGGGCCGGCTGTGACCACCTGGGTGGCCGCCCCATTGTCCTTGGTGCTGGTGGCGCCCTTCATGCCCGGGGCCGTCGCCTTGAGCGTGTATGAGCCGGTGAGGGTGAAGTTGAAGGGGAACGTCGCGATGCCGTTAACCGCCTTCGCAGAGTACGTCTTCTGGGCTTTGGCGGGATCCTGCACGTTCAGGGTGACGGTCGTCGAGTTGTCGTACGAAACCACCAGGGCGCCGTTTTCGTCGTAGATCATGACCTTGATGGCCACGTCCGCGCCCGAGACGATCGGCGGTGAGGAAGCGAACCGTAGCTGCTTGGCGGCGCCGACGACTTCCGTGGTCGTTACCATGACCGGCTCTGAAATCACCCGGGTACCGTTGGCCAGGGTGGCTTCCGCCGTGAACTGGTCCGCACCGGCGCCCAAGCTGGCCGTCATGGCGACGACGGCCACCCCGCCCGCCGAATGGATCGTGGCGTCGGTCCAGTTCAGCGCGGCATAGGGGGGTCCGGTAAACCGCCGGAACCCGACGGCGTAACTCCCGTCCGCCACCAGATTGCCGTTCAGGTCTGCGAGTTTGGCCGTCAGCGCGCCCGAACCACCCGTGGTGGAGGAGAGCACCGGCGGGTCGGCCACGAGGAGAATTCGGCCCACGGGACCGGGGCGGAAGATGCCGACAGCGGAACCGATCTCCAACTGGGTGGACCCCGCACTGGCCGAAGCGGTGTACGCCACCAGTTCGGCTCTGGTATCCGTCACCCGGAAGACTGCCTTGCCATTGCCCCAGACGCCGGCGTTGGTACCGTTCAACGGTTGCGGAACTGCCGCCGCACTGCCGGGATTGGCTACGAGCATCAGGTTGCTAATGGGATAGGGGCTGGTGGGGTCGGAGCCGGCTTGCGTCACCTGGTAGCCGTTACTGTCCAGAATCCGCACCACGACTTTTTGAACGGTGTTCTTGGGACCGGCCGAGCGGGTATCGCGGATGGGGTCCATGGCGAGCCGCACCGGCGGCCCGACCAGCACGGTGTTGACTGTAACAGGGTCGGCGGTGACTGCGGCAGGCTGCCCGTTCCTGGTTACGACGGCTGAGATGGTGGCCGTGCCCGGAACCCGACCCGATGCGAATTCCGCCGTAGTGAGATAGGCGCCTTCCTCGCCGTCAACCGCCAGGCCCACGCCGGTGCGCTGGGCCGGACTCAGTACGGTGGCGTTGCTGCTGGTGAAATCCACGCTCCATGTGCCCGACGGCGCCGACTGCAGCGGATAGCCGGTCTGGTCCATCAGGACCGCCGTCACGGTGGCAACCGAACGGCCGTCGGCCGAGAGGGGGGACGGGTCGGCAGTCAACTTGAGGGAAGTCGGGACCGGCTCCACGACGTTGACCACGGTCGTCACCCCGGGCAGGTCGGGGCCGGTTACGATGATGTACGCGGTACCGCTGACGTTTCCGGCAAGCACATCGACCGTGCCTTTGCCGTCTGTGACGGAGATAATCCGGGAGCTTATGTCAGCGGTGTCGGTGAGAGTGCTCCGGACGTCCAGTTTTCCGTCGTAGCCTTTCACGACGTTGCCGCCGCTGTCCTGAATGGAGACGGTAAGGGCTCCGTGGGAGACCCCGTTGGCAACCAGCCCGGTGGGCGCCGCTACTACAATCCGGGAAGCGATGCCGAAGACGTTGACCTGGGCCGTGCCCGAAAGCCCGCCCGCTGTGGCCGTGATGGTGACACTGCCGCTCACGTCAGCGACGGCGGCGAAAAGGCCGTCGACGTTGATGATGCCCCGGCTGGACGACCAGCCGATGGTGGCGTTGGGTTCGACGGGGTTGTCGTACTGGTCGAAGGCCGCGGCACTGAACTGCTGGGTCCCGCCGGTCGCCAACTGGGTGGTGGCCGGAGTCACGGCCAGGCGGGCCAGCTTGCCCGGCTTTACCGTCACGTTCACGATCACCGAAACCCCGCCCGCCCGGACGACGGCCAGGCCGCTTCCGGACTTCGTATTCGCCAGAAACTTGCCGGCGTTGTACGTGCCAAGATCGGTGGTGACGGTGAACGGCACGTTCTTCATGTCGTTGCCTTTGGCGTCTCGCACGGTAACCGGCAGGTCCACCGTCTCGCCGGCCCCAACTGTGAGGGCAGGCGGGGCTTCGATAAAGGCGGGCTGATCTCCGGCTACCGTGTTCTTCTTGGCCACCTGCGCGACCACGTTCCCGGCCAGGTCCGTGGCCGTAACCGTAATACTGCCGATGTCGGCGGGTACCGTCGCACTGTATTTGCCCTGCGGGGTAACGGTGGCTTTTACGGTGTTTACATAGACGGACACGGCATCGGTGCTGACCTGCCCGGTGACGGTGATTTGGCTCTCGGCGGTGGTGGGCGGCACCGGGTTCACGTTGAGCACCGGCGGGATGGGCTTGACGTATCTGGTGTAAACCGTCTTGCCGCTGGGGAGCTTTATGGTGTAGAACGCGTTGTCCATCAGGTAGAAAACCAGACCCCGCTTGGCCGCTCTGAAAGATGACGGCGCGAACTCGTCCCGCTCGGCGGCACTGAGGATGCCGGCAGCGACGGCCGCGTTGAAGAAGTTGTCCGGCCAGATCTCTTTCTTGTTATAGCTAAGACCCAGGAACTTCACCACAAAGGCCACCGCTTCGGCGGTGGTCACCGGGTAGTCGGGTTGGAATGTACCGTCCGGCATGCCCAGGGTGAAGCCGTTGGACTCAATCAAGCTCTTGGCCATGGCAATTTCGCCCGACGCCCAGTGCGAAGCGGAGTCGGGAAAGGCCGGCACGCCTTTCAGCTGTCCGGCCGCCGCTCTTTGTCCGAACGCGCGGACGATGACCGTCACCAGCTCCGCGCGGGTGATGTTGCCGTTTAGCGCCAGGTCATCAGGGTTGTTGGGGTCCCGGCCTTGAATCAGGCCCAGGTCATGCATCCGCCGGGCGGCTGCCTCTACCCCATCGGGGTAAGCGGCCGAGGCAGGACCGGCCAGGCCGGCCAGTAGGCTGACAGCCAAAACGGCCGAGGTCAGCTGTTTCGAGAGACCCATCATCAAGTTCCCCTTTCATGAGCAAAGAAGGCCTGCTCCCATATATATCTAGTACGTCATTTTCCTGTCTTTTCCCTTTGAAGTCTCAATGAATAGGACGGATTGTGATGGGGAAACGTGACGCGACGAGTCCTGGCGGGGGAACTCAACTCCGACGTCTTAACGCAATCTTAATCTGCGCCTAATCAACCGATCATCTAGAGATTCTACACTGAATGGAGCATAGGATCTCGGGACGAGTTATGGCCGGGAATAAGGCGGGGTGGACGAAACATGCTCGTTGCGCTTGCCGTTGTGGTAATTATACTGGCAGTAGCCTTCGACTTCATCAACGGCTTCCATGATACCGCCAATGCCATTGCGACCGTCGTGTCGACCCGAGTGCTTTCACCGCGGGCGGCTATCATGATGGCAGCCGGGCTCAACGTAATCGGGGCACTGACCAGCACCGCCGTCGCGAACGCCATCGCCAAGGGCATCGTCAAGCCGGAAATGGTGACACTGGACGTGCTGATCGGTGGTCTCGTGGGTGCCATCACCTGGAACCTGCTCACCTGGTACTTTGGCATTCCGTCGTCCAGTTCGCATGCCCTGGTGGGCGGTGTGGCCGGTGCGGCCATTGCGGCCGGCGGCATGGGGGCCGTAAATGTCGCCGGGTTCACGAAGATCCTGATCAGCTTTCTGGCCTCGCCGCTGGCGGGCGTGGCTGTGGGCCTGGTCGTGCTGAAACTGCTCATGCTGATTCTGCGCCACTTCTCGCTGGCCGGCGTCAACCGGGTCTTTTCCAAGCTGCAGATCGTTTCCGCCGCAGCCATGGCCTTTACGCACGGCTCCAAC
Source organism: Symbiobacteriaceae bacterium (assembly GCA_036504075.1). GTDB lineage: Bacteria > Bacillota > Sulfobacillia > Symbiobacteriales > Symbiobacteriaceae > DASXVX01. The sequence continues at coordinate 29,246 of DASXVX010000007.1, read as the reverse complement.
GATGCGCAGAAGTCCATGGGCATCATTGCCAGCGCCCTGTTCGCAGCGCACCTGATCCCCACGCTGCACGTGCCCACGTGGGTTGTGCTGGTTTCCGCCGTGGCGATGGGACTTGGCACCAGCACCGGCGGCTATCGAATTATTAAGACCCTGGGCCACAAGATGGTGAAGCTGACGCCGGTGTATGGCTTCGTCGCCGAGACGTCGGCCGCCCTCGTCATCGAAACGGCCACCCGCCTGGCGGTGCCGGTCTCCACGACCCATGTGATCTCCAGCACCATCCTGAGCGTGGGCCTGAGCCAGGGCGGCAAGAAAGTGAACTGGAAAGTCATTGGCAGTATCGGCTGGGCCATGCTGCTCACGATTCCGGCCAGCGCCGTGGTGGGCGCCGTGGGGTTCTATATCGTGCATGGGATTGTCCGTTTGATCGGCTGAGTGGGACTGTAACTTTTCGGGAGGGGCGCCATGCCTCTCCTTTTTTGTTGTGCCGAAGCGGGCCTTGAACATGGCTCCTACGGTGGGTATCATGATAAGATAGCAGGCCGCGAAGGGAGGGGACCGCAGTGGCAGACCCAAAGCGTGTTGCCATTACCACCCTGGGTTGCAAGGTCAACCAGTACGATTCGGAAGCAATGCTGGCCCTTTTTCGGCGGGCTGGATACGACATCGTCGATTTTCAGGATCCCGCCGATGTCTACATTATTAATACATGCACGGTCACCGGCCGCGGGGCGGCCAAGAGCCGCCAGTTCATCCGCAATGCCATCCGGCGCTCTCCGTTGAGCGTGGTAGTGGTGGCCGGCTGCTATACCCAGACCGACCCTGACGAGGTGGCCGGCATCCCCGGCGTGTCGCTGATGATCGGGAACCAGGACCGGGACCGGGTCGTGGAACTCTGTGAGCAGGCCATGGGCGCGCCGGAGCCAATCCGGGCGGTCAATAACATCTGGCAGGCCCGGGAGTTCGAAGAACTGCCGATCGATTCGTTTCTGGGTCACACCCGGGCGGTCGTGAAAATCCAGGAAGGGTGCAACATCTTCTGCACCTTTTGCATCATTCCTTACGCCCGGGGGAAGCCCCGGTCCCGGCAGCCGGAATCGGTGATGGCGGAGGTCCGGCGCCTCGCCGGCCTGGGCTACCGGGAGGTCGTACTGACCGGCATTCACCTGGGTTCCTACGGAAAGGACTTCAAGGGCGCCTCTAACCTCGCACAGTTGGTGGCGGAGTTGACCCGGGTCGCGGGCATCGACCGCATCCGGCTTTCCAGCCTGGAGCCGGGGCATGTGTCGCCGGCGCTCATGGACTTGCTCGAGCATAACCCCAAGGTTTGCCGGCACTTGCACCTGAGCCTGCAGAGCGGCTCGCAGGCAGTGCTGGAGCGGATGAAACGGGCCTACACGGCTCCAGAGTTCCGGGAAGTCGTTCGGGAACTTCGGCGGCGCATTCCGGATCTTGGGCTGACCACGGACGTGATCGTCGGCTTCCCGGGGGAGACCGAGGCGGAACACCAGGAGTCCATGGCGTTCCTTCGCGAAATGGGTTTCTCCCGCCTGCACGTCTTTCCGTTCTCGCCCCGAAAGGGCACGCCTGCCGCGACCATGGTGGACCAGGTGCCGAAGGCGGTCAAGGAGCAACGGGCGCACGACATGATCGCGCTGGGGCGGGAACTGGCGCTGGCCTTCGCACGCCGGTTTGCGGGGCGAACCCTGGAGGTGCTGGCCGAACAGGAGGCCGATGTGGAGGTGGGCTGGCTGGAAGGCTACACCGACAACTACATCCGGGTCCGGTTGCCCGGCGGCGACGAACTGAAGACGTGCCTGATTCCGGTACAGATCACAGCAGTGGATGAAGAGGTCTGCCTGGGGGAGATGGCCGGGCATCCTTCCGGGCCTTCGGTCGCCCCTTCGCTCCGCCTGCCGGTGGTGGGCGGTTGAGATAATATCTGTTCTATCCAAGGTCGTACAGGCGCCCGAGGAGGCACTCGGCTATGGACCAGGGACCACAGCAGCCCACACAATCAGATGAACTGCTCACCGCCACGATCGAAACCAGCTACGACGGCATCGCCATTGCCGACGCACGGGGGATTATTCTGCAGGTGAACTCCTCCTATGAACGCATCACCGGCATCAAGCGCGACCAGGTGGTCGGCCATACCGGCCGGGACCTGGCCAAATCCGGCGTGTTTTCGGACTACCTGGCCGACAAGATTATCGCATCCCGCAAGCCCGTCATGATGGTCCAGCGGTATTCCACCGGCCGGAGCGCTGTCGTGGTGGGCAACCCCATGCTGGATGCGGACGGGTGGGTTTCCATGATCGTGTTCAACGTGCGGGACGTGACCGAACTGCACGCCATGCGCACGCAACTGTCCGCCTCCCGGGCGGAGTCCGAACGGTATCGCCAGGAGGCCATGCAACTCAGGCTGGCATCGGGGGACACCGGCGAGGTGGTGGCGCAGAGCCGGCGGATGCAGGAACTGCTGCAACTGATGCTGGTGCTGGCTCAGGTGGAGAGCAGCGTGCTGCTGCTGGGCGAATCCGGCGTGGGCAAGGGTGTGCTGGCTCGGGCCATTCACCGGCATAGCCCGCGGTCGGAGGGGCCGCTCATTTCCATTAACTGCGCGGCATTGCCGGAAACGCTCCTGGAGGCGGAGCTGTTCGGCTACGCCGGCGGGGCTTTCACCGGCGCCCTCGCGCAAGGGAAGCCGGGCCTGTTTGAAGTGGCCGACGGGGGCACGCTCTTTCTGGACGAGGTGTCGGAGATGGCGCCCGCGGTCCAGGCAAAGCTGCTGCAGGTACTGCAGGACCGGGAAGTGCGCCGGGTGGGGGCCACACAGTCCCGGCAGGTGAACGTGCGGATCATTGCCGCCACCAACCGGGACCTGGATGAGCAGGTGAAGAGCGGCCGGTTCCGGGAAGACCTGTTCTACCGGCTCAGCGTGGTGCCGGTGTTGATACCGCCGCTGCGGGAGCGGCCGGAGGACGTGCTGGGGCTGCTCCACCTCTTCCTGGAGCGTGTGAACAAGCGCTATCACCTGTCGCGCCACCTGACCAACGAGGCGGTCACGCACCTGCTTGAGTACCAGTGGCCGGGGAACGTCCGCGAACTGGAGAACCTGGTGGAGCGGCTGGTGGTGACTGCGGCGGGCGATGAAATCCGGGTGGAGGACTTGCCGGCGGTTCTGCAGGGCCACCAGCGGGACGCCCGGGTGGTGGTCATGGGCCTGATGCCGCTGGACGATGCCCAGCGGGAAGTCGAACGGCAGTTGTTCCGGGAAGCCGCCCGCCAGTTGGGCAGCACCCGCAAAGTGGCCCGGGCGCTGAATGTGAGCCAGGCTACCGCCGCCCGACGAATGCGGAAGTTCCTGGGTGAGTCAAATGGGAATAGCTAGTGATGCATCGCTGGCTCACAACGGGGCTGGTGATTCGCTGAAGGTGAGTCTCAGGTGAATCGGCAGGGGTTTAAACAGAGCGAGACCCGGAGTCCGGCACGCCTTGGCGGAGTGCGGTTTCCGGGCCTTTTCGCGCGCCCGCCGCGGGCTGGCATCATCCTTGCATCTCTAGATGACGTGGATGACCTCACCCTGGTAGCAACTGATGGGAGGCAACAAAAATGGACTTATTCGATCTCACAGGGCGCGTAGCCATGGTCACGGGCGGTGGCCGCGGTCTCGGGCAGGGCATGGCGATCGCGCTGGCGCGGGCCGGCGCCAATGTAGTGGTCACCAGCCGCACCCAGGCGCAACTGGATGAAACGCTGGCGCAACTGCGGGCCGCCGGGCCTGGCGAACACCTGGCGCTGCCGTGCGACGTTTCTCACCTCCCCACGCTGGAGGCGACCATCGGGGCGGTGACGTGCCACTACGGCGGGCTGGACGTGCTGGTGAACGCCGCGGGTGTGCAGGTGCGCAAGCCGGCAATCGAGGTGACCCCGGCGGACTACGATTACCTCATGTCCATTCAACTGCGGGCGGCGTACTTTGCCGGCGTTTATGCCGCGCGGGCCATGAAGGGCCGCGGCGGCAAGATCATTCATGTGGCCTCGTTGACCACGGCCATTGGCGTGCGCAACGTGAGCATTTACGCGGCCGCCAAAAGCGGCCTGGCCGGTATTGTCCGGACCACCGCCCTGGAGTGGGCGCCGCTGGGCATTCAAGTGAACGCCATCGGGCCGGGCTATTACCGGACGGACATGACCGAAACCCTCTTCCAGGACCCGGAGCGGCAGGCGTGGATGCAGGCTCGCATTCCCCAGGGCCGGACGGGCCTCCCGGATGACCTGGCCGGCGCCACGGTTTTCCTGGCGTCCAAGGCCTCGGATTATGTGACGGGCCAGATCATGTACGTGGACGGCGGATTCCTGGCGGGCTAGGTCGCCGGCCGTGGGCCGGGGGGGAGGGACGCCGGTGTTAGATGTGCGCATCCGGGTTGAGGGCGAGCTGTTCTGGTACCACCACCTGCCCAGTGTCGAAATGGTGGTACAGGAGGGGACGCGCCTGGGCGCGCTCCTGTTCCTTTTGGGGATTCAGCAGGATGACGGCGTCGTGGAGGTAAACGGCCGCTGCGCCGATATAGAAGCGATTCTGGCCCAGGGCGACGATATCGTGGTACGTCCGAAAGACGGTTCTTGCTGAGAAATTCACGTGGAGGTGCCGAACAGAATGGACATGTTCAGCTTTAGTGCACCGGTCGACATTAACTTTGGCGTGGGTGCCGTGAACGGCCTGGGCGACCAGGTCAAGGCCATGGGCAAGCGGGTGCTGGTCATCACGGACAAGGGTCTGGTCGGGGCCGGCGTCGCCGAGACCGTCACGAACGTGCTCAAGAAGGCGGGGTTGGATACCGTGCTGTTCACGGAAATCCAGGAGAACCCCCGGGATACGACTTGCATCAAGGCGGCGGACCTTTGCGCTACCGAACGCTGCGACGTGGTGGTGGGCCTGGGCGGCGGCAGCCCCATGGACGTGGCCAAGGTGGTCGCGGTCATGATGACCAATCCGGGCAAGCACCCCCGGGAATTCGAAGGCCGGGACAAGATGCAGAACGACCCCATGCCGTTCGTTCTGGTCCCGACCACGGCTGGAACGGCGGCGGAAGTGACCTACAACGCGGTCATCGTCGACACAGATCGGACGTTCAAGTTCACCATCATCAGCAAGCGGCTGGCACCCAGGCTCGCCGTGCTGGACCCGGTGCTCACCGTGGGCAAGCCGGCGGGACTCACCGCCGCTACCGGCATGGACGCCCTGACCCACGCCATCGAGTCCTACACCAACACCATGGTTAACCCGATTGCCGACGCCATGGCGGTGAAGGCGATTCAACTGATCAGCGGCTCACTGCGCACGGCGGTGGTGCAGGGCCAGAACCTGCAGGCCCGCAGTGACATGCTGCTGGGCAGCCTGATCGCCGGCCTCGCCTTCAACATGACCCGGCTGGGCCTGGTGCACGCCATGAGCCATCCCGTGTCTGCCTACTTCGACGTGCCGCACGGCGTTGCCAACGCCATGATGCTTTCGCCGATCATGGAGTTCAACCTGTTCGGCGCCATGGACCGCACCGCCGAAATCGGCCGGCTGCTGGGTGAGAGCACCGGCGGCCTCTCCCCGGTTGAGGCGGGCCTCAAGGGCGTGTCGGCGGTGCGCCGCCTGGCCGACGACGTGGGCATTGCGCACTACCTGAAGGAGGTCGGCGTCAAGGCCGACCGGATTCCCGAGATGGTGGAACAGACCATGAAGAGCGGCAACGTGGCTGTGAACCCGCGCCTGGTCAAGCCCCGGGACGTGGCGGAGCTGTTCGCCAAGCTGATCGGATAGGCGGAACCACGCAAGAAGGGGCGTAATCATCGCTATGGATAAGATTCTCCGCGTAAACGTCTCGAATCAGAGCGTCCGGGTGGAGCCGCTGCCCGAAGCCTACTGGAACCTGGGTGGCCGGGCGATCACCAGCCGCATCATCTGCGACGAGGTGGATGCGACCTGCGATCCCCTGGGCGCTTACAACAAGCTCGTCTTCGCGCCAGGACTGCTCTCCGGCACGGTGCTCTCCAGCTCCAGCCGGCTCTCCGTGGGCTTCAAGAGTCCGCTGACCGGCGGCATCAAGGAGTCCAACGCCGGCGGGCAGAGCGGGCTGAAGATGGCCATGCTCGGCTACCGGGCCATGATCGTGGAAGGCTTCCCGACCGATGACCGCTGGTGGCTGCTGGTGGTGGAGCGCGACGGCGCCCGGTTCGAACCGGCGGACGACTTGGCAGGCATGGGCGCCTACGACACGGCCGCCAAGCTCTTCGAGCGGTTCGGCGGCAAGGTGGGCCTGAGCCTGATCGGACCGGCCGGACAGCAGCTTATGAACCTGGCCGGCATCTGCAACACCGACCCGGAGGGCCGGCCGAGCCGGCTCAACGCCCGGGGCGGCCCCGGCGCCGTCATGGGCGCCAAGCGGCTGCTGGCGATCGTCTGGAACGAGACGACCTCGCACCCGGTCCCGGCGAAGGACGATATCCTCTGGAAGGAAGCCGCGAAGCTTTACCTGAACGAAGTGCGGACCCAGCCCGGGACGTCTCAGCGGTTCCCCCTGTATGGGACCGCCGCCGTACTGGAGACCTGCAACAAGTTCGGCGGGCTGCCGATCCGCGGTTTCCGCGTGGGCCAGGACCCGCAGACCGACGCCATCAGCGGCCTCCGGATGCACGATGTGATCAAGGAGCGGGGCGGCCACACCACGCACTCCTGCATGACCGGCTGCGCCATTCAGTGCTCCAACGTCTTTGTGGACAAGGTCGGCCAGGAGATCGCCTCCAGCATGGAGTTCGAGACCAACGGGCTGCTGGGCGCCAACCTGGATATCTGGGACTTTGACCTGATCGCCGAGTTCACCCGGCTCTGCAACGACATCGGCATCGACACGATCGAAACCGGCGGCTCGTTCATGGTCGCCATGGAGGCGGGGCTGCTGCGCTACGGCGACGGTCCGGGCGTGCTGAAGACCTTTGCGGACATCCGGAACGGCACGCCGCTCGGGCGGATTCTCGGCCTGGGCGCCGGCCTGGCCGGCAAGGCGCTGGGCGTCCGCCGGGTGCCGGTGGTCAAGAACCAGACCATGTCGGCGTACGACCCGCGGGTCATCAAAGGCAACGGCGTCACGTTCCTCACCAGCCCCATGGGCGCCGATCACACGGCGGGCAACACCATTGGTTCGTCCAGCGACCACCTGAATCCGCTGGACAAGGTGGCCATCAGCCGGGAGATGCAGATCGTTTGCGCGCTGCTGGACATCGTCGGCTTCTGCAACTTCGCCCGGGGTCCGTACGCCGCCCAGCCGGGCACGTTTACCCAGCTGTTTGAGGCCCGCCTGGGCCGGCCGGTCACGGTGGACGAGCTGCGCCGGAGCGCGATCGACATGAACAAGCTAGAGTTGGCCTTCAACGTCCGGGCCGGGCAGCCCCGAGTGGAACGGTTGCCGGAATGGATGCAGGAAGAACCGTTGGCGCCCCATAATAGTCTCTTCGATGTTTCTGAAGCAGACATGGCGAAACTGTGGGATGAGGTGTAGGTCAATGCGGGTCTCCTTCTTTGCCACCTGCCTGGTGGACATGTTCTTTCCGGACATCGGCGAAAGCGCCATTCGGGTCCTGCGCCGCCTGGACTGCCAGGTGGACTTCCCCATGGGTCAGACCTGCTGCGGGCAGCCGGCCTGGAACTCCGGCTTCCGGGCGGAGTCCGAACGTATGGCCGAAGCGGTAATTCGGGCGTTTGCCGGCAGCGAGTATGTGGTGGCCCCGTCGGGCTCCTGCGCGGGCATGATCCGTACCGTTTACCCGGCGCTGTTCGAGGGCCGGCCGGAGTTGCAGGCGCAGGCCCGGGCGCTGGCGGCCAAAACATATGAGCTGACCGAGTTCCTGGTCAAAGTCCTCCGGGTGGATTTACGGGAACGGGGCGCCCATTTCGACGGCAAGGTGGCCTACCATCAATCGTGCCACATGACCCGCGAGTTGGGCGTGGTCGCCGAACCCTACCAGCTCCTGGACCAGGTGCAGGGCGTAATCCGCCACGACCTGGAGCGGCCGGACCTGTGCTGCGGCTTCGGCGGAACGTTCTCCGTGAAGCAGCCGGAGTTGTCCGTTGCCATGCTGGAGGACAAGCTCTCCGACCTGGATGCCTCCGGGGCCGACATTTTGGTGGGCGCCGACCCGGCCTGCATGATGCACATGAAAGGACGGATGCGCCGCCTGGGCAAGAGCCAGAAAGTGATTCACCTCGCCCAGTTGCTGGAGATGGCCACCCGTCCGGGCCGGGGGGAGGCCAAACCATGAGCGGCATGCGCGACCGGGTGAAGGCCGAAATGCCCAAAGTGGGCCGGCGGCGCGCCGTCGGCGATGCCACGCGCCACCATTTCCACACCCGGCGGAAACAGTGGGCCAAAATGACGGAGGAAGGCCGGCTTCAGCCCCTGCGGGACTGGGCCAAAGCGGTCAAGGACCAGGCGCTGAACAACAACCAGCAGGTGGTGGCCAAGTTCCAGCAGTCCGTAGAGGCACTGGGCGGGCACGTTCATTTCGCCGCCACGGCGGCGGACTGCGTCCGGCAGGTAGTGGAAATCGCCACGCAGCATGGCGCGAAGCTGGTCGTGAAGTCCAAGTCCATGGCCACGGAAGAGATTCACCTGAACCCCGCGCTCGAAGCGGCGGGCGTTGAGACGGTGGAGACCGACCTGGGCGAATATATCGTGCAGCTGGCGGGCGAGCCGCCGATCCACATCGTCGGGCCGGCGCTGCATCTGACCCGTTACGACGTAGCTGAGCTGTTCGAAAAGGAACTCGGCGAGCCGATGTCCACCGACCCCGAGGCGCTCACGGCGGTCGCCCGCCGGGTGCTGCGGGACAAGTTCCTGAACGCCGATGTCGGCATCACCGGCGCCAACGCCGGCATCGCCGAGACCGGCACCGTCGTCCTGTTCACCAACGAAGGGAACGGCCGCATGGTGACCAGCCTACCCAGGGTCATGATCACGGTCATGGGCATGGAGAAGGTCATCGGCACCTGGGCCGACTTCGAACCGGTGCTCACGCTGCTGCCCCGCTCGGCCACCGGCCAGAACATGACCGTGTACGTCAGCGCCGTCACCGGCCCCCGCCGGGAAGGTGAGCTGGACGGGCCGGAAGAGCTGCACGTGATCGTCATGGACGCGGGCCGCTCCAAACTTCTGGGCACGGAGTACCAGGAGGCCCTGCGCTGCTTCCGTTGCGGCGCCTGCCTGAACTGCTGCCCTGTCTTCCGGCAGCTAGGGGGCCACGCCTACGGCACCACCTACGGCGGCCCGATTGGCATCACGATCACGCCGCTCATGAAGGGATTCGTGGAGCACGCCGACCTGCTGGACGCCTGCAGCCTCTGCGGCGCCTGCACCGAGGCCTGCGCCATGCAGATTCCCCTGCACCATCTGATCCGGGACCTGAAGGCGGAGCGGGCCGCCAGCGCCTACACCTCCGGCTGGGAGCGGCTGCTGTTTCGGGTCTGGAGCTGGGCCTGGTCTTCGGCCGGCCGTTTCCGCTGGACCGGCAAGCTGGCCCGGCTGCTCGCGAAGCCATACACCCAGGACGGCTACCTGACCTGGCATCCCGGCCCGCTGGCCGCCTGGGGCGCCGAACGGGATTTCCCGGCCCCGGCTGCACGCTCGCTGCGTGAGCGGTGGGCGGACCTGGAGCGGGAGGTGAATCCCTGATGGAAACACTCGTAAAGCAGTTTGTCGCTGCTCTGGAGGAGTTAACGGTCAAAGTGGCCTTTGCGGCGGGGCCGGCGGAGGCGCAGGCGGCCGTCGTGACCGCCTTGCAGCAGCGGAATATCGTCGGTGTGATCGCCTGGGACGACCCGCTTCTCGATGAGATGGGGCTGCCGGCGGCGGTCCGCCAGGCGGGCATCGCCTGGATTGCGGCCACGCCCGATATGTCCCCGGAGGTCTACCGCGAGGCGGCGGCACACGCCGGGGCCGGCGTAACGGGTGCGGACTGGGCCGTGGCGGATACCGGCACCCTGGCGCTCATGAGCGGCCCGGGCCGCCCCCGCAGCGCCAGCTTGGTGCCGCCCGTCCACATCGCCATGGTTCGCAAGTCGCGGCTCCGGCCGAATGCCGCGGGACTGTTCAAGGAACTGACGGCACTCTCGGCGGCGGGCGGAATTCCGTCCGCCCTCAACCTGGTGACCGGACCGAGCCGGACGGCGGATATTGAGCACATTCTGGTCCGGAAAGTGCACGGCCCCGGCGAATTGATTACGATCGTGCTTGAAGGGTAAACGTATGCGAGAACCCCGGTCTCACCGGATTGTGAGGCCGGGGCGGCTTTTTGGCGGAAGGCGCTTGCCTCCCTCCGCCAGGTGCGATAGTCTTATCGGTAAGCCAATGACGCCGTAAGGGATGAACCTGCCGCATGCGCACAGAACTCACTCAGGCAGGCCGGGCGGAACGCCGCCGGGCCTTTTCTTCCACCGATTTACTCCTGCTCGGGGTTGTGCTGGTCTGGGGTTTTGGCTACGTCACGTTCAAAGTCGGCGAAGCCGAGATTCCCGTCGGACTCTTTAACCTGATTCGTTTCCTCATCGCGGTACCCATTCTATGGACGGTCCTGCTGCTGTCCAACGAGGACTGGCGGCTGGCGCGGCGGCACTGGGTCAAAGTGGGGATCATGGGCGTCATCGGCATGTTCATTTACAGCTATATTTACGCCGTGGCCGCCAATATTACCGTGGCGGCAAACCTCTCGCTGCTGATGGCGCTGTCGCCCATCTGGACGATTCTCATCCAGTGGACCATGGGGCGGGGGCGGCCAGGCCGAAACTTTTTGGTCGGTTCGCTGGTCGCGTTCGCCGGGGCGGCCCTGGTCATCGCCTTCGGGGCGAATCGGCTCGAATTTACCTGGCAGTCTTTCCGGGGGGACTTCCTGGGTGTCATCGCCAGCGTGGTCTTCGCCTGGTACGGCGTCGCGGCCCAGCCGTTGCTGAAGGAATACAGCGGGGTAAAGCTGCAGGCGTGGATCAATCTGATCGCCCTGGTGGGGTTTCTGTGCTATCGGGGACCGGCGGCGCTGGACTTTAGCTGGTCCGGGGTCAGCCTCTCGGCGTGGCTTTCGGTCCTGTTCGTCGGGAGTATGGTGGGGGCGTTTTCCCACCTGGTCTGGTATATTGGCATCGCCCGCGTCGGACCCGACCGGGTGATGCTGGTCATGTACCTGATTCCGGCCTTCGCAGCCCTTTCCGGGACGATCTTCCTGGGCCAGCCGCTGGGCGTGGTGCAGGTGACCGGAGCCCTGATTGCCCTGGCCGGCGTCGCTCTGGTTCGGCGAAATACGGCGTAGCAACGTAACCTTCGGGGCTTGCGTCCCGTTAGTTCGGTGGATCGATACCGGAAGGAGTGGCCCTGATGACGGAGAAAACGCGGGTCTACCTGATTTTCGGCGGGCGCTCTGGCGAGCACGAAGTCTCCCTCATGTCCGCCAAGAACGTCATGGAGGCCCTGGACAAAAACAAGTACGAGGTGGTGCCGATTGGCATCACCAAAGCGGGGCAATGGCTTCTGAGCGGCGACCCCATGAAAGCGCTGACCGATGGGGTGGAACAGGCGGGCGGCTTCCCGGTCGGCCTGTTGGGCGACCCCACGCACAAGGAACTGATCGCACTGACGAAAACCGGTGCGGTGAGCCCGGCCCCAGCCCCGGCGGTGGGTGGCGGAGCGGTCTTTTTCCCGGTCCTGCACGGCACTTATGGCGAAGACGGCACCATTCAGGGCCTCCTGGAGATGGCCAACGTTCCCTACGTGGGCTGCGGCGTGCTGGCATCCTCGGTGGGTATGGACAAGGGCGTCGCCAAGATGCTCTTCGAGCAGGCCGGCCTGACGGTCGCCGCATACAAGATGTATCTGCGCAAGCAGTGGGAAGCGGAGCCCCAGTCCGTTCTGGACGACGTGGAGACCACGTTTGACCGCAAGTACCCGCTGTTTGTGAAGCCGGCCAACCTGGGTTCCTCGGTGGGCATCTCCAAGGCCCGCAACCGGGAGGAACTGGCGGCCGCCATGGCCGAAGCGGCCCGGTTTGACCGCCGAATCCTGGTGGAAGAGGGCGTTAACGCCCGCGAGATCGAGATCTCGGTGCTGGGCAACGACGAACCGGTGGCCTCGATTCCCGGTGAAGTGATTCCCGGCCATGAGTTCTACGACTACAACGACAAGTATTTTGACGACAAGTCTTCCACCCGCATTCCGGCGGACATTTCGCCGGAACTGATCCGGGAGTTCCAGCGGCAGGCGGTCATGGCCTTCAAGGCGATTGACGGCGCCGGCATGGTCCGCTGCGACTTTTTCCTGGAGCGGGGGACCGACCGGATTCTGATCAACGAGGTCAACACGATCCCCGGCTTTACCCGCATCTCAATGTATCCGAAACTGTGGGCGGCGTCGGGCATTTCCTATAGCGAGCTTTGCGACCGGCTGATTCAGTTGGCGGTCGAGCGGCATACTGACAAGAACCGCAACGCCACCTCGGTCTAGATGGCCTGGCTTCTGCCTGGAACTTTCGATGTAGCAAATTACGTCTATAGAAAAGGCAGACCATTGGGTAGAGTCTGAAGAGGTGTGCAGGGTGGAATACCGACCGATTCGAACGGAAGAGATCCCGGCATGGAGTGAGTTCCAGCGGTACTGTTTTCATGACTGGTCCCCCGACTTTGACCGGTACATGAAGCATAGCTTCAAGGTGGAAGAGACCCGGGCGCTGTTCGACGACCAGATGCGGGCGACAATGACGCTGTTGCCGTTTCAGCTCTACGTGGGCGGCGCGGTCATCCCCATGGGGGGCATCGCCTCGGTGGCTTCGGTGCCGGAGAACCGGCGCAGTGGCTACGTGGCGCAGTTGCTCACCCGGTCGGTCCGGGAGATGAAGGAGCAGGGAGTGCCCCTGTCCGGACTCTACCCGTTCAACCAGGAGTTCTACCGGCGCCTGGGCTGGGACGTGGCCTGCGCCGAAATTGCCCACGTCTTTCCGCCGGAGAAGTTGCACCGGTTCCGGAAGTACCCCGGCGTCATTCAACGGTACGTGCCGGACGACCTGGACTGGGCGGCGCTTGAGGACATTTACGCCCGGTGGGCACAGCTCCGGCTGGGCTACATGGTGCGGGGAAACCGGAGCCACTGGGAACAATGGGTCGGCTCGGTGTACATGAGGTACCAGGCGCATTCGGCTATCTGGCGGCCCGAGCCGGGCGCCCGGCCCGAGGGCTACCTGCTGTACTGGTTCAAGGAAGATGAGCCCGGCAAGCGCACCCTCGTCGTCCGAGAACTGGTGGCGCTGAGTGTTGCCGCTGAACGGGCGCTCCTGGGTTTTATCGGCAATCACGATTCTCAAGTGCGGAGCATACGGATGCTCACACACCGGGATTATCCCGTCTGGCACCTGCTCGACGACTTGCGAGACGTGGAATCCACGCTGTTCTCCCGGTGGATGCTGCGGCTTGTCGACCTGAAGGCCGCTTTTGCGGCCCGCCCGTGGCCTGCCGACGCCGTCGGTACGCTCACCATCGCAGTTCAGGACGATCAGGCGCCCTGGAACCAGAGTACCTGGCGGGTCCAGTTCGAAGCCGGCCATGCTGCCGTAACGGCGGCCCCGGCCGAGACCCCCGCTCTTTCCGCTTCCGTTCAGACCTGGGCGCAGTTGTATGCCGGGTTTGTCTCCCCTGCGGATGCCGTTGCCACCGGGCGCCTGGCCGGGTCTGACCCCGGGGCAGTGGCCCTGTTGGTTCGGGCCACTGCGGGCGGGTCCCTCCACTTCTTTGAGTATTTCTGATCGCGGGCAACCAGGGTGAGAATCCATGGGATATCGAGGGAAGAGGAATTTCTCCCTTGGATGTAGAATAATTTGACAAGGTTTCATTAAAATAAGCAGGGTACCCTGCTCGCCCTCAAACCCTCCGACGGAGTGATCCCATTTGGCTCAGGACTGCATTTTCTGCAAGATCGCTGCCGGGGAGATCCCCGCGGCCAAGGTGTATGAGGATGAGCATGTGCTCGCCTTCAACGACATTCAGCCGCAGGCTCCTGTCCATGTGCTGGTGATTCCGAAGAAGCATCTTGCATCTGCGAATGATTTGCGCGCCGAGGATACCGCCCTGCTCGGACACCTGTTTGCCGCTGTGCAGCATGTTGCCCAGGCAAAAGGTGTGGCCGCTGCCGGCTACCGCGTCATCACCAATGTGGGCAAGGACGCCGGCCAGGTTGTAGCACACCTGCATTTTCATGTGCTGGGCGGCAAACCGTTGGGCCATTTAGGATAGGGTTTGACATAACCTTTATGGCCGCGGTATAATCGCGAAGCGTGTTCTTTTTCCCCGATGTGAGGCGGAGGGGAGGGAAGTTCTGGGATGTCCGAAGTTAAGATCGGCAAAAATGAGACGCTGGAAAGCGCTCTTCGCCGTTTTAAGCGTCAGATTCAGAAGGCAGGAGTACTTGCCGAGGTCCGTAAGCGCGAGCATTACGAGAAGCCGAGCGTGAAGCGCAAGAAGAAGAGTGAGGCCGCTCGCAAGCGTAAGTACCGGGATTAAGGTAAGGGAGCTGGCTACGTATGGGCCTCAGTGAGCGTCTTACAGAGGATATGAAAGTGGCTATGAAGGCCGGACCGGAAGCCAAGGTCCGTCTGGATACCATCCGCTTTCTGAAAGCCGCTCTGAAGAATCTGGAGATCGACAAGAAAGCGCCGCTCGCCGAAGAGGAGATTCTGGGCGTCATCACCAAACAGGTGAAGCAGCTCAAGGACTCCATGGAGGAATTCGAGCGGGGCGGCCGCCAGGATCTGGTTGCCAAGGCGCAAGCCGAGGTCGAAATCCTGAGCGGTTACCTTCCTCAGCAAATGAGCGAGGCGGAAGTGCGTGACCTGGTGAAACAGGTCATCGCCGAAGTCGGTGCCCAGAGTCCGAAGGACATGGGGAAGGTCATGGGGCAGCTGGTCCCCCGAACCAAGGGGCGGGCCGATGGCAAGCTGGTTAACCAGATCGTCAAAGAGCTGCTGAGCTGAATAAAACCCGGTGGACGTAAGTCCACCGGGTTTAAGCTTTTGTCGGGCCTTTGGCTGGTAGATTCTCCCGCGCCCTTGCGGCCAGGGGGGTCGGCTTTGCGGAGCGGCATATCTTTGAAATGATTCTCGCCGCCCGAGGCTCTGCAGCTCACTGGTAGGTACGTCTGGTCGTCGTCGCTGCGCCGCTCCCGGGCGGCTGCGAATCTTGAACTACCCGCTCCGATACGCCTCCGCCCCCTGACCGAAGGGCGCTTGGCCTCCGACCTGGGCTGCGCTTAAACCCGGCCGGACTTGCGGCACCTTTGGGCGCGGGGAGGGGCGGGGCAATTCTACGTCAACCGGGCTGATTGTGCTATAGTAATAGGTACCAAAGGGGGTGACCGGCTTGTCCGACGACAAGCTGCAAGACCGGCGGGGGTTCTTTGCCGAGAGTTTTCGGGCGCTGGGGCGGCTCCTGGCCGAGTCGGTCAACGAGACGATTACCAAGGCCGGGGGCGGGAAGCGGTACTTGCGGCCGCCCGGGGCGATCGATGAGGCAGCTTTTCTGCTTACTTGCACTCGCTGCGGGGACTGTGCCAAGGTCTGTCCTTCAAACGTGATCATGTTCCTGCCTCCCTCCGCTGGGGCGGCGGTCGGGACGCCATACATCAGTCCGCATGAGCGGCCCTGCGATCTCTGCGGGAAGTGCATGCCGGCTTGCGAGCCGAAGGCCTTGCTCACGATCACCGACCCCAGGCAGGTGCGCATGGGGACGGCCGTGCTGAATTCTGATACCTGTTGGGCACACCAGGGGCAGATTTGCGACCTGTGCTACCAGCGGTGTCCGTTCCCCGATGAGGCGATTACGATTGCGGACGGCAAACCGTCGATCGTACCTTCGGCCTGCACCGGGTGTGGGCTCTGCGTCTATGTGTGCGTCAGCACGCCCTTGTCGATTACAATCACTCCGACCAATTGATTGGGGGGCCCGGTATGAAAGTTGTCCAGACCGAGTCGGCGGTCGGTCTTGTGCTTTGCCACGACCTGACCCAGATTGTCCCCGGTACCGGGAAAGGCGCCCGGTTCAAGAAGGGGCACGTGGTGACTCCGGAGGATATTCCGGTGCTGCTTTCCATGGGGAAGGAGCACCTTTACGTTTGGGACGTGGAGCCGGGAATGCTGCATGAAGAGGAAGCGGCCATCCGGCTTGCGAAGGCAGCCGGCAGGGGCGGCATCGTCTTCGGCGCGCCTTCCGAGGGGAAAGTCGCCCTCAAAGCGGCGCATCCGGGGCTCTTGCGGATCGATGTGGATACCCTGGACCGGGTCAATGGTATCGGCGACATCACCATCGCCACCTTGCGGGACCGGGCGGCGGTCGCCGAAGGACAAACGCTGGCCGGGTGCAAGGTGACGCCGCTGTTTGCGCCGGAGTCGGACATTGCCGCAGCGGAAGCGCTGGGACCTTGGATCCAGGTGAAGCCGTTCCTGCCCCGGCCGGCGGCGCTGATCGTCACCGGGAGCGAAGTCTTCAAAGGGCGGGTGCCGGATAAGTTCGGGCCGGTGGTGGAGGCCAAGTTGGCGCACTACGGATGTCAGGTCATCTACCGGGCCGTGAGCGATGACCAGGCTGACATGACCGTGGGCAAAATTCGGGAAGCGGTGGCGGCAGGGGCCGAGCTGATTTTCTGCACGGGGGGCATGTCGGTGGATCCGGACGACGCTACGCCGGGAGCAATCCGGCGGGCGGGGGCGCGGGTCGTGACCTACGGGACGCCGGTGCAGCCCGGTGCGATGTTCATGCTGGGCTATCTGGAGGGTGGCCGGGCGGTCATGGGGCTGCCGGGCGCCGTCATGTTCGAGCCGGTGACCGTGTTTGACCTGGTGCTGCCGGTAGTCCTGGCAGGGGAGGAACTGACCCGGCTGGACTTCGTGCGGATGGGATACGGCGGACTCTTGAAGTAGCGGGAACCGAGACGGGGAGGTGGGGGCTCTGCTGGAACTGTCGATACCGGGGCGGCCTGACCTGCGCATCAACTACCTGGTGCTGGACTACAACGGCACCCTCGCCGTGGACGGAAAGCTGCTGATCGGGGTGGCCGAGCGGCTCGTGGAGCTCGCACCGAAACTGGACATTCATGTGATTACGGCGGATACATTTGGAATGGCCGCAGTGGAGACAGCCGGCCTTCCCCTGACCTTGCAGGTCATCGGGCAGGGGTACCAGGCTACGGCCAAACTGGCCCTCGTCGAGTCGCTGGGGCCGGAGAGCGTGGTGGCGGTGGGGAACGGCGCCAACGATCATCTCATGTTAAGAGCGGCGGCTCTGGGCATTTGCGTATTGGGGGGCGAAGGCGCTTCCACCCCGACGCTGCTGGCGTCGGAAGTGGTGGTGCGCAACGCGGTCGATGCCCTGGACTTATTGCTGCACCCGGGGCGCCTGGCGGCGACTTTGCGCGTGTAGCGCCGTACAAAGCGAATGGGGTCGTACAAAGCGTATGGGGGGCGGGCGGCAATATGGAAGCGGTAAAGCGGGCGGTCTGCCCACACGATTGCTGGGACACGTGCGCCATGCTGGTGCACGTGCAGGACGGTCGGGCCGTCCGGGTGATGGGGAACCCGGACCAGCCGGTGACACGGGGCTTTCTTTGCGTGAAGACGAACCACTACCTGGAGCGGGTCTACAGCCCGGACCGTGTGCTGTATCCCATGCGCCGGACCGGCCCCAAGGGCTCCGGGCAGTTCGCGCGCATCTCCTGGGACGAGGCGCTGGCTGAGATCGCCGCCCGGTTCCAGGCGATCAGCCTTGAATACGGAGCCGAGGCGATTTTGCCTTTCTCGTACGCCGGGACCATCGGTCTGCTGCAATACGGCTCCATGGACCGGCGCTTCTTTCACCGGCTGGGCGCCAGCCGGCTGGCCCGGACGATTTGCTCGGCGGCGGGCGAGGCGGGCATGTTCGCCACCAACGGTGCCAAAATGGGGCCGGACCCGGAGGACATGGTGAATGCGAAGCTGATCGTGGTCTGGGGCGTTAATGTCATCTCTTCGAACGTCCACCAGTGGCCGATCATCCAGGCGGCCCGGCGCAATGGCGCCCAGCTGGTCGTCATCGACCCGTACCGCTACCGGGCCGCCCGGGAGGCCGACTGGCATATTTCGCCGCGGCCGGGGACCGACGCCGCCCTTGCATTGGGCATCATGAACGTGCTGATCGCCGAGGACCTGCTGGACCATGACTATATCGAGCGGTATACCCTGGGGTTCGATCAGCTGAAGGAGCGGGTCTGGGAGTGGACGCCGGAGCGGGCGGCCGAGGTGACCGGCGTGCCGGCGGCGGAGATTCGCCGACTGGCGCACCTCTGGCACGAATCCCGGCCGGGCGTGCTGCGGGTGGGCTACGGCCTCCAGCGGCATACCAACGGCGGCGAGACCGTGCGGGCGATTGCCATGCTGCCGGCGCTTACCGGGCATTGGCGGGACGCCGGCGGCGGCTTCTTGCTTTCCAATTCCAGCTCGTACGGTTTTAACGAGGCGGCGCTCAAGCGGCCGGACCTGATGCCGGCGCCAATTCCCCGGGAGATCAACATGATCGAGCTGGGCAAGGCGCTGACGGAGGTGTCGGAACCGCCGGTGAAGGCGCTGTTCGTCTATAACACAAATCCGGCCAACACTGCACCGAACCAAATGAAGGTGCTCGAAGGTCTATCCCGTGAAGACCTGTTCACAGTGGTCCACGAGCAGCTCTTCACCGACACCTGCCGGTGGGCGGATATCGTGCTGCCGGCGACGACACAGCTGGAGCACTTGGACCTGATGTCCTCTTACTGGCACCTCTACCTGCAGCTCAACGAGCCGGCCATCGATCCGCTGGGGGAGGCGATTCCGAACACGGAGCTGTTCCGGCGTCTGGCGGCGGCCATGGGCTTTGCCGAACCTTGCTTCCGGGACTCGGACGCGGATTTGATCCGGCAGGCGCTGGATACCCGCAGCCCCTATCTGGCCGGCATCACCCTGGAGCGGCTGCAACAGGAGCCGATCATCAAAGTGAACCGGGCGCCGGCGCCGTTTGCCGAAGGGGGCTTCCAGACGCCGTCGGGCAAAGTGGAGTTTTACTCTGCAGCCTTGGCCGGGGCCGAGCATGACCCGCTGCCGAGCTACGTGCCCCCGGCGGAGTCGCCGGACGGCTCACCGGAACTCTTCCGGACGTATCCTTTGCAGTTGGTCTCGCCGGCGGCCCATCACTTCCTGAACTCCTCGTTTGCGAACCTGGGTTCCATGATGCAACTGGAGAAGGCCCCGACGCTGTACCTGAACCCGGTGGATGCGGAAGCCCGGGGGCTAATCTCCGGGGACTGGGTGCGGGTATTCAACGAACGGGGCTCCGTGCGGCTGCAGGTGCAGACGGGCGATTGGAGCCGGCCGGGCGTGGCGATTACGCCGACGATCTGGTGGTCCCGGTTCATGCCGGACGGGGTGGGGATTAACGCTTTGACCACCGACCGGCCGTCCACCCTCGGGGGTGGTGCTTCATTCCACACGAATCTCGTGCAGGTGGAGAAGACAGCGACCCCGAAGACTGCTAGTTGGGTGCCTGATGCCGAAAGGTTTAAACTAATCAGGAACTAGCCGGGGAGCGCTTACCGCCTCTCCGGTCGACTTAGGAGGTGGCGTTCATGCGCCGGACTCTGGCACTTTTGCTCCTGGCCTTCATGACCGTGCTGGCGTTCCTGCCGGGCACGGCCCTGGCGGAAGGCAAGCGGACCGTTTACGTGCTTCACATTGATGGGCAGCAGGAGATCGATCCCAGTCTGGCCCAGGTGACACAGCGGGTGTTCGAACAGGCGCAGGCGGACCCGAACTGCGTGGCGGTGGCCATGGTCATCGACACGCCGGGAGGCCTGGTGTCCAGCGCGCTGGAGATGAAGGATACGATTTTGAGCTTCCACAAGAAGTCGGTGGCCTTCGTCTCGGGCACCGCGTGGTCGGCGGGTGCGTTGATTGCCACCGCCGGGGAAAAGCTCTACATGCGGGCCGACACCTCCATCGGCGCGGCGGAACCCCGCTACTCCAACACCAACCAGACGGCGGACTACAAGACGGTCTCTGCGGTCGTGGCAGCCTTCAAGGCCGCGGCGGAAGCTCGGGGCCGGGACCCCAACCTGGCGGCGGCCATGGTGGATAAGAACGTCAAGGTCCCCGGCCAGCCGTCCGAGCTGCTGGTGATGACGGCAAAGGAAGCAGTGGATAAGCACTACGCGGACGGCGTGGCGGCAGACCTGGCGGATGCGCTGCGGCAGGCCGGGATTTCGGATTACGAGCTAAACGACGTACAGCCGACGCTCTCCGAATCGGCGGGCCGCTTTCTGACGACCCCGTGGGTGGCGATCTTGCTGCTGGTCGTGGGCGTCGTTGCGATCGGCATCGAGTTCCTGAAGCCAGGTGTCACCTTGCCGGGGCTGATCGGCGTCACTTCCCTGGGGCTGTTCTTCCTGGGCAACGTGCTCATGGGCACGGCATCCTGGCCGGAGCTGGCGCTGGCGCTGCTGGGCGTGCTGTTGCTGGTGATCGAGGCTTTCATACCGGGGTTTGGGGTCTTTGGAGTAGGGGGGCTGCTCTGTATGGGCGGTTCGATTTTCCTCTCCGTGCGGACGCCGCAACTGGCGGTGCTGTATCTGATGTGGACGTCCATCGCCTTTGTGCTGGCGATTTTCGCCCTGGTCCGGGGCATCAGCCAGCGGGGGCTGGGCAAGGCGCTCACGCTCCAGCATGACGAAACGGGCTACGTTCCGGCTCGGGCCGACCTTACCGGCCTGATCGGTCAGGAAGGCAAGGCGCTGACCGTGCTCCGGCCGGCGGGTTCGGCGATGGTCGGGTCCGAAAAGGTGGACGTGGTGACCGAAGGCGAGTACCTGCCTGCGGGCACACCGGTTCGGGTTCTGCGGGTGGATGGCGCCCGTGTGGTGGTTCGGGCAATCGTTTAGTAAACGTCTGGAGGTTAGAACATGGTAGACCCGCTCTTTGGGATGATCATTGTGATCTTCCTCGTGGTCCTGGTGGCTTCGGTTTTCTTCAGCTTCGTGCCGGTGGGCCTGTGGATTTCGGCCGCCGCCGCAGGCGTGAAGGTCGGCATCTTCTACCTGGTCGGCATGCGGCTGCGGCGGGTGCCGCCGGCCCGCATCGTCAATAACCTGATCAAGGCGCAGAAAGCGGGCCTGTTCCCTGGTATCGAGAAGCTGGAAGCCCACTATCTGGCGGGCGGCAACGTCGACCGGGTCGTCAACGCCATGATCGCTGCCCACCGGGCCGGCATCGAAATGCCGTTCGAGCGGGCGGCGGCGATTGACCTGGCCGGTCGTGATGTGCTCCAGGCCGTGCAGATGTCGGTCAGCCCGAAAGTTATCGAGACGCCGATCGTCGCGGGCGTGGCCCAGGACGGCATCGAACTGAAGGCCAAGGCCCGGGTGACCGTGCGTGCCGACATTGCCCGCCTGGTCGGCGGCGCCGGCGAGGAGACGGTCATCGCCCGTGTCGGCGAAGGTATCGTCACCACCATCGGTTCGGCTGCCAGTTACAAGGAAGTGCTGGAGTACCCGGACAAGATCTCCCGGACGGTGCTGGCCAAGGGCCTCGACTCCGGCACCGCGTTCGAAATCGTCTCGATCGACATCGCCGACGTGGACGTGGGCTCGAACATTGGCGCCCGCCTGCGGGCCGACGCCGCCGAGGCCGAAAAGCGGATGGCTCAGGCCAAGGCCGAAGAGCGGCGGGCCATGGCCGTCGCTGAAGAGCAGGAGATGAAGGCCGAGACGCAGCGGATGCGGGCCAAGGTCGTGGCTTCGGAAGCCGAAGTGCCGCTGGCCATGGCGGCTGCTCTGCGGGAAGGCAAGCTGGGTGTCATGGATTATGTCAACATGATGAACGTCCAGGCCGATACCGCCATGCGGGAGAACATCAGCAAGGGTCAGGGTGGCCAGTCGGACAAGAAGTAGGTGAACCCACTTGGAGGGCCTGTTTGGATTCCTGGTCTTCCTGGTGATTGCGGCGGTCTCCATCGCGTCGAAGAGTGGCCAGCAAAAGCGGGGCGGCGGTTCCGGCCGCCCGCAGTGGCCCGGTCCGGTAGCCGGGGGGCCGGGGTTCCCCAATTTCCCCCGCCCGCCAGAAGGACCGACTACCGTGCCGCAAAGACCGACCTCCTTCCCGCAAAGACCGACCGCACCACCGCAGCTTCAGCCGCGGTCACAGCAGCCGCAACGGCCGCCGTCAGGACGCCTGGCGCCGGCCGAGACGAATCCGTACCGGGCTAGCACCGCCGGCGCAGGCATGGAGGTCATCGGCACTGAGGGGCCGGCCGAAAGCGAGAATGTCTTCACCGAGCTGGACCGCTTCGGGCGGGCGCTGGCGGAAGACATCAACGTCGATCGGGACCTGCCGGTGGAGGACGACCTGAACGCAGACCGGAACATCAAACCGCTGGAAATGCAGCGGCTGCAGTTGGCCGGAACGATGGCCGAGTCCAGCGAGGCGGCCCCGACGGTTTCGGTGGACCGGGCCGGCGACAAATCGGCGACCGGCCTGGGCGACATGCTGTCCGACCCGGGCAACATGGCGCAGGCGATTGTGCTGGCCGAAATTCTGTCCAAGCCGAAAGCGCTCCGGGGCAGGTCGCTCGGGCGCAGGTGAGCAAATAAAACATGAAGCGGCGTCCTTGCGGACGCCGCTTCATGTAGGTCAGACGGGGGTTACGCAGCCGGTTCCTCCTGAGGAGCCGGCAGGTCACCGGTGGCGGACGTACGGAAGAAGCGCAGGTACAGTTCCAGTAAGCCGACGCCCAGGAGAGCCGTGCTCAGAACGGGCCACAGTCCGAACCGGGTCATGCCCGCGCCCAAACCGTATCCGACCACATAGGTCACCGGAATGGTGAAGACCCATGCCGCCAGAATTTTGCCGGCGATCTTCCAGTTCACCTCGGTCTTGGCCACGCCGACGCCCATAATGGCGCCGGTAATCGTATGGGTGGTCGAGACCGGGATGCCGAGATGGGCCGTGCCCGAGAGGACCGCAGCAGCGGCAGTCTCTGCGGCAAAGCCATGAATCGGCTTCAGGTCTGTCAGGCGTTCGCCCAGCGTCTTGATCACTTCCCAGCCCCCGAGGTAGGTCCCGAGGCCCATGAAGGTTGCACAGGCGAGAATGACCCACAAAGGTGGAGCGGCCCCTTCCGGAAGGAACCGGCCGGCGATCAGGGCCATCGTAATCACGCCCATGACCTTCTGGGCATCGTTGGTGCCGTGGGCCAGAGACATGAGTGTGCTGGAGACAAGCTGATACTTCTTCCAGTATTCATCTTCATTTTGGTTGTGCGTGTAGCGCATGTAGGCGTACAGGCCGGCCAGGAACAAGACTGCCGCCACGGCCAGCCACAGCTTATAGAAATAGGCCAGAGCCACGATAATCACGCCGGCGAGGGGCAGGCGGAAACGGGGCGCCATCCGTAGGAGTGGGAAAGCCAGGGACAGGGCGATAACCAGGCCAATAATGGGCGACGACCACAGGCCGTTAACTGCTTTCATAATGGCCGTCCACTTGAGCGCACCGACGCCGGCCACGGCAACCGTGGCACCGGTGACGCTGCCCAGCAGCGCGTGGCTGGCCGAAATCGGCATGCCCATCCGGGTCATGGCGGCGTTCCAGAGCGCCCCCGAAATCATGGCGGCTGCCACGGTGCCGGGGCCGATCATGTTGGCGTTGACCATGCCGGACACGGTCGCAGCGACTTTGGTACTCAACAGGGCGCCCACAACGTTGAACACCGCTGACAAAATGACGGCGGTACGAGGCTTGAGGACCTTTGTGGAGACGACGGTGGCAATGGCGCTGGCAGCATCGTTCCAACCGTTGGTCAGTTCAAAGACCAGGGCCAGCGCAACGACGACGCCAATGATGACGAGAGATTCCAAGTCTGGTTCCTCCTCACCGCTTGACTTAACCTCACCTTGATTATGATTTCATGTCATTAAGGCATGGTTAGCATTGGATTAAGAGAACGGTTAATGTTGATTAAGGAATGCGTTTGCGGAACAGAAAAGGACCAGCGCATGTGCGCTGGTCCCGTGAATGCCTGGGTTACGCCTGAAAGGAGCGATTCGGAAGGCCGGGCCGGCGCCAGGAGAGCATCTGTCGGGTGCTGTGACCCGCCCGTACGGCCAGGTTTCCCACTAAAGATGAGAGCAACTTGATCAAAGCCAGACCGGGATCGGGGGTGCGGGCACTCGGGTTCGCCCACGCTCTGCGGCACGTCACCTTCATCGCCACGACCCCCTTAGAATTGGAGCGGATCTCTTACTGCGATCGTACCAGGAATGAGAATCTCTATCAATAGCACTTTAGGTGGATACCTGCGCTGGACCGCCTGGTGGGCGAAGGCGGCCTGCTGAGGCGGATACGGGCGCAGGCGTGTAACAGAACAACAAAGCGGCGTCCTTGGCGGACGCCGCTTCAGGTTTGCCTGCTAATCGCCGGGAAGGGTGCTTACGGCAGCGTCGTGCTGGGGAACCGCCGTTCCCACCGCATCTGATGTCAGGCGCCGCGCCCGGCGCAGGTAGAGTTCCAGCCCGCCAGCCACAACAATGGTACCCCCGAGGATGGGCCACAGGCCGAACCGGGTGATGCTGGTGCCAAGACCGAACCCGACGACGAAGGTGACCGGAATCGTGAAGACCCAGGCGATCAGAATTTTGCTGGCGACTTTCAAGTTGACTTCCCGCTTTGCCACGCCGACGCCCATGATGGTGCCCGTGATCGTATGGGTGGTCGAGACCGGAATTCCGAGGTGGGCTGCGCTGGAGAGCACTGCGGCGGCGGTGGTCTCGGCCACAAAGCCGTGAATCGGCTTGAGGTCGGTAAGGCGCTCGCCCAGGGTCTTGATCACTTCCCAGCCACCAAGGTAGGTGCCAAGGCCCATGGTCGTGGCACAGGCGAGGATGACCCACATGGGCGGAGCGGACCCTGCCGGGAGGAACTGGCCGGCAATCAGGGCCATCGTGATAACGCCCATTACTTTCTGTGCGTCGTTGGTGCCGTGGGCCAGGGACATGAGTGCGCTGGAGGCCAACTGGTACTTCTTCCAGTATTCATCTTCATCCTGTTTGCGAGTGTAGCGCATGTATGTATATAGCCCAACCAGGAAGAGGAGCGCCAGGCCGGCAAGCCAGGGCTGATTGAAGTAGGCTACGGCGACGATGAGGAGGCCGGCGAGGGGCAGGCGAAACCGGGGCGCCATCCGGAGTAAGGGGTATGTCAGGGCCGCAGCGATGATCAGACCGATAATGGGTGAAGACCAGAGGCCGTGCACCGCCTTCATGATGGCCGACCACTTGAGAACGTTAAGACCGGCGGCGGCCACCGCCGCACCTGTAACGCTGCCCAGCAGCGCATGGCTGGCCGAAATCGGCATGCCCATTCGGGTCATGACGGCGTTCCAGAGCGCACCGGAAATCATGGCGCCCGCAACGACGCTGGGGCCAATCAGGTTGGCGTTGATCATGCCGGAGACGGTGGCGGCGACCTTGACGCTCAACAGGGCGCCAAGCACATTGATTAATGCGGAGAGGATTACGGCTGTACGCGGCTTGAGAACTTTGGTCGATACCACGGTTGCAATGGCATTTGCGGCATCATTCCACCCGTTAGTGAGTTCGAAGACCAGCGCCAACGCAACTACGACACCAATGATAATCATCGATTCCAATCTCAATTCCTCCTCAAGTATCCAGGATTTGTATTGATTATCACATGTTTGTATTATGATTGTGTTAACATGGCATCAGTTTAGGAAAATGTTGTAAAGTCAGGGAGGAGAGAGGGAGGCGTGAACGCGCAGAGGCGACGTCCTTGCGAACGCCGCTTCGCCAGCTTGCTGTTCAGATCAGGCACATTTAGTGAACGACTGGGGCCAGGAGCGGGGCGAGGGTCTCCAGCAACTCCTGAGCCATGTCGGACACCCGGCCGACGAGCCCGTCGCCGGCCAGGTGCTCGAAGGGCAGGCTGCGCTGGAACCCTGCCTGGTAGGCGGACCAGTTCAGTGCTGCCAGTTGTTCCGGCATCGCCTTAGCCAGGGCGATTTTCTGCTCGCCGCCCGCCGACCAGAGCCAGAGGAGTGGGTCTTCTCCCAGCTCGCGGAGCGAGTCCAGGAAGACCTCGTCTTGCAGGGCTTCCTGAATCCGGCTGCTTTCGTTGCCGGACCACACGGCCACCTGAAGTTCCTGTCCCGGCACGTGGAGGGCGATGCGCAGGAAGCCGGCGTCTCCCAGCGCTGCGCCGCCGAAATCCCGGTAGCAGTAGCCGGCCAGGAGGTCCTCCGGCCGGGCTTGGCGGAGGAGCGGGAACGCTTCGCCCAGTGCCGGGGCCAGTCGCTGAAAGAGCTGGTCGGCGGTCTGGAGGAACCGGGTGAGGGTGGCGAGGGCCGCCGGGACGCCGTCAAGCTCCTCCGGGCTGAAGCCGCTGAACGACTCGATGCCCGCCCGGGGCAAAAAGTCCCGGAACTGCCGGACCAGGAAGCCGGTGCGGCTCTGGGGGTCGTGCTGCTCGGCCACGAAGGCCAGCACCCGGTCGACCTGCTCCCAGGAGAGCACGTGGACCCCCGGGGGTGCCTTGCCGGTAAGCGTCACAGCCAGGGCAGGGCCCTCGAGAGCCTGCAGTTCGGCCGGGTCCCACGACTCACCCGGCGCCTGGGCGACGACCCGCAGGGCGAAGTCGCGGCCGGACACGAGGCCCTGCCCCGGCGGGCTATCCGGGGCCGGGAACGCAACCTGGGGAGGAGATTCCGCCTGGAACAGGTGGGGGATGCCGGCCTTGCGCATCAGCGCGTTGGCCAGATCGCTTCCGCAGTGCTCCAGGAGCGCCAACAGGGCGGCCGTCAGACCGCCTTGCCCTTCCGGGATGGACTGAAACAGGTTCACTGTGCCACCGCCTCCTCGGGTGATTAGTCTGCCCGTGCGCGTAATCTGGTACGCTGCATGACACACTATAGCGGGCCTTTCAAACCGACATGCGAGGAGAAGATCGACCGATGGAAAACGCCATTCAGCCGCCGCACCAATCGCCCGAGCAGACGTTGACCAGCGCCATGGGCACGCTGTCCAACTTCGAAGGGCGCTTTAACCTGGACAAGTCCGGCTATAACGCGAACATGCCCGGACATGCGACCAACCATACCATGATCACCCGGCAGCAGCCCCGGACCGTCAAGCAGGTGGGCGCCGGCATTGGCCTGCCGCAAGAGGTCCGCCACGAGATGGCCCTGCACCTGGACGACCATCAGTGTGCGCTGACCGTGGCCATGCATCAGTACAACAAGCACCACTGGATGAGCGAAGGGGCCGAGGGTTTCCTGAGCCTGCACGAACTGCTGAATGAGCACATCCAGAAGACGCAGAAGCATATCGACCAGGTCGGCGAGCGGGTGGCCCGGCTCGGCGGCGTGCCCACTGCCCATCCGGTCACGCAGCACGAACTGTCCTACATCAAGCACGAGGTGGAGGGCCGGCACTCCATCCGAGACTTCCTCCGCAACGACCTGGAGCATGAACTGAAGCTCCAGGATATGCTCCGTAAGACCATCGCCCGGGCCCATGAACTGCGGGACTACGGCACGGTGCAGGTGCTGGAGGATGTGCTCGTGGACCGGGAGGACCTGGGCTACCACCTGTACAGCGTCCTGGAGGACGACACCCTGGTCCGGGGCATGACGCACCTGCTGGACGGCCAGAACGACCAGGCCGGCAACCGGACCGGCAGCCCGAACTCCAAGCTGCAGTAGACTCACTGAGATAAGCGTGAGGCCCATCCTGCCGGTTCCGGCGGGATGGGCCTCATCTTCATGCCGGACATCCGCCCTACTGGCCCGGCACCGCCGGCGCCACGTCGTTCACGATGTTAATGGAAACGGGCATGGTGCCGGTCACCTTGAAAAAAGCCATGGGATTGACCAGGGCCGCCGTGGTAATGGCGCCGGACGGCGGCGGGGCGACGCCGACCTCCAACTGCACGGCTCGCGTGCCCGCGACGGTGGTGGCGAAGGACCGCTTCAGGCCGATGCGGTAACCCCCGTTCCGCTTGAGCCCGGCGGCGACGCCGGCGTAGGTGACCCCGTCTTTGGCGACGACCTTGAAGGCCGACGTCTCGCTGTTTTGCTGGCTGCGAGCCCAGGCCTGCAACTCCTGGGGGGCCGCGCTCTGGGCGATACTCGCCACGACGGCGTTGCCCGGCTGGTCCTCTCCGGCTGCCCCTCCGGCCGGAGCGCTCGGGGCGCCGCCGGTTGCGCCGATGCAGGCGCTCAGGCTGAGGGCGGCGACCGCCACCAGCAGGGCGGCAAGTGCGGTGCGAATGGTCTTGCTCACGGCTCTCTCCTCCTTGGTGATTCCACCCCCATTGACGGGTCCGGCGGCGATTTGGTTGCAGACGAACGCCGCTACTAGAGCCCGGTCGGGCTGCATACCTTGTACACCGTGAAGGCTCACGCGTCGAGGGGGCATGACCATGGCCGGTAAGCGCGACCTACGGGACAAGGTGGCATCGATGTTTGAACTTCCGGCGGACGTAATGATGGACGTGCCCCGCATTAGCCTGGTAGGCGATATGGAACTGGTGGTGGAGAACCACCGGGGGTTGTCTGAATACAAGTCGGATCGCGTGGTGCTGGCTGTGTCCGGCGGACAGGTGGCGATTTCGGGGGCGGACCTGGCCATCGGCTCGGTGTCGCCGGATCAGATCGTGATTCTCGGGAAAATCCGGGCGTTCCAGTACATTGACTGATGGGGGGCGCGGAGATGCTGAAGCGCCTCGTCGCCTATGTGCTGGGGCACTTGCGAATCGCCGTGGTGGGCGAGCGGGTGGAGCGGTTCTTGAACCTGGCCGTGGCGCAGGGGCTGCTGCTCTGGAACATTGAGCGGCTGCCGGATCGGCTGCGGGCTTCCATTACCATTGAGGATTTTCGGCGGCTCCGGCCGGTGGCCCGGGGGTCGGGCTGCCGGGTCCGGATTCTCCGGCGATACGGCCTGCCGTTCCGGCTGGCCCGGCTCCGCCGGCGGCCGGTGTTGCTGCTTGGGGCAGCGGCCTGTGCCGCATTTCTCCTGTGGGCGACCGGGCATATCTGGCTTGTGCAGGTGAAAATCACCGGGCCGGAGGCGCTGGACCCCCGGGCCGTGGCGGCCGGGGCCGCC
>DASXVX010000006.1:0-4092 GCA_036504075.1 Symbiobacteriaceae bacterium | reverse complement strand
GACCTCAAGCTCAATCGCCTGCCCGATCTTTCCATTCTTCGGACCAGCCATGTGGAAGATTTCTGTGGGGGTCTCCTCGGTCTTCGCCAATAGTGTCGATAGAATCGGACATCCGGTGAGAAAGAGGACTGCGGCCATCAGGTGGAGTAATAGGAAATGCTGCATCTTCACAAAAAAGCCCTCCCTTATTCATTTTAGAGTAGCGTTCTAAGGCTCTCCTGTCGAGGGGTTAGCTCGTGAGCCTACAATCTTTTCCTCGAAGGGCGAGCATAGTTCATCCTGAGCAGGCCCTATTCGAAGAGAGGGGGGACCGGCAACCAGGACCTCCCAGTAGGTGCATAGGGCTACGCGGCCACCACCTTCTCACCTCCGTGTCCCTTCGGCAACCGTGCTTGGAATCCGGACCGCCTTTTGTCACCCTTATAGAGGGTTGCGAAAGGAGGTCCGGCAATGGCAGTACCTGGCAGGCTCTCGGCGGAGATCGCGCAGCTTCGCGAACGGGTTGAGGGATGGCGCCGAGCCCGTCGGGGACACGGTCCAATGCCGGCGGAGCTGTGGGCTGCCGCGGTTGCGGTTGCCCGGAAACGCGGCCTCTACAAGACGGCCCGAGGGGCGGGAATCGACTACGGCAGCCTCGCAAAGCGCTTGAGGGACGCCCCCCCGGGGGACGAAGCCGGGAGTCTGGCAAAGGTCGAATTCGTCGAGTGGAGCGGCGTGGAGCTACTCGGACAGGTGGCTAAACCTGCTGGCACGGTGGTTGAGATGGCCGACCCATCGGGGCGCCATGTGACCGTCCATCTGGGTGGCGGAGAGCCCGTGGACATAGCAGGGATCGTGGCCCCCTTCTGCGGGTCGCGCCCATGATCCAGATCACCCCGCAGATGCGAGTGCTGGTCGCCATCGACCCGGTGGACTTCCGCCGCGGCATCGACGGCCTGGCGCAGGTGTGTCGCTCCCGCCTGGGTGCGGACCCGTTCGCAGGGACGGTATTCGTCTTCCGCAGTCGGAGTGGCACGTCGGTCAAGCTGCTCGTGTACGACGGCCAGGGGTTCTGGCTGTGCCAGAAGCGGTTGTCCCGGGGGCGATTCCCGTTCTGGCCGACCGCAGGAAGCGCGACCGGCACCCCCCTCCAGGCTCACGAGCTGCAGGTACTGCTATGCAGCGGCGATCCGTCGTCCATGCGGGCAGCGCCGCAGTGGCGGCCGGTCCTCGTTCCCGCCTGATCTCGTCTCGACATGCCGATCTGGCGCCGTCCATGCGTTCTCGATGGCCCCTTGTGTGTTAGCCCGTTTCATGCTCCCATAGGAGGGTGAAACGTAGACCAGCACCCACCAAGTCGCCAGCTTCTCCGCGCGAGGTAAACCACGGCAAGCTCAACGAGATCCTGCTGCGTGCACAGGAAACACCGCTGAGCCCCGAGGGCTACGAGATGCTTCAATCTGCCGTGGACACCCTCGCCGTTCTGACCCAGGAATTGGAGCGCAAGAACGCCTCGATCATGCGGCTGCGGCGGCTCATGTTCGGGGAGCGCACCGAAAAGACGAGCCACGTTCTCGGCGGCGCAGCCGCAGGCGATAACGTGGCGGTGGAACCCGGAACAGAGGCGGGATCCGGTTCGGATGAGGGCGGCCAGCGGCCCGAATCCAAACCAAGGAAGCCCGGTCACGGTCGCAACGGCGCGGCGGCTTACCATGGTGCCAACAAGGTCCCGGTGCCACATGCCTCGCTGGTGAAGGGGCAGTGCTGCCCCGAGTGCCAGAAGGGAAAGGTCTACCCGCAACGAGAGCCCAAGCTCATCATCCGGGTCACTGGGATGGCGCCGCTGAACGCCACCGTCTTCGAGAACGAGCGGCTGCGCTGCAACCTTTGCGGTGAAGTGTTCGAGGCCGAGGCTCCGCCTGAGGTGGGCCAGGAGAAGTATGACGATTCGGCCGCGGCCATGGTCGCAATGTTCAAGTACGGCGCCGGCTTGCCGTTCAATCGACTTGAGGCACTACAGCGAGATCTGGGGATCCCCCTGCCTGCCGCGACGCAGTGGGAGCTCGTGGCCAGCCGGGCGGAATCGCTGGAACCAGCACGCCAGGAGCTGATCCGCCAAGCGGCGCAGGGCGAGGTGCTCTACAACGACGACACCACCATGAAGATCCTCGACCTGGCCAGCGTACACCCCCGGGATACGGCTGATCCGGAAGTCAGCGAGGAGCGCACGGGGGTGTTCACCTCGGGGATCGTCTCGACCACCCAGGGCCGTCGCATCGCGCTATTCTTCACCGGTCGGAAGCACGCAGGGGAGAACCTGGCTTCCGTGCTGAGGCTGCGCGCCAGCGAGGCAGGACCGCCGATCCAAATGTGCGACGCCCTGTCCCGTAACGTGCCCGCCCAGTTCGAGACGATGCTCGGCAACTGTCTGGCCCACGGCAGGAGGAAGTTCGTCGAGGTCGCCGACTTCTTTCCCGAGGAGTGCCGCTACGTCCTCGAAACGCTACGCGACGTCTACCGGAACGATGAGTTGGCTCACGAACAGGGCATGACCCCTGAGGAGCGGCTGACGTTCCACCAGGCCACGAGCGGGCCTCTCATGGATTCCCTGGAGAAGTGGCTGGCCGAGCAGATCGAGCAGTGCAGGGTCGAACCCAATTCAGGGCTCGGCCAGGCCATCAAGTACATGCGCAAGCATTGGCAGAAACTGACGCTGTTCCTGCGGGTGCCCGGTGCTCCCCTGGACTCCAACGCCGTCGAACGCGCCCTCAAGAAGGCCATCCTCCACCGCAAGAACTCCTACTTCTACAAGACGCAGAACGGCGCCCGGGTCGGCGATATCTACATGAGCCTGATCCATACCGCTGAACTTGCCGGCGCCCCGGCCTTCGACTACCTGGTGGCCTTGCTGCGCAACGTCGAGAAGGTGGCCGGCAATCCGGTCGATTGGATGCCTTGGAATTACAAGGAGCAGTTGGGGCAGGTCCCCTGCACAGGACCACCGGCGTAGCCCAAAGGCGGGACGGAACTCCCAAAGCTCAGCCCACGCCCACCATGGGGGTAGGCTCAATTATCAAGGTGCGCGGGCCGATGGCTTACCTTGCCGAGCGCAACAACAGCAGGTCCAGTGAGCCGTTTTCAGGATGGCACATCAGCACCGGGGGAGCCAAGCACGCTTGCCGAAGGGACACGCTTTGGGTCCATGCTTTGCCAGTATTGCCCTTACTGCTGATTGCAACAACGGCAACAGCGACCCTCTACAAGGGCCAGGAAGGGGTCATCCGAAGGCGGGATAGGGGATATGACCTGTCGATTTCAGGAAGAGATCCTAGGTAATTTCGTATCTCTCCGATGCAGTAAAAACCACCGTCTTTTTTAAATAACAAACTTAACTGTCTGGTTGCGCTGAGAGTCAGTAGTTGGTGGTCATTGGTATCGCCCATTCCAGAAGCTTTCACTATGTGGCATCTTGCTATTTTCTTTTTCTCTTGCAAGGTGCTTCTGCTTGCATCGTTCGGCCTCCTCGATCATTCCTATCCTCTGGTATTTTTCTACCGCCTCTTCGTATCTGAACAGGCGTTCAAGACATCTAGCAGTTGCCTCTTGGTTGTTTGCTTCGGTGTATAAAGATAGGGCATCTTGGATCTTTCCGTTTTTTTCTAGTTCCTGGGCATCGGCCGTCCATCGTTTTTGCAAAAACGCTTCGTTGGTGGGTTTTTTTGCCCAACTGCTCACAAAGTAGGATTGGCAGTTGTTTGGCTTGAGCATCTTTTTAAACATGCACATCTTTTCGTAGTTTGCGCTCGACAGGTATCCTGCTTGTTCGTAACACCAAACTGCGCCAGCATAACTCTTGATTTTTGCGTAGTACTCTCCGGCTTTCTCATAATGCTCCCCCTGAAGATAGCACTCGGCCGCATCTTCGAAGCGCTCTATCAGTTCATAGACCTTGGCGGCTTCTGCCCAGCGCTCTTCCGAGATGAGAAGCGCAGCTTCTTCAAGACGATCTGTGAGAGTTGGGTGTTTGGATGGATGATCGACATCGTTAAATAGCTCTGCGTTGAAATGAGACGTGCTTGCGAGGGATATTACCCTCGGTTGAAATCAAGAAAA
>DASXVX010000005.1:0-5211 GCA_036504075.1 Symbiobacteriaceae bacterium | reverse complement strand
AAGTCTGGCCACCTGGGACGGGGTCGGGAAAGTACTTGGTCGAAAAGGCGTTATACAAGGGGGCGTGTTCAGGGTCACGTTTCCGCGTCGGGACTTGAATGTCCACATCGGGTCGGTACGGCTGGACCCGGCGCTGGCGCTGACGTCCTGGGTCGCATTTCACGGCACCGGCCCGCGCAGCATGATGATGGGCGACCTGGTGCTGTTGGACACCGAGACCGAGCCGGTCATGGCCAAGTTGGTGGAAGGCGGTCTTCAGGTCACGGCGCTGCATAATCACCTCCTGCACGAGTCGCCGCGGGTGATGTTTCTCCACATTGCCGGGGAAGGTGACCCACTCAACCTGGCGGAACGGGTCAAGCGTGCCCTTGCTCTGACGGGCACCCCGCCGGCCGAACAGCAGCCTGGCGAACCCCCCCGGGATGCCAGGCTGGATGTGGTCGAAAGAACCTTTGGGCGACGGGGCAGCCGAACCGGTGACGTGCTCCAGTTCTCCATCCCCCGGCCGGATACGATTGCGATGCATGGGATGGAGATCCCGCCTGCCATGGGCGTAGCACACGCGATCAACTTTCAGGTGGCGGGGAACGACGTGGCCACTACCGGCGATTTCGTCCTGCTGGCGAGCGAGGTGACCCCCGTCGTGCGCGCCCTGACCGAGAGCGAAATTGCTGTCACAGCCGTTCACAACCACATGCTGGACGAGTCGCCCCGGGTGTTCTTCCTGCATTTCTGGGGCGTGGGCCGGCCGGACAAGATCGCGCAAGACATAAAACATGCCTTGGCGCAGACCAAGTCAACGCAGTAAGGGAAAGCACCTCAAGGGCAATCGCCTTGGGGTGCTTTCCCTACCAGCACGCGTTTACGGTTTCTTGGTCTCCGCGTGGATCAGGGCGTGCGCGAGCCCCTCATGCTGGATGTACAGAGCCAGCTTGCGGGCGATGTCCTCTTCCTCCTTGAGAATGTGCCGGAGCAGGATCGACGACGCGTAATCGCCTTGGTTTTCGAGGAGCGGGATGTGCTCCCGGAGTTTGCCGAACAGCGCCTGTTCAGCGGTCAGGTCGTTCTCCAGCATCTGGCGCACACCCGGTACGTCCGCAGCCTCGAATTTGAACGCCGAGGCGGCTTCAGCCGAAGCGGGGTTGATCGGCACACCGCCGACAGCCACGACCCGCTTTGCAATCTCGTCGGCGTCTTCGAGAGCCCGGTCAGCCCAGTTAGCATAGCAGGTGTGCAGCATCTGGTACTCCGTCCCACTGAGGTACCACTCATGCTTCTTGAACTGCTTGAACAACTGAAACAGGGTGGCGATGTCGGCGTTGAGGGCATCCGTGATCTGCTTGACCTTGGCGTCGTCAAACCCAATCGGGCTCTTTGCCACGATCTGAGTAGCTGGCATGCAGTCGCTTCCCTTCGGGATAACTTGGCTTGGTGCGAACATGCACCGCAATCAGTGTCCCCGGAACGGTGACTGCTATGTAACTGTTGATTCATTAGAAGGGTGCGCCTACCTCTGAGTGGCCCCGCTCAGGCCCGCCCTGGTCGAAACGGCATACCGAGAATCGCCCCTGAAGGAATTTGGGGTGGCCGCGGACTCACAGAATGTCCCTATTCTGAGGTGAAACGAACACACGGGGACCAAAAAGGGCTCCGAAACCGTGGACTATCTTGATGGCCTCCACCCGGGCGACTGCCGCTTGGACCTGCCGGGAGCCGGCAGCCATTTGCTCGGTGGCGGCCAGGTTCTCTGCGGTGACCGCACCCACAGCCCCGGCCATCGGTGCCACATCACGGCTGAAGTCTTCGACCGGAGAGATCGCCCGGTCAGCCGGTACGCTGGCGGAGGTGGCGAACCGATTGCGGGGACAGATCGGGCAGTTCAAGCGATAACGACGGGACGCAATGCGCCTCCACACAACCTTGACATCTTCCCCACATCGCCTTCATCCGGGTGCGCTACAATCAAGGCAGCCTGAAAGAAAGTCCAGGCACGTCTGAGGAGGGGATGGCTCATGATGCTCATGTGGATCGTACCGGTCCTCCTGATTGTCTTCTTGTTTGACCGTGTCACCCCGCGCCGGACTGAGCATGAGCCCGGCGATGAAGCCTTGGCCACGCTGCGCCTCCGCCTTGCCCGAGGCGAGATATCCGTAGAGGAATACGAGTCTCTGCGCAAGCGAATTCAGGCCTGACGCTCAACGAGTATCAGCCGTCGCCCTGGCCCAGGTAGTCGCCAACCTGCCACCCGCTCTGATCGGCCGTTGCACAACGGCACATGTTCAGGCTCGAACCAATACGAAGGCCCGATGGAGACAAATCCATCGGGCCTTCGCTTATCAGCCGCCTGTGGGAGCTGGACCAAGCAGGAATGACTTGCTCAGCCAGGGTGGCGGCGCCGATGACCTGTCCATATTTGATGACCGACTCGCCGGCGGCGATGGCTCTGACCGCGAACTTGTGGCCGAACTTGATGGGCTGGAGCAGGGTCAGGGCCGTATCGCCCACAACGAGCGTCGTGCCTGCGGGCAGATCGACCACCGCCGTGGCCACGTTGTCCTGTCCGGGCTTCATGATCACGTACTCGGCCAACCAGGTCTTCCAGGTGAGCGCCGGAGGGATAGAGGCCAGGGTGGTTGCGCAGGCCGAACTTGATGTACACCGGCGCGCAGATGCGAATGATCTCGGCGGCCAGTAGGTCACCAGGAGCAACACCACCAGCATGGCCGCCAGGAAATACCACATGGCCTTGAAGATCTGGTCGATGCTAATCTTTGCGATCGCACAGGTGGTCAGGAGCACGGAAGCCACCGGCGGCGTCTGCTGACCGATGCCCAGATTGATCGTCAGCACCAGGCCGAAGTGAATGGGATCGATGCCCACCTGGCGCACCAGCGGCATGAGGATCGGTACCAGCAGGATGATGGTGGGCGTGGAGTTCAAAAACAACCGCACAATCAGGAACAGGACGTTGAGCATCGCCAGGATCACCCACTTGTTATGGCTGATGCCCAACAGCCCTGCCGCCACGGCCTGCGGGAGCTGCTCTCCGGCCAGGAAGAAGCCCAGAATCGCCGAGGTCGCCACGATCAGCATCACCTGGGCCGTGCTGCGCCCAGCCGACAGCAAGAGTCCCGGCATATCCGCCAGTTTCAGCTTCTTCCAGCCGATCACGGCGGCAAGGACCACGGCGATGGCCGCAGCCTCCGTGGCGGTGAAGATTCCGCCCAGGATGCCGCCCAGATTGACCACCGGCAGCGAGAGCGACGTGATCGGCGCCGTGGCTACCTTCCGGGATAAGTCGGAGGTTCAGGTCCTGGCCGAGGAACTGACCGGCGTGCGCCGCTTCGTGGCAGCCTTGCGGGCACAGGCCCACGAGTTCGCCAACAAGCTGCAGGCCCTGAGCGACCTGCTCTCCCTGCGGGAGTATGACGCGGCCATGGCCTTCATCCAGAAGGACGTGCGCACCCGCCAGGACCTGGTGGGCCGCATCGCGCGGGCCGTCCGGGATCCAGCGGTGGCAGGGCTGTTGATCGGCAAGGCGAGCGAAGCGGACGAGGCCGGCGTCCAGGTCAAGTTGGTGAGAGGCAGCCATCTGGAGCCGCTGGGGGTAGGGCCGGTTGACGCCGGCGCTCTGGTGACAATCCTGGGGGAACCTGATCGAGAACGCAGTGGAGGCACTGCGGGAACGGGACCAGCGCACCGGCCGGGTCCAGGTACTGATCGCCGACGGCCCGAACCGGTTGCAGATCACGGTATCGGACAACGGGCTGGGGATGCCGCCCAACCTGGCGGCGCACTGCTTTGAACCCGGGGTCACCAGCAAACCGGGCGCTCGCGGCCTGGGCCTGGCCCTCGTCCACCGGCTGGTCAGGGGCGCCCGCGGCGAGATCACGCTGCGCTCGACACCAGATGAAGGCACCACGTTTGACATCATCCTGCCAAAACCCCCGGGGAGGGGAGCGAACACGTGAAGGCAATCCGCACACTCATCATCGAGGACGATGCGATCGTCGCGGATGTCAACCGGCGTTACGTGGAGGCGGTACCGGGTTTCGTGGTGACCGGGATTGCCCCCCGCGGCGACCAGGCGCTGACCATGGTCGCCCGGCATCACCCTGAGTTAGTGCTGCTGGACGTGTACATGCCGGGCCTGTCAGGGCTGGAGTTCCTCGGTCAACTCCGTGGTCAGGGGCTGGCGGTGGACGTGATCATGGCCACCGCCGCCGCCGAGGGCGACCTGATCAGCCAGGCGACCCGGATGGGCGTGGTGGATTACCTGATCAAGCCGTATACCCGCGAGCGGTTTACTGCCGCGCTGGAGCGGTACGCAGCCTTCCGGCGGCGGGTACACACCGGAGTGACCCTCGGCCAGGCCGATCTGGATGGCCTGTTAGGGCCGGCCTTGGCTGCGTCCCGGTTCGGTGGCACCCCGAAGGGCATCGACCCGCTGACGCTGGAGCGAGTGCGTGGCTACCTGGCGGTGCAGCAAGAGGCGCGCTCGGTCCAGGAGATTGTGGCTGCCATCTCGCTATCGCGCATCACCTGCCTGCGCTACCTGTCTTACCTGATCGATCGGGGACTCCTGGTGGTGGAACTGTCATACGGTGACCTGGGGCGACCGTCCAAACGGTACCGCATCCGGTAGCCCGCGACATGTACACGTCCACCGCCAGCAAGCATTCGAGCAGGTTTCCCGGCATCGGGCGGGGCATCGTATTCCCACCGGGTTTTCGTTCCGAGGTGCCAGAACAAAAGCTCCGGAGGTCAGAACCTCCGGAGCCTTGTTATTGGCGCGGAGCTGCCGACAGGAATCCTACGCTTTTGTGATGCCGATAGCGACTCCAGACCCACATCGCCTGACCACTTTAGCTTGGCTTCTTGCAGGCATGATATTGAGGTATGCGTACCAACAGCGTCAATAGGAGCGTAGATGCTATCGCAAAAGTAGCGCTTCCGCCACTCGCATGAAGGTTATTTTGAATCCCATAAACAATTTATGCTTGATGGATTCATTGCGATTCGAGGTGAAATAGGTGTCACGTCACAAGTTAACCGGAGGCGGTCGTCAGGTGTTGGCGCTCGGACTTTCTGACCCAAACCGACTCAGTTTGAGCGAACCCATCGGGCTGGAGCAAAACCGGGGACAGGGCCCCGGTTTCGTCATTCAGCGAGTGCTAGCTCGACAGTCTCTTCGTCCACAAGTTGTTGGTG
>DASXVX010000004.1:0-20637 GCA_036504075.1 Symbiobacteriaceae bacterium | reverse complement strand
TAAGTGCGAAGCCGTCCTGAAGATGAGATCTCCCATTCGCAAGAAGTAAGGCCCCTGGAAGACTACCAGGTAGATAGGCCGGGAGTGGAAGCGGCGCAAGCCGTGGAGCGGACCGGTACTAATCGGCCGAGGGCTTGACCTCCGATTGATCGCCGCAAAGGCGATAAATCGAGGAGCGGCAGCACTTTGCCCCGCAAAGTGCGAAAGCGACCCCCGCCAACGCAGGGGTAAACTCCTCGATTAGGGTCTGCTCGGTGAAGACATGTCTGTGTGTGCAAGATTTGGCGTCACGAAGGGTCTTGCGAAAACCGCAAGAACACGATATGATAAGTTCTCGCCGGGGTTCACCGGCGGATGACTTCACCTAAACCACTGTGCAGTTTTCAGGGTACGAACCCTGTATGTCTTAGGGTGGCTATGCCGAGAGGGATCACCCGTTCCCATTCCGAACACGGCCGTTAAGCCTCTCAGGGCCGATGGTACTACGTCTTGAACGTGGGAGAGTAGGTCGCCGCCCAAACTATTTTTAAATAGCCCGAGCTTCGGCTCGGGTTCATACTGGGGAATGGGGTAACGGTAGCCCGGCTGACTCTGACTCAGCTAGTCTTGGTTCGAATCCAGGTTCCCCAACCAGTCATTCCGGCATAGCTCAACGGTAGAGCATTCGGCTGTTAACCGAAGGGTTGTAGGTTCGAATCCTACTGCCGGAGCCAATTATACGGAGGGATCTCCAATTCCCTCCGTATACTACACCACACATGCGGGTTTAGCTCAGTGGTAGAGCGACGCCTTGCCAAGGCGTAGGTCGAGGGTTCGAGCCCCTTAACCCGCTCCAACTAACATGGCGGTGTAGCTCAGTTGGTCAGAGCATACGGTTCATACCCGTAGTGTCGCTGGTTCAAATCCAGCCACCGCTACCACCGACCTTGAAAATTCAATACCCAGTAACATGGCCCGGTAGCTCAGTTGGTAGAGCAGCGGACTGAAAATCCGCGTGTCGCCAGTTCAACTCTGGCCTGGGCCACCATGTTGCGGCGAGATACCCAAGTGGCTAAAGGGGCCTGACTGTAAATCAGGTACGTAACCGTTTCGGTGGTTCGAATCCACCTCTCGCCACCAGTTTCTGCGGGTTTAGCTCAGTGGTAGAGCGACGCCTTGCCAAGGCGTAGGTCGAGGGTTCGAGCCCCTTAACCCGCTCCAGTTTCTTGTGGGGCTATAGCTCAGCTGGGAGAGCGCTTGAATGGCATTCAAGAGGTCAGGGGTTCGATCCCCCTTAGCTCCACCAGGTTTACGCGCGGTTAGCTCAGCTGGGAGAGCACATGATTGACGTTCATGAGGTCACTGGTTCGATCCCAGTACCGCGCACCATGCCGCTTCCGACGGAAGTCGGGAGCGGCAACAAATTGCGGAGACGTGGTGTAGTGGCCTAACATGCGGCCCTGTCACGGCCGAGATCGCGGGTTCGAATCCCGTCGTCTCCGCCAGTTTTATGCAGATGTGGCGGAATTGGCAGACGCGCACGGCTCAGGACCGTGTCGGGTAACCAACCCCGGTGGGAGTTCGAGTCTCCCCATCTGCACCAACCTTCTGCGTCTTAACCGGGCGCAGAACAGTGCTGTTGTAGCTCAGTAGGTAGAGCACGTCCTTGGTAAGGACGAGGTCACCGGTTCGAGCCCGGTCAACAGCTCCACCGGCCCGATCGGGGACGTCGGTTCCCGATCGGGTGCGCCCCACTACTTTCATGCGAGGATAGCTCAGTTGGCTAGAGCACTCGGCTGATAACCGAGAGGTCCTGGGTTCGAATCCCAGTCCTCGCACCACAGTGGCCCAGCCAGCCACGAACACCGCGGAGTGGAGCAGTCCGGTAGCTCGTCGGGCTCATAACCCGAAGGTCGCAGGTTCAAATCCTGCCTCCGCAACCAACTTGGCCCTATCGTCTAGAGGCCTAGGACGGCGCCCTCTCACGGCGCAAACTGGGGTTCGAATCCCCATAGGGTCACCACCGTTCAATTGGCAAGCAAGAACTAGCCAAAGGTTCTCAACTTGCTGGTGTAGCTCAGCTGGTAGAGCAGCTGATTCGTAATCAGCAGGTCGCCGGTTCGAATCCGGCCACCAGCTCCAGGCGCCTTTCGGGGCGCTATCGTGCTTTTTAACCTTCACAGCCAGGTCGTGTCACCACGGAGAGGTGTCCGAGTGGTTGAAGGTGGCAGTCTCGAAAACTGCTGTAGGTGAAAGCCTACCGTGGGTTCGAATCCCACCCTCTCCGCCAACGAAGAAGCCCAGCACAGCGCTGGGCTTTTTCATTTGGCGAAAACGTAGCGGGCAGCCACCGGTGTCGATGGCTGCCCGTTTGCATATCCACGCTGCGTGCGGCTGTTACGGCGTGAGCCGGGTCCGGTCCCGGGGGAAGGTTGTGGCTTCCCGGACGTTGGAAAGGCCCAGGAGCCGAGCCGTGAGCCGCTCCAGGCCGATGGCAAATCCACCGTGCGGCGGCATGCCGAGGCGGAAGACCTCCAGGTACGTGCTGAAACTTTCCGGGTTCAGGCCACGTGAGGCGATGGAGTCGATGAGCATCTGCGGGTGGTGGATGCGCTGGCCGCCCGTGGTGACCTCCAGGCCGTTCATGAGCAGGTCGAACGAGGCGGTCGACGTCGGGTCCTCCGGTGCCGGCATGGCGTACATGGGGCGAATCTCCCGCGGGTAGCGGGTCAGGAAAACCAGGGCCGGCTGACCGGACTCGCCGACGTGCTGGCAGATCAGCCGCTCGCCTTCCGGGTCCAGGTCGCCCTTTGGACTCACCTTGCCGTACTTCCGCAGAATGATCGCCTGGGCATCGGCCATGGTGATTCGCGGGATCTCCGTGATCTCCGGGATCGTGGCGCCGTGCAACTCCAACTCACGGCTGCACTTTTCAGCGACCCGGCCGAACATATGACGCAGAAGGCCGGTCTCCAGGTTCATCAGGTCCTCTTCGCTTTTGATGAAGCCCATTTCCACGTCCAGCGAGAGGTACTCGTTCAGGTGGCGGGACGTGTTGTGCTCTTCGGCCCGGTAAACCGGAGCGATCTCGAAGACCCGCTCGTAGCTGGCGCCGACCATCATCTGCTTGTAAAACTGCGGGGACTGGGCCAGGTAGGCCTTGGTCTCAAAGTACTGGAGCTGAAAGAGGTTCGAGCCGCCTTCCGTGCCGGTGGCCACGATCTTCGGGGTAAAAATCTGCGTGAAGCCCTGGGAGGTCAAATACTCCCGGAAACCGCCGGCCAGCGTTGCCTGGACGGTGAAGGTGGCGTGAACCTTCGGGTTGCGAAGGGAGAGCACCCGGTGGTCCAGGATCGATTCCAGCCCGGTCTTGAGGCTCTTCTTGTTAATCTCGAACGGTAGCGGCATGCTCACCGGACTGATTACATCGATGGCCGCGGCCTGAATTTCAAAACCGCCGACGGCTTTGGGTGCTTCCACCACCTTGCCGGTAACGGCAACGACTGACTCGTTCTCGATCTCCCGGGCGGCCAGTTCGCCTTCCAGCACGCACTGGACCATGCCGCTGCGGTCACGCAGCATCAGGAAGGCCAGGTTGCCGAGGTGGCGCAGCTTGTGGACCCAGCCCTGGAGCAGAATGGTCTCACCGGTATGGGCGCTCACCTGTGAGGCGAGCACGCGGACTTGTGTTTGTTCGGTCGTAGTCATGGTAAGGATCCTCCCTCATGATGTTAGGATTGCCGCCGTTGTTGTCATCATTGTCGTCATCATCATCCACGTGATCACCCCCGCTTCTCCGAAAAAAGGGTACAAAAAAACCCCGCCCCTGGTAGGGACGAGATCCTCGCGGTACCACCCTAGTTGCCGCCCAATCGGGCGGCCCCTCTCCCCGGTAACGGTGGGGTTCCGTCCATGTCTAGCGGAGGATTGCTCCGTTCGGATGGCGCTCGCGGGTGTCATTCGCCTGGGCTGGGGTCGCCGTCCTTCCACCGGTGGACAGCTCTCTGTTGGCCGCAGTGATCCAGGGTACTTTTTCCCGCTCATCGGTTTCCTGATATTGTTTCGGATGTTACACCCGACCTTACAGCTATGTCAAGAGGGTGTTGCGAACCTTTTGCCGCGCGGGGGTGCGTATGCTATAATTTGCTGGTATCTCCGGGGACGCTGAAAGGAGCCCGAGTTCCATGGAACTGTACTTTACCGAACAACAAACGGACAACCAGCGCTTGTCCGTAAGCGTAACCAAAATGCTGCATCATGAAACCACCGAATTTCAGGAACTCGCCATTGTGGAAACGCCCCAGTGGGGCCGTCTGCTGGTGCTGGACGGATTCTTCCAGGCCACGGACCGGGACGAGTTCGTTTATCATGAAATGGGTGCCCACGTGCCGCTGTTCACCCACCCGGACCCCAAAAAGGTGCTGGTGGTCGGCGGTGGCGACGGCGGCATGGTGCGGGAGATTGTGAAGCATCCGGGCGTCGAGCATGTCGATCTGGTGGAGATCGACGGCCGCGTGATCGAGACCTGCAAGCAGTACTTCCCGAACATCGCCGCGGCCTTGACGGGCAATCCGAAGGTGCATGTGCACGTTGAGGACGGCATCAAGTGGGTGAAGGAACGGGAAGCGGAGTACGATGTAATCATCATCGACTCCAGCGAGCCGGTCGGCCCGGGTATCGGGCTGTTCACACCGGAGTTCTACGCGAGCGTTTTCCGGGCGCTGACCGGCGACGGGATCATGATTGCCC
The DNA here is from genome assembly GCA_036504075.1 of Symbiobacteriaceae bacterium. Taxonomy (GTDB): domain Bacteria; phylum Bacillota; class Sulfobacillia; order Symbiobacteriales; family Symbiobacteriaceae; genus DASXVX01. The sequence goes on along the minus strand of DASXVX010000004.1, from coordinate 15,909 downwards.
AGACCGAGTCGCCCTGGACGAATGCGAGCGTGATCAAAATGGCGTTCAGCGGCATCGCGAGATCTTTCCCCATCACCCGCCTCTACACGCTGGCGGTGCCGACTTATCCTTCGGGGCTCTGGTCGTTCACGCTGGGTTCCAAGAAGCATGACCCGCTGCTCGCGGACGCCGAGGAGCGGTTTGGTGACATGCAAACCAGGTACTACACGCCGGATGTCCACTTCGCCGCTTTCGACCTGCCACGGTTTGTCCAGGCGATTACGGAGGAGGCCGTGCGCTGATGGGTGGACTCAACTTCGCCGGATTTCCCCATATCGAAAGGTTATCGGACTTTATGGCGGCGTCCGACGATTACGCCGGGAGTCGGGCGGTGCTGTTCGGCATCGGCATGGACTTCACCACTTCGTACCGGCCGGGCACCCGATTCGGCCCCGGGCGCATCCGCGAGGCGAGCTACGGCATCGAGGAGTTTAGCTACCACAGCCTCTCCTCGCTGGTCGAGAAGACGTTCTTCGACCTGGGCGACGTCTCGATGATCTTTGGGGATCCGAAGGCGTCCCTGGACCGGGCGGAACTGGTGGCCCGCAAAATCGTGCAAGACGGCAAGCTGCCGCTGATGATGGGCGGCGAGCACCTCGTGACCTTGCCCTGCGTCGCCGCCGTGCATGAGAAGTACGGAAATGACCTGGTGCTGCTGCACTTTGACGCCCACGCCGACCTGCGGGAAGACTACCTGGGCAACCCGCTTTCCCACGCCGCCGTCATGCGGCGCTGCCTGGATTTCCTGCCAGCGGAAAACCTCTACCAGTTCGGCATCCGCAGCGGGACGGCGGAGGAGTATCGGCTGGCGAAGGAGCAGTGCCACCTGTATCCGCACGAGGTGTTGAGTCCGCTCAAGGCGGTTCTGCCCGCCCTGGGTCAGCGGCCGGTATATATCACCATCGACATCGACGTGATGGACCCGGCCTTTGCGCCCGGGACCGGCACGCCGGAACCCGGTGGCGTCTCCAGCCGGGAGATGATCGACGCCGTGCTCGCCATGAAAGGCCTGAACGTCGTTGGCTTCGATGTGGTGGAGGTGGCGCCGGGACTCGACCAGTCCGACCGGACGGTGGTGCTGGCGGCCAAGTTGATCCGGGAGGCTATTTTAGCATTCGGATAATCCCGCATAGGGGGCTATTACAGTGCGTGTAATCGAACAGATTAAATCGCAAATCAGCCAGGCGCTGACGGAGGCCGTCGGGCGGGCCGTCGCGGCCGGGGACCTGACTGGGCCGGCTCCGGCAGTCGTCCTGGACATGCCGAAAGACAAGGCCCACGGCGACTTCGCCACGAATCTGGCCATGGTCATGGCCAAGCCGGAGCGCAAGGCGCCCCGGGCGGTAGCGGAGGCGGTCCTCAAGCATTTTTCCACGGAGGGGACCTGGATTGCCGGGGCAGAAATCGCCGGACCCGGGTTCATTAACCTGCGGCTCAAAGAGGGCTGGATTCACCAGGTGCTGCCGGCCGTGCAGGCCGAAGGCGAAAAGTTCGGCTGGAGCGACTACGGCGGCGGCAAGCGCATTCTGCTGGAGTACGTCTCCGCCAACCCTACCGGCCCGATGGTGCTGGTGCAGGCGCGCTCGGGCGCTTACGGGTCCACCCTGGGCCGTGTGCTGAACGCCGCCGGCTACCAGTGCAACACCGAGTTCTACTGCAACGACGGCGGCAACCAGGTCAAAAAGCTGGCCATGTCGGTGGACCTGCGGGCCCGGGAGCTACGGGGCGCGACCATCGAAATTCCGGAAGGCTGCTACCCCGGCGACTACGTCATCGACGCGGCGAAAGAGCTGCTTGAGAAAGACCCGGGCTTCCTGGAGAAGCCGGAAGAAGAGCGGCTGAACTTCCTGGAAAAGTGGGCGCCCGAGTACTTCCGCAGCGGCCAGGAGGTCGTGCTCCGGAACTACGGGGTCGTCTTTGACCGCTGGTTCAGTGAGAACTCGCTGAGTGAGAACAACAAGCCGCAGGAGCTGGTGCAGCGGCTGCTGAAGACCGGCGAGGCTTACGAGGCCGACGGTGCGGTCTGGATGCGCACCACCAATTATGGCGACGACAAGGACCGGGTATTGATCAAGTCCGACGGCGAGTACACGTATTTCTCGAAGGATGCCTGCTACCACATGGATAAGTACGACCGGGGCAACGACGTCCTGATCGACATTCTGGGGCAGGACCACCACGGCTACCTGGGCCGCATGAAGGCGATGGTGGCGTGCCTGGGCCACTCCAAGGACTCCTTCGAGATTCTCTTCACGCAAATGGTCCGGCTCTTCAAGGATGGCCAGGAGTTCCGCATGTCCAAGCGGGCGGGGAACTTCGTGCTCATGGAGGACTTGCTGGAGCAGGTGTCCGTGGATGCGGCCCGGTATTTCTTCCTGACCCGCGGCCTTGACACCCACATGGACTTTGACCTGGACCTGGCCAACCTGAAGTCCAGTGATAACCCGGTCTACTATGTGCAGTACGCCCACGCCCGCATCTGCAGCATTCTACGGCAGGCCGAAGAGGCCGGGCAGAAGGTGCCGGCAGCCGACCAGGTGGACCTGAGCCTGCTGAAGGACGAGTCCGAACTCGACCTCATGCGCCGGCTGGCGGAGTTCCCGGAGGAGGTCATCGGGGCGGCGGACGCCCGCGAGGCTCACCGCCTGAGCCGGTACGTGAACGATGTGGCGACGGTCTTCCACAGCTTCTATACGCGCTGCCGCGTGATGACGGACGACGTGGCCTTGACCCGTGCCCGCTTGGTCCTCTGCGACGCCACGCGCGTGGTGATTAGCAATGCTTTGAATCTCATGGGTGTGAGCGCACCGGAGCGGATGTGATCTTTTGCAGTTGAAGCAGTGGGCGTACGCCCTGCTGGCAGGCGGCTTTGTCGGGTTCCTGTTCGCCAAGCTGAGGCTGCCGGTGCCGGCCCCGCCCACGATTGCGGGCCTTCTGGGCATCATCGGGATGGCGGCCGGATACCTGCTGGGCAGCCGCTAGTCCCTGAACGCAGCGAGCCTGCCCCGCTACGGGGCAGGCTCGTCCTGCGCAGTTGACTATTCGACGGGCTCATCGTTCAGCTGCAGCTTGTAGGAGATGGATGCGCCTTTCTTGTAGAGGCCGCCGACGCTACAGTAGGTCGACTCCGAGAGTTCCACGGCCCGTTTGAACTTTTCGGCCGTCGCATCCGGGCTCCAGAGGTAGTAGGTGAGCCGGAAGGCCTTGAAGGACTTGGGGTGCTCCTCTGCCGAATCTGCTTCGATGCCAATGTCGAACCGGTCAATCGTCACTCGCTGCTTCTTCAGGATGGAGACGATATCCATCCCCGTGCAGCCACCCAGCGCAGCCACCAGCAGATCGGTCGGGCGGGGGCCCTTGTCCTCGCCGCCTACCTCGGGCTTGGCGTCCATGACGATGACGTGGTTGGTGTCGGTGTGGGCCTCAAACGACATGCCGCCGGTCCAGGTAATCACAGAAGTCTTCATGGGTGAATCACCTCGTCTTCTATCATACCCGGATGGGTATGAACTCGAAAAGATATTTCGCGTCTTGCACCGGGTCCGTGAACTTTTCGGCGTCACGGCGCGCTCTCTGCATTGTAGGCTCTCACACGCAGAGCGGCTGTGCTGCTCAGGAGGGGAACCAAAGTGACCTCAGAGGAACGCTTCTTTGCCTATTACAGGCCGGAAGCGGGTCGACTGTATCGGACGGCTTGGGCGATCCTTGGCAACGAAGCGGACGCCGGCGATGCGCTGCAAGAAGCGACGATCCGGGCGTACCGGGCTTTTGAGCAGTTGAAGGGCGGGGCACAGGCGTTTCCGTTCTGGATGCGCCGAATTCTCGTCAACACCTGCACCCAGATTCTGCGCAAGCGGATGCGGGTGATCCCGGTGGAACGGCCTGAGGACCTCTCGGAGGAGCAGACCACGCCGGAAGCGGACATCCCACTTGGCAGCGAAGTCTGGGAAGCCGTGCGGACCCTCGACGAGCGGTTTCGAGCCGTCGTGGTGCTGCGCTTCCTGAATGATATGTCGCTGGAGGAGATCGCCACAGCCCTCGACATCCCCCTGGGGACGGTCAAATCCCGTCTGCACACCGCCCTGAAAACGCTCAGGAGCCAATTACAGTCGGGTGATGGGGAAAAGAGGGGGGCTGTATAATGCAACAGTGCGATCGCATTCAACAAGACCTGCCGTCCTACCTCAAAGGCGAACTGCCGCTGGAGTACCGGGCGGGCATCCAACGCCATCTCTCCGAGTGCCCGGCTTGTGCGGAGGAGGCTGCCGCCGTGAACGAAATCGGGCACAAGTTCCATGCGGGGTTGAGTGACTGGGTCGACCAGGGCGTCTGTCCGCCGGAGCTAATGGCTCGGATCGAGGATTCCATTCGTGCCATTTCGGCCGAGGCGGCCCACCGGCACCGGCCGTGGTATCAGTCCTGGCCGGCCATGGCGGGCGCCGTGGCTGCGGCAGCGGTGCTGCTGGTGGTAATGGGCGGCCAGTTGGGCATGCGCGATGAACTGGCGGCGATTCCGTTCATCGGGCCGGTCGCTACCCACCTGTTTTCCGGCGGCGATCCGAATCTGACTGGGTTCGGATTGATTCCGCTGAAAGTCGGGGATTCCCATGGGGGCATCGCCCTGGCTGTATCTGAACTCGAAGTCGGCAAGGATCAGACGCGGATTCATTATTCCCTCGCGGGGCGCGATCTCGATACCGAGGCCGACGCCATGTCCTACGCACCGGTGCTGCAGGGATCCAGGGGGTCGATCACGTTGCACACGGTAACCGTGGGGCGGAAGTCGGGCGAGTTAAGCATCGATGCGTACTTTGATCCCGTACCGACCGGTGAGGCGCTGGCGTTCAGCATCAGCCAGGTGCCGGTGAAGATGCCGTCGGGGTCGGCTCGCCGCACCGGACCCTGGAAGGCCACGTTCCACAGCTAACATAAGGAAAACCCGAAGACGGGGGTCACCCATGACCCCCGTCTTCTTTTATGGGATGGTGCCGCCCGCGGCTCTGGCATAAGCTGGTGCTGCGGGTGAGTCTCCTGTACAATGGGAGGCGCGGAAGGAGGGCCGCCTTGGCACCGAAGGTGAAAATCGGCCTCGCTCTGGGAGGCGGATTCGCCCGCGGCATTGCCCACATTGGCGTCCTTCAGGCCCTGGAAGCAAATCACATCCCCGTAGACTTGGTAGCAGGAACCTCAGCCGGGAGCCTGGTGGGGGCCATGTACTGCGCGGGTCTGGACCCTGGCTTACTCGCACGGGCTACCGAACAGATGAACTGGCGGGCGCTGGTCCGCCTCCGGCTGCGCCGGGACGGCCTGCTGGATGCCGAAGGCCTGGAGCGTTTCATGCGCGGGAATATCGGTGACATTCAGTTCAAGGACTTGAAGATTCCATTTGTCGCGACTGCCACCGACCTGGCCTCGGGCCGGGAAGTCTTGCTGGACGCGGGCCGCGTTTCAACTGCGGTGCGGGCCAGTTGTGCCTTTCCCGGCATCTTCCGGCCGGTGCGGGTGGGGCAGCACACGCTGGTGGACGGTGGACTGGTCCACCCGGTGCCGGCGGGCGTCGTCCGGCGGATGGGCGCCGACCTGGTGATTGCCGTGGAACTCAGCCGACCGCGCGACGGTGAAGTGAAGCCGCTCCGGAACCTGCTTCATATCATGCTGTACAGTCTGGCCCTGGTACAGCGGCCGCAGGTCAACCTGGCCCTGAACGACGCCGATGTCGTGGTGCAACCGGACCTGAACGACTTTGGGGTCATTGAACTGGACCGGGTCAGCGACCTGATTCGCGCCGGACGTGCAGCGGCCGAAGCGACCATGCCCGCCATTATGGCGGCGTGGGAGCGGGTAGCGGCGGACTGCCGGGATACGCCGCCGCCGGAATAGCCCAAAGGGGGGAACCAGCCGTGACCGCCCAGGAACCCATTCTGCAAGCACTTTTAGCCAACGTCGACGAAGGCATCCACGTGGTGGACCGGCGTGGGCAGACCATTCGCTATAACCGTCAGGCGGGCCTGAACGACGGGCTGGAGCCGGGTGAGGTCATCGGACGGCACATTCTGGAAGTATTCCCCTCGCTCAACGAACATACCAGCACGCTGCTGAAGGTACTGGAGACCGGGCAGCCGATTGCAAACCAGCAGCAGACCTTCACGAACTACAAGGGCCTGCGGGTGACCACCATCAACTCCACGTGGCCGATTTTTGACCGGGGGGAGCTGGTGGGGGCCATTGAAGTCTCCAAAGACGTAACCCGCGTTCGGGAGCTGTCGGAGCAGGTGGTGGACCTGCAGGCGGAACTGCTGCGCAAGCGCAAAGGGCGGGCAGTCGCGGCGGGCGGGGCCCGCTACACGCTGGATGACCTGGTGGGGCGCCATTCCCGGCTGGAGGCCGTAAAAGAGCAGGCGCTCCGGGCGGCCCGCGGAAACGCGCCGGTGCTGGTCTACGGGGAGACGGGGACGGGCAAGGAGTTGCTGGTCCACGCCATTCACGCCGCCGGCCGGCGCGCCGACGGACCCCTGGTGGCGCAGAACTGCGCAGCCCTGCCGGAGGGGCTGCTGGAGGGTATTTTGTTCGGAACGGCCCGGGGCTCATTCACGGGCGCCGAAGATCGGCCGGGGCTGTTTGAACTGGCGGACGGCGGGACGCTCTATCTCGATGAGATCAACTCCATGGACCTGGACCTGCAGGCGAAGCTGCTGCGGGTGCTCCAGGACGGCCGCATCCGCCGGGTGGGCGAGTCCCGGGAGCGGGCGGTGGATGTGCGGGTGATCGCCTCCGTCAACGAGGACCCGGAGGTGGCGGTGCAGGAGCGGCACATTCGCCAGGACCTGTACTACCGGATTAACGTGGTCTACCTCGAACTGCCGGCGCTGCGGGACCGGCGGGCGGATATCCCGATGCTGACGGAGCACTTCCTGCGCAAGCACCGGGGGCAGCTATCGTCGAACGTCGGGCGGATGAACGCCGAAGTGGAGCGGTTCTTCCAGGCCTACGACTGGCCGGGGAACGTGCGGGAACTGGAGCATGCCGTCGAGGCGGGGTTGCACATGGCTGCCGGCGAGGAACTGCGGCTGGCCGACCTGCCGGCGCACCTGCAACGGGCGGCGGCGGCCTGCGGTTTAGCGTCCCGGGCGGGCACCGCGCCCGGGGTGAGCGTGGAGGTGACGCCGAAGCCGGCCGGGCAATCCGGCCTGAACCCGCGGGAGTTGCGGGAGGCCCTGTCCGCGGCGGAGCGCGAGACGATTCAGGCCGCTCTGGACCGGGTCGGCTGGAATCTCTCGCAGGCCTCGCGGCTGTTAGGGCTGCCGCGTCAGACGCTGCAGTACCGGGTGAAAATTCTGGGTCTGACCAAATCGCGAGGGAAGGATGGCGAGGGTGAAGGCACTTGACCTCTTCCCGTTTCGGCAGGAGGTGCGCACGGGCACCCTGAAGGCCGTGCAGAACCTGCCGCCGGAGCACCTGGAATGGAAGCCTCCGAACGGCGTCCATTCCATTATGGATTGGCTGAGGCACATCGCCCAAATGGAAGACTGGTGGATTCAGGCAGGCGTCATGGGCCGGCGCGATTTTGCGCCCCGGCGCAAGGGTTTTCTGGCCGACCTGCCGGAGGTCCTCGGATACCTGGAGGAGACCCGTGGCGTCACGGAGCAGTTGCTCCAGGAGTGGCCGGTGGAGAAACTCCGGGAGACCCGGGTGGTGCCCGTAAAAGGGGACTACCGGGGCAAGGGGGTCACACTCCACTGGATCATGGCCCACCAGTTTGACCACGAGCGCCATCATCGGGCGCAAATTTGCCTGTACTTACGGCTGATGGGGCTCGAGCCCCCGACCCTGACATAGCGAAAGGCCCGCTGCTCCTCCGGGAGTGGCGGGCCTTTTTTGGTTCAGCGCCGCTTCTTCCGGGCGGCTTCCTCCAGCCGTTTGGCGTGCTTGCGGGTGGTGGCGGGCGCCCCGGCCGGTCCGGCTTTCCGGGTCTCGGCCGCCCGCCGCTCCGTGATGATTACGGTATACCCGTCCTGCTCGGCCACCCGGCAGCCGCCGAAGATGTGGCGGACTTTCTGCACGTACCAGTCGGCCCGCTTCACCACCAGGTAGAGCTTGCCACCGATCGCCAGATGCGCGTACGCGCCTTCGATAAAGGCCTTTCCCACGGCGTAATCCGTGTGGTACGGCGGGTTGCTGGCGATGATGTCAAATTCCCGGCCCGTGAGTGCGCCAAACCCGTCGCCGGCGACCACTTCGGCTTGCGGGGCGTTAAGCGCCGTGAGCCGGAGCGCCCGGGCGTTCACGTCCACCGCAGTAGCCTGGCAGCCCCAGGCCTCGGAGGCGATGCGGCTGACCACCCCGATGCCGGAGCCCAGGTCCAGGAACCGGGCGCCCGGTTCGGACTGAATCTGCGCCAGCATGAAGCGGGTGCCCGCGTCCATTCCCCGCGGGGCGAAAACGCCCGGCCCGGTAAGGAGGCGGTACGTCTGCCCGCCGAAGTCTGCTTCGTAGCCCGACCACGGTGCCACAAACTCGGCAGGTGCCGGCCGCGGCGACCGGGCCACCAGCGCCTCGCCTGATTCCTGAACGGAGACGGAGGCGAAGCAGGCGCGTACGTCGGCCGGCCGGGCCGTCGTCAGCAGCACGCCGCCGGGGGCCAGGCGGGCGGCCGCGGCCGCCACCGTTTCGGCGGCCAGGCCGGGGTCGTACTCCCGGGCATCAAAGGCGATGGTGCCGAACGGCCCATCCGGCAGCATGTCCGTATGTCGCACGTCCGGCGTGCCGGCCTGCCGGGCCGCTTCGCAGGCGGTCAGGTCTACGTTGGCGTAAATGCCGCTCAGCGCCCGGGCGACGGCCCCCTGAAAGCTACCGACGTCGAGCGCCGGACCCGGCGCCCGGTACTGAGTCAACTCCAACAGTGCCCGAGTGGACCGGGGTTGTGTCATCGTGATGAGAACCTCCTGAAAGTTCACGTCTTACATTAGCAGTCCAGGCAGGAACCTGGCAATGCCTGCCGAAAGTTGGGCATCCACAGGCCGCAAACCCGCATCAAAGTCCTGGCACGCAATTTGCTAGGATATGTAAGCGTACTGAATGGAGGTGGGCTCATGGCTCTCGGCTGCCCGTACGGCACCCATCGGGTCCTGGAACCCCTGGGGGTGCTGCCACAGCCGGCCCGGCGGCTCGATAATCAGTCCGATCCCTGCGACAACGAAATCCTGGTCGACGTCGAAACCTTGAACGTGGACTCCGCCAGCTTTCATCAAATCAGCAACAGCGTAGGCGGCGACCCCGACCGCATCGCCGCCGCCATCAGCGACATCGTCGCCCAGCGGGGCAAACTGCAGAACCCGGTGACCGGCTCCGGCGGCATGCTCATCGGGCGGGTGCGGTTCGTGGGTCCGGCGCTGAACAGCGACCTGCAGCCCGGCGATCGCATCGCCACGCTGGTCAGCCTCAGCCTCACGCCGCTCAGGCTGGAGCGCATCACCGCCATCCGGCCCGCAACGGACCAGGTGGACGTGGTGGGTACGGCGATTCTCTTTGAGACCGGCCTCTACGCCAAACTGCCGGCCGACATTCCCGACACGCTGGCGCTCGCCGTGCTCGACGTGTGCGGTGCCCCCGCCCAGACCGCCCGGCTGACGAAGCCCGGCGCCACCGTGCTCATATTGGGCGGCGGCGGCAAGAGCGGCCTGTTGTGCAGCTACGTGGCCAAACGGGCAGGCGCCCGGCGGGTGATTTGCTTCGACTACAGCGACGAGTCCCTGGCCCGGGCCAAGCGGCTGGGCGCCGCCGACGAGTATATCCAGGGCGACGCCAGAGATGTGCTGGCCGTGATGCGGGCCGTGGGCGACAAGGCCGACCTGACGCTCTCCTGCCTCAACGTGCCTGGTGCCGAACTTTCGGCAATTTTAGCAACGAAGCCGTCCGGCATGGTCTATTTCTTCAGCATGGCGACCTCCTTCACCGCCGCCGCCCTGGGCGCCGAAGGGGTGGGCAGCCAGGTGGATATGTTGATCGGCAACGGGTACTACCCCGGTCACGCCGAGCTGACGCTGCAGCTTCTGCGGGAAAGCCCCGGGCTGCGGTCCCTGTTTGAAGAAATATACACGGGCGCCGGCCGCTAGGCCCGCCCAAAAAACAGGAGGACGAGCGCAATGCTCAAACAACCGCGCAACTGGAAAGAGATCCCACTCTGGAAAGATGCGACCGAGGAGCAGTGGAACGACTGGAAGTGGCAGGTCAGCCACCGGGTCAGCAACCTCGCGCAACTCAAGCAGGTCATTAACGTGACGCCCGAGGAAGAGGCGGCGATCAAGGACTCGGAGCACCTCTTCCGGCTGGGCATCACGCCGCACTATGCCACGCTGATGGATCCGGACGACCCCGCCTGTCCCATGCGGCTGCAGGCGGTACCCAAGTATGCCGAACTGGCCTGGGCCGACTACGAAATGGGCGACCCGCTCCACGAAGACGTGGACTCGCCGGTGCCCGGCCTCACCCACCGCTACCCGGACCGGGTGCTGTTCCTCATCACCCACGAGTGTTCCCTTTACTGCCGCCACTGCACCCGCCGGCGGATCGTCGGCGACCAGGACGGCATGTCGACCGCCATGCTCGACGCCGCCATCGACTATATCCGGCGGACCCCGGCAGTGCGGGACGTGCTCATCTCTGGCGGCGACCCCCTGGCGGTACCGGACAAGCGGCTGGAATACGTCATTTCGAACCTCCGGAAAATTGAGCATGTGGAGATCATCCGCATTGGCTCCCGGATGCCCGTCGTTATGCCGCAGCGCATCACGCAAGAGCTAGTCGACATGCTAAAGAAGTACCACCCGATCTGGTTCAACACCCATTTCAACCACCCGGCCGAGCTCGCCAGCCCGGCCACCAAAGCGGCTATGCTCCGGCTGGCCGACGCGGGCATCCCCACCGGCAACCAGTCGGTACTGCTGAAGGGCATCAACGACTGCCCGGTCATCATGCGCACCCTGGTGCACGACCTGGTCAAAGTGCGCTGCCGGCCCTACTATATCTACAACTGCGACCTTTCCGAGGGCCTGAGCCACTTCCGGACGACCGTGGAGAAAGGCATGGAGATCATCGAGGCGCTGCGGGGGCATACGTCCGGCTACTGCGTCCCGACGTTCGTCGTGGACGCCCCGGGCGGCGGCGGCAAGATCCCGATCATGCCGAACTACCTGATCTCCCAGAGCGGCAGCAAGGTGGTGCTCCGGAACTTCGAAGGCCGGATCGCGGTGTACCATGAGGGCACGCCGGATAACCACGTGGTGGACGGCAAGTGCACCGTCTGTGGCACCGATCATTCCAGCATCAACGTCGGCGTGGCTGCCCAACTTTCGGCAGTCAAGGGCATGCCGGGCGAAATGGACGTGCCGGCGAACGTGACCCGCTTCCAGACGATGGCCCATCCGGTGATTTCGCCGGAGGCGCTGGAGGCCATCGCACGGGGCGAAAAGCCCGGGAAGCTGGTCGGCGATGACTGACGGGCTGGCGCTCCGACTGCTGGACGACGTGCTGGCCGCCGCCCCGCAGGGCGCCGGCCGGCAGAGTGCCATTCGGTTAAGCGTCGTCGGGCTATCCAAGAACGCCGGCAAAACGGTTACGCTGAACCACCTGGTTCGGGCGGCGGAACAGCGGGGGATTCCCCTGGGCCTGGTCAGCACCGGCCGTGACGGCGAGGAGCAGGACGCCATTACCGAACTGCCCAAGCCGCGTATCTGGGCGCCGGCAGGCGCCTGGCTGGTTACCGCCCGGGAGGCGCTGACAGCCGGGTCGGCAAAGGTGGCCGTCTTCAAGCAACTGCCCATGATGACGCCCTTCGGCCCGATGCTGATCGGCCGGGTAGAGACGGCGGGCGAGGTTCTGCTGATCGGGCCGGGTTCCGCCCAGCGGATGTCTGAAGCGCTGGGCGGCCTGGAGGCCTATGGCGCCCGGCTCTGCCTGGTGGACGGTTCCTTCGACCGGATCGCGGCCGCCGCGCCCACGGTGACGGGACGGGTGGTGCTGGCGGCCGGGGCGGCTTATAGTTACAGCATGACCGAGACGGTGGCCCAGGTGCGCCACCTGCTGGACCTGTTCGACCTGCCGGTCGCCCTGCCGGCGGCCGGGCGCACGGTCGAGACGGCCGCCCGCAAGGCGCCGGTCAGCATCGCGGCGGCGGACGGCGCCGTGACGGCGCTGCCGGTGGCCACAGGGCTGGGCGACCCGGCGCCGATCGTGGCCGCTGCCCTCTCCGCCCTGGCCGACGACCCGGGGGCTTCCCTGGTGCTCCAGGGCGCCCTGGGCGACCGTTTGCTGCTCTCGCTGCTCAAGGCCCGGGCGGTGATTCCCCTGGTCGTGAACGACCCTACCCGCATCCTGGTGGAGCGGAACCTCTGGCGCCGCTGGCGCCGGCAGGGGGGTCAGGCGTACGTGCTGCAGCCCGTCCGTCTCCTGGCGCTTACCACCAACGCATACTCGCCGGTGGGCAAAGGGTACGATCCGCACGAATTCTTCGCTGCCATCGCGGCGGTCGCGGACCGGCCGGTCTACGACCTGATGGCCGGGTTGCCGCACACATCAACGTAAACGGAGGTGGCCCTATGGCCTTGAACCTGCACGTGGACGCCCAGCTGGTCAACCGGGCCCGAGAGGCCGCAGAGCGGATTACCGGCGGGGTGCAGCAGTTCATCGACCTGCACACCACCACCAGCACGGAGCGGGCCGTGGTCCGGCTGTTCGGGGTCGAAGGCAAGGGCCTGGACGACGTGCCCTTGGCCAACCTGATTATCGAAAGCATCCAGGACGGCGGCGGCATGGACAAGGGCGCCGCCTACTGGTTCTGTAACGCCGTTGCCCGGCATTCGGTCGAACCGCAGGAACTGGCGGCGGCCGTGGGCGCGGGCAAAGTCAACCTGGTGGAAGTGGAACTCGTCGACGAAGGCCGGGTTCGGGAGATGGCGGCCCTGCTGGCCCGCGAGTCCCTCAAGAAAATCCGGCAAAACCGGCAGACCCGCCAGGCGTTCACCGACCAGTGGGGCGAGCGCCCCACGCCCTGGCTGTACATTATCGTAGCGACCGGGAATATTTACGAAGATGTAGTCCAGGCCCAGAACGCCGCCCGGCAGGGCGCCGACGTGATCGCCGTCATTCGCTCCACCGCCCAGTCCTTGCTGGACTACGTACCGGAAGGGGCCACGACCGAAGGCTTCGCCGGCACCTACGCCACCCAGGAGAACTTCCGGATCATGCGGCGGGCGCTGGATGAAGTAGGCGAGGAGCTGGGCCGGTACATCCGGCTGACTAACTACGCCTCCGGCCTCTGCATGCCCGAGATTGCGGCCCTGGGCGCCCTGGAGCGGCTCGACATGATGCTGTCGGACTCCATGTACGGCATTCTCTTCCGGGACATCAACATGAAGCGTACGCTGGTGGACCAGCACTTCGCCCGTATGATTCAGGCCCAGGCCGGCATCATCATCAATACCGGCGAAGACAACTACCTGACCACCGACGACGCCTACGAGGCGGCCCACACCGTGCTGGCCTCGCAGTTTATCAACGAGCAGTTCGCCCATCGCTCCGGCATGCCCGACGAGCTAATTGGCCTCGGGCACGCCTTCGAGATGGACCCCCGCCAGGAGGACGGCCTCCTCTACGAAATGGCCGACGCCCTGCTCTCCCGCACCTGCTTCCCGACCGCCCCGCTCAAGTACATGCCGCCCACCCGGCACATGACCGGGAACATCTTCATGGGCCACCTCATGGATGCGCTTTTTAATCTGACCAGCGTGGCGACGAAGCAGCACATCCACCTGATCGGTGTGCTCACCGAGGCCATTCATACGCCGTTCCTGCACGACCGGTACCTTGCGATTGAGAACGCCCGCTACGTCTTCGGGTACGCCCGCCACTTCGCCGAGGAGTTTGAGCTGAAGTCCGGTGGTCTGATCGAGCAGCGGGCAGCCGCGGTACTGCGGGAGACGGTGGAGCTGCTGGAGCACATTGAGCACGTGGGACTCATGCCGGCGATTGGCGAGGGCGTTTTCGGGCGGGTCCGGCGGCGCCCCGACGGTGGCAAGGGGCTCGATGGCGTGGTGGCCAAGGGTTCGGGCTACTTCAATCCGTTTATTGACCAGATCCGGAAAGGAGGGCAATAGCCCATGTTGGCCAGGCCAATGCAACAGGAAGTCGCCGCCGCTCATGACCCGCAGTACGTCAAACCGTACGGCGATACGACCAACGATGGCGCCGTTCAGCTCTCCTTCACCCTGCCGCTCAAATCAGGCGGTGTCGCCCGCGAGGCGGCCAGGCGGCTTTGTGAGCAGATGAACCTCGAAAATCCACAGATCGCTTTCATGCGGGACCTTGGTGGCGGATATACCTTCTTCGTCGTCTACGGCAAGGTGGCCCAGCCGGTGGATATTAGCGACATCGAAGTGCCGGAGGTTTCCGTGCCCACCTGGGATATGGAGCAGGTCAACGCCATCGCCCGGGAGAAGCTGGGCCGTCGAATCACCGTCGTGGGCGCCTGCACCGGTTCGGATGCCCACACCGTGGGGCTGGACGCCATTCTCAACATGAAGGGATTTCACGGCGACTATGGGCTCGAGCGGTACAGCGAGTTCACCGTCTACAACCTGGGTAGCCAGGTGCCCAACGAGGTGCTGGTCGCCAGGGCGCAGGAAGCGAATGCCGACGCCATTCTCGTCAGCCAGGTGGTCACGCAGAAGAACATCCACCTGCAGAACCTGACGCAGCTGGTTGACCTGCTGGAAGCGGAGGGGTTGCGGGACAAAGTGATCCTCATCTGCGGCGGCCCGCGGCTTACCCACGAACTGGCCGTCGAACTGGGGTACGACGCCGGCTTTGGTTCGGGCACCGTGCCGTCGCAGGTGGCGGCCTACGTGCTTCAGGAACTCCTGACCCGGCAGGGGATCGCGATTTGACCGCATCTGTCGGGCATGCAGGCACGTCGAAAGGGCACCAAAGCGGTGCCCTTTTGCATAGGTTGACCGTGTGCCGCAGGTCCCCCGGAATTTTCTCGTTGCCTGGCCCAAAAATACCGAACTCTTTTCGGGGCAGGTACGTCTAAACGATTAAATTCTATCACTCATTTTAGCGGAAAAACGGACCAACCAGGCAGGAAGCGCTCAACGCGAGTCGAACAATCCTGCGTTTGTCTCCTTGAGAAATTAAGGGGACCGAGACTCGGCTTCCGCTAGCCTGGGTAGCGATGGTCAGGAGCGTGATTGAACAAATGGGGTGTCCTCACGGAATGCGGCCTGATATGTCGGTGACTGACATTGCCGTCAGTATCCTGAAGAACCGGGGAAAAGCGATGCATTTCAAAGAGTTGATCGCGGAGATCATGCGCGTCAAGGCGATCAACCAAGAAAATCCCGGTCGGCTGATTGCCCAAATGCATACGGAGATCAATCTCGACTCGCGTTTCCTCCACCAGGGCAACGGCGAGTGGGGTTTACGGGAATGGGTACCCAAGGCTTCCAAAGTCGTCAAGATTCGGCCGGAAACGCCTGCCGTGCCGGTCCGTTCCCGTCCGCTGCTTCGGGAAGACGAGGAGGAAGAGGACGACCGGCTGGACGCCGACGAAGACGATTCTTTCCCGGCGGAAGAAGCCGAGGAAGAAGAAGAGTCCGAGGCAGAAGAGTACGATGACGACGAGGAAGACGAATAACTCGCTCAAGATGCGGAGGGGAGGCAATTCCCTCCGCATTTCGCGGTGCGCCTCGCAGTCATGCAAGTCAGGAGGTTCAAGTCCTCCCAAGGCCGTTTATCCTGTTCGGTCTTGTAACTGAAAGACAAACAAGTGGAAATCCCACTTGGGCAGTGCGCCCCGGTGACGGGGCGTGCGGAGGG
>DASXVX010000003.1:0-71076 GCA_036504075.1 Symbiobacteriaceae bacterium | reverse complement strand
TCGGACCAGGTGAACGCGTCCTATACCGAAATTCTAGCCGAACTTGAGCGGCCGGAGGCTGACCTTACCGGACTCTCTCGCCGGTATCAGCAGGTCAAGGCGTTGGACTACTTTCAATCCGAACGTGGGGATCAGGTTCTTCAGGCATTACTGTCGGCTAGAGGAGGGCCACGAACGTGAAATGGGTGACCTGGGCGGATGTCGGTGTCGACCGGATGGCTTGCGCTTGGCTTATCAAACGTTTCTTGGACCCACAAGCTGAGTTTTCATTCATACCGTATGGTGCCAAACCCCGGCCGGAACAGGGCGAGCACTTTGACATTCCTGATGTCCGCCTTTCCCATCGGCGGGGACACTGCACCTTTCACACGATATTGCAGGAGTATGACTTGAAAGATCCGGTGCTGCAGCGCATTGCCAGGATTGTCGATGAGGCAGATGCCGTCCAGGATGTCACGTTGGAGCCAGCCGCGCCAGGCCTCGACTTGATTTGCGGTGGAATTCGGCGGACCAGTCCTGATGACGAAGCAGCCCTGGAGAAAGGCAACTTCGTTATTGAGGCGCTGTACGCCCAGTTGGCAGTGGAGCCCAGCACGTGATGCAGCCGGTCAGGTCGATCCTCAGGGCGCCTGGAGGACGCCTTCCTACATCTGACGGGGGGTGAGCTGCGGTGACCCGCCTGCGCAATGAAATCGCCAGCGTCTGGAGCTTTAGTCTGCGGGAGTTCCGCATGTGGCAGTCGTACCGGGCCAACCAGGTAATGTGGGTGGCCGATATTCTGATGAACTCACTCCTGTTTTTCCTGGTGGGCCGGATGATTGGCACCGGCGCCGGCAACTTGCTGGGGCCGTACGGAACGAACTATATCTCCTTCATCCTCGTGGGCCTGGCCGTCAACTACCTGATTCGGACGAACCTGTCGGACCCGTTTACCCGGGTGGCCCGAGTTTACTGGGGCGGGACCATGGATCTTTACCTCCTGAGCCCCATGTCGGTGTACACGCCGCTTTTGGGGCTGATGGCCCGGTCACTGACGGATGATTACCCGCGCGTGCTCTTCGTGGCGGGGTTCGGCTACCTGTTCTTCGGAGCCCGTTTCAGCGGGGTCCACTGGGCGCTCGCCCTACTGGTTACGCTGCTGGTCTTCGTGGCGGCCTTTGGCGTGGGGGCGATCAGCGCCAGCACGTTCTACCTGCTGGATCTGAAGCAGGGGACGGAGCCGCTGCAGTTCCTGGTGCAGGAGATCCTGGCCGGGCTGGTGGCCGGCACGTACTACCCGGTCACGGTGCTGCCCAGGGCGCTCCAGGCTGTGGCCCTGATCCTGCCCCACACCTATGCCTACGACGCCCTGCGGCGG
This sequence comes from Symbiobacteriaceae bacterium, assembly GCA_036504075.1. GTDB lineage: Bacteria > Bacillota > Sulfobacillia > Symbiobacteriales > Symbiobacteriaceae > DASXVX01. The sequence goes on along the minus strand of DASXVX010000003.1, from coordinate 69,719 downwards.
CTGCTTTGCCCCGGCGCCGACCTCGCTGCGCCCACCCTGATCGCCCACGGCTGGCTGCCGGTGGCGCCGGTATGGACCGATGCGCTGGCCCTGGCGGTCATGGGCGCCGTCCTGCTGCCGCTGGGGCTTCATCTGTACGGGCGGGGCATTGAAAAAGCGCGCCGCAACGGCACGCTGACGAGGTGGCAGTGATGCTGATCGACGTGAAGGGGCTGCGGAAAGCCTACGGGGCGAAAACGGTGCTGGACGGCATCGATCTGCAGGTGACTGAAGGCGAGATGCTGGGGCTGCTGGGCCCCAACGGGGCGGGGAAAACGACGCTGATCAAGGTGCTCTGCGGGCTGCTGGTGCCGGACGCCGGTGGCGGGACGGTCCTGGGCTATGACCTGGTGCAGCGGCCTTCCGAGGTGCGCTCCCGGGTCAGCCTGGTGGCGCCCACGGCCGATGTCGGCACGGACAACAACCTGACTGTGCGCCAGAACCTGGACTTCTGGGCCGTGGTGTATGGCCTGCGTGGCCGGCAGCGGACGGCCCGGGTGGATGCCGTGCTGGAACTGGTGGACCTGCGCGATGCCCAGGATGCCTGGCCCATGCATATATCGGCGGGGATGCGGCAGCGGCTGGCTATCGCCCGGGGCCTGCTGGCGGAGAACAAGCTGCTCTTTCTGGATGAGCCCACCATCAAGCTGGACGTGGAGGGCGCCCGCCGCATCCGTCAGTTTGTTCGGGATGTGAACCAGTGCAGTGGCGTGACCATTTTGCTGACCACCCATCTGATGTTCGAGGCTGAGGAGCTGTGCCGGCGGATTCTGGTGCTGGACCGGGGGCGCATCGTGGCTGCAGGGACGCCGGCCGAACTGAAGCAGATGGTGGGCCGGGAAGGGCGCATCGAGGCCGTGGTGGAAGGGCTCGACCCTGACCGCCTGCGGGCGGCGGGGTACGACTGCGACGAGGGCGGTACCGTCCGGGTTACGACGCGGGCCATTGACGCGGAGACGACCCGCCTGCTGGACCGGGTTGCCGAACTGGGCGGGCGGATCAGATCCTTACACACCCAGGAAGTCACCTTGGAGGATGTTTTCTTCCACCTGACGGGAAGGGGGCTGGAGGCATGAGCCCGGCGTTTGAGCGCATTCAGCAGCGGCCCCGCTCCTTTCTCAGCGCCGTGCTGGCCTTTGCCTGGCTGGAGTACCGGGCGCTGCGCCACTATCCCGCGAACCTGGTCCTGAGCGTGATTCAGGGGCTGGTGAAAACGGGCAGCTGGTTCTTCATCGCCCGGTTCATCAGCGGTGCGGCTGACAGGTATGTGACCCAGTCCGGCGGTAATTACGTCTCCTTTGTCATCACCGGCGTCGTCTTCTACGAGGCGGGGGCAGCGGCGCTGAACAGCCCGCTCAGCGCCATCAGCACGGCGTTCTGGGAGAAGCGGTTGGAGGGCTACCATTTGACTCCGCGGGGAATCTGGGCGTATATTCTGGGCCGCTTTCTCTGGCAGTGGGGATACGCGACCGCCCTGCAAGCCACGGTACTGGTGCTGATCGCGAGCTTGGGCGGGCTGGGTTTGGCATTCCACGTGCAGCCAGGGATGGCCTTGCTGGCGTATTTGCTCTTTGTTGCGGCGGTGTTCGGCATCGGGCTGATGGGCTCCAGCCTGTTCTTCCTGCTTGAAGTGAAGCAGGGGCGGGAGCCGGTGAGCTGGCTTGTTGATTATGCTGTGCGCATCACCAGCGGTGTCTACATCCCAGTGGCGGCGCTGCCGGCGTGGCTGCGGGGGCTGGGGGCGATTCTGCCCCATACGTACGGCCTGCATGCCCTGCGGGGGGCGCTGTTCCCGGGCGGGGCGGCGCCGGGGCCGGATCTGGCCATTCTGGCGGCCTTCGCCTGTGCCACCCTGGCCGGGGGCGTTGTATCTGTTCAGGCGGCAATCCGACGAGCAGAGCGCCAGGGCGGTGTGGGCGTCGTCGTGTAGTTGAGCAACATCGAGAGCGGTCCATCTCCCAGGCCCCGACGGCGTTGGTAGAGTCCTCCTCCGATTGCATCCGGAGAGCCCTTCGTGTAGTTACTTGGCTTGTGTGGCCCACTCCTACGGAGGTGTCGTTCTGCAAGTCCGTGAGAAGAGACGCTCTTCCCTTGCCCGGCGACGGCTTCTGGTAATCATGGCGGTTGGCCTCAGTGCATTCTCGCTCGGTCGGTGTACCGTCCCACGGCCCAATGTGGCACCTTTGCAGGCTCAAGTCAGTCAACTCCAAAACCAGGTGCAACAAGTGCAGTCAAAGCTTGACGATGCGCAGCGCGGCGGAACATCGCTAGCTGAACGAAACCAAGCGCTTCAGCAGCAAATCGCTACATTGGAATCCAAACACACGGAATCCAAACAAACGGACAATGCCGGCGATCAACAGATCAGTCTCCCCAGAGACGTGCGGGACCGGCTGGGAACAGCGCAGGCCTTCGTTCTGGCGTCCATGACCGGGAACAATGCGCAGCTGGCCACTGTCTCCGGCAAGGACACGCCACGCTTCCCTGGGGATGCCCGGTCGCTCTGGTTCTATCCCCAGGCCGTGACACGAGACGCCGTGTACCTGCTCGTCAGCAGCAACCAGGTGTCCGGAGCCTATGAGTTTTCGTTGATCCAAGCGGCGGGTGAGTATCGGGTTTCAGGTTGGCGTCAGGTTCACTAGCCGATTTTGACCGTCAAGTCGAGGAGGGATTCAGATGCGTTGGGTGACCCGGAAGAATGGAAATGTGGATCGCGTCGCGTGCCCCTGGCTAATCAAGCGGTTTGTGGACCCAGAAGCGGAGTTTGTTTTCGTCCCCGGTGACACCGACCCCACCACGATTACCGATGGAATCCCGTATGACATGAAGGGCGTGGAGTTGGGCCATGTCGACGGGCGTTGCAGTTTCGAATCCATCATGGTCAAGTACAACGTGACCGACCCGGCCTTGCAGCTGCTGGCCCGCATCGTCCACGGGGCGGATGTCCCGGCTGACTTGGGCTCGTGCCCGGTCGAAGCGCATGGTTTGCGAGCAGCCGCCTACGGCTTTGCCTTCCTCCATGGCGAGAACGACCACCACAAGGTTGAACTGGAGACGCCCCTGTACGATGCACTCTACGCCTGGTGCCAAAAGCAGGTGCAGACACGAGATGCAAACGGCTAAGTTCCCCTCGGCAGTCACGAGGCCGCAGGTTCTTGGAGCGTATTGATCTGCGCCTCAAAATCGCAAGGAGGCTGGGAGTTACCCCAGCCTCTTGTGTTGTCGCCGAACCACTCCAGCTATGGGCCGAGGCAATCGGCTGTTTGGACTTCCTGAAGGCCCGGCTCGCAACAACAGGATTCACTGAACCACGGTGGTGGCCGCCGGACTCACTGTTTCACCATCGCGCTGGGCGGATACGGAAATGGTGTTGCCTTGAGCCAGAGTCAAATCAGCCACCATCCAATTTCCACCGGCATCCACAATCGCTGCGTGGGCCACTCCGTTCGCACTCAGCACCACACTTGCACCCGCAGGCGCAGTCCCCGACACCGTTCGATCCGCTGCGGTTACTTGTCCGGAGATCACGGGTTTTGCGGTTTGAAGGGGCGCAGGGGCGACTGTCGTTGGCGTGGCCACGCTTACAGTTTCACCGCTGGAAGCGATAACGTCTGCCTGCGTAACTCCGTTAATGCTAAGCACGACCCGGGCGCCGGCGGGGGCTCTCCCCGATATGGTTGTGTTTGCCGCTGTTACTCTTCCGGAAATGACCGGTTCTGCCGTTTGAAGTGGCGCCGGGATTACCTTCGTTGCAGCGAGCGTATTCACTGTTTCACCGGCATGCTGTGCCTTTACAGAAATGGAATCACCGGGTGACAAGTTTAAACCAGTCACCGTCCAGGTTCCACCGTTCGCAACAACTAGCGGTTGGGCTTTTCCGTTTACGCTCAACACGACACACTCACCGGAAGGGGCAATCCCCGACACTGTGGTATCTTCTGCTGTGACTTTTCCGGCAATGACCGGTTCTGTGGTTTGAAGGGGCGCAGGAGCTACTGTCCTTGTTGCGGCCATGCTCACTGTTTCCCCAACGGACTGAGCCGTTGCGGTAATGGTATCGCCTTGTGCCAATGACAAACCAGACACCGTCCAATTTCCACCGTTCGCTATGACCGCCGTTTGAGCGATTCCGTTCACGCTAAGCACTACACTGGCACCGGAAGGGGCTTTCCCCGATACCGTTGAATCTGCTGCTGTCACGGTTCGGGAAATTACCGGCGCTGTGGTTTGCACTGGCGCTACGGCGACGATCGCCGTTGTTTTGGTACTCGCTTTTTCACCAGCATACTGTGCGGTTAAGGAAACGATGTCGCCTTCTGCCAAGGTCAATCCAGTCACCGTCCAGTTTCCACCGGCGTCGACAACTGCTTTCTGGTATACTCGCATGAACAGCCAGCGAATTCCGGTGAGGAGCACAATGAGGCCCAACGACCCGCCGACGATCCAAAAGGGCAATGAAAACAACAGGCCTATACACGCAGCAATACCCAACCAGGAAATGATGGGCCACACAAGACGTTTGTCCTGGTTCACCTTGAGTGCGGCAAAGTTCGTGATCGCATACCAGATAAGCGTGCAGGTGCTTGCCATGGGCACAAGCTGTCGCAACGGAACCAGATTAACGAGTACCAGGCCCACGATGGTCAGGAATAGAATCGCGGCTTGCGGACTTTTCAACTGCTTATGCACAGTGCCAAGCCAACGCGGCAATTCATGTTCTTGACCCATGGCATGCCCCACCTTGGAGGTGCTCATCAGATCACCCAGTATGTCGCTGAACGCCAATATCCATGCCGATGACAGGATCACCCAGCTGCCCCATCCCGCAATCGCCTCTGTCGCTCCGAGGAAAAGCGGCGTGTCGCTTTTCCCCATGGCACGAGCGCCAAGGACACCGAGTGTAGTGCCCGCAACAATGACGTAAACAATGGCGGCTATTGAAATGCCGCCGATGATGGCGAGGGGTATGGTCCTGCGTGGATCCTTGATTTCATTGGCCATGATGGCCGTACGCTGAAAACCATCCCACGACCAGAAGAAAGCCGCTGCTCCACTCAGAACTCCGGTGATTCCGGTACCCAGAATCGGGGTCAGGTTTTCTACGTGTACACTTGGCACCGCAAGGCCGACATATAACGCCAGCAGGACGAGATTAACAAAGAATATGCCGATAATGATCTTTGAGGTGGGTGCTATGCCGAAGAAATTGACTGTGGCAACGGCGAGCAGAGCAATACTGGCCATCAGCGGAATAGGTAGTCCGTGAAACACCTGCGATGAGTAGTATGCGAACCCCAGCGAGGCAATGCCAAGCCCCACAATCCCCTTCATTAAATATGAAATCCCTGCCGCAAAACTAGTCGCAGGATAGCCAAAGATGCGCATCCAAATGAACGCCCCACCCTCCTCCGGATAGTTGACGCCCACCTGCGCTGCGCTAATACCTGTCAGCAGTGCGATTAGTCCGCTGATGAGCATGGCGATCAAAATGCCGCTGCCGGCTTCCGCTGTTGCTGCGCCTAACGTTGTGAATATGCCAGTTCCAACCATCATTGCCGCCGTAAGCAGGAGTGCGGTCACTTTTCCCAGGCTTTTCTTGTTGGAGGCTTGTGACTTGGAATCAGCCATATCGTGTGCTCCCCCCGGCTCCAGAATTGCTTTGAGTTTACCCCCTAATAATGTGTCCCATTTAGGGCGCGGAACCTTCATAGACAACGCCGGAACACTTGCCTGAACATCCGCGATTTGGCCAGCGATGTGTCGGCTCCCGTCTGGGCATAACTAGAGGCTGGGATTGCCTCCCAGCCCCATTTCACCTTGGGTGCGTTGCCGGCACGCCGCCGTTTTGGCCTGTGGTCTCGTGTCAATGCTGCTGACTCTGCCTGACGCTGTCCCAGGCGAAGAGCCCAAGACCCACGACCATGAGCAGTCCCCCAGTGACGACCTTGGCGGTGAGCGATTCGCCTAGCAAGAGGAGCGCACCGATGACTCCCCAAAAGGTCGACGCGGACGAGATGAGCCCGGTGCGTCCCGCACCGATATGCCGCATTGCCATATAGAAGAAGGCCAGGGACAGCCCGAGCGAGAAGGCGCCGCTGGCTACGATGCCTGGTACCACGCGCCATGGGACTGCCAGCGACTGCCCCATGGCCAGGGCGAGAATGCCCATGACGACGCCGGCAACCAACGCTTTCAGCGAGACCAGCGTCACGGCAGGGATATCCTCCCCCAGTAAGCGGCCGAGGTTGTTCTCCGTGCCCCACCCCAGGTACCCCAGTGCGATGAGCAAGTTCCCCAGCCCGTTACCCGCCAGAAGACGGGCACCGGATTCGGGCCATGAGAGCCAGATTCCCCCCGCGAGCACAGCCAGGCTCGCTCCGACCGTGCTCAACGTGAGGTGCTCCCGGAAGATCGCAAAGGCCAGAAAGGCTGTGAAGACGGCCTCCATGTTAATCATCAGCACACCCTGGACCCCGGAGGTCAACTTCAGGCCGAGGAAATATAGGCTGGGGCCGAAGACTGACCCGGCCACGAGCCAGAGCACGAACACCAGCGGGCGCCTGAAATGGAGACCCCTTGCCCGTATTGCCCAGGGCAGCAAAGCCAGCCCCGCAGCAAAATAGGTCCATGCCCCGGCGGTGAGCGCCGGCACCTGCTCGACGAGGAGCCACTTGTTCAGGACGGTGAACAGGCCCACCAGGGCGGCGGAACCCAAGGCAGCACCGTATCCCACTAGGAAACGTCTTGGCACGTTCCACTCTCCCTCTTGGCTTAGCGTAGGTAACTGGCCAGGGCTGCTTTCAGGTCCTCAATCACCTGCTGCCCTTGCCCAACTTGAGCGGCATCCAGCACACAGTGGTCCAAGTGGTCCTCCAGGACGATCTGTGCGACCTTTCGCAGTGCAGCCTGGACAGCGGCAATCTGGTGGAGCACATCGGCGCAGGGCTTCCCTTCCTCGGACATCTGCTTGACGGCTCGCACGTGTCCCTCAATCCGGGCCAACCGATTCACCACATCAGAGCGTTGCGGATGCGACATCAGACTCCCCTTTCATCCCATCCCCCCGGTGGGGATATATGCACTAAGCGTGTCGCTGATGTGATAGGAAGTCAATCCCCCTATGCGGCCCCGCTCTGTGGTTTGTTCTCCTACATCAGACTTTACTCGTTATGAATTCTGTGAATAAAGAATCCCGTTCTTCGATGACATAACGAAGTGGCAGTGCACATGCGCAGCCATGCATCGCAGATGGGGTTTGTCAGGCTGTACCCCTGTCTGCAGAGGAGACCTGCTCGCCTTGATGTCAGCGTCGAACATACCAGCCCCGGACTGCCAGCCCGGCGCTGCCGCCACGTGATATGTGATGCCGTCGTAGGCGCTCGTGCCGCTCAGGGCCAGGAGGACATCCGCCATCGATTTGTCAGACCCTGCCACCACCAGTCGCACTCGTTGCACTGCTCGGCGTCGGGTTGACGGTCGCCCCCGTCAGAGGGTATATGAACCAGGCGCCGGCCTGGCCCTTGATCGTCAACTTGGTCACATCAATCGGGTGCCCGGTGTCAACGTTCAAACCGGTAAGGACCAGGTTGCCAGTCGCCATGTCATAGGTCGCACTGTTGCAGAACGGCGAAAAAGACCCGCCTGGAAGGTTCCAGGCGGGTAGTCCCTATGTGGAAGGCCTCGCAACCGGCCGGCCATTGAAAGGGTGATTGTGCGTAACCTGCAAGAATGGTACGACTTCCTTCACCATCACCGACCTGATACTGCCGACCAATACCGCCACCGTCGCCGGCGTGGAATGTGCGATCACCAATGCCACCTGCGCCGAAATTGAGCGCAACCAGGCGGGCGGCGGGATCGCCGTCGTCACGATTCGCAAGCAGGTCACCTTCGACCTGACCTTCGTGGATGCCAACGGCAACCCGATTCCCGTCACGTCCGGCGGGACGCTGGTCACCACGCAGACTCGCACGCGCTTCTTCGATGAATTCGTACAGGTGTGCGCTCCCACCGGCACCACGGTCAACTGCGAAATCACCAACGCCGGCTGCCGGGCCATCCTGGCGGGCGGGACAGCGGTGGTGGTCGACATCTTCCTGTGCCAGTCCATCCAGGTCGAGGCCGAAGTCAAGGTGTGCGTCGACATCATCGACTTCTGCGTGCCTGACATCTGCCAGCAGAATCCGAAGCCCTTCGCCTGCCCGCCCAGCGAGTTCTTCCCGCCCCAGTGCGACCCCGCCGACCCCCGCTTCACGCCCCCCTGCAACACGGATACTTCGAGCAGTTGAGCCTGAACGATGCACACGATCCACGCTGAACGAAGTAGCGGGGCTCGGGAACGCTTCCAGACCGATTTCAAGGTGTACGGCATGCGCGACGCGGCATCCGCCCGACTGGTTTACGAGACGTTGGCCAAAGTGGAAGGTGTCCGACAGATTCAGCTCGATGTCGACCTGCGGCGCGTTTCTGTCGCTCATGCCGATCAGGCCGGTATCGTGCCGAAGCTCTGCGAAGATCTGCGTGCGGCGGGCTTTCGGGCACTGCCCCGAACCGCCCCGCTGTGAACTGATCGTCCATTACCCGGCCGAAAGCGAAAGGTGGACCCGGGATTTCCCGGGTCCACCTGATTTTGCGGGCGATCAGCCGATGTTCAGCACCAGTTTGCCGAACTGGGCGACGTTCTCCATGTCCTTCAGCGCCGCTTCGGCCTGATCGAGGGGGAAGGTCGCCGACACGGTCGGCACCAGCCGGGTATTCGCCACGAACCGCATGGCGGCATCGAAATCCGCCTGGCTGTTCATGGTGGTGCCAAGCAACGAGACCTGTTTCCAGAAGAGGTCCCGGCAGTTGAACGTCACCTGGTTGCCGGTGGTGCCGCCGAAGTTGACGATGCGGCCGCCCTTGCGGACCGCGGCCAGGCTGATGGGCATCGTCTGGGTGCCGCCGCTGTCGACCACGAGGTCGGCGCCCTGACCACCGGTCAGCTCCAGGGTCCGCTCCGCCACCGGTTCGTCCCGGTAGAGAATGCCGGCCGCGGCGCCCATGGCCCGGGCCCGGTCAAGTTTAGCCGGGGAACTGGAGGTGACGATCACCCGGGCGCCCATGGCCTGGGCGATTTGCAGGCAGTACAGCGCGACGCCGCTCCCGATGCCGTGGATCAGCACGGTTTCGCCGGGACGGAGCGCCGCCTGGGTAACCATGGCCCGCCACGCCGTGCCCAGGGCCAGGGGCAGCGCGGCGGCGGCGGCGTAGTCGAGGTGGGCCGGCTTGGCCGCCAGGTTGCGGGCCGGCACCCGCACATACTCGGCGAACGTGCCGTCGGACGGACCACCGAGAATCCCGAAGCGGTCGCAGAGGCTCTGCTCGCCGTTCAGGCAGTAGGCGCACTGGCCGCAATACAGGGCGGCGTTGATCACCACCGAGTCGCCTGGCTTCCAGGCCGTCACGCCGGCGCCGACCGCCGCCACCTCGCCGGCGCCGTCGGAGCCGGGAATGTAGGGCGCCCATTCGGCGCCGCGGACGCCTCTAATTTGAAAGTGGTCCCGATGATTCAGGGCCGCGGCGTGGAGGCGCACGACCGCCTCGCCGGGGCCGGGCTCGGGCATCGGCCGCTCCTGCAGGGCCATGGGTTGCTCGAAGCCGGGGCGGACCAGCACCATCGCCTTCATAAAGAACTCACTCCTTCAGATCATCCGGTCGGTCGAATGACGTCAGGCCTCGTCGTCCCACATGTGGGCCATCTCTTCTTCCGTGACATCGAACAGCGCGTTGTGAGGCGGCAGGCTCTCCTCCCGCATCCACTCCGGCAGCCGCTCGACCAGCGGCTGGCCCGCGGCGACGTTAAAGTCCAGTTCCCACCGGTTCACCTGGACGGCGTACCGGCGCATCTCCGGCACCGTGATCGGCTTGCCCAGGCGGGCCGCGTACAGCTTGGAAAACGCTTCGGGCTTCGCCCCGTACACCCCGCGGGCGAAGTTGCAGAAGCCGAAGACGTCCAGCAGCATGCTCACGACCTGCGCTTCCCGGCTGATCGCCACCTTGTCCGCCGGGTTCAGGTGGTCGGTCTTGGCGCCGATGGTGTTGCCCGCGGTGTGGTCGGCGCCCATGGCGGTCGTGCAGTAGGTGACGGCGTTGCCCTTGATCGCCCGGGGGTCGTAGGCCGAAATGGTCTGGTTCTTGACCACGGGCACCCGGCGCACGCCCAGAGCCTTGCCGGCCAGGCCGGCGCCCAGGCCGAGGATGCGGCCGAACGGCGTGCCTTCCCGGATTTCGCGGAAGGCCCGCACCACGGCCGGCATGTCGCCCCAGGGAATCAGGCCGGCTTCCATGGCCACGCCCATGGCGCCGCCGGTTTCGATGGTGTCAACGCCCAGCTCGTTGCAGAGCCGGGCAAACGCCGCGATGGCGTCAAAGTCGAAGATTTCCAGGTTGGAGCCCAGCAGGCCGTTGGTCTCGAACTCCATGCTGGAGGCGACCTCTTCGCCCTGCTTGTCCACCCAGACGTTAGAGCACTGGATGGCGCAGCCGGTCATGCAGGAGTGGGTCGTATGGCCGCCCCGCTCCTTGATCACGTCGTGCATGCGCAGGCCGGTGATCGCTTCGGCCTGCTTGTCGAAGCCCCGGCTGAAGTTCTTGATCGGCAGGCCGCCCAATTTCAGCACGGTCTCCAGGACGGCCGCCGTGCCGTACTTCGGGAAGCGTTCCGCCGTAGCGGGCTGGGTGCGCAGTTCGCCCATATACTCCTTGCCGGCGTTCTTCCACTTCTCGGGGTCGAGGCTGGAGACCGGCGTGTAGCCCGGCTCGTTCCAGACGATCGCCAGGAGTCCCTTGGCGCCCATGACGGCGCCGACGCCGCCGCGGGCATTGAGCCGGCTGGGCCGGCCCTCGGGGTCGGTGTTGGCGATGCCGGCGAGGTTCATCCGCATCTGACCGGCGGGGCCCAGGACGCTCAGTCCAACCTGCCGGCTGTACCGCTCAAACAGCTTCTCGGTCAGTTCGAAGGTCGTGCTGCCGGCCAGGTCGTCGGCCCGCTGGAACCGGGCGCCGTCCCGCTCCACGACTAACAGCCACCAGGTGCCCGGTTCGGCCTGCGCTTCGACGATCAGCGCCCGGTAGCCGAGCATGGCCATTTTGAGGCCGCTCTGTCCGCCGGCGTTGGATTCCTTGATGCCGCCCGTGAGCGGGCTCTTGCAGCCCACCGAGAGCCGGCTGGAACTGGAAAGCACCGTGCCCGAGAGCAGCCCGGGCGCAAAGACCAGCTTGTTGTGCGGCCCCATGGGGTCACAGGCGGGATCCACCTCGTCGCACACGATGCGGCTGGTCATGGACCGCCCGCCCAGGTTCCAATACGCCTCGGGCAGCGGCTCCACAGTGGCTGTACGGGTCTTCATATCGACGCGCAGTATCCGCTCCAAGCGCTCTACCTCCTCTTCGTCCCCGTGCGTTTACTCGCCCGAGGGGGCTTCCGGACGCCCCGCGACGACTTTCCGGATGTGCGCATGAACCGCCGAAACGTCTTGTTCGCCGAATCCGGCCTGCCGTGCGGCGGCGAGGGCGGCGTAGGCGTTGCCCGACACCGGCAGGCTGAATCCCTGGTTAAAGGCCTCCCGTAATGCCAGTCCGACATCTTTCTCCATCCACTTTAGCTGAAACGAGGCCGGATACTCCCCGGTCTTGATGATGGCGCCTTTCGCCCGTACGAGAGGAGCGCCGGCGGCACCGGCAGCCATAAAGTCGATCATCTGGGTCTGGTCGACCCCCAGCTGCTCGGCCAGCACCACCGCCTCCGCGAAGGCGGCGATCAGCGTGCCGCACAGCATGTTATTGACGGCTTTGGCCGCAGCACCCTGGCCTACGGCGCCGAAGATGTGGCTCCCCCTGCCCATCGCGGCCAAGAGCGGCTCCGCCCGCTTCACGTCGGATTCGGCTCCGCCCACCATGAACACCAGGGTGGCGTCCTGCGCGTTGTGCGGCCCGCCGGTCACCGGGGCGTCCACGAACGCCACGCCGTACCGGGCAGCCAGTTCGGCCATCTCCCGGGCGGCCGACGGCCCGATGGTGGAACTGTCGAGCCAGAGCGCCCCCGCCTCCACCGCCCCCAGGAACCCGGCGGGTCCTGCGGCCACATCGACGAGGGAGGCCGGGCCGCCCAGCATGGTGATCACCACGTCGGCGCCCGTCGCGGCCTCCCGGGGCGTGGCGGCCAGGCGGCCGCCCAGTTCGGCAAGCTCTCCGCCCTTACCGGGGGTCCGGTTCCAGCCGGTCACGCGGTAGCCCTTGCGCTGCAGGTTGAGCGCCATGGGGAGCCCCATGGCCCCGAGTCCCAGGAATGCAACTTTCATGGCCCAACAGCTCCCTTGTAAGTTCTCGGTGGTCGATTAGCGGGAAAAAATCGTGCCGCCATCGACGATGATCGTCTGGCCGGTCATGCTCCCGGTCTTGATCAGCGAAAGCACCTGGTCGGCCGTGTCTTCCACGGTGGCGATCCGCTTCAGGAGCGTGCTGTCGTGGAACTTCTTCCGGGTTTCCGGGCTATGGCCGGCGTTCCAGCGGGTCTCCAAGAGGCCGGGGGCGACGGTGTTGACCAGCACGTCGGGCGCCAGCGCCGTGGCCAGGCACCGGGTCAAATGGATCAGCGCCGCCTTCGAGACGCAATAGGGCATGCTGCTGCCCATCGGCTGCAGGCCGGCGATGGACGAGACCGTCACGATGCGGCCGCCGCCGGCCCGCTTCATGGCCGGCGCCACCGCCTTCGCGCAGAGCCAGGGACCCTTCACGTTGACGTTCATGAGCTTGTCCCAGTCCGCTTCCGAGACGCCGTCCAGGTCGTTCATCGGCACGAAGACCGTGGTGCCCGCATTCGCCACCAGAATGTCGATGCGGCCCAGCCGCTCCTCAACGTGCCGGGCCATGGCGTCGATCTCGGCACCGTTGCCCATGTCGGCCTTGAGGATGATGGCCCGGACGCCCAGGGCCTCCGCCTCTTTGGCGGTGTCCGCCGCATCGGCTTCCGAGTGTGCATAGTTAATGGCGACGTCCACGCCCTGCATGGCGAGGCCAAGGGTGACGGCACGTCCCAAACCGGTGCCGCCCCCGGTGATAATCGCAACCTTGCCGGCCAGTTCCATTTCCAGCGCCCTCCTCAAATACGGCTACACTTGGTTTTGTGACGAGACATCAACCGCTTCCACGATGATGGCGTGTGCGACGCCGGGACCGTGAATGCCCTGCAAGAGTATGCCTTCGATGTCGCCGGTCCGGCTGGGGCCGGTCGCCAGGCCCATCTCCGTGGGCGGCCGGCCCGACTTGGCCAGGGCGCCCATGTGGGCGAAGAGTTCGGCGCGCCCCGCAACCAGCCGCTGCGCCGGCACGACCGCAATCCAGACGGGCGGCAGAATCAGCACCGAGCGGGGCCGGGTCCCGCCGAACGGCAGAAGCAGCGAGCCCGTGTCAGCCGTGCCCAGGGCGGCAGTGGTAATGCCCACCCCGGCCTGTGCGCAGGCCGACTTAAAGCTTTCCGGCCCGTCGGGGGCGCCCGGCGTCCGGTACCAGCGGAACAGCGCGGGCAGGTCCAGCGCGGCGAGCACCGGGCTGTCCCAGGCCACGGCGGTGTCGAGCGCCGCCTGCGTCACAATCGAGTGTATGGCGCGGCGGGCCTCCGGCAGACCGGAAACCACGTGGGCGGTGCCGCCTACCCGTTCCCAGGCGGCGACGAATCCGGGTACGAGATCAACCGGCATTGCGTCCACCCCTCTCGAGCCGGCGCTTGGCCCAGCGGTCCCGGAACGTCTCGGCCTGCACCACCGGGAGGTCCCGGTAGTCGGTCCAGCCTTTCACAGGCGGCGGCGCCCAGCCGATCCAACCGTCGCGGCTGAACGGCAACTGGAGCCAGCGGGCGATGCGGGCGGCCAGGCGGTACCGGCCGGGCGTGGCCCAGGCCCAGGTCCACAGCTTGAAGACCCAGCGCTCGCCGGTGGAGACCAGGTGCTCGCGGTCGGTCTTCTGCCGCAGCTTCAGCAGCAGGTCGTCCAGGTGAATGGACATGGGGCAGGCGTCGTGGCAGGCGCCGCAGAGGCTGCAGGCCACGTGGGGCAGTTCGGACCACTGGTCCAGCCCCCGCAGCAGCGGCGTGAGCACCGTGCCGATCGGCCCGCTGTAAGTATCGCCGTAGGCCGCACCGCCCACCTGCCGGTAGACCGGACAGACGTTCAGGCAGGACCCGCAGCGAATGCAGAGCAGCGCCTCTTCGAACTCGGTCTGGCGGATGGCCGACCGCCCGTTGTCCACGACCACCACATGCAGTTCCTCCGGGCCGTCCTGCTCCTCGGGGAGCCGGGGGCCGGAGATCATGCCCACATAGCTGGAAATGGCCTGGCCCGTGCAGGCCCGGGGCAGCAGCGCCAGCAACGGCTCCACGTCGGCAAAGGTGGGCACCAGCTTCTCCATGCCCACGACCACAATCTGAATCCGGGGCTGGCTGGTGACCAGGTTGGCGTTCCCTTCGTTGGTCACGAGGAAAATGGTGCCGGTCTCCGCGACGGCAAAGTTGCAGCCCGTAATGCCCACGTCGGCGGTGAGAAACTCCTGGCGGAGCTTGCGCCGCGCAAACTGGAGCAGCACCTGCGGGTCGTGGTCCACCGGCTGCCCTTCCTCTTTCGCGAAGAGCGCCGCGATCTCGTAGCGGTCCTTGCCAATGGCCGGCCCGACGATATGGGCCGGCGGGTCGCCCGCCAGCTGAATAATGTACTCGCCCAGGTCCGTCTCCCGCACATGCAGGCCGGCGGCTTCCAGCGCGTCGTTCAGGTGCAGCTCCTCGGTGGCCATCGACTTGGATTTGACAATCCGCCGACCCCCGGTCGCCCGGGTGATGTCGACCACTTTCTGGGCGGCCTCAGCGCCGGTTTTGGTGAAGTAAATCTGGGCGCCCCGGCTCCGGAGCATGGTGGCGAACTGCTCCAGGTAAGCGTCCAGGTTGCCGATCGCCTGCTCCCGGGCCGCCCGGGCCCGCTGCTTCAGGTCGGCGACTTCCGGTTCGCCCAGTTCGGCATAAGCCGCCAGGCGGTTCCAATAAAAGGACTGGACCGCGGACTTGGTCGCCCGGATCAGGTTCGGCTTCTTGATCGCTTTCGCGGCCCGCTCGGAAAAGGACATTTACGGTCCCTCCCTTCGGTTCAAGACCTCGGCCAGGTGCATGAGCTTCATGCCGCCCGCCCGCCGGCGGTTCCGGCCGCCCAGGTGCATGAGGCAGGCCATGTCGGCCGCCACCAGCACTTCGGCGTCCTGCCGGGCGGCGTCGTCCAGCTTGTCGTCGCCCATGTTGGCCGAGACCTGCGGGCTGCGCACGGCGAAAGTCCCGCCGAAGCCGCAGCACAGGTCCTGGCGGTCCAACTCCTTCAGTTCGAGCCCGGCCACCTTGCGCAGCAGCTGAATCGGCTCCTGCACGACCTTTAGCTCCCGGGTCAGATGGCACGAGGAATGGAAGGCCGCCTTCACCGGGAAGGAGGCGCCCACGTCCCGGACGTTCAGCACCTTTACCAGGAACTCGGAAAACTCGTAGGTCCGGGCGGCTACGTCTTCCGCCAGCTTTTTCAGTTCAGGCTCATCGGCAAAAAGCTCCCGATAATGGGTCCGCACCATGGCGGCGCAAGAACCCGAGGGCATTACGATATATTCGCTGTCCCGAAAGGTGTTCAGGTAGTTCAGCGCCAGCGTCCGGGCCTCTGCGGTGTGGCCGCAGTTAAACGCCGGCTGCCCACAGCAGGTCTGGCCGGGGGGAAAGTCCACCTCGCAGCCCTGGCGCTCCAGAATCTCCACGGCGCTCATGCCCACTTCGGGGAAGAACAGGTCGACAATACAGGTTGCAAAGAAAGAGACACGCATGTGAGAGCAACACTTCCCTGTTGGGGCGTTTCACTGCCAGGACTCCGTCGCCTCGTCCGCCACGATTTGCGGCACCACCCCGTTGGCCGCGTCCGTATGGTTGACCATCCGGTTGGCGGCGGCCACAAAACGCTGCCGAGCCTTGATGCGGGCCGCGCGCTCGGCCGCCAGGGTGTCCCGCTCGGCGAGAATGGCCACGCTCTTGACCACCCGGTCGCCGGCGAACGCCTTCGGGTCCAGCAGGTCGATGCGCCGGGTAAAGAGACCGATATGGAGCAGGTCGCCCGTCTTCAGCCGCAAAATGCTGCCGCCCCGAGCCGCTTCCGGGGTCACGTGGCCGACGGCCGCACCGTAGCTGACGCCCGAGTAACGGCCGTCGCTGAAAATCGTGGCGAGCCGCCGGATGGCCTGGTTGGCGTTCACGTGCTGCATGGGCGTGAACATCTCGGGCATGCCGAACGCCTCCGGCCCCTGGCCGCTGATCACCATGGTGACCTTGAGCACGCCGGTCTTGACCATTTGCTCAAAGAGTTGGTCGTACGGCAGCGTCGGGTCCACGGTCTGCTTCACCCGCGGTGCGTTGTACCGGGCCATGGCCCGTAGCTGCGGCTCTGGGAAGGCCCGCTCGGCCCGTGCCTTGTCCAGAATGTGGGGGTCGAGCAGCCCCTTGTTGGCATCCTCTTCGCTCTCGAAGTGGAGCACAAAGTTAACCTGGTCGTCGAACGTCTCCACCTGGTAGGTGGGCATGCCGGCGATTTTCACTTCGGCCGAGTCGAAGAAGTTGCCCGCGAGCACTTCCACGCCGCTGTAATCTCGGCGCGGGGTGTGCAGAATTATGGGGTTCTCCGTTACGCCGGCGGCGGACAGACCCTCGGTCTGGCGCAACCGCTCCCGCCAGGTGGTGCCCGTCACCGTCATCGCGTCCACGTCCATGGGCATGCCGTTCTGCAACAGCTCGTACATGACCGTCTCGACGCCCCGGTGCTGTCCGGCGCACTTCTGGAGGGCCAACTGGAAAATATCGCGGCCTTCGGTGAGCGAGTAGTTGAAAATGTCCGGGACCGGGATCAACGTCCGGATTTTGTCGATGTCGTGGACGCTGAAGTTGAAGCCGCCGAACTTCATCGCGGCGACCATGTGCATCATCAGGTTGCTGGAGCCGCCGGTCGCGCTGTGAATGCGCACCACGTTGCGGATGTTCGCCCGCAGAATCTCCCGGACGCCGCACTCCGGCCGGTTGGCCAGCTTGAAGAGGTCGGCCACCTGCCGGTTGACCTGCTCCGTGGTGGGCGGCTCGGCCAGCAGGTCCACCGCCGGATGGGCGAAGCCCAGCGCCGCGACCGCCATGCGCGACGAGTTGCCGGTGCCGTTGAAGGCGCAGATGCCGCCCTTCGCATCGCAGGTGGCCACCGACAGGTCGCGCTCGAACTCCTTCATCCGCTGCAGCGTCAGGAGCCCCAGGTCCACCGCCCGGAGGAATACGCCCTGGAAGGCGGTGCCGGAGGAGCACTGCAGAATGTATGTCATGGTGTCCCGGAGGTCGTGGGCCAGTTCCGGGTAACCCTGCTGCTCGATGTGAACGGCGAGTTCAGCCAATCCCGCCATGGTCTCCGCTGGAATGGTGCCGCCCTTCAGCACGTGGGCCGGGGCGAACGTGGCAAAGACCGGGGCCTCGCCCCGGCGCCGCCGCACCGTATCGACGTTGGCCAGGCCGGCGACGACGGCCATGGGCGTCTTGTCGCACCCGGCAATCACGAAGGCGCCGTGGTAAATCTGGGCCTCCATCTGGTTGGCCACCATGGCGGCCACGGCGTTGCGGCTTTGCAGGCTGTAAGACATGCCCATGGTCGACTGGGCGGTGCCGTCGCACATGACGGGATGGCTGAAATAGAGCGGCACCCCGCCCTCGCGCCAGATGGCCAGCGCCGCCCGGTAGACGGTCTCCAGGTCCATGACATGGGCCGGGTGATCCCAGGAGCCGCCGATAATGGCAATGCGGGCCGCATTCTCTTCCAGGCGGTCGTAAATCTCGGTCAGGGGCCAGTCTGGCGTGGACTCGCCCACGGCCCGGTGCGCCCGGTCCAGCAGGGCCGCGACGGTGATCGGCTCATTGGCTTTGCCCTGGACGTTCCACGTGTATGGGTTAATCGGATTGTTGATGATGACGGAGCGACGTCCTGAAGACATGAACGAAGTCTCCTTTCAGCCAAATTCCACAACGGTCTTGATGCCGGAGACCTTGCGCGCATCGATATCGGCCAGTGCCTGCGGCAGTTCGTCCAACTTCAGCCGGGCCGTAATCAGCGGGGTCAGGTTGACCTCGCCCCGGTTCACCAGGTCCACTGCGGCGACAAAGTCGGCCGTGGTGTAAGTCTGGGAGCCGAGTACGGAAATCTCCCGGGTCACGACATTATTGAAGTCCACCGTCTGCGGCTTCCCGAACAGGGAGACCACCACGATGCGGGCCCGCTTCCGACAGAGCCGGACCGCCTGCTCCATGACCTCCGGGCCGTCGGTGCAGACGTAGACCAGGTCGAACTGGCCGGCCGGAAGTTCCGCCGTGCGGGGGTCCACCGCCTCGGTCGCGCCGATGCGCCTGGCGGCTTCGAGGTTGTAGGCCATAATGTCGGTCACATAGAGCCGGGCGGCGCCGCCGTGGGCCGCCAGCAGCGTGACCAGAATGCCGATGGAGCCCTGGCCCAGAACGGCCACCTGCTCGCCCTGCTTCGGCGTACCCCGGCTGTAAACCCGCTGGGCCACCGCGAGCGGCTCGATCATGCTGCCTTCGGCCCAGCCGACTTCGGCCGCCAGCGTGTGACAAACGGAGGCGGGAGCGGCCACGTACTCGGCGAACGTGCCCTGCCAGCCCACGCCCGGCACCCGCTTGTTAAGGCAGAGGTTCATGAGCCCCTGCTTGCACCATTCGCACGTCCCGCAGACAATGTGCGGCTCCACGACCACCCGGGTCCCCAGGGCCGGCGCCGTGACGCCTTCCCCGAGGGCGATGACCTCGCCGCTCACCTCGTGGCCCAGGATCACCGGCGGCTTCCGATACGGGTGGAGGCCCCGGTACGTATGCATATCGGACCCGCAGACGCCGCCGGCTTTCGCCCGGATCAATACCTCGCCGGGGCCGGCCACCGGTTCCGGAACGTCCTGCACCTGCGTCTTGAACGGTTCCGTTAACATGAGCGCTTTCATCATAGCGTTGGGCCGATGCGCCAGACCCCGAAGTCATCCTGGCCGAGAATCTCGGCCCGGGTGAGCTTGCCGCTGGCTACGGCCCTCACCTCCTCAAATAGCCTTTGTCCCACGTCGGGAATGGTCTCGTCGCCGGTCACAATCGTGCCGGCATTGACGTCCATGTTGTCCCGCATCCGCTCGAACATGGGCGAATTGGTCGCGATTTTAATGGTCGGCGCGATGGGCGACCCAGTGGGCGTGCCGCGTCCCGACGTAAAGACGACGACATGGGCGCCGCCGGCCACCATGCCGGTGATTTGCTCAATGTCGTGGCCCGGCGTGTCCATCATCACCAGGCCCTTCGTCCGGGGCCGCTGGGCGTACTCGATAACGTCTTGCAGCGGCTTGGTGCCCGCCTTGTAAATACAGCCCAGCGACTTCTCCTCAATCGTAGTGATGCCGCCTTCAATATTGCCGGGGGCCGGCTGGGCGCCCCGGAAGTCCGCACCCATTTTCATGACCGACTGCTCGTACCGGTCGATCACGTCGAAGACCCGCTGCTTGAGTGCCGGGGTGACGGCCCGCTCGGCCAGCAGGTGCTCGGCGCCGATCAGTTCCGTCGTCTCCGCCAGAATCACCGTGCCGCCGCGGTCGATCAGCAGGTCGGAACAGCTACCCACCGCCGGGTTGCCGGAGAGTCCCGAGCAGGCGTCGGAGCCGCCGCACTCGGTGGCCAGAATCAGCTCCGACACATCGATCAGCTCCCGCTGCTGGGTGGAGGCGTCCTGCACCATTTCCGCCGCCAGCTTGGCGGTATCGGCCATGGTCTGGAGCGTACCGCCGCTCTCCTGGATCAGCACCAGTTCGACCCGCTTCCAGGGCACCAGCTGTTTCACGTCGTAAGCCACGAGCCGGGCCTGAATGCCTTCGCAGCCCAGGCCCATGATGATGACGCTGCTCACGTTCGGGTGAGCCGCCATGTTCACGTAGGTCCGGTGTGTCTGGGCCTGGTCGGCCCCGACGACCGCACAGCCGTGCTGGTGGTAGAAAGAGACCGTGCCCCGTACGATCTCGGTCACTTTTTCCGCCGTTTTGCAGGCGCAGACGATGGTCGGCAGAATCAGCACGTGGTTCCGGACGCCCACCGTGCCGTCAGGGCGCCGGTACCCCCAGAACTTTCCCTCAGGAATTTGCATGGAGTTTGTCGCCCCTTCCCCGATTGCTTTCGATGTTCTGCACGTGGGCATGTTCGCCGGGTGCGATGGCCCGGGTGGCCGCACCGATGATCTGCCCATACTTGATGATCGATTCGCCCGGTGCGATGACCCGAACGGCGAACTTGTGGCCGAACTGGATCGGCTGGGGCAGGGTCAGCGTTACGTCGCCAATGGTGAGCAACGTGCCGGCCGGCAGGTCGGTCACCGCGGTGGCCACGTTGTCTTTATCGGGCTTCATCATTACATACTGGGCCACGTTCAGTCCTCCTCTTCCCAGGCCGGGCGGCCGTGGTGGAAGTCCGGCAGGGGCACGTCGGCCAGATGGCCTTCGGGCGTGAAAGCGATCAACTGGGGGTCGGTCAGGGCTTCCAGGTCCGGATTGTGGCACCCTTCCGCCTGCCAGAGCGCCTCCGACACCCACAGCTCCTCGATGTGGAGCGTGGAGTGCACCCGCACCAGGCGGGGCGCCATCAGGTCGCACCGGTTACAGGTCAACAGCGCCGCGGCGATCGCCTTCCGGTCGTCCGGCGTCCACATGGGCGTGGCGGCGCCGCCCAGTTCCGAACTGGTCATCTGGTTGGTCCACCACTTCTGGTAGTCGATCTGATCCACGACCGCCTTCGTGGTGACGTCGGCCATGCCGAGGCCGGTGGCGTTGCCATGGGTCTGCTCCGTAAGGCGGAGCACCACGATCTTCTGCGGATTCTGGCTCTCCGGCACGACGATGTGGCGGGATTGATACCGGCCGGTGATGTTCGGGTCAATGCCGCTGCCGCTCATGTTTTTGCCCAGGTAGTCGACCACGAGCACGTCCAGGTGCTCGAACGGAATCCGCGGCATGAGGCTCCGGCTGAAGTCCATCAGTTCGGGTTCCCGGGTCGGAATCGCCTCGGGCAGCACCACCTCCAGGCGGGCCACGTCTTCAAAGGCGTTCTCGATGGTCGCCATGCCGCCCAGGACCCGGACCTGCTCCAGAATGACCTGCGTGGCCGCCGGAATGACCTCGTGGAACGTATCGAAGCCCCGCTTATGCATCAGGGCAGCGCCCTGATGTTTGCCGAAGCCGATGACCAGCATTTTGCTGAGACCGCTCTCCACCGGACCGTGGAAATCGGTGTGGACCTTGACCCGGTTGATGGGGAAGACGGCGTCGGCCGCGAGCGCTTCCCGGCTGAAATGAACCGGGAAGCCGCCGGGCGTGTAGCCCAGCAGCTGGGTGTCCATGGCGGCGCGGAACTCTACGCCCATGGACGCAGGCGTTACGCCGTAACCGGCCAGCACTTCCAACTGGCCTTCCGGCGTGCCGCCGCCATGGCTGCCCATGGACGGCACGATGAAGGGGCGGGCGCCCCGGAGCTTCAGCTCGGAAATCACCGCAAGGGCGATCTCAGCGATCCGAGCGACACCGCGGCTGCCCACCCCCACCGCCACCGTCATGCCCGGACGAATCCGGGCATCCAGCTTCTGCATTTCGCGGGCCACGGCGCCGGCCACATCGCTTTCGCGGGGAGCGTCGAAATGCTGCCGCACCTTGCGCCATTGCGGCAGCGGAATCTCCAGGCCCCCAACCACGATTTCAAAGGCCATTGCCCGGACCCCCTTACAATTGATGAATCGGGTTGCGCAGGGTGCCGATGCCGGAGATCGCGATCTCCACCACATCGCCCTCCTGGAGCGTAAAGTCGTCGGCCGGAACGAGGCCCGTGCCGGTCAGCAGTACTGTGGGGCCGAAAAACTCATTATCCCGGTTCAGGTAGGAGACGAGTTCGGAGAAGCTCCGCTTCATCTGCGTGGTGGAAATCTCGCCGTCAAACGCGGCCTTCCCACCCCGGAGAATCGTCAGGCGAATGGTGAACGCGGCCGGCGGTTCGTCGGTGACCAGCACCGCGGGGCCGAGGGCACAGGCACACTTCCAGATCTTCGCCTGCGGCAGGTAGAGCGGGTTGACCCCTTCGATGTCCCGGGAGGAGAGATCGTTGCCAACGGTGTAGCCCACAATCCGGCCCGTGGCGTCCAGCATGAGGCCCAGTTCGGGTTCGGGGACGTTCCAGGTCGAGTCGGAGCGCAGGGTGAGTTCGGCGCCCTGGCCGCGTACCCGCTGACCGGTCGCCTTGAAGAAGATCTCCGGACGCTCGGCCTCGTACACTTTGGTGTAAATGTCGGGCACGTCGGACTCGCCCACGCGGGCATCGCGGGAGCGCAGGTACGTGACGCCGGCGGCCCAGACCTCGGCCACCGGCGGCGCCATGAGATGCGAACGGTCCGCGGCCGGAGCGGCGTCCAGGTCCGCATACCGGACCGACGGGGCCCGCTGCAGCAGGCCGGGAACGATATCGGCGAGCAGGGCGGCCGGAGTCGTCCCCGCCCGCTGCGCTTCGGCAAAGAGTACGCCTAGCGAGGCGCAGCGAATCGGGTCCGCGGCGGTCAAGTCAAACACCCGTTCATCCCGCACCAAGCCGAGCCGCGGGCCGGCACCGGGGAGCCAGAAGGTCACCAGCAGCATGGTCTACTCACGCTCCTTGAGAACACCTTGTTTCATGACCTGTTCCAAATCCTTCGCCACGTTCTTCATGTGGTCCCGCATGGCGGTACGGGCCGCGGCTTCGTTATGGGCGTCGATCGCCGCGAAAATCTGCTTGTGGCTAATCAACGCCCGCTGACCTGAGCCGGGCACCGTGTAAGTCCGCATGCGCAGGTGATCAATCAGATCGAGAATGTTGGCGTACACGTGCGCCAGAATCTGGTTTCCGGCTGCCTCCATCATGGTGTCATGGAACTCGATGTCGGCGGGCAGGAAATCCCCGCCGGTCGATAGCCGCTCTTCCATGACCTTGAGACTCCCGGCCATCTTATCGCGGTGAACAGCGGAGGCCCGGCGGGCCGCAAGGCCTGCCAGTTCCACCTCCAACACGGTCCGCGCTTCGATCAGTTCCAGCAACTGGGCCGGCTCCAACATTTTGGCCACGAGCGGGTCCATGAGATTCTCGGCCGTCGGCCGGCATATGAACGTGCCTTCGCCCTGGCGGGCTTCCACCAGACCCATGGCCTCCAGCACCTTGAGTCCCTCGCGCATGCCGAGGCGGCTCACCCCCAGCTTCGCCGCCAGTTCACGTTCCGGTGGCAGCTGATCACCAGGTTTCAAATCGCCCCGGGCGATGGCATCCCGAATCTCCGCGATCACCGCTTCGCCAACGCTGGTTCGCTTGACGCGCTGGAGCACCCGGTCGTCCTCCTTTATCCTGCTGCACGCTTACCCCCCAGGTACGCTTCCCGCACCTCGGGGTTCTTGAGCAGTTCCTGAGCCGGTCCTTCCAGCACGATCCTGCCGGTCTCCATCACGTAACCGCGGTTTGCGATACTGAGGGCCATGCTCGCGTTCTGTTCCACCAGGAGGACCGTAGTGCCCATGCTCTTGTTGATCTCCTGGACGGTCTGGAACACCTGCTGCACTACGATCGGCGCGAGGCCCAGCGAGGGCTCGTCCATGAGCAGCAGCTTCGGGCGGGCCATCAGCCCACGGGCCACGGCCAGCATTTGCAACTGGCCGCCGGACAGCGTCCAGCCTAGCGCTGCGCGCAACCGGCCGAGATCGGGGAACAGCTTGAACATCTTCTCCATATCCTCGGTGATCCCTTTGATGTCCTTGCGGATCGACGCACCCAGGCGCATGTTCTCCGTGACCGTAAGGCCGGGGAAAATCCGCCGCCCCTCGGGGACGTGGGAGATACCGGCCCGCACGATGGCTTCGGCCGCCAGCTTGGTGATCGGCTTGCCTTCGAAGGAGATTTCGCCTTCGGTGGGCTGAATCAGGCTGGAAATGGCCCGCAGGGTCGTGGACTTGCCGGCGCCGTTCGCACCCAGCAGCGCCACGATTTCGCCCTGTTTCACTTCGATGGAGATGCCCTGCAGCGCCAGCACCTTGCCGTACGCGGCGTGGATGTTGTCCAGCTTAAGCACCGAGTGCCACCTCCCGATTGCCCAGGTATGCTTCCACGACCACCGGATCGGCCAACACGTCGTCCGGCAACCCTTCGGAGATCTTTTTGCCGAAGTTGAGCACCGTCATCCGGTCGGACACCTGGGAAACCAGGGACATGTCGTGTTCGACCAGCAGCATGGTCAGGCCGGCGGCATGCAGCCGTTGGAGCAGGCCCACCATCTCCTGCTTTTCGGTCTGGTTCAGACCGGCAGCCGGTTCGTCCAGCAAGAGCAGTTCGGGCTCGCCGGCCAACGTGCGGGCGATTTCGACCAGCTTCTGGTGGCCGTACGGCAGGTTCTTGCACCGCTCCTGCACCTTGGACTCCAGGCCAACGAATTCGACCGCCGCCAGGGCCCGGTCTGCGATCTGAGCCTCAGTGCCGCCCTTGCGCTGGGAGCCGATCAGCACGTTCTCCCAGACCGTCAGTTCCTTGAAGAGCCGCAGGTTCTGGAACGTGCGGGAGAGTCCCATTCTGGCAATCCGGTTGGGCCGGACGCCCGAAATCTCCTGGCCTTTCAGCTTGATGCTGCCAAAGGTCGGGATGTAAAGGCCGGAAATCAGGTTGATGCACGTGGTCTTGCCGGAGCCGTTGGGACCGATCAAGGCGTGCAGTTCGCCGCGCTTCACCGTGAAGTCGACGGCGTCCACGGCCTTGAGGCCGCCAAAGTGCTTGCCCAGGTTGGCCACGGCGAGCAGGTCCTCGCCCGATGCGCCCTGGCCGCCCACCTGCAGGGGGTTCTTGGCCTTGGGCAACGCCTTCGGCTTGACGAAGCGCCGGCCGATGAGGTTGACAAAGCCCCAGAGGCCTTCGGGCATAAAGACGATCACCATGATAATGACGAAGCCGTACATGATCAGGTAGACCTTCTTGAAATCCCGCAGGAACTCGGGGAGCAGTGTCAGGGCGAAGGCGCCGAGAATGGTGCCCAGCACGGACTCGGTGCCGCCCGCCAGCGCCATGGCCAGAAACTGCACGGAGGTTTCGAAAGAGAACGTATCGGGGCTGATATACAGGAAGCCGGAGGCGTAAACGGCACCGCCGATGGCGGCGATAATGCCGGAGAGCACGAACGCGACGATCTTGGTGCGAATGGTGTCAACGCCCAGTGCTTCGGCCGCCAGCTCGTTTTCCCGGACGGCCACCATCGACCGGCCCAGGCGCGTTTTGCGGAGAAAATAGACCAGGAGGCCGATCAGGAAGAGCGCGCCCATCGCGAACCAGGCGTACTTTTGGGCCGAGTTCAGGGCGAAGAGAAACGGCGGCCGCTTGATGCCGGTGACGCCGTCGGGCCCGTTCGTCACGACCCGCCAGTTGGTGGCAATGAGCGTAAAAATGATCTGGAAGCTGATGGTGACCATGGCCAGGTAGTGGCCGCTCAACTTCAAGGTCGTCATGCCCAGAATCAGGCCGGCCACGGCGGCCATGAGCACGCCGATGAGCAGCGCCACCCACCAGTTCATGTGCCATCTGGTCGTGCCAAGGGCGATGCCGTAGGCGCCCAGGCCCACGAAGGAAGCCTGCGCCAGGGAAATCTGGCCGGTGTAGCCAAGCACAACGGTCAGGCCCATGGCGGCAATGCCCCAGGCGGCCCCCAGAATCAACAGGTTGGTGCTGTACCGGGTCGTCACCATCATGGGCAGTACGATCACGGCGATGGCACCGAGTGCGATGGCGAGGTACCCCCAGTTGAAGCTCCGCAAGTTTTTAGGCATGGGTATCCTCCCTCCTTACGCTTTCTCCGAGACCTTTTCGCCGAAGATGCCCTGAGGCCGGACCAGAAGGAACGAAATCAGCACGAGGAAGGCAAAGGCGTCCTTGTAAATCGGGGAGATGTAGCCGGCGCCCAGGGCTTCCACAATGCCCAGCGACAGACCGCCGATGATGGCGCCGCGGACGTCGCCGAAGCCGCCGATAATGGTGGCGGCGAAGGCCTTCATGCCCAACATGCCGCCCATTCGGTGTGTCACAAAAAAGATCGGCCCCACCAGCATGCCGCTCAGGCCACCCAGCAGGGTGGAGTAAATGAACGTGATGGCGATCATGGTGGCTACCGGAATGCCCAGCAGCCGTGCCATATCCTTATCCTGAGACGTCGCCTGCATCTTCTTGCCCAGGAGGGTGTGTTCAAAGAAGAAATACTGAATAACCACCAGCAGGCCGGTCACGATGAGGATGACCACGTACTGATAGTCGAAGAAGACGCCGCCCAGCGTGATGCCGCCGTGAGTGCCGGCTTGAATGACCGGGCGCAGCTTCTCGGGACTCGAGCCGAAGATCGCCAGAGCGCCGTTCTGGAACATGATGCTGGCGCCGATCGTTGCGATGACCACAGGCAGGAACGTGCGGTTGCGCAGCGGGTAGTAAACCCCGAGTTCAAACAGCAGACCCAGCACCGCCATCAAGGCGAGGGACAGCAGGAAGGCCACAAAATAGTTCAGTTTGAGGCCGCTCGTCAGCGCAAAAAGTGCGTATGCGCCCAGCATGGAAAACTCGCCCTGGGCGAAGTTGACCACGTTGGTCGCCCGGTAAATGAGCACGATGCCGAGTGCGACCAGGGCGTACACGCCGCCGATGGCCACACCGGCCAGGAGGTTCTGCCCAAAAATCGGCAAATCCACAAGAACTTCCTCCTTGACTTGGAGCCTTTGCGGGAAAAGCTCGGGAGAGACCAGCCGGGCCGGGGGTTGGCCGGCCCGGCTGAATCTTGCTCAGGTCACACTAGTCGCGGGGAACGTGCAGGGTCTTGGCCAGCTTGAAGGTGTTGTTGTTGTTCTGAACGATGTTGTAGTGGTCGAGGCCGTCGCCGTTCTTGTCGAAGGTGTACTCGCCTTCGGCCCCCTGGAAGCCCTTGATGGCCAGGAGCGCAGTGCGCAGGGCGTCAGCCTTGAGGTCCGGATTCTTCTTCATGACTTCGGCAAAAATCGTCACGGCATCGTAGGACCAGGCGCTGTAGTGGTCAGGTTCCTCGTTGTTGTACTTGGCCTTGTAGGCGGTCTGGTACGCCTTGGCCTTGGGGCTGGAGTCGGCGTTGTAGTCGGCGATGCCATAAGTGCCGTTCAGCGAGTCGCCGGCGAGCTTGATGCCGTCCTGGCCGGTAATGGAGGGCGAGCCGACCCAGGTGATATTCAGATTCTGCTGCTTCATTTGCTTGGCGAGAATGCCCAGGTCAGGCGAGTTGGCAATGTAGCTGACCATGGCGTCGGCGCCGGACTGCTTCAGAGCCGAGATGACGCCGGTGAAGTCCTTCTCGTCGGTGTTAAAGCCCTGGTCGGAGACGATCTTGAGGTTGTAGGGCTTCAGGGCTTCGATGACCATGTCACGACCGCCGTTGCCGAACGCGTCGGTGTTGTGGACGACGGCAATCTTGGTCTTCTTCAGTTCCTCAACCACGAACTTGACCATGACCTTGGCGCTCATGCCGTCGTGCGGGCGGAAGCGGAAGACCCACTGGCTGTTGCTGTGCGTCAGGCCGTAGTTGGTGCCGCCGATGGCGACGGGGATCTTCGCCTCGTTGATCGTGGGCAGCATGGCCTGAATCTGCGTGGAGCGGATGGAGCTGACGATCATCGGGATTTCCTTGTCCTCCAGGAGCTTCTGCAGTGCAGCCACAGCGCCCGGGTTGGTGGACTGGTCGTCTTCGATGACCAGCTTGATCGGCCGGCCATTGACGCCGCCGGCCTTGTTGATCTCTTCGACCGCCAGTTCGGCGCCCTGCTTCTGGAATCGGCCGGCTTCAACACTGGCGCCGGTGGCCGGGATGATGAGACCGAGCTTGATGGGCTTGGTGTTCGCCGCGGGATCCTTGCCGGCGCTGCTGGTGGCCGGAGCCGGCGTGGAGCTGCTGCAACCAACGAGAACGACCATGATTAATGCCAAGAAGAGACCCATACCCCTACGCAATGTGTTCCGCCTCCTCGTGTATTGGCCCAAAAGTCAGTCATCAAATGGTTAGACCATTAGAGGTTTGACCATTGGGCCATGAACCCAAATTCTCCCCCATGTAAAATAGTCCTACCCGAAATCTGTTTGTGATGAATTTAACTTGCAGCAGATAGATGAGTCTGTGTCTATCCGATAGAAAAAACTTTCTCAGGTCGTAACAGGAGCAGGCGGTAAGCGGTGCGAATCTGATAGGCCAGGAAAAATGCCCTCCCATTTTCGGCCAAGAGGAGTTGCAGCCCTATGAGCATGGAGCGGACACGCCAGTTCCTCGTGGACCTGGGTTACCCCGGCCGGGACCTCCACGAGTTGCCCAGCAGCACCAAGCGCTTCCCGGATGGGGCACAGTACCGGGTGGAGATTCCCAGCGTGGAAGGCCCCCGGGCGCTGGCCGCGGTCCTGGAGGAGGCCGACCGTTACGGCATCCAGATTCACCGCATCTCGCAGGGCTCCGGGATCATGCTCCAGACTGACGCCGAAATCCGCGACATGCTCGCCATGGCCCGGGAGCGGGGCATGGAGGTCAGCCTCTTCACCGGCCCGCGCGGCACGTGGGACATTAGCGCCCAGCCGTTCACCAGCAGCGGCAGGTCCATTGGCGCCCGCCACGAGGGCATTGAGCAACTGGTCTACGCGCTGGAGGACATTCAGCGGGGCTGCGAGCTGGGCCTGCGGGGCGTGCTGGTAGTGGACGAGGGCCTGCTGTACCTGGCCGGCGAGGCCAAAAAGCGTGGGTTCCTGCCCCCTGACCTGGTGCTGAAAGTGAGTGTACAGGTGGGCGCGGCCAACCCGGTTTCGGTCCGGTGGATGGAGCAACTGGGCGCCGACACGTACAACACCCCCACCGCCCTGACGCTGGAGCGGTTGGCCTCGATTCGGGCCGCGGTGGACATGCCGCTGGACATTTATGTCGAGGTGCCGGACGACTTCGGCGGCTTCGTGCGGCTGTACGAGATTCCCGAAATCATCCGGATCTGCGCACCGGTGTACATCAAGTTTGGCATTCGGAATCACCCGGGCTTGTACCCGTCCGGCGCTCACGTGGAGGACCTGGCCGTGAAGCTGGCGCGGGAGCGGGTCCGCCGGGCTTACCTGGGTTTGCAAATGGTCCAGCGCTACTGCCCGGAGGCGGTGGTCTCCAAGTTGGGGGCCGCGGGGTTGGGCATTCCCAAGTAGGGGCTTTCTGCGTGCGCCGCCCCCGGCGTTCCTTCTAGCACGAAACCCCCTCGGATCTCCGAGGGGGTTCGGCGCGCCTGGGCGCTTAGGACGACACCGGCTCCCGCATGATGTGGGCGCCGGTGATGCGGGAGTCGCACCAGACGCCAAAGCCCTGCCGCTTGGCCGCCAGACAGAAAGCCATATCCTCCCCCTGCGGATGATAGGCGTACCGGACGCCGGCCTCGAACACCTGCCGGTCGATCAGGTAGGCGGCGCCGGTGACGTCCACCTCGAACAGTGCGTCTTTGGGATAAGTCTCGTGATAGTGGACGGCCGCCCCGGCGGCATCCCGGTACAGAATGTTGTACGCCGGCCGCGGCGGCCGGACTCTGGGCGGCGGCTCCGGCTTCAGCCGGTTGCCCCGGAGCGGCGGGGGCGGGTCCTGGGGCGTGTTGCAGACCAGCATCGAGACGACCGGCTTTTGCGCGGCCAGCAGCCGGCCGAGAGCGTCGGGCGGCACCAGGATGTCCGAATCCACCGAGAACAGGTACCGGGCGCCGGTGGCCAGCGCCCACTCGCTGAACCGGTTGCGCAGCAGTGCCAGGTTCGCCAGCGAATAGCCGGCTTCCCGGCGCCAGGATGGGTAGCCCAGGTTGATCACGTCGACGTGGGGCCGGCGGTCCCAGGCCCGCACGATTGCCTCCGTGGCATCCGTGGAGTCGTTTACGATAAAACCAAATCGGAGCTGTGTCCCCGGGTATGCGAGGCGGGAGAGTGCTTCCAGGTACCGGGGCAGAATCCAGGCCCGATTCCGCACGGGACACCCCACCGCCACCACCGGCTGTTCGGTCACGGCCATCCCCCTCTTCCGGCCAGAATCCCGGCTTCACTCTATGCCCGCGCCCCGGCTGCCATGCGGCTCACCTTGGACCGGCGTCCCCGTCGACGTGCCGCTCACCCTTTGACGGCCCGCCGCATAAGCTGACGGATATGCAAGGGAGGGTGATGTCCATGGACGGGATACGTCAATACGCTTGCAGCAAGCTGGTGATGCTGCGGGAAGAAGCCGACCTGTACGACGTGATCGGCCATTTCCACCGGCATGGCGCTCATCACCGGGTCGTGCCGGTCCCCTTGATCCGGGGGTTTCTCTGCCTGTGCGACGACGACGGCGATCAGGCCTTGCGGGCGCACCCCCACGTGCACCATGTGGAGGATGATATCAAGGTCCGTCTGGTCGGCTGCCTGTTCCAGGCCAAGGCCCAGCAGCGGAACCGGCAGCTCGTGCCGGAAGGCGTGCAGTCCGTCAGAGCGCCAAACGCCTGGGCGGCCACCCAGGGTGAGGGCGTCAAGGTCGCGATCATCGATACGGGCATCGACCTCTCCCACCCCGACCTGGCTTCCAACATCGCCGGGGGGGTCAACTTCGTAACGCCGGGTGCCCCACCGCAGGACGATAACGGGCACGGCACCCACGTCGCGGGGACGGTGGCCGCGCTGAACAACACCATCGGCGTCGTCGGGGTGGCGCCCCGGGCGAGCCTCTACGCGGTCAAGGTGCTGGACAGTCAGGGCTCCGGGAACCTGTCGGACATCATTTTGGGGCTGCAGTGGGCGGTCGACCAGAAGTGCCACGTGGCGAACATGAGCCTGGGCACGTCGGTGGACGCCCAGTCGCTGCGCACGGCCGTCCGGAATGGTGTCGCGGCCGGGCTCACCCTCGTGGCGGCGGCCGGCAACAACGGCACGCCCAACTCGGTCAACTATCCGGCCCGGTACCCGGAAGTGATCGCCGTCAGCGCCGTCGACAACCAGGGCCACCTCGCACCCTTCAGCAGCGTCGGACCCGAAGTGGACCTGGCGGCGCCAGGCGTCGACGTGCTCTCCACCCTCCCCCGCCGCCGGTACGGCCGGCTCAACGGTACCAGTATGGCCAGCCCCCACGTTACCGGCACGGCCGCGCTGTACCTGAGCCTGCACCCCGGGGCGATGCCGGGCCAGGTCCGGACCGCCCTGCAGCAAGCGGCAGCCGTGCTGCCGGGCCTTTCGCCCGACCAGCAGGGCGCCGGCGAGGTGGACGCCCGGAACCTGACCGCCGCGCAAACCGCCGTTGTAGAACAATAGCGGCAGGGAAAACGCTCGTAAAGCGCAAACTCTGTGTAGCGAATATGCGGAGCTTGGGGCAAGTGGGAGGATCATATATGTCGTTTACTCCGAAAACTGAGGTAGACCGACGGCTCGGGCTCCTGCAGCAACACCTTGCGGCGGAGGGACTCGACGGCGCTCTGCTGCACGGCATCACGAACCTGTATTACTACAGCGGCACGGGACAACAGGGGCACCTGTGGGTCCCGGCGGCGGGTACGCCTGCGCTGCTGGTCCGGCGGGTGCTGGACCGGGCGCGGGCGGAATCGCCGCTGCAGCAGATCGTCCCAGTAACCAGCTTCAAGCAGTTGCCGGATTTCCTGGGCGGCGCCCGCCGGATTGCCATGGAACTGGACATTTTGCCGGTAACCCTCTTCGGACAGTACCAGAAGGCCCTGCCCGGCATGACGGTGACGGACATCGGGCCATACACCCGGCTGGCCCGGTCGGTCAAAAGCCCGTGGGAGATCGAACAGACCCGCGGTGCGGCCAAAGCCGCCGACGAAACGTTCCAGGAAGTCCGGGCGGCCATCCGGCCCGGCATGACGGAACTGGAGCTTTCGGCCCTGGCGGAGGCGGCCCAGCGGCGGCACGGCTTCCAGGGGATGCTCCGGTGGCGGGCCGCCACCGGCTTTGAGTGTCCGCATTTTCACGTGATTGCCGGCGAATCGGCACTGGCCTTCAGTTTTACCGACACGCCGTTCGGCGGCGAGGGCCTTTGTCCGGCCGCCCCGTTCGGGCCGGGCACCCGGGTAATCGGGCGGAACATGCCGGTCTGTGTGGATTACCTGGCCACCTCGG
The DNA here is from genome assembly GCA_036504075.1 of Symbiobacteriaceae bacterium. Classification (GTDB taxonomy): domain Bacteria; phylum Bacillota; class Sulfobacillia; order Symbiobacteriales; family Symbiobacteriaceae; genus DASXVX01. The sequence goes on along the minus strand of DASXVX010000003.1, from coordinate 37,378 downwards.
GCGGTTACCTCCACGACATGACCCGGACGCTGTCCGTGGGTCCGCTGGACGCCGAGCTGGTGCGGGCGTACGGCGTGGCCCGGGAGATTCTGGCCATGTTCCGGGCGGAAGCGCGGCCGGGCGTCACGGCTGAGTCGATCTGGCAAAAGTCGGTGGTTATCGCCGTGAACGCCGGCCTGGAGCAGAACTACATGGGCTGGGGTGAGAACCGGGTCAAATTCCTGGGCCACGGCGTCGGCCTTGAGTTGGACGAACTGCCGGTGCTGGCCCCTCGCCAGACGCAGCAACTGGCCGTCGGGAACGTGATTGCCGTGGAGCCGAAGTTCTTTTTCCCCGGCAAGGGCGCCGTGGGCCTGGAGAATACATACGCCTTGCTGGATGGCGGCGTGGAGTGCCTGACGCTCACCGCCGAGGAGATTGCGGTCGTGTAAGCTCGCTGCTATTGCCAGAGCCTGCTATTGCCAGCGCCGCTACGATAAAGGAGAGATGCTTCTATGCGCTTTGACTCGCAGTATTATCCATACCCGTCACGCCGCACGTGCGTGTACGCCCGAAACGGCATGGTCGCGACCTCCCAGCCGCTGGCGGCTCAGGCCGGCCTCGCCGTGCTCCGCAAGGGCGGAAACGCCATCGATGCGGCCGTTGCCACCGCGGCGGCGCTCACGGTCGTGGAGCCGACCTCTAATGGCCTTGGCAGCGATGCATTTTCGCTGGTCTGGACGAAAGGGAAGCTGCACGGCCTCAACGCCAGCGGCCCGGCGCCGAAGCGCATCTCGATTGAGGCGCTGGCGAAGGCGGGCGTTGCGACAATCCCGAAGTACGGCGTCATCCCGGTCACGGTGCCGGGCGCCGTGGGCGCCTGGGCTGAACTGAACGCGAAATTTGGCCGCCTGCCGCTGACCGAAGTGCTGGCGCCGGCGATCGAATACGCCGAGAAGGGCTACCCGCTCTCCCCCACGGTGGCCCGATTCTGGAGGCGTGCCTTCCAGCTGTATTCCGAGACCCTCCGGGGCGACGAGTTCAAGTACTGGTTTGAAACGTTCGCACCACAAGGCCGGGCGCCAGAAGTGGGTGAACTCTGGCGGTCGCCGGACCACGCCCGGACGCTGCAACTGATCGCCGAGACTCAGGGCGAGGCATTTTACCGGGGTGAACTCGCCGATAGGATCGATGCGTTCTTCCAGCAGTACGGCGGCTACCTTCGCAAGGACGACCTGGCGGCGTTCAAGCCCGAATGGGTGGAGCCGATCCACGTGAACTACCGCGGCTACGACGTCTGCGAGATCCCGCCGAACGGGCAGGGCATCGTGGCGCTGATGGCGCTCAACCTCCTGAAAGGCTTCGAGTTCACGCACCGGGACAGCCCGGAGACGGTCCACCGGCAGATCGAAGCGATCAAGCTGGCCTTTGCGGACGCGCAGAACTACGTGACCGATTCCCGGCACATGTCGTTGACCGCGGCCGGCTTGCTCTCCGATGCCTACGCCGACGAGCGCCGGAAGCTGATCGGCAGCCGGGCGCTGGAGCCGGTACCCGGGCAGCCGCCGAAAGGCGGCACCGTCTACCTGTGTGCGGCGGACGCCGACGGCAATATGATCTCGTACATTCAGTCCAACTACATGGGCTTCGGCTCCGGCCTGGTGGTGCCAGGCACGGGCATCGCCCTGCAGAACCGGGGCCACAACTTTACGCTGGACCCCAGCCACGAAAACCGGCTGGAGGGCGGCAAGCGGACGTACCATACGATTATCCCCGGCTTCCTCATGAAAGACGGACAGCCGGTGGGCCCGTTCGGCGTCATGGGCGGCTTCATGCAGCCGCAGGGCCATGTGCAGGTGCTCATGAACGCCATCGACTTCGGACTCAACCCACAGGCCGCGCTGGACGCCCCCCGGTGGCAGTGGCTGGAAGGCAAGACCGTCGAGATGGAGCACTCCATGCCCGACCATATCGTGGACGCCCTGGGCCGCATGGGCCACGGGGTTAAGTGGGCCATGGGGTCCGGCGGCTTCGGCCGGGGCGAAATCATCTGGCGGCAGCCGAATGGCGTGCTGGTCGGGGCGACCGAGCCCCGGGCAGACGGCCAGGTGGCAGCCTGGTAACCAGGTGGCGGGATCAAACGATAACACCATTGGACACCTGCGTCCAGTGGTGTTATCGTTTTGTAGCTACGTACTTGCGTACTAGTATTGCCAACATACTAACTATTAGATATCGTTGAAAGAGGTAGATATAAAGGAGGGTCCGCCATGTCCAAGACCGTGGTGATCGTACATACCGGCCCTGTGACCATGCAACCGCTTAACAGCCTCGCACTCGATCTCCTGCCCGATACGCGCGTATTCAACATTGTCGATGACAGCCTGCTCAAAGATGTGATGGCGGCCGGCCACGTGACGCCGGCGGTCACCAAACGCCTGGCCCAGTACTACATAATTGCCGAGGAAATGGGCGCCGACGTGATCCTGAACGCCTGCTCCTCCGTCGGCGAAGCGGCCGACGTGGCGGCCCAACTGGTCGCGATTCCCGTGGTCAAAGTCGACACGGCCATGGCGGAAGCCGCCGTGGCGACCGCCGCCACGATCGGTGTGGCAGCGACGGTCCAGACCACCCTGGATCCCACGGCGCGTCTCATCGAGCGGACGGCCCGCGAAATGGGCAAGCAGGTGACCGTGAGGCCCGTGCTCTGTCCCGGCGCTTTCAGCGCACTCTTGAACGGGAACATGGAGAAGCACGACCAGATCGTCAGCCAGGAACTGCTGAAGCTGGCCGGCGAAGTGGACGTGATCGTGCTGGCCCAGGTTTCCATGGGCCGCGTGGCCACCGCTCTGGGCGACACCGTCAAAGTGCCCGTCCTGACCAGCCCGCGGCTGGGTATGGCGCGGGTGGCGAAAGTGCTCAACGAACAGGAGCGGTGACCGGCATGCCAAGCGCGCTCGTTCCGCTGACTTACGCCGAAGCCGTGGCCTCCGCCCCGCCGGAATGGCAGGGGCAGGACCTGCTGCCGGCCATCCGGGAGGCCGGCGCCGGCGCCCAGCTGGTCGTCCTGGATGACGACCCCACCGGCAACCAGACGATGCATGACATTCCCGTGCTCACCCACTGGGATGTGTCGACCCTCGCGGGCGCCCTCTCCCGGGCGTGGCCCGCCGTCTATGTGCTGACCAATTCCCGCAGCCTGCCCGCCGGGGAGGCGGTTTCGGTCAACCGGGAGGTCATGACCAACCTCGCCGAGGCGTCATCGCTGACCGGACGGGCCTTGCGGCTCTTGAGCCGGAGCGACTCGACGCTGCGCGGCCACTATCCCCTGGAAACGGATGCGGTGGCCGGTGCGCTGGCAGCGGCGGGAAGACCCGTTCACGGCCTGCTGCTGGTGCCGGCTTTCATGGAAGGGGGCCGGTTCACCCTGGGCGGGACGCACTTCGTCCGGGAAGGCGACAAGCTGACGCCGGCGGCGGCGACGGAGTTCGCCCGGGACAAGGCCTTCGGCTTCACCCGGTCCTACCTGCCCGAGTGGGTCGAGGAGAAGACCGGGGGCAAGATCGCCGCGGCCGATGTGGCGGTGATCACCCTGGCCGAGATCCGCCAGGGCGGCCCGGAGGCCGTGATGCGCAAGTTGATCAGCCTGCCGAAAGGGGCGGTGGCCGCCCTCGACGCACTCTCGTATCGCGACATGGAAGTGGGGGCGCTGGCGCTCCTCAAGGCCGAAGCGGCCGGCTTCCGGTTCCTCTCCCGCACCGGCGCAGCCTTCGTGCGGGCGCTGGCCGGGCTCGGGGCGCGTCCACTGCTCGCACCCGCCGAGATCGCCGGCAAAAACGTGACGGCCGGCGGCCTGTGCGTGGTGGGCTCCTACGTCCGCAAGAGCAGTGAGCAGTTGGCCCGGTTGCTGGAAGTGCCCGGCGTAGAAGCCGTGGAACTGAACGTGGCGCGGGTCCTGGCCCCGGAAAGCGGGCGTGCGGAAGCCGGGCGGGCGGCCGACGCGGTCCGTACGGCGCTGGCGGCCGGCCGGGACGTGGTGCTCTACTCCAGCCGGGAGCTGCTCCACGGCGCCACCCCGGAGGAGAGCCTGGCGATCGGGCGGCGGGTCTCCGACACGCTGACCGATATCGTGGCGCACCTGGGGGTCCGGCCCCGCTTCCTCATCGCCAAAGGGGGCATTACCGCCCACGACCTGGCCAACCGGGGGCTGAACGTGCGGGTCGCCATGGTGCGTGGGCAGGTTCTGCCCGGGGTGCCGGTCTGGGAACTCGGGCCTGAAGCCCTGTACCCGGGCCTGTCCTACGTGGTCTTCCCCGGCAACGTGGGCGGTCCCGACGACCTGGCCGGGCTTTTCCGCTCCTTGCGGGCCGGCACGTAGATCCTTGCCGCATCTGGTCGGAACGTAAGCTGGGGGCGCCACGCAGGCGCCCCCAGCTTTTCACTGCCGTCAGGCAGGTCACACACCGACCAGGTCGGCCAGGTCGGCCAACCCCAGCTCGCGCAGGCGGGCGGGACTCGGCCGCGTGGTAACGGGATCCCAGTCCATCGCCGCCAGGTAATCTTTGACCATGGTTTCCAGTTCCACCGAGAAGCCCTTGTGGAACCCGGACGCCAGCGGCGGACGCCCGAGGAGCCGCGGCGGAACGGTCCACTCCAGGGGATTGAGTCCCTCCCGCAAATTGAACAGATGCCGCATGTTGGCGATCCGTTCGCCGGCGACCTCGATGCGGGCCACATCCCACTGCTCGCCCGTGACCGCCGTCAGGAAGTCGGGCATGAAGTGGAAGTCGTACGAGAGATAGCCGAACAGGCAGACCCCGGCGGAGTTGACCACGTGGACCAGCGAGACCAGTTCCTTGTGCAGCGGTCCCCGTCCGGCCTGTTGCTCCCGTGGCGGGATGTTGATGCCCAGGCCGGGCACCGGGTTTAGCTCGCCGCCCTGTGTGTGGCGGGCAGGGGTGGCATCCAGCAAGTAGGTGACAGCCAGACCCGGCTGCAGCTTGGGGTCATGCATGGGCACCTCCTCGCCGTGGATGTGGATCGCGTACTGCTCGGCGCCTCTGCCGATGCGCTCGGCCGCTTTGGCCACGCCATCCGCCAGAATGTCGCCGATGCCCTTGCGCTCACCCATCAGCTTCAGCAGTTCCACGATCGCGTGGTCGTGGCCCCACTTCAGTTCCAGGCCGCCGGTCTCCGCCTTGCTCAGGAGGCCGTTCTCGTAGCACTCGACGGCAAAGGCGACCGTGCAGCCGGCGGAGATCGAATCGAACCCATACCGGTTGCAGAGGTCGTTGCACTTGACCAGGGATTCAAAGTTATCGTTGAGCGTCATGGTCCCGAAGGCGGCGCCGGTCTCGTACTCCACCTTGTGGGTTTTGACCTGGTACGGCCCGTCTTTGACCTCCATGTGGCCGCCGCAGGCGAGTGTGCACTGCCAGCAGCCGTACTTGCGGGTCTGGAACTCCATCACCCGGTCGGGATCGAAATTATCAAACCCCTTGGGGAAGTCCGCCTTACCGGCGCCACCCCAGTTCTTCACCGGCGAGTCGCCGTTGAGCACGCCCGGCCCCAGTATGCCAACGGTCCCCGTCGAACTGAAGAAGTCGTGCATGCCGGGTTCGGTTAGCTTCAGGTACTTGTGCCGCAGCTCTTTGGCCTTTTCCGGGTCGGCCATCGGCACCGGCTGGTCGCCCTGCACCGCAATGGCCTTCAGCAGCTTGGCGCCCATTACCGCGCCGACGCCGGACCGACCGGCCGCCCGACCGTGGTCGTTCATGATGGCGGCAATCAGGGAGAGCTTCTCGCCGGCCTGCCCGATGCAGGCCACTTTGGCATCCTTGCCCAGTTCCTTCTGGAGGGCGTGCTCCGTCTCGTTGGAGTCCAGTCCCCAGAGGTGGAGCGCACTCTTCAGCTCCGCCACCCCGTCCTTGATGTGCAGGTAGACCGGCCCCTTGGCCTGGCCGGTGAAGAACACGGCATCGAAGCCGGCGAACTTCAGCCCCGGGCCAAAGTTGCCGCCGCAGTTCGCATCACCCCACGTGCCGGTCAGCGGCGATTTGCAGGTGACCACAAACCGGTTGCCTTCGATACACGGCGTTCCGGTGAGCGGCCCGGTCAGGAAGCCGAGAATGTTCGCCGGGCCCAGGGGGTCCACATTGGCGGGCATCCGGTCATAGGTCAGGCGCGCCCCAAGCCCGTAGCCCCCGACAAAGTCTCGCGCCAGTTCCGCGTTCAGCGGTTCCTCTTTCATCGTGCCCTGGGTGAGGTCAACCCAGAGAATGCGTCCCATGTAGCCACCTAGCACGTAAGCTCCTCCTCCCATATCCAACGGCCGAGTCCCAACCAATCTGCAGGTCCCAAGGGTATCTCAGTGGGCCACGGAAAAGAGCCGGCTGATCACAAGCGTCGCCGCGCCCACCAGCGGTCCATCTGCCCCCAGCAGCGAGCAGACGATGCGGGCACGGGCGCCGGCCTGCGGCAGCGCACGGGTCCGGACGGTCGTCCGGATGCGCTCCAGCAGCTCCTCCCCCAGCGCCGTGATTGGACCGAACAGCACGACCATCTCCGGATTGAAGGTGTTGACCAGGTTGGCGATCCCGACGCCCAGCCGGTAGCCCATTTCGTCCACCGCGTAGCGCCTCGCCAGGGTGTCCCCGCACCGGACCGCGTCCAGCACCATGGGCAGCGTCAGCCGGCCGAGGTCGTTGCCGACCCGGTCGCCCAGCGTGCTGAACTCGCCCCGCCACAAGGCGTCCCGCACCATGCGCAGCAGGCCCGCGGTGGAGGAGTATACCTCCCAGCAGCCCATGTTGCCGCAGTGGCACCTGGCCCCCAGCGGGTCGAGCGTCGTATGCCCGATTTCGCCGGCGCTGTCGTCCGGTCCCCGGTAAATGAGGCCATCCATCACCACGCCCGCGCCGATGCCGGCGCCGGTCACCAGGCCGACCAGGTCGCCCACCTCCTGGCCCTGCCCGAACCAGACCTCTCCGAGCGTCTGGGCGCGGCACTCGCTGTCCAGCGTGACCGGCAGCCCGGTCGCCCTTGCCAGCTCGGGACCCAGCGGAACGTCGCGCCAGCCCGGCAGGGCCGGCGAAAAAGCCACCACCCCCGTAGCCGGATGCACCACGCCCGGTGCGCTCGCCCCCACGCCCAACACCGGCGCATGGGGCTCCCGGCCATACTCCGTCAGCAGGTCGGACAGCATCCGGCGCACCAGATCCAGGCCCGCCTCCGGCCCAACCGCCGCGGGCATGGGCGCCTGACGGCGGCGGGCGACGTGCCCGTCCAGTTTGATGATGCCGGCCTCCACCTGCTCCACCCCAATAGCCACCGCCGCCACTGCCGCGGCGTCGGGATTCAGTTTCACGAGGCCCGGCCGCTTGCCGCCGCTACGGGTCGACTGACCCAGCCCCACTTCCCGGACCAAACCTTCGGCCACCAGCTCATCCACCAGGTTGGCGACGGTCGGCCGGCTCAACCCCACGGCCTCGGCGATTTGCGGCCGGGACACGGCGCCGCCTGCCCGCAGATACCGCAGGATGGCGACCCGATTGGACTGCCGGATCACCCCGGGTCCGTTCACCACCAGCGCCCGCATGTTGGCCGCCTCCTACCGGGCTACGTACCCACCGTCGACGCTGAACATGGCGCCGTGGACGAAGCCGGCCTTGTCCGAGCAAAGGAATGCGATGACCTCGGCCACTTCAGCCGCCGTGCCCGTCCGGCCGATGGGGTGGTTGGCCACGATCTCCTGGCGCGCCCTGGCTGCGTCGCCGCTGGAGTCCAGGTAATCGGTAAGCACCCGGGTCTCGACGCTGCCGGGGCAGACCGCATTGCAGCGAATGCCCTTGCCGGCAAAGTCCACGGCAACCTGCTTGGTCAGCTGCACCACCGCCCCCTTGGAGGCGCAGTAGCCGGACTGGCCGGGCATTCCCACCAGCCCCGAAATCGAGGCCACATTCACAATCGCGCCGCCGCCGTGCTTCAGCATCGCCGGAATGGCGAAGTGGCAGCCCAGGAAAACGCCCTTGGCGTTAATGTCCAGCACCTTGTCCCACTCGTCTTCCTGCATCGCGACGACGTCCTTGGCGATGATGTACCCGGCGTTGTTGATCAGGATATCGAGCCGGCCGTACTTGGACACCGTAGCCGCCACCAGGTTCTGGACGTCGGCGCTGTTGGAGACGTCGGCCCGAATGTATGCGACCTCCCGCCCCGCCTGCTGCAAGCGGGCCGTCTCACGGGTGCCGGCCGCCTCGTCCCAGTCCGAGAGGACGACCCTGGCGCCGCCGGCCGCGAGAATCTCCACGGTAGCCAGGCCAATGCCGCTGGCGCCACCCGTCACAATCGCCACTTTGTTACCAAACTCCAAGCATCGCACACCCTTTCCGCACAAGTACGAAACCCTGGTCTATATAGCCCCTGCCACCATGCCGGTGGCGGCAAGCATCACCCGCTCCTGCGTCGCTTCGTCTTGCAGGAATTCGGCCGTGACGCGGCCTTCGTGCATCACCAGCACCCGGTCGCTCATCGCCAGCACCTCCATGAGGTCCGACGAAATCATGATGATCCCCACGCCCTGCTCCGCCAGTCGGGCGATAATGGCGTGCACTTCGGCCTTGGCGGCCACATCAATGCCGCGGGTCGGCTCGTCCAGAATCAGCACCCCGGGATTCCCGGCCAGCCATTTGGCAATGACCACCTTCTGCTGGTTGCCGCCGCTCAGGTTCAACGTCATCTGGTCGCGGCCGGGCGTACGAATACCCAGGTCGTGGATATAGCGGTCTGCGGTCTGCCGCTCCTGCTGCCGGCGGACGAACCCGCCCCGGCAGAGGCTCTCCAGAATGGCCAGGGTGGTGTTCTCGCGGACCGTCATGCCCAGGACCAGCCCCAGTTGCTTGCGGTCCTCCGTCACGTAACCGATCCCGTGCCGCACGGCGTCGGCGGGCGAGTGAATTCGCACCTCGCGTCCGTGGAGGAAAATCTGCCCGGTCGGGCGCGGCCCCACCCCGAAGAGCGCGTCGGCCACTTCGGTCCGCCCGGCCCCCACCAGGCCGGCGAAGCCCAGAATCTCGCCCCGGTGCAGCGTAAAGCTGATGTCCGCAAGCCGACCGGGAGTGGCGAGATTGCGCACCTCCAGCAAGGGCTCCCCAATCGGCCCCGACTTGGCGGCATACATTTCGCTCAAGTCCCGGTCCACCATGAGCCGGACCACGGTGGTCCGGTCGGTCTCCGCCACCGGCATGGAGCCGACCGTCTTGCCGTCCCGCATGACCGTGACCCGGTCAGCGATCTGGAAAACCTCTTCGAGCCGGTGGGTGATGAAGATCACCCCGACGCCCTTCGCCCGCAGGCTGCGGATGATGCCCATCAGCGTGGCCGACTCCTGCAGACTGAGGGCCGCCGTGGGCTCGTCCATGATCACCAGCTTGGCCTGGTAGGAGAGCGCCTTGGCAATCTCCACCATTTGCTGCTGGCCGACGCTCAACCTGGCCACCAGGGTCCGGGGATCCAGGTGGACCCCCAGCAGATCCAGAAACTCGGCGGAGCGCCGGTAGAGCTGGTCGAACCTGACAAAGCCCATTCGCCTGGGCTCCCGGCCCAGGAAGATGTTCTCGGCCACCGAAAGGTTAGGCGCCAGGTTGAACTCCTGGTGAATAATGCTAATGCCCAGTTCATCCCGGGCATGGCTGGGGTCCCGGGGCACCACGGGCAGCCCGTCCCGCAAAATGGTGCCGGAGTCGGCCGCGTAGACACCGGAGAGAATCTTCATGAGCGTGCTCTTGCCGGCGCCGTTCTCCCCCACCAGCGCCAACACTTCACCGGCGTAGACCTCCAGGTGAACACCGTCCAGCGCCTGAACGCCGGGAAAACGCTTCCGGATATCTCGGACTTCCAGGATGGGGGTCTGGTCCATGCGCCAACCTCCCTGCCCGCAGGACCCGGGCAAGCCGCCGGCCTGCCCGGGCCCGCTGGTCGCCATTACTTGGTGTAGGTCTTCAGGTTCTCCTTGTTCACCACGGTGACGCCGGTGTCAATGTTCTTGGGCTGGGCCTTCCCCTCGATGATGTCCTTGAGCCACTGGACCGAGAGGGCGCCCATCTGGACCGGCTTCTGGACCATGGTGGCGTCGATCAGCCCGTCCTCAATGCCCTTGACGGTCTCCTGCAGGTCGTCGAAAGCCACGACCTTCACCTTGCCCCGCCGGGCGGCGAACTCGGTCTCAGCCAGCGCCTTGGCCGCCGACGGGCCCCCGGTAGCGCTGATCCCAAAGATGCCGACCAGGTTCGGGCGGGAGCGGAGCATGGCCTCGGCTGCGGTCAGGCCCTTGGCCAAGTCGTCATCGGTACCCTGCGTGTCCACCAGCTTGATGTCCGGGTACTTCGCCAGGGCCTCCTTGACACCATCGATCCGCTGGTTCAGGTTCAGGGCGCCCAGGCCGCCGGTGATGATGGCCACTTCGCCCTTGCCGCCGACCAGCTTCGCCAGGGTCTCACCCATAACCACGCCGGCCTGCTTGTTGTCGGTGCCAATGTACATGAGCCGCTTGCTGCCGGGCGAGTCGGAGTCAAACGTGATCACCTTGATGCCTTTGGCGATCGCATCGGCAATCACGGCCTCCACCGACTTGGGTTCGTTCGGGGAGATGGCGATACCGGACACGCCTTTGGACACCAGATCCTCAATCATGCGGACCTGCCCGGCGGGGTCGCCGGTGGGCGGCGCCACCCACTGGAACGCAACGCCGAGTTCCTTGGCCTTCGCATCGCCGCCCTTGCGGCAGTCTTCAAAGAACGGATGGACCAGCTTGGGAACCAGGGCGATCGTAATGGGCTTCTTGGCCGGTTCCGGGCTGGGTGCCGGGGTCGTAGGCGTGCTGGACTTGGTACAGCCGGACAGCACAATCGCAGCGACAAACAGGATCGCCATCCAGACACGGATACCGCGACGGATCTGCGTCAATGTGTTCACCCTCCTACCGAAAATCGTGAGAGACGGCCGCACAGATTTGCCCCCAGATGTCGGTGCTCACCCCCTCGGGTCTTGCCGTCCGCCGGCTTGAACGGCTGCCGTTTTCATGCCGGCCGAGTCAACGCCGCCGCTTCCGCCACATGTCCATGGCCACGGCGAGCAGAATGACCAGACCCGTGACGGCCTGCTGCGCGTAGGTGTTGATCCCCACCAGCACCATGCCGTTTTCCAGAATCCCGATCAGGGCAGCGCCGATGACCGTGCCAACGATGCTGCCTTCGCCGCCGCTGAGGCTCGTGCCGCCAATCACGGCGGCGGCAATAACCGGCAACTCATAGCCGAGGCCGGCCGAAGGCTGTGCGGACACGAGCCGGGCCAGCAATACCACGCCGGCGATCCCGGCGAACAACCCGGACAGCGTATAGATCAGCAGTTTGACCCGGTCCACCCGGATACCGCTCAGGCGGGCGGCCTGCTCGTTTCCGCCCAGTGCGTAGACATACCGGCCCAGGCTGGTCCTGGTCAGGAAAACCGCGCCGGCCACGGTCAGCAACAGCATCAGCACCACCGGCACCGGCACCGGGCCGATGTAGCCCTGCCCCAGGAAGAGAAAGCCGGCGTTGCTGTCGTCCACGGTGACCGGGTAGCCTTTGGTAATCACGTAGACCAAACCGCGGCCGATGCTGAGCATGCCCAGCGTGGCGATGAACGGCGGCAGGCGCAGTCCGGTAATGAGGCCGCCGTTCACCAGCCCCATGGTGGCACCGACCAGAATCCCGATCATGACCGCCAGCACCGCCGATTGGCCTCCGGCCATCACCATGCCGGTCACCAGCCCGGCCAGGCCCATAATGGAGCCGACGGAGAGGTCAATGCCGTCGGTGATGATCACCATGGTCTCACCAATGGCCATGATGGCCGTAAGCGAAAAAGCGCGCATCACCCCGAAGAGGTTGTTGCGGGTGAGGAAGTGCTCCGATGCAAAGGAGAGCACGGCGCCGAGTACGATCAAAGCCACCAGAATGTTGAACTCCCGCCACCCGAGAATCCGCTGGACCAGGCTGCGCCCCCACCGCGCCCGTCCCAGTTCGCCCGCATGCGCACCTTTGGGCGGTCCTGCTGTCTGCTGATTGGTCATCCGCCGATCGCTCGCCATCTCTGCCCCTCCCGCTCAAATCCAAGTTCCCACATGTATCAAGGAGTTACGAAGGGTCGTTTCTAAACGTAGTATTCTTCACGTGAAAACATTCTCCTGTTGTAGTTTGAATTGAATGAATTTATGTATGTTTTTGTGTAAAATTAGTAGGTTTTGTTTTGAATTGCCGGTTCGGCAAACGGGAAGGGGAGTTAGGAAGCGTTACTGCCAAACCGCCGGGACGGGTCCGGAGGCATGCGCCTTTATGGCTACCGCAAATTGTCACTTTTTTACTAGTCCCGAATGATCACATAGAATCTTTCTATCGCCCCGCCAATGGTTGAGCAAAAGCCCTCCGGACTGACGTCCGGAGGGCTTTTTCGTCTGCCGTTCGTAAGGCCGGGGACCTGTCCAATCCGCGGGACGGCATTTTCTCTCCCAGTATTGTGCCACAAGCGCAGGAGAGTGGCGGTCGCGCGTCTAATCACAAATAGGGAAAGTTACCAAAATTTTTCTAATAAGGAGAGTCGCATGCGCACCCCTATGACCGTCACCGCCGTGCTGTTGTCCATGCTACTGGCCGGCTGTGCGGGGGTCCCCAGGCACCCGGCCTCCCCGCCGCCGGCGCCCCTCATGCCACCGGCCTCCCCCGCTCCGACTCCGGCACCCCTCGCGCCACCTGCCTCCCCCGCTCCGACTCCGGCACCCCCCGCGCCACCTGCCTCCCCCGTTCCGACTCCGGAACCGGGCGCGGCGCCTGACCCGTCGGGCATCACGCCGGAGGAAGCGGCAGCCATTCCGCCGCTGGAGCCCGCCGGAGTTAACGTGGAAAAGGACGGTGACCGGGTGACCGTTCATTGGCGCGGGTCCGGTAACGCCTCCGGCCGGTATGAGGTCTACCGGCGGGCCGGTCCGACCGCACCCTGGACGCCGGCGGCCAAGGTTGCCGCGACGGGCAGCGACACGGACACATACCGGTGGGCAGACCCGGCGCCCGTCGTCGGCGCTGTTTACGGCGTTGCCGCCGTCTCCCCCTATGGCGTCAAAAGCGCCATCGTATCGCCCTGAGCGTTGGGCTGCCTTCTGTCACAGCCCATTCACATAGGTGCCTAAACAAAGAACAAGGGGGAGTACCATGTCTGCAACGCGGCTCCGCCGACTCGTGGCGTTCCTGTCGGTTGCTCTGGTCTTGGCCGCCGGCTTTGTCGCCGGCGGCAAGCCGGTGGCAACCGCCGCCAACGGCGACTTCGTGCACAAGACCAATTTCTCCGTCGCCTGCAGTTCCGGCATCGGGGTCGGGATCGCGTTCGACGGCGAGTTCCTGTGGTATAGCTGCTATAGCTCCAGCCCCGACCTGTTCAAGGCGGAGGCGCTGACCGGCAACGTCGTCGCTTCGTACAACGTTGCCGGCGGCCTGGGCGCCCTGGCCTGGGACGGCAAGCGCAAGCTCCTCTGGGCCGGCTGGGGCGGCGGTGCGGGCGGCGGCGGCGTCATCCGCCGCATCGACCCGACCACCGGCGCCGCCACAGTCGCCTTCACCATCGGCCAGTTCGTCAACGACGGCATTGACGACGGCCTCGCCTACGATGCGCAGGATGACAGCCTGTACATCAGCCCGGACACCGCGACCACCATCGACCACTACTCCATCACCGGCTCGAACCTGGGCAGTTTCCCCTGGACCGGTGCGGGCTGCTACAACAGCGGCCTCGCCATCGGCGGTTCACTGCTGTACCAGGGCTCCGACGGCTGCAGCCACGTCTGGGTCATCGACAAGCTGACCCACGCGCCGGCCTTCAACTTCGCCACCAACGTGACTGGAGACTCGAACTACCGGGACGAAGACCTGGAATGCGACAGCGTCACCTTCTCCCCCCGGACCGTCATGTGGTCAGTGGAAGCTTACGAGCCCCGGCGGGCCGTGGCCTTTGAGGTCCCCCCCGGCTCCTGCGGCACCGGCGGCGGCGTCGACTCCGACGGCGACGGCCTCCTGGACGAATGGGAGACCGACGGCGTCTGGATTGACCCGGACGGCGCCGGACCGATTGCACCGCAGTTCATCGACCTGCACGCCATGGGCGCCGACCCCAACAAGCCGGATGTCTTCCTGCACGTCGACTGGATGCAGAGCGGCGCCCACAGCCATCAGCTGAGCCAGGCCGCGATCAAGAAAGTCGTGGACGCCTTCGCCAATTCCGGTTACGTCAGCCCGACCGGATCGGTGGGCATTAACCTGCACGTGGACGAAGGGTCCGGCAGCATTCTCGACTGGAGCACCATGGCCACCTGGGGCGCCCTCAGCCGGGCGCACGCGCTGGCGGAGGTAACCCCTCTGGGCACCAGCAGCGGCGGCAGCTACAACTGGAGCGCCTTCCAGGCCATCAAGGACAGTGCCGGCGGCTTTACGCAAACGGGTCGCACGCCGATTTTCCACTACGTGATTTCGGCGCACAACTACGACTCCACCACTTCCAGCGGCATCTCCCGCGGCATCGGCGCCAGCGACCTGATCGTCAGCCTGGGCTCCTTCACGGGTAGCGTGGGCAGCACCAACGAGCAGGCGGGCACGCTTATGCACGAACTGGGCCACAACCTGGGCTTGCATCACGGCGGCGGGGACGATGCGAACTACAAGCCCAACTACCTCAGCATCATGAGCTACGCCTTCCAGATGCAAGGCGTCATCAAGGGCGGGGCGTTCGGTACGCTCGACTACTCCCGGTCGGCCTTGCCCAACCGGGACGAGCATAGCCTTAGCGAGCCTGCGGGCCTGGGCGCCGGCGCGGCCGGCTACGGCACCGTCTACTCCTGCCCCGGCGGCGCCCTGCACGCGGTGGCCGGCGCCAGTGCAAACGTGGACTGGAACTGCGACGGCGACACCGTGGACACCGGCCTCGCGACGGACATCAACAAAACCGGCGGCAGCCTGGAAACGCTGACCGGCTACGACGACTGGGCCCACATTCAGTTCAAGGGCGGCGCGATCGGTCTGGCGGGCGTGGTGCCCGACCTGCCGTCGGAGAGCGAACTCGACCTGCTGACCCCCGAAGTGGCAGCCGAGGTTCCGGCCATTTCGGCCGAGTGCTCTGCCAACCCGTCCCTCACCTGGATGTCGCCGCTCAGCAGCGGCGCCCCGGCCGACGTGAACGCCGGCGACAACCTCAGCATCCGCTTCCAGTGGAACAGCTGCAGTCCGCCTGACACCTCAGTCAGCATTCGCATCCGGAACGCAGCCACAAACGCCCTGATCACCGGCTACACGTACGGGGCCGGCATTACGTACGACAGCGGCACCGGCGAGTACCGGCAGGACTTCCAGCCGTCGGCGTACGGCGTTGCAGGTGGGACCCAGCTGAAAGTGATGGTCTACTTCGGCGGCAAGCTGAAGTCCACCTCACTGGTCAACGTCCACTAAACGGAGGGAGGCGCATCTGGTGAAGCGGACCTGGCTTTTGGCGATCATGGCGGCGGTGCTTGTGGCCGCCGTGGTCAGCGGCGTTACTCTGGCCCTGTTCTCGGCATCGACATCCCCGCAGCAGTCCCAACTCACGGCCGGCACCCTGCAGATTACCGGCGACCGTGACAACGGCGATCAGGTGCCCGGTCCCATGTTCTACATCGGCCCCGGCGGCGGCTTGTATGAGACCGGTCTCTGGGCGCCCGGAGACGAATTCCACCGGGTCTTCCAGATCGAGAATACCGGTTCCCTGGATGCCTGGCTGAAGCACGTCCGGGCTGCGCTGCAGTCCGGCAGCCGGCCCCTGGCGGACAAACTGCAGGTGAAGGTCACCGCAGACCCGGGCGGGCTCAACGTACTGGCGGCAGGCACCCTGGGCCAGTTCATCGACGGTGACATGGCCTTCGCCGGCGGCCCGATCAGCGCCGATGTCGGCGACGTCGTCGACCTGCATTTTTGGGTGTCACTGCCCCTGAATGCGGACAACACCTACCAGAATCTGAGTTGCGTGGCCAGCTTTACGGTGTACGCCGAGCAGAAAGCGCACAACCCGTAGCCCACATCACCGCCAAGCCCTCCGGACGGTTCCCGTCCGGAGGGTCTTCGTTTCCCATGCCGAAACCAGATCGAACAGAACATTATCAAAATTAGAACGCACATTCTCTACTCAAAATTCGAGTCCCGTGCTACATTGACAATGCTCCTCGGGAACGGAATCGACAACGGCGCCAACGACACCCTTCCACAACGAGTCAGGTCGGTATCGCAAGGTATCTTCCGACCTTGGGTGGAGGATGTACGAAGGTTCCGAAGCTGGACGCCATCTTTGGTCACTCGAAGATGTGTTCAGGCCGAACGGAAGCCAAAGTTGACATGCTGGCAGGTTTAATCATCAGCCAGGAAGTTAGCCACGGAATTCACGGGCGGTTCGGTTACCGGCTCGGGGAGCATTTTATGTCTCATCCGGGGACCAGCAGTGCTGCTGGTCCCCGGTGCGTTTACAGCGCCTCTTCCGGGCTCGGTACGAGTGAAAAAGGGTCGGCTCCCGGTGTATCGCCCATCGCCGCCAACAACACGGCGGCAATGTCCCCGACTTCCGCCGGCAGTGGCAGGGAGCAGGCTGCGAAGTACCGGCCGATCTCTTCCGGCGCAGGCAGGCCGGCCAGCAGCCGGTCGAAGGCCGGTCCCAGTTCCGGGAGCACCGGCGGGAGTCCCAATTCTGCGGTGGTCCGGATGCGCGATCGATCCGAATCGAGGGTCAGTGGCCAGGCCCACTCTTCGAGGTCCTCCCTGACCCGGTCGTCAGTCTCCGCCAGCAGGGCGCGTGCCTGGTCGATCGCCTCCCGGGGGGTGTCCAGGTCTCCCCGCTGAACCCGTGTGGACTGGCGTTCCCACGCACGGTCCACTTCGCGCAGGCTCGCCCCCCGGTTCAGCCCCAGAATCCCGTATGCTTCCGTACGGTTCATATGCTCCTCCTCGAACCGGGCCGCGGCCGCTTGAGCGCCTGCAGCGCCCCGCGACACCGCTGCCGGATATCGGCGAAACCAAGTTCGTTCAGTCCCAGGGATTGGGCCAGTTCCAGGCCTTCCTCCGCAGCCTGAAGCAGCCGGTCCCACTCTGCGCGGATGGATGCCGACAGAACGAGTGGCGCCGCTCCGGCTTCACCCGCATCAAGGCTGGTTTCCCGGGCCGCCCAGGTCTGCTCCAGTCGCGCCACATCGTGCGTCAGGCACCGGGCCAGGCACGTCAGGCGTTGGCGGCGCAACTCCGGCCGGATTTGCTCAATCGCCGTCTGGTTGGTAGGGACGACGGCACAGGCATCGGCCCGGACCAGGTCCGCTTCGGCCCGGCGGTACCATTCGGGGTCTTCCGTCCGCTGGGCGAGGCGATTCCGCACCCAGACCCGCCGATACAACAGTTCCCCGGAAGCCGCACCGCCTGAATCGACATCCAGGGCCGCCGTGAGTCCGCCGTCGGCCTGGTCCAACCACCCCATCGCTTCCCAGTGGGCGCTCCGGTCCATGAGTTGCCGCCTGACCTCGTCGGCGACCCTGACGACGGCCGGTTCGTCCGGAAAGGCGGACGCCATCCGCCCGATGTCCCCGGCCGCCGCCTCCAGCATGTGCAGGTCGGGCTGCGGCGAGGCGAGCACCTCGTTGATCCGGCCGGCCTGGGCAGCCACGAGCAGGGCCGCCAGCTCGCAGTGGTCCGGCTGGGCCTGCAGACCCCGGACCGCCATCCGGCAGACCAGGTCCCAGCGGTGAGCCGCAGCGGCGATACGGCAACCCCGCCGGGCGGCT
Source organism: Symbiobacteriaceae bacterium (assembly GCA_036504075.1). Lineage (GTDB taxonomy): Bacteria > Bacillota > Sulfobacillia > Symbiobacteriales > Symbiobacteriaceae > DASXVX01. The sequence goes on along the minus strand of DASXVX010000003.1, from coordinate 19,536 downwards.
TCGACCGAACGGGCGGCCACGAAAGGGTCATCGGCGTCGCGGCTGCCGTCCCACAACGCCAGGGCCTCCGCCCAGGTGTCAGCCGCTCCGCCGGCGTCCCCCGCGAGGTCCTGCGCCCGTGCCAGGTTGGTCAGCAATCCGGAGGGCGGCGACGCCTCAAGGTCCCTGGCCCGTTGAAACAGGGCCACCGCCTCCGGGACCCGCCTTGACACTGCCAGCCACACCGCCTGAAGATTGAGCGCCTCGCGCTCCAGCGGCACGCCCGGGTCCAGGGACATTACCCGGTCGAGATAGGCCGTCGGATCCTTGCCGGACTGGAAGGCGACGAGCGCCTGCTCCAGGCAGACCTGCGCCAGGGCGATTCGCCAGGCGGGCAGGTCCGGCCGTTCGCTGACCATGCTCTGCAGCAGGCGGAGCGCCCGGTCCGGGTCTTTCCGCCACCAGAGATAGGCCCAGTGCGGCAGGCTGCGGGCCGGCGGGCCCGCCTTTCTCCCCGTGTCGGGCAAGGTTCCCAGGAAGAGACCGGTGGCAAGGTGGACTTGCTCCTGGTTGCCGGAAACCCGGGAGGTCGAAAACGCCTGGTCGAAGCGGGATTCCACCGCCGCCAACTGGGCCTGCAGCGCTACCCGGCCCGCCCGTTGCCGCCCCGATTCCCGCAGTTGTGCCATGTGCGTGTTGGCGGCCCGCAACTGGCCCCGCCGCAGGCTTTGGGTCACTTCGAGCACCCGCTGCACGGCGAGCAGCTCGGGATCGGACACAGGCAGGTACTCCGGCCGGTCGGTTTCGCCGAGGGCCAGCCCGGTCACGGCCGCAACCAGTTGGACCCGCGGGTCGCCGTCGGCCCCGGACATATGGAGCAGCAGTTCCCTGGCGGCCCGGTGGTCTCCCCGGCGCACGGCCGCTACCGCCAGCGCATAGGCGGCGACGGCCTTCACGCGGTCAGCCGTTTCGGCCGGAACTGCGGTCGGGGCCGCGAGCCGCTCCAGAACCTCTCGGAAAGCACCGTTGCCCATCGCCTGAAGCAGGTACCCCACTTCGGCCTGCGGGATCCATCCCTGCCCGGTCAGACCTCTGGCCAGGGGATGCCCCCAGCATTCCAGGGCCCGCTCGCACCGGCCCTGACGGGCCGCGATCAATCCTTGCAGCGCGAGGGCATGAGCGGGTGCCCGACCGCCGGCGGCTGAACCAGCCGCTGCCTCCGCCTCAGCGGACTGGCCCCGAGCCAGCAGCACGTGGGCGTGCAGCAAGTGCGCCCGGTCTGCCAGCTTGCCCGCCATGGCCCGGGTCGCCCACGCGTCCGCTTCGTCCCATCGCCCGTCCCGGAAAGCCAGCACAGCATGTACGTAGGTTGCCGTCGGATCCTCGTCCGACCGCGGCATGGCAGCCGCGGGCGACGTCAACACGTGCAGGGCAGGCGCCAGTGACCGGGCGATCACATCCGCCAGCGGGTGTTCAGCGGCGGCCAGCGCCTCGGCAAACCGGCCCTGGCCCACAAGCAGCCGCACCTGCAAACGGAGCACCAGACCCGGGTCGGGATACTCCGCCACGGGCACCGGTCCCACAGCCTCCCACGCCTCCTGGAGCCGGCCCGTTTGCTCACACAGCAGGGCGAGCCGCAGCAGCCGGGCGGGCTCAGGCTCGGCTTGGGCCGCCCGCCGCAGCGCGATAAGCCCTTGCTCAGAATTACCTTCCAGATAGTAGACTCGGGCCAGCAGGTCCAGAACTGCAGCGTTCGCCGGACGGATGACCAGCGCCCGCGACAGGGCGCCCAGGGCTTCGGCATGCCGGCCGGCCGCCAGATGTCGGTGACCCTGCGCCCGGAGTTCCCTGAACGCCCGGTCGCAAATGGCGGCCCAGCGCTCGTCGCCTATGCCATGGAGCGCCAGCAGGTAGCCGGCGTATGCGCAGATGTCAGCGGGCAGTTGCTGCGCGTCAACGTCGCCCAGGGCTGCGGTGAGCAGCGGCACCAGGGAGGGCTCCTCAATCTCCTGCTGCCGGGCCACGTGAATCAACCGAAACCGCATCTCGGGCTGGACCTGCGGGTTCAGCTCCCCGGCGCGGGCATACAGGTCGGCCGCCCGGGGGTATTCGCGGCTCCGGGCCGCTTCGTCGCCCTCCAGAAGGCAGGCGCCGGCTTCCAACACGTTTCGTTCGTGGCTGGTCTCAAGATCCGGCCAGGTGATCTGGCTCAAGGTCTCCCGAGCCTTGCGGTAGTTCCCTGCCTGCAACGCTTTCCGAGCCCGGTCAAGAAGGGAACGTCCGTGCTTCTTCCCGCGTGCGCTCAAACGACCCACCCCACCATCTTGCGAATCACCTTTAGGTTCCTCTTTTTTCCAAATGATCCCTGTTGAAAATCACCATGATCGCTCGACGACTTTCCCTACGCGTTTGGTGCAGACGGAGCACTTCTTGTCGAAATTTGGACTCACCCACAGGGAAGGACGATGACCTCCAAGCCTGGGATTCCGGAGACCTTGCGGAAGAGATCCGTAAGCGGCCTATCTTTACAGTTTTCTCGCACCCGGACACCATGCTACTTAGGACGGCAAAAAGTTAGCCATGTGAGAAAAACAAAAGAGGCGCTACCCAGCCAGAGCAGGTAAGCGCCTCTGTATGTCCAGGAGTCAAACGAGAAATCCCGCAAGCACGGTCCCCAAGGCCAACCCAGCCGTTACCCACCAGCGCTGCTTCCGGTCAAGTCCACCTTCCGGGCGGAAGTAGGCGAAGAAGAGGTATAGTTGCCCTAGCGCGAACAAATCCGTGAGTCGGTCCACCCAAACCGGCACAGGAACCAGTAACCCCAAACCGAAAGAAACCCGGGTCGGTCCGCCGGAAAGAAGCAGTATCAGGTTGCTCAAGACTCCCCGGAGAGCTAATGGGATGACATAGGTCCAGAAGACGGTCCTCCAGATTTCTCCATATCCGATTTTCCCCGCTTGCGTCAGGCTGACCAGCCAAACCAGGAAGGCCTGAAAAGATATCACCACCCTTTGTTGTATTATTCTTATTAGAACAGGGGAGGAAAGGACGTGTCTGGGGGGTGGAGCGTTTGAACATGAAGCACCTTGGAATTGCACTTCTGCTGGGTGCCTGTGGAACTGCGCTTATCGGTCTTGTTACCGGCCAGTGGGTCCTTGGTGGCATTTTCTGCTTTGTGGTTGCCATCCTGGGCGTTATCTCACGCAAGGGGCGGAAGCAAACTGGATGACTACGACCAGATTGCGGCTTACCGAGCCCAAGCCATAGAAACGACAAGCGCCCACTGGACGGCTACCGTCCATCGGGCGCTTGTTTTGGCATTGTTCCGAAAGGAGTGATGCTGTGCTGAAGTCCGGTCGCAGCCGTTCGGTCTACCCCGCGGGCAGACGGCCGTGCGCCTGCAGTGTCGTAAGCGCTGCGACGGTCACCCGGCCACGCCACTCCATCTCGTTGGCCGGGCTGACCGGCCGCCACGTGAGCGGCCAGCCCCCGTCCTCCCCCTGGCGGGCTGCCAGGGCGTCCAGGTGGGCGGCCAGCACGGCGTCGGAAAAGAGCCGGCGGCAGATGGTGTCCGGCGTCGGCGCCCAGTCAAGCGGTTTCTTTACGTATCCGGTCTCACCGGGGTCCATGGCGATGACCCCATCGTGTCCGCCGTCGGCCCCGGCTTCACTTTGCTTATTTCATTAAGCAGCATCTTTCCGTCCCGATAATAATGAGCACCCGAAGGTTCATCTAAAGTTCAGAATGCCCTTATGTTGTAATATTGACAATAAAATACAAGCATGTTACAGTCATGGTATCCCCAATTATTACCACTAGACGAAATCCCTTGGAAGCAACGGCCGCAGCAAGGGGACGAACAACCAGACCGAGACTAGGACCCACCCTGGTTCGGAATAAACCGCAAGGGGAGATCAGTTTGAAGTCATCTGCGGCGACCACACAGGCTGTTCCCGCAACCAACGTTCCGGTGACCACCAGGGCGACCCGCACCCTCAAGAGCGTCCAGCCCAACCTGACCAAGGGTCCGTTCATCATCCGGGACATCCCCCTCGTGCAGCCGGCACTACGGCAGTGGGAGAACATCATTTAGTCGGCAGGTGATTTCCAGTGGCTGAGACGATCACTCGGGATACGCTCCTGTACACCCATGCGGGAACACGCCTGACCCCTCCCGATTCGGCACTAGCTGACGGCCTTTGGCTTGCAGTGCAATTGACCTCCAACAGGTCGGTTCGCATCTCGCCGGCCGCTGCGTTCCTGCTCGTTGCCTTCATGGGGGGCCAGTCCGTCGGGACCGTTCTGAGCGACGTTAGCCAAACTGGAGTCGCCGACCCGGAGTCAGCTCTCACCGCGATGAGCTGGCTCCGGGACGCCGGCTTCTTGGTGGACGGCTCAGATGAAGGTCACCGCTGGGCAGAACACATCCTCCGTACCTGGGGGAAGTACGAATGGCATGCTACCGCCGACTATCATCTTTCCACATTTGACTTCCCCTTCGTTGACTATAGCCAGCCCGGTGGCATTGAGTTCGACCTGCAACTGATGAGCATCTACGAGTCTGAAGAGCCTGACCTGAACCGAACCAAACGCTACCGGGGCGCCGCGATCTCCATCCCGGCTCCGACCGCCAAGGCGGTGCTGGACACCCTTCAGCAGCCCTTCACGGACGCCTGGAGGCGGTTCTGCGCGCCGACGGAGGTTCCGTCCGAACCCACCGGGCGTGTAACCCGGGAAAACCTGCTGCGGGTCATGGCCGTAACGTTTGGCCAACTCCGGACTCGCACCGTGTCCCGAAACGGCGAGCGCCGGGACCTGATTCGTAAGACAAGCCCCTCCGGCGGGTCACGCCACCCGATCGAGGCCTACGCAGCCGTCATTAACGTCGAAGACGTCCCGCCCGGCTTCTATCACTTTTGCGTGGAAACCAACTCCCTGGACCGTATCGCCGACTTGCCCTCCATGTCGCAGTTGGAGGTCATGTTCGATGGTCCATTCCGGTCACGGCAGGAGTTGGGAGTGGAACCCTCTGTCATCATCGTGATGACCTCAGTGTTCGATCGTGTGATGTGGCGCTATCGAGAGCCGCGGACATTTCGAACGCAGTTCATCGATGCAGGCCATTTGAATACCACGCTGTTCGTTGCCTCGGCTGCACACGGGTACGCCAGCTATTCGCAGCATGGCCTGATGGACGCGGAAATCGAGCAGTTGGCCGGCGTTGATCACCTGGATGAGGGTGTGGTGTACGGCGTAGCCATCGGCGTGCCGGGTACTTCCCCCGAATGGAAAAAACTCAAAAAGGAGTAACGGTATGTGTTCAAGGTTTCGGACAACCCGTAATGACCGTGATCCTGCCCTGGCAGGTGACTCTCAGCATTGGGCGCTCCTGACCCGCATTCGCCCTTACTGCGGACCTGACACAGACATTCAGGTGGAAGTGAACAACCCGCTGACACGACAGCGTTTAGGTATGTCCAGAGAGGCCTTGCTAGAACTGATCGCGATGTCCATGCGTGGACCTTCTCCGACCGGCACGGTCATCGCAGACCACTTCAAACAAGTGGGCCTCCTGGCCAGTGCTGAACCGGACGAAGCCATCCACTCAGGCATTGCGCGCTGGTTGGCCACAACTGGGCCCCGTCTCTTGACCTCTACCTTTGGTCGCGCAGGTGGGAATTTGCCGACGGCGGCGGAGATTTTGAAGCGGTTCGGGACCGGGTCTTAACGGACATCCTCGCCAATGAAGGCGAACCGCCCACGCGGGAGGTTCAAAGTGACACTACCCTATCGAACCCGGCTGACCTCCCTTCCGCTACATTAGGTGAAGTGCTGTGGCGGCGCGAATCGAGCTTTCAGCAGGTGCGGCGTCCGCTCCCTCAGGAGACCTTGAGTTCCATTTTGAACCATGGGCTGGCGCCCTACCGAGTTCCCCGGACCCAACCCGCCCAGGGCGACAAGCCGGATTACGACTACCTGGTGGCCGTGGACCGAGTCTACGATGTGTTCATTGCCGTGTTCGACGTCCCTGGCCTTGAGCCCGGGATCTACCTCTACGACCTCCGCACGGAACACATTCAGCTTGTTCGGGCCGGCGAATTTCGCAGCGAGGTTCAGACCTGCCTGATCGGCCAGCAGGCATCGCTGTTTGCGGGGGCCGTCTTGTTCCTGACCACTGACTACCGCCGAATCCAGTGGTTCTACCGTCACGACCGCGTCATTCGCAATACATACATAAACTCCGGGAAGATCATGCAGTCGCTGATTTTGGTCGCAACGGCCCACGGGTGTCGGACTTCCATCACGCCTGCCGTCAGTGATCGAAAGGCGTTGCAGCTCCTTCAGCTTGATGACCGCAATAACCAGGTGCTGTACACCCTTGCTTTGACATGAAGGCGGACCCCGAAGGTGACTCCGGTTGCCTGCGGGGTCTCCACGGTTCAACTGGGCAAGAAGCAAGATCCAAAAGGGGGCTACCGGTGTATGTCCCTGGTTCGGGTAACCGCACGAGTGTCCGACTTCTGGCGCGGGTTGGGCACAAGTTTCTGGCGAATCTGGACCGCCTCGACCATCTCCGCCATGGGCGACGGGGTTCGGAACACCGCCCTGCCATTGCTCGCTGCCCACCTGTCTCAAAAGCCCATGGCTGTTTCGCTGATCACCACGGCAGAGTATCTGCCGTTGCTGCTGTTCTCCCTGGTCAGCGGCGTGCTGGCCGATCGGTACGACCGGCGGGAGATCATGTGGAGAGTCAACCTATTTCGCGGCATCGCCATGGCCACCTTCGCAGTCGCTGTGGCCCTGGGAGTCGTTGGCATCCCACCCCTGGCCTGCCTGGCTTTCATCCTTGGCTCAACCTGGACCCTGTTCAGTACGGCTGCACAAGCCATTCTGCCCTCGGTCGTCGCGGGGGATAACCTGGAACGCGCCAACAGCCACCTCGCAGTAGGTGGCGATATCTCCGAGCAGTTTATCGCCCCCCCACTCGCCGGTATGCTGATCGTCGTATTGGCCTGGTTGCCATTCGGTTTCGATGCGCTGACCTTCCTGGTGGCTGCGGCGCTGGTCTACTCAGTCAAAGGGGATTTCAAATTCGCGACTCCGGCGCCCCGAGGAAAGGGGCAGCTACGTAAGGACATCGCCGAGGGAATGACCTGGCTCTGGAAACACAAACTCCTCCGATCGCTGGCGATCATGGTCGGGGCCTTCAGCCTCTTTTCCAAGGCGACCCTGGCCATTGAGGTGCTGTACATGTTGAAAGTGCTCCGACTGCACGAAACCGGGTACGGTCTGCTCCTCGCGTCCATTGCCGTGGGGAGTGTGCTCGGAAGTTTTATTGCCCCGGCGGTCAGCAGCCGGTTTGGAAAGGCGTTCTCCCTCTACCTGGCGGTCGCCAGCGCGGTTGCTGCCTGTTTGGGTCTTGGTCTGACTTCTACGGTGGTTGTCGCGGCGCCCATGTTCGTGCTGTTCGGGGTGTCCATGACCCTTTGGAGTGTCGTGGCCGTCACCTTGCGTCAGACGCTTATCCCCAAGGAACTGATGGGACGCGTGAACAGCGCCTACCGCTTCATCAGCGGTGGCATGGCGCCGGTGGGCGCCGCTCTTGGTGGTGTCGTGGCCGAAACCTTTGGTCTTCATGCCCCTTACCTGGTTGGGGCCGCCTTGCTCACAGGGGTAGCGTTCTTCACCCTGCGGCATGTTACCAACCGATCGCTGGACGCTGCGTTAGCCGCCAAGGGCAGTTGACAGCACGTCAGCTCCCACACCGAAAACCGCCGGGGTCCGGTTGTCGGGCTCCGGTCTTCTTATCGGCAGGAATCCCCCAGGCATCAGCAAAGCCCTCCGGACGACGGCATCACCGTCCGGAGGGCTTTTCCGTTCTCTACTCGGATAGGCGGCCGTACGCCTGCAGCGTCGCCAGCGCTTCGACGGTCACCCGGCCGCGCCACTCCATCTCGTTGGCCGGGCTGAGCGACGGCCACGTGAGCGGCCAGCCCCCATCCTCCCCCTGGCGGGCCGCCAGGGCATCCAGGTGGGCGGCAAGCACGGCGTCGGAAAAGAGCCGGCGGCAGATGGCGTCCGGCGCCGGCGCCCAGTCCAGGGGCTTCTTCACGTATCCGGTCTCTTCCGGGTTCAGGGCGATGACGCCCGCCGCATCCATGAGGCCGGCCATCCGCCGGAAGCCGCGCTCCGCCCGTTCCCGGTCCGGCACGTGCTCCAGAAACCGGACGATGGACAGGAAGTCGTGCGGCTGGGCGATTTCGGCGGACTCGATGATCTGCCAGCAGTATGCCGTGGCCCCTTCCAGCCACGGGTGTTTGGCGCCCAGCTCGTACAGCAGTCCGGTGATTCCGGCCGTCGGGTTGATGGCGGCCGGCGGATTTTCTCCCGTCTCCCACCACGGCGCCCGCGGATACCGCCGGACCGAGGGCAGCACTTTGGGGACGCCGCCTTGGTCCGGCGTGATACTCGTAAGATAATCGCAGGCCCGCTGAACCATTGCCCCAGCGCCGCCCACCCGGGCCAGGTAGTGCAGCGCCATTTCGACCCCTTCGGGCTGGCTGTCCGGGCAGCGCATGTCCGGCTCGATTGCGTTGCCAAACCCGCCGTCCGGATTCTGATAGGCGCGCAGCGCCGCTACGACCGCTCCGGCCGCACCGCCTTCGAACAGGTGCGCGAACAGGTGGCGGTCCAGCAGGCGGGCGTTCCGCCAGACAAAGTCCGCTGCCCCGTGGAGAATCTGCCTCGCGACTGACATGAGGGCGACACATCCTTTCGCTGACTTGTCATCATTGGCCGAATGTATTTCTGTACACCAATGAATCAATTCCTGCCTGCGGGGATTTTTGCCCCGGTCGCGCTGCCTCGCAATCTCGCTTTTATTGTTAACTAAATAAGCGTAGCAGGAAATAGACACCAATGCCTCGAACATCGATGTATCGGAGATGCAGGTGATTGGTGTGCCGGTTGACCGGGACCTGCAGAAAGGCAGCACTGCGACCCTCGCGCTGTCGCTCCTCAGCCGTTCGCCCATGCACGGCTACCAGCTGGTCAAGGAGCTGGAGGCCAAGTCCAAAGGCGTGCTGACGTTCAAGGAGGGCACGCTCTACCCGGTATTGCATGCGCTGGAGCGGGAAGAACTGATCACGGCCCACTGGGAAGCCGACGGCGGGCGGGAGCGGAAAGTCTACCACCTGGCTGAGCGAGGGCGCGACGAGTTGCGCCGCCGGGCCGCAGAGTGGGCGGAGTTTCGGACCGCCGTGGATACAGTGGTTCAGGGAGGGGTGTTTGCCTATGTGGGCTGATGATTACCTTCGGCAGGCGACGGCACAGATCACCGACCCGGTGGCGGCCCTGGCGGCCTGCCGTGAACTGAAGGAGCATCTGGAGGAAGCCCGGGACGAACTGGTGGCCCGGGGCATCGATCTGGAGACGGCGGAAGTGGTGGCCATCACCCGCATGGGGCCGCCGGAGGCGCTGGCCGTATCGCTGGCGGAGGTCCACCACCGGCATCTCTCCTGGCGGCTGTACCTGGCCCCGCTGCCGATCGTTGGCCTGCTCGTCTCACTCCTGGGTCAGCCCATCTATCTCATCAAGTTCTGGTGGCTGAACCGCTTTTGGCTCGCACTGCTGCTCTTGTGCGTGGCGCCCGGCTGGGCGACCCTACATAGGCTATGGGTTCGGGTCCGCATCGACGTGCGGGCCAAGTGGCGCTGGCTCCAGGACCAGCCCATGCGGGCGGCTGTCGCCTCGGGTACGGCCATGGGCGGGGTTGCCGGCATGATCTGGGGCAGCCTGCCGGCCTGGGGGAGGTACAATCCCTTCGTCCTGCCGCTGGTCACCGTTGGCGCCCTGACCTTCGCACTGCTGATCAGGTGGGCCTTCAAGGGAACTCCGATGCTGACGGCCGTCTTCGCGGCGATGGCGTTCGCGCTGGTCTCTCCGCCCGCCATGATGCTCGCCCGGTGGCCAGGCGGAGGCTGGATCGAGCAGTGGTTCATATTCTCGGGCATCTTCGCCTTCGCCGCCCTGGCGATCGGGTGGCTGGTCCAGTCCCTGGCCGACGCCAAGGTCAAACGACCCAGCCGGGCATAAGCCAGACCAGCCAGGCATAAGCAAGGCCCTCCGGACGACGGCGTCGCCGTCCGGAGGGCTTCTTCGTAGCGACACAAAGAGCTAGTCGCCCACGGCACTCAACGCCCGGCGCCGGTTCCGCTGCAACTCGGCCCATTCCGCTTCCGAGAGCGGGCGGTCGAAGCTCCGCAGCTGCGCCAGCTTGAAGCCCATTTGTTCCGCCGCCTGCCGAATTTCCATAATCGTCGGCAGGTTCAAGTCCGTACCGATCGACGTATCCGCGTAGTGGTGCGTGAGGCCCAGGATCATCGTCTCGGCCATGCAGGCGTAAGCCAGCCCCTGCTCAAAGCCGAACTTCCAGTTGAAGTCGGGCAAGCCTGGCACCGCCACGACGCCGCCGTCGATGGCGAGCACGTCCGGGCGGGCATCCTTGACGGCCCGGGAGACGTTCGGCGGCCGGGAAAGGTCGCAGACCGCGGCGCCAAACTTGAGGTTGGCCGGCGTCACGAGATCGTCCACGCTGCTGGTGGCCGTGACCACCAGGTCGGCTTCGGGCAGCATGGCGTCGGTGTCGGTGGTAATGATCAGCCGCCCCCGCCGCTCCAGCGCCGCGGCCAGGCCGGTGATCACCTCGGCATCGGCGTCGGGCTGGGGCACCGGGCCCATGGCCACCATGGCCGCTCCGATCGTGCCCACGCTGAACGCCTTGCCGTCCTGATGCAGTTGCGCCAGGTACCGGACCGTGTCCGCCGCCACCTTCTGCAGCCGCTTGCGGCTCTGCTCCGGCCGCTCCGGGTTGCCGATCAGGATCACCCGGTTGACCTCTTCCGCCATCAGGATCGCCACCGACCGGCCAATGGCGCCGGTCGCGCCCACCACGGCAATCGTCGCCTGGTTCAGTTCGGTGCCCAGTTCCTGCACCGCCTTGTAGACCGACTCCACAGCCGCCACAACGGTATAGCTGTTGCCGGTGGTAATCGGCACGCCGGCGTGCTTCAGGTGCAGGCCGCCCCGGGTAACCACGGAGGTGTAAGCGCCCAGGCCGACAATTTTCGCCCCCCGCTCCCGGGCCATGTCCACGGCCTTCTGGACCAGGGCGATCGCCTCGTCGTGCGGCAGGGCCAGCATCTGGTCCGCCGTGCGGGGGATGATGATGAACTCACCGTAGGCCGTCCGGCCGTCGGCCGTTTCGATGTGGGTCGGGCCGGCCACGAAGGGATCCATGAGGTCGTTAAAGCGGTCGACGAGCCGGCGGATTTCCTCGTTGGAGAAGACCTTGAAGGATTCGTCCATCTCCGGGTAGTTCCGCAGGTCAACCGGATGGCCCAGGAAAGCCCACCGGCCTTCGCTCGCTTCGCCCGACGGCTTCGGCTGTGCCCGCCGGATTGCCGGCGGCAGCACCTGCGGCCGGGACTCGATGCCCAGCAGGTGGCCGACGAATTCGGCGGTGTTGCCCACCGCCAGGTGGCTCAACATCCGGCCGATGGCGTCGATGGCGAACTGGCACTGCTCCTTCGTCGCCACCAGCGGCGGCTCGATGCGAATCACCGATGCACCGTTCAGCGTCGGCGCCACCCGCAGCCCCTCCACGTTCAGGAGGTAGCTGGAGATAATCGGCGTCAGGTTATCCTGCTCGGCCATGACGCTCAGGAGGGAGTTGCGGCCGAAGGTGCCCATGTCGATGCTGAATTCCAGGCCCAGCATGTAGCCGCGGCCCCGGATGGACTTCAGCACATGCGGGTACTGCCGCTGCAGGGCTTCGAGTCCGGCCTTCAGGAACGCGCCGTTCTCGGCCACCTGGCGAATGAGCGCCTGGTCGTTACGGGTCAGCAGTTCCACGGAGCGAAGGCCCACCCGGCAGGCCAGGGTGCCGCCGGCGAACGTGGAGGAATGCTTCATGCCGAAATCCTCGGTGTACGCCGCTTCCGTGCAGAGCATGGCGCCTACGGGGAAGAGCCCGCCGCCCAGCGACTTGGCGATGACCATGACGTCCGGCGTGACGTTCTCCGCTTGGCAAGCCCAGAGTTGGCCCGACCGGCCCATGCCCGCCTGAATTTCGTCCAGCACGAACAGGGCGCCGTGCTGGTGGCAAAGCTCTTTGGCGGCAGCCATGTAGCCTTCCGGCGAGACGACGATGCCGCCCTCGCCCTGAATCGGCTCCATGATAAAGGCCGCGATCTCGCTGCCCTTGGCCGCGAACATCTGCTCCAGGGCGTCAATATCGCCGAAGGGGACCTTGTAGAAGTGTTCGATGGGAGCGCCGAAGACTTTCTGGTAGCTCTCCCGGTTGGTGGCGGAGAGCGAGCCCAGCGTCTTGCCATGGAAGGAGTTGCTGGTCGACACGATCCCCAGGCGCCCGGTGGCGGCCCGGCAGCACTTGAAGGCCGCTTCCACCGCCTCGGTGCCGCTGTTGGTGAAGGTGACGTACCGGAGTCCTTCCGGCGCGATCTCAATTAACCGTTTCGCCAGCTCGCCCGCGGCTTCCAGCGCCGATGGCTGCACGAACGAAGGCTCCAGGCTCTGCTCCACTTCGTGCAGCGCCGCCCAGATTTCCGGCGGGTTGAAGCCGAATGGCAGTGCGCCGTAAGCGGCTACGAAGTCCAGATACCGCTTGCCCTCCGCATCGTACAGGTAACAGCCTTCGCCCCGGACAAACTGCTTGTCCATATTGATCTGTTCAAGCAAGCTTGCCAGGTGGGGATTGACAAACTGATGAAACGGATGCATTCAATAACCTCCTGACCCTTAAAGCGCCTTGCTGGCCGACGTGACAGTAAGCCGTTCCACTCTTGGGGTAAACCCGATCTTATCCAGCCAGGTCTCGTAGTCGGCGGGCGTCATTTGCTCCGGCTTCTTGCCGGCGGCAGCGACGATCAGGCCTTCCATGAGGTTGGTGCCGAACGAGCGCCCGCCCAGGTTGGGCGTGGTCGTGATCAGCGTCGCGACGCCCCGCTGCTTCAGCGCTTCGATATCGGCCGGGGTCACCGTATTTGTAAGAATGGTCTTGCCTTCGAGGCTATCCGGCATGTGGCGCCCTATGTAGAGCCAGTCGCCGGCGATTACATCCGCCCACTGGTAGGCGTCCGCAAACTTGACATCCCGCTGCTCCTGCTTCTCCCCGGTCGGATACAGCCAGGTGAACGGCAACCGGGTCAGAACCGGCAGCAGAAGTCCCGCCAGGAAATGAATGGTCTTGAGCTTGCGGATTTGAATGTTGATCCCGAGGCCGAACATGAGGTCACCGAAGAGCATCTCGGCGCCGGCTTCCACGAGCGCCTCGGCCATGCCGAATCGGTCGACGGAGGAGACCAGCAGCACTTTCTTGCCCCGCAGCGGCAGAATCTCCCGGTCAACGTAGCGTACGACGCGGCGCTCCAGGGTGTTCTTGAGGCCGGAGCCGTCCACGATCGGCGATATCTGGGCCGCCCGGGCGATCTTCTGGGCATCCTTGAACATATAGCGCTTTTTCCCGGCGTAGACGTACAGGTCAATGCCACCCATGCCGAAGGCGTCCACTTTGCCGTCCAGCTCTTTGATCAAGGCGATTGCCTTATCAATACTGCCATCGGTGCCCACGCGCTCCACGACGACTTCTTCGCCGAGCACATCCGCCGCAGCCGTGTGGTTCCGTTTGGACGAGCCCAACGACACGCTGACGATCCGTTTCACGAGTCAGCCTCCCCCTTCAATGTGCGAATCAGATCCCGGATATGGTCCGGATCCACGTACTTGTCTTCATGCAAAGGCGAGGAGCCGATTTCAATGCCAATCACGTTGGGACCTACCAGCGATTCCACCATTTTGAGCCGGTGATCGGAACCGATAAAGATGACCGCGTCGCATTCCCGGGCCTGGGCGATGAGCGCCATCAACTGATTGATCAGGTCGATGCCGTTCATTTGGCGGGCGAAGTTCAACCGCTCTGTCTCGGACATGAGCAGGATGAAGTCCAGCCCTTCGGCCACGGCGATATCCGCCAATTCCTGCCGGTTCTTCACCGGGAAGCCGACCAGGGCGATTTTCTTGCCCTTGCGTACCTCGCCGATGGTCTCCAGGCGGGAGATCAGCGTCCGGTCGATGTTCATTTTTTCGGCTACTTCTTGTTGTGACAGCCCCCGCTCACGCAGTTCCAGCAGGCGGGAGACGACCTGGAAGATGCGGTCACGGCTGATTACCTTGTCGCCAATGCGGACGAGTTGCAAGCCGCCCTACCTCCCATTCGGTGTGCACAAGGTTGTGCTAGCTCCGATTGTACAACTTTGTGCACAACCACGCAAGGCGCGCGCCAAAAGCCGTTGGGCCAATCCACCAACTCCCTCATAGCCTGGAAATGGGCGACCTGCGCCGGATACCCGACTCAGGGAGGGGGCATGGGACGTGCCCGACGGCGCGCCCATACAAGGCAGTTCAAGTTTAGGGCCGCTATCCGGGCAATCTGCGGGCGGCGGCGGCTCGATTCAGGCCCCGGGCCAGTTTACCGGCGGACTGCCGATCGGCGGACCGGCCTCCATTTTCAACATTGGCGGCGCCCCCATTGCCGTGCTGGGGGGCGTCTTTTCCGGGGGAATGCCCATTGGCGGCCCCGTTCCGCAGATTTTCCGGGGCGGGTCGGCGCCGCAGCCGCCCACGCTCTTTCTGTCCGGCCTCAGCCCGAGCGGTCCGATCGGGGCCTTTTTCCTGGGCAGCAGCGGTGCGCCGATCGGGGTTGCGACGTTCGGCGGCGGCGGCCTGCCCATCGGGGCGCCGCCGGAAGTGGCGCAGGCCGATGCGATCCTGCAGACCCGCACCGCCCTCGTGGCGCTTGGGGGCGCCATCGGGCCGGGAGGCGGGTCCGAGGCTGGGGCGGGCCTTGCTGGCGGTCGGCCGATCGGTGCATGAACAAACCCCTGGCATACCGTCGCTGGCATGCCGGGGGTTTCTTTTCAGAGCGCCAGTTGCGTCCGAATCAGTTCGATAAGCGCCGCCGCCGCCTGCCGGTTCAGGGAGTAGAACGTCCCTTGCCGCGGACCTCTTCCCGCAGCAGCCCCGGCCCCGGGCCATGATCGCCAGCATGCGGATGCGAATCGGGTCGAAAAGCGCCTTGGCCACCAGCGCCAGCCGCTCCGCCTGTCAGCGGCCTGGCTCGGACGGTCAAGCCGGCAGCGCGTCCTCCAGGAACCGCCCGATCATGCCGGCGAGCTTTTCCGGGGCCTCCAGCGGCAGGTGGTGATAGAGCCCCAGCATGCCCACAAGCGGCGCCCCGAGGCTCCGGGCCAGCGCCAGGGCCGGCTCCTGGGGCATGACCGGGCTATGCTCGCCCCGCACGAACAGAGCCGGGCAGGTGATCTGCGCGGCCAGGTCCTGCGGCGTCAGCGGCTCAATGGCCAGCGCCCGCCGGTCGAGCTTTTCGACCCAGGTGCCGTCATCCGTCGGCCGGAACGACTGGGCGGCCACCGCCGCCAGCCGCTCCGGCGGCACCTTGTGTTCTGACGGCGAGAGCCGGTAGCCGGCCGCCGCTTCGGCCAGCGTGCGGTACGTTCTGCTCGGGCGGGTTGCCGCAACCTGTAGGCCGGCCAACTCCTGCGCCGTGGCTTCCAGCTTCATGTCGACCACCATCAGGGCCGCCGGCGGCAGGACCCGCCGGGCCGCCACCATGAGGCCCACGTAGCCGCCCATGGAGTGGCCTACGAGGCCATACGGCCCGCCGCCCAGACTCCGGACCAACTCTGCCACATCCGCCGCATACCCGTCGAACCGGTACTCTTCAGCCCGCTCCGAATCGCCATGGCCGCGAAAGTCGGGCGCCACGACCTGATACTCGCCGCCCAGGCGGGGCCCGATCCAATCCCACCAGCCGCTATGGCAGCCCAGTGCATGCAGCAGCACGACCAGCGGCTGCCCCGATTTCCCCCACGTCCGAAACTTCATCACACTACATCCCCCCTACCGCTATTCTGCCACATAATCGGACCCGTATCACGTCCGGCATGGCGGGCGCCCCGCCCTCATAAACTCCGGCGAGGACTGGTAACGGGAGGGACGCTGCGAAAATGGTGACGGTCGCATCGACAAACATTCGGCCCCTGGCCGATCGGGTTCTGATCCGTCCCCAACAGCAGGAGGAGCGCACCAAAGGCGGCATCGTGCTGCCGGACACCGCGAAGGAGAAGCCGCAGGTCGGCAAGGTCCTGGCGGCGGGCCGGGGCCGCGTGTCCGACGACGGGAAGCGAATCCCGCTCGACCTGACGGAAGGCAACCTGGTGCTCTACACCCGGTACGCCGGTACCGAAGTCAAAGTGGATGGCGAGGACCTGCTGCTCATCGGTGAGCGAGACATTCTGGCGATTGTGGAGGGGTAACGAGTATGGCTGTCAAGCAAGTCGTCTTCGATGAGGCGGCGCGCCGGGCGCTGGAGCGGGGCGTCGATGCACTGGCAAACACCGTAAAGGTCACCCTGGGCCCCAAGGGCCGCAACGTGGTGCTCGACAAGAAGTTCGGCACACCGGCGATCTCCAACGACGGCGTGACCATCGCCCGGGAGATTGAACTGTCGGATCCCTTTGAGAACATGGGCGCCCAGTTGGTCAAGGAAGTGGCCACCAAGACCAACGACGTGGCCGGCGACGGCACCACCACCGCCACCCTGCTGGCGCAGGCCATCGTGCGGGAGGGCCTGCGGAACGTCACCGCCGGCGCCAACCCGATGCTGATCAAGAAGGGCATCGAAAAGGCCGTGAACGTGGCGGTGGCTGAACTGAAGCAAGCGGCCGTGAAGGTCGAGGGCCGCAAGGCCATCGCCGATATCGGCGCCATTTCGGCCAACGACCCGGAAATCGGCACGCTGGTCGCCGACGCCATGGACAAAGTCGGCAAGGACGGCGTGATCACCGTCGAGGAATCCCGGACCATCCAGACGGAGATGGAGACGGTCGAAGGCCTCCAGTTCGACCGGGGCTACGTTTCGCATTACATGACCACCGACACGGAGAAGATGGTGGCCGTGCTGGAGGAGCCGTACATTCTGATCACCGATCGGAAGATCTCGGCCGTGCCCGACCTGCTGCCGCTGCTGGAGCAGATCGTCCAGCGGAACCGGCCGCTGCTCGTCATCGCCGACGATGTGGAAGGCGAGGCGCTGGCGACGCTGGTGGTCAACAAGCTGCGGGGCACGCTGAAAGTGGCAGCCGTCAAGGCGCCGGGCTTCGGCGACCGCCGCAAGGCGATGCTGGAGGATATCGCGGTGCTGACCGGCGGCCGGGTGGTCTCCGAGGAGCTGGGCCGCAAGCTGGAGAGCGCCGGCCTGGAGGACCTGGGCGGGGCCCGGCTGGTTCGGATCGAAAAGGAGAAGACCACCCTGGTCGAAGGATACGGCCAGACGGCCGACATCAAGGCCCGGGTGGCATCCATCCGCCGGCAGGTCGAAGAGACCACCAGCGACTACGACCGGGAGAAGCTGCAGGAGCGGCTGGCGAAGCTGGCAGGCGGCGTGGCGATCCTGCGGGTGGGCGCCGCCACCGAGGTGGAACTCAAGGAGAAGAAGCTGCGCATCGAAGACGCCCTCAACGCCACCCGGGCAGCGGTGGAAGAGGGCATCGTCGCCGGCGGCGGTTCGGCGCTGATCCAGGTGCAGCCCGCTCTTGACACCCTGGCGGCCACGCTGGTGGGCGACGAGAAAGTCGGCGTGCAGATCGTTCGCCGGGCGATCGAAGAGCCGGTCCGCCAGATCGCCGAGAACGCCGGCGCCGAGGGCAGCGTCGTGGCGGAGCAGGTGAAGTCGCTGCCGAAAGGCCGCGGTTTCAACGCCCTCACCGGGGAGTACGTCGACATGATCGCCGCGGGCATCATCGACCCGGCGAAAGTGGTCCGGTCGGCGCTGCAGAACGCGGCGTCGATTGCGGCCATGGTGCTGACCACGGAGGCGCTGGTCACGGAGAAGCCGGAGCCAAACAAGTCGGCCCCGGCCATGCCGCCCGACTTCGACTGAGACCGCGAGTCACTGAAAGCGAGAAAGAACCGCCCTGCAGCCATGGTGCTGCAGGGCGGTTGCGTATTTGGCTCTTTTCGGTGGTGGATTACTCTTCGGCGGCGGTGGTCTGGGTGTCGGTGTTGCTATTATCCTTCTTGCTCTTGCGGGTCTTCTGCTTGGGCAGGGCGGCGAGAATATTGAAAGCGAGGCAGCGGCGGCCGTCGGCGTCGGTGGTGGCAGTGATTTCGGGTTCGACGGTGGTATTGGGCCGGAGCGACGGGTACTTGCGGAAAACGCCGCCGATGTGGAACGAAAGGCCGTTGGGGAAAACCCGAACGGGCATGGCGCCCTTGGTTTCCCAACTGGCGATGTAGAGTGCGATGACGCCCAGGTCCTTGTTGACACCGTAAGAGAGCCGGAACTTCTCCCGGTTCACGGCGGCGGCTTCGACCAGTTCGATGACCCGGTCCTTCGTTTCAGTATTGCTCCGTGAATGGCCGGAGACTTTCACGACCAGGGCGGCTTCGGACCGGTTCGCACCGCCGCTGATCACGTGGGTCTCCTCCACCATATCGAACTTGATCCCATCCGGAACGGGTGTCCCCTTTGCCTGAGTCATCTCGCACCCTCCTCGTCAATAGTACGTGACCAGTATAAGTTGTTATTGTCAATCGATCACATTTTAGATTATAGATTGGATAGATACGAATGTCAATATAGATTTAACAGTTCACATCGTTACTTATAACAGTCAATTACATAACTCCCGCTTTGGATACCTGGGAACCAGGCGGGCGTTCGGGCCGCCTTGCCGTAGTGCGCTCTCCCGCCAAAATGAATGCGGTGTGCACAGCGTAGGATGAAGAAAAGGACGGTAGTCTGCGTCTGGGTTATGGGCATGAGCAGTCATGTACTCTGGCTGCCCGGCGCCGGGGCTGGGGGCTCCGGTTGGAGTGGCGGGCAGGCGCCTGGTCTGACGTCCCTGGTTGTGGCGCCGCGCCGACAAAACGGCCGTTTCGGTCGGGTCCGCACCATTTTCCCGGTTGGTCGTCCATTTCTGCAAGCTGATCCCCCTGTTTGTCATGCAATTGTGGACGCAGAGCCGCGTTTTCTTGGGTTTCAGGCCCCAAACAAGGGGTTCGCCCGTCTCCAGTCCAGTTCTGCAAGCGTAAGCAGGGTTCCGGCATGCAAAGATGGACAGCCCGCTACGAGGTTTCTGGTCAGAGGCGGGTGAGTGGAAGTCGGCGGTTGGCCAAAATAGCGACCGCACCAAACCCTGGGTGCGGTCGCAGCGCGTCTTTGGGGTGCATCAGAATGCAGTCGAGCAGGAAGATGCGCGACGGGCCACAGTGCCTGAAACGGCCCGATGTGTCAGCGCAAGGCTACGACTAAAGAGTTTGGCTCTGTTCGTGAGAACGGGTGCTCCCGTAGACAGCTAAACCGCCGGGCGCTCACCAAAGACTGAACATGCACTTGCCAGCATCTGCCGAGCAGCCGGTACTTGACTCATCTTCCGGGCCTGGTCCAGGTAAATGAAC
>DASXVX010000002.1:0-50845 GCA_036504075.1 Symbiobacteriaceae bacterium | reverse complement strand
GGCTGCCACTCTCGTCACGAGAGCCGGCAGCCGCTTCTTGTTGCCTAATTGGTCAATCCGCTTCCCGCTGCTCAAAGCGGACAAGCTTACATGCCCAAGCTCCACCAGGCGCCTCGACGGTGACGGTATCACCGGGCCGGGCGCTTTTTATCGCCTGCACGAGGGGGGAGGCCCAGGAGATCATTCCCTGTGCTGGGTCGGCAGTATTCGGCGGCACGATCTGATACGTCTCCTCGCCGAACTCGTCGGCGATGGCGAAGACGTCCCAGACTTTGAGCGGCCCCAGGTCTGGGGCACCCGTGGCCATTTCGCTGCCAGCCAGCCACCAGAGCACCAGACAGGCGGAATCCAGGGCGTGAACGTCGGCGGGTACCGAGCCGAATGCCCGCCGGACGACCTCGCGGCGCGCCAGCGGACCCTGTGACAGCTTGCGCCCCAGCGTCCGGGAGAAGAGCCGGCGCTGCAGTTGTTCCGGCGTCACGCCGACCCAGGGCATATTGAGCACCCGGCGGAGCGGCTCCACCTGGTCCATGTCCAGGGCGTCCTCCACGACCACCACATCGACGTTGCCGATGGACTGCAAAATGCGCACGGCATCGCGCTCGGAGCCCCAGGCCACCGGCTCGTAGCCGTGGCTCACGAAGAAGCCGGTGGTCTTGCCGGGATCCAGTCCCAGCACGCGTACGGCCATCTGATGGGTCACCTCAAACGCAGAGTTACTGGTTCATGTCGGTCAATTCGCCGGTCACCATGTATACGGTCCACTCGCCGAGGTTGGTGGCGTGATCCCCGACCCGTTCCAGGTACATCGCTACCATGAGCAGGTAAGTGGCTTGCCGCACTTTGTGCGGCTCTTTCTGCATGATCTCCATTAACTCGTCGCAGACAAGCCGGTAGGTGGTGTCGATCTCGTCGTCCATGGCGACCATGGCTTTGACCCGGTCGACGTCCCGGGCGATGAATGCCTCCAAAGCCTCTCGGGTCATGACCTGGACACGGGCGGCCATTTTGGGGATGTCCACCAGCGGTTTGATCAGCTTCTCGCCTTCCAGCTTGACCGTGACCTTGGCGATGTCGGTGGCATGGTCCGCCATGCGCTCCAGGTCAGTCACGATTTTGAGGATGGTGCCGATGGCCCGGAGGTCGCCGGCCATGGGCTGCTGGAGGGCCATGAGCTGAAAGCAGCGCTTCTCGATGTTGATCATCATCGCATCGACCGTGTCATCGCCGGCGATTACAGCGCGTGCCTCGACCGCATCAACTTTGGCCAACGACTGGACGGCCCGGTCGATGGACTGGTTGACAAAAATGCCCATCTTGAGCACGTCTCGCTGAAGTTCCTGGAGTTGCTCATGAAACGAATGCCGGGTGGTCATTGGTTGTCCCTCCGATTAGCCGAAGCGGCCGGTGATGTAATCCTCCGTGCGTTGGTCTTTGGGGTTGGTGAACATGGTGCCGGTGGGCCCGAACTCAACCAGCTGCCCGGACAGGAAAAAGGCGGTGTAATCGGAGATGCGGGCCGCCTGCTGCATGTTGTGGGTCACGATGACGATGGTGTAAAGCTCCCGCAGATCGCGGATCAGGTCCTCGATTTTGGCGGTGGAGATGGGGTCCAGGGCGGAGGCGGGCTCGTCCATGAGCAGCACCTCCGGCTTGACGGCCAGGGACCGGGCAATGCAAAGCCGCTGCTGCTGCCCGCCGGAGAGGCCAAGGGCGGACTTGTCCAGCCGGTCCTGCACTTCCTCCCAGAGAGCGGCTCTGCGAAGGGCGGACTCAACCAGCTCATCGAGCACGGCCTTGCGCCGCTCGCCGTGGATGCGGGGGCCGTAGGCCACGTTATCATAGATGGAGAGGGGAAAGGGGTTGGGCCGCTGGAACACCATGCCGACCCGCTTGCGCAGCAACACCACGTCGATGCCGGGGTCGTAGATGTCCTGGCCTTCGAGCAGGACCTTGCCGTGCACCCGAGCGTCGATGACCAGGTCGTTCATGCGGTTGAGGGTCCGCAGGAACGAGGACTTGCCGCAGCCGGAGGGGCCGATCAAAGCGGTCACCCGGTGCTCGGCCACGTCGAGCCCGACGGCCCTTAGCGCCCGGAAGCTCCCATAGTAAAGATCCAGGTTGCTGACGGAGATTTTAACAGCCTCTGCCACTGTGGGGACACCTCTCTCTTTTCGTCGGGCTTCCTTCCGCCTCCGAGCAAGGGCACCCCTCTCGTTGGCCGTTCGCCTTCGTAACAGGCGCTAACGCTGCACGTCTGGCCCGCCGATTTCGGAACCGCTGTTGGGGTGTGCGCTTCTTGGTACGCACCGCCGAAATCGGCTAACGCTCGCCAGCGAAGCGCCTGTAACTTCGTCTCACTACGCCACCTTCGGGGGTACCCTTGCTCTGCGGCGATGGATCGACCCTGGTATGGGCGCCTTCCGGGCAGGGCTGGGCCTGTTCGTACGGCGCCTGGCGGGTAGTACGGGCCTACCGGGCCGGCGGGCCGGGCTCGGCGGGGCCGTCCTAATTTGCGGGGGGAGTGGTCCCGTATTGTCGTTGGAGCGAAGGCGGTGTTCCGGTCCAAACCAACCTGCCCAGTGTGCGGCCGGCGAGCGAAGCGATGCCCCGGTGGGTCCGGAGAAGGCAAGCCGGGCAGCGGCAAAGGAAGCTAGCCGGGAAGGCGGCATCTGCGAAGCGCCGTTGTGCGGCGAAGTTACAGGCGCTAGCCTACTTGAGTCAGCCAATTCCGGCGGTGCGTACCGATAAGCGCATACCCCAACAGCGGTTCCGAAATTGGCGTACCAGCCAGAGGCGTAGCGCCTGTTACGAAGCCGCACGGGCAGCAAGCAGGTGCCGCCGACCGGCGTAAGCGCAGACAAAGCGGAGCCACTGACCGGCGTAAGCGGAGACCACGCCCTCACCGAAGGCGGCGATTCCGCCACCAAATCGGCACCGCCAGCAGCAGGTTAAACGCCAGGACCACCAGCAAGAGCAAGGCCCCGGTGCCCGCCGCAATCCGGTCCGCATCCGGCACCAGGCCCTCCGACTTTACATACCAGATCCGTACCGCCAGCGTCTCGCCCGAGGCCGAGAGCGCCCACTCCGGGAAGTGCCTGGCCACCGTCACGCCCGCCGTGTAGATCAGCACCGCCGTCTCGCCCAGCGCCCGGCCCGCCACCAGAGCGATGCCCGTCAGGACGCCCGGCACCGCCGTCGGGAAAACCACCTTCGCGACCATCTGCCAGCGGGTGGAGCCCAGGGCCAGGCTGCCTTCCCGGTATGACTGCGGTACCGCCCGCACCGACTCTTCCGTGACCCGCACCAGCACCGGCAGGTTGAGCAAGGCCAGCGTCAGAGCGCCGCCCACGATCGTGAAGCCCCAGCCCGTGGCGTTTACGAACAGAATCATGCCGAAGAGCCCCAGTACAATCGATGGGACTGAGGCCAGGGCCTCCACGCTCAAACGCACCAGATACGTGAACTTGCCCGGCCGGGCGTACTCCGCCATGTAGACGCCAGCCGCCAGACCGATCGGCACCGAAACCAGCAGCGACAGGCCAGTAATGTAGAACGTATTGAACAGTTCCGGGCCGACGCCACCGCCGGCGTTCATGGCCTGCGGCTTTTTGGTCAGGAAGTCCCAACTCAAAACCGGCAGCCCCCGGCCCAGGATCCGGATCAGAAAGGCCGCCAAGATCGTCAGAATCAGCAGTCCGGCCAGCCAGAGAACGGCGGTGGCGATGCGGTCAGCGATGCGCGCCCGGCTCATTTCGCCACCCCCCGGTTGCTGACCCAGCGGACCAGCAGGATCATCAGCAGCGAGTTGAGCAGGAGGCCAAAGGCCATCAGGAACAGCGCCCGGTTCCAGGTGGAACCCGGCGGCGTCTGGCCCATTTCCATCATGATCTGGCTCGTCAGGGTCGACGTGGACTGCGTCAGGCCGTTCACCAGGCGCGGCGAATTGCCGATGACCATCTGCACCGCCGTGGTCTCACCGAAGGCGCGGGCGAATGCCAGGATCACCCCGGCCAGGATGCGCGGCCTCGCCGCGGGCAGGAGCACGTTCCAGATCGTCTGCCAGCGGGTGGAGCCCAGGGCGAGCGAGCCTTCTTCGAGCGAAACCGGGACTTCCCGGATCGCATCTTCCGCCACGCCGATAATCGTCGGCAGGACCATAATCGACAAAATCAGGCCGGCGACCAGAATGCCGTAGCCCTGGCCGCCCAGGTGATCCCGCACCCACGGGACCAGGACCGTCAGGCCGATATAGCCGTAAACGACCGACGGGATCCCCACAAACAGGTTGCTGGCCTGCCGCAGCATGATGCGCATCCAACTTGGGCTGATTTTGGCCATGAAAATGGCGCCGGCCAGCCCCAGGGGAGCGCCCAGCAGGAGGGCAACCAGCGTGGCCGCGGCCGATCCGGCGAAAAACGCCAGGCCGCCGAAACGGCCGGCGGGCGGGTTCCAGTCAGAACTCAACAGGAACTCGAAGGGACTCACTTTGGCGAAAGTGAGGAGGCCCTCCTTGCCCACGAAAACGAGGATCGCCACGACTACCAGCGTAACCGCCACGGCGCTGGCATATAGCGCCCAATATGCAGCCCGGTCAGAGAAGCGCGCTCGGTTCAAGCGGGATGTCCCCTCCCCCGGTATCGGATCGTAGCTCTATTTCGGCAGCGTAAATGTAAACGTCGCGCCCTGGCCGGTATCGCTGGCCACGCTGATGGTGCCGCCGTGGGCGTCGACAATATGCTTCACGATCGACAACCCCAGCCCCGTGCCGCCGGTGGACCGGCTCCGGGCCTTGTCCACCCGATAGAACCGCTCAAAGATCCGCGGCAGGTCGGCCTTCGGGATGCCCGTGCCCGTGTCCGCAACGCTTATGCTGATCGTCGGGCCGGTGTCTCTCGCCGAGACTGTGACCGAACCGCCGGCGGGCGTATACTTGAGGGCGTTGTCCACCAGGTTGAGCAGCACCTGCGCCAGCCGAACCGTGTCGCCAGGCACCTCCGGCAGGTCCGGGGGGATGGCGATGATCAGCTTGACTCCCAGTTCGATGGCCCTCGGCGTCAGGCGGCCCACTGTGTCTTCGGCCAGTTGGCCGAGTTGGATCGGCTCCTTGCGCATCCGCCACCGGCCCGACTCGATGCGGGAGAGGTCCAGCAGGTCTTCGATCAGCCGGCTCAGGTGACCGCTCTCTTTTTGGATGATCGTCACGAAGTGTCGGGCTGTGCCGGGGTCGTCCAGGGCGCCTTCCAGCAGCGTCTCCGCGAAGCCCTGGACGGAAGTCAGCGGGGTGCGCAGTTCGTGGGTCACGTTGGAGACGAATTCGGTCCGCATTTGCTCCAACCGGCGGGAGCGGGTCACGTCTCGCAGAACCAGCAACACGCCGGCGCCGGATGGGGCCAGGCGGGCCTCCAGAATTTGCTCTTCCGGCTGGGCCCGTTTGATTTCCAGGACTTCCGGTTTGCCGGTGTTGAGCACCTGCTGGAGCAGCTCGTCCAGGTCGAAGTGGTGCGTGACCTCCAGGTGGTCCCGGCCCATGGCCTCGGCCCAGCTGGTGCCGAACATCGCCTCGGCGGCCGGGTTCATCAGGATAATGCGCTTGTGGTCATCAATGAGGAGGATGCCGTCCGCCATGTTCTTCAGAATGGACTCCAGCCGGGTCTTCTCCTGGCCCAGCTCCACCAGCCGCAGCTTCAGCTGGGCGGCGGTGGCGTTGATGCCCTGCTCCAGGTGAAAGAACTCGCTGCTGTCCGCCGCCCAGGCCGCCAGCGTCCGGGAGAAGTCGCCTTCCGCCATCCGGCGGACCACCTGGGTGGTCTCGGCGAGGGAGCGGGCGATGCGGACCGTGAGCCGGTAGCCCCAGACGGGCGGGAAGAGCATGCTGACCGCCAGGGCAACCCAGACCGCCCAGTCGGTCCGGGTGGGGCCGTGAAGGACGGCCTGCTGTAAGAGGCCGGAGAACAGGTATGGCAGCGCTACCAGAATGAAAGCGGCCAGCGGGACAAGGAAGAACAGAATCGCCTGCCGCTCCAGTTTGTTCATTTCCGCTTCGCTCCCACGAACTTGTAGCCCACGCCCCGGACCGTTTCAATGAACGCCGGGTCCGAAGGGTTGGCTTCAATTTTCGAGCGCAAATGGCGGATATGGACATCGACCGTGCGCACATCGCCGAAGAAGTCCTGGCCGATGACCCGGTCCACCAGTTCATCGCGGGTGAACACCCGGCCGGGACTCTGGGCGAGAACTTTAAGAATCTGAAACTCGGTGGGCGTCAGATCGACCCGGTTGCCGTCGCGGTTGACTTCGTAGGTCACGAAGTTGATGGACAGCGGTCCGAACACCCGGGTATCCTGGGCGGCGTCGGGTTCAACCTCGCGCCGGGAGCGCCGCAGGATCGCCTTCACCCGGCCGACCAGCTCTCTCGGGCTGAACGGCTTGGCCACGTAATCGTCGGCGCCAATCTCGAAGCCAATCACCCGGTCGATCTCTTCGCTCCGGGCGGTCAGCATCAGAATGGGCAGGTCGGATTCCTTCCGGATTTCCTTGCAGACATCGAAGCCGTCCATGCCCGGCAGCATCAGGTCCAAAATGACCAGGTCCGGGGACTCCGTCCGGGCCAGGCGCAGGGCCGCCTCGCCATCTCCGGTGGTAATTACTTCGTAGCCTGCCCGGCGAAGGTTGTAAGCGATAAGTTGGACGATCGACTCTTCATCGTCGACGACCAGGATGCGCTCTGGCACAGGCGATCACCTCTGCCTTTCACTATACCAGATCATGCGGCGAGGCTACTTTGCCAATTTCATGACGGGAATGAAGCCCATCTTCTCCACGCGGGTCCCTGGTTTAAGATTACCGGGGGTGGCTTAAGGGTGTGGGTACGTTCTGTTAACGCCGTGTTTAGATTTCGAGAAGGTTTGGTTGTCGGAAAGGTCTGTTTGCGGTAAAGTTGCCTCAGAAAGTGGTGGTATCTATGAGTCGGGAAGAGGGTCGGGAAAAGCTTCGCAGCAACGTCTGGATCGCCGGTTTCGTCAGCCTCTTCACCGATATCTCCTCCGAGATGCTGGTGCCGGTGCTGCCGTTGTTCCTGGTGAACGTGCTCGGCGCGCCGATCAGGGCCATCGGGTTAATTGAAGGACTCGCCGAAACGACCGCCAGCCTCATGAAGGCGCTCTCGGGCTGGCTCTCCGACCGGATGGGCCGCCGCAAGCCGCTCATGGTGCTGGGCTATAGCCTTTCGAACGTGCTGAAGCCGCTCCTGGGCTTTACGGCCGGCTGGGGGCAGGTGCTGACCATTCGGGTGGCCGACCGGTTCGGCAAGGGGGTGCGGGGGGCACCCCGCGATGCGCTGATCGCCGATTCCACCGAGCCGGCGGAGCGGGGCCGGGCCTTCGGTCTGCACCGGGCTATGGATACCATCGGGGCGGCCATCGGACCGCTCATGGCCTTTGCCATTTTGCAGAAGTGGCCGGAGCAGTACCGGCACGTGTTCTGGTGGGCCATTGTGCCGGGGCTGCTGGCTGTGGTGGCCGTGCTGTTCGTGCGGGAGTCCGGGTCCGGCGTGGCGAAGACCGGGCCGGTGCTTCGGAACTGGAGCCTCTCCCTGGGCGCGCTTTCGCCGCGGCTCCGGCGGTTTATTCTGGTGGGCGTGCTGTTTGCCGTTGGCAACTCGTCCGACGCGTTTTTGATTCTGCGGGCGCAGAACCTGGGGCTGGCGACGGCGCTGGTGCCGCTGGCCTACTTCGCGTTTAACGCCAGCTACGCGGTGCTTTCGTATCCCCTGGGGGCGCTGTCCGACAAGGTCGGTCGCAAGCCGGTCATGGTGGGCGGTTTCGCCGCTTTTGCCGTGATTTACTTCGGCTTTGGCTGGGCGATGAAAGCCTGGATGGCCTGGCCGCTCTTCCTGTTTTACGGGCTGTACTACGCCGGGACGGAAGGTATTCAGAAAGCGTACATAACGGACCACGCCGACCCCGAGCGGCGGGGGACGGCCATTGGGGTCTACAATGCGCTCACCGGGCTGATGGCGCTGCCGGCGAGTTTCGCGGCGGGCCTGCTCTGGGACAGCGTCGGGCCCTGGGCACCGTTCTATCTGGGGAGTGTGACTGCGGCCGTCTCGGCCTTGCTGCTCCTGTTCTGGGCGTGACCGGAGCGGGGTCTTTGGGAGAAAGGGGTGTGGGCATTGCAGGCGACAAGGCCCGGCGGCTGGTGGTATGCCGTGGCCGGGGCGGTGTTTTTGGCAGGAGTGGCGGCATTCGTCTGGTTGCTGCTGTCCGGGATTACAGGGGCTCAGAAGGGCTTTCAGCGGGGTGTGGCGCCTGGTCAGATTCAACTTCAGTTGGACACACCGGGAACGTATGTGATCTTCTACGAGTTTCAGAGCGTGATGGACGGCAAGGTATACAGCACCGCCGATGCGTTGCCGCCCCTGTCCGTGTCCGTCGCCGCAAGGGATTCCGGCGCGACGGTGGCGGTCGCGGAACCGACCATGAGCCAGAACTACAGCCTTGGCTCACGGTCTGGCCGCTCCATTCTGGCGTTTGAGGCCGGACAACCCGGGACATACATACTGACGGCTGCCTATCCAAGGAGCAGTATCGGCCCGGAGATTGTGCTGGCGGTGGGCCAGGGCTTTGGCAGCCGGCTGATGGCCACAATTTTGGGCAGCATCGCAACGTTGTTCGGGTCGCTCGCCCTGGCTGTCGTCATTGCGGTAATCACGTTCGTCAAGCGGGGGCGAACTGCGTAGGCGGGTCAGGCATGACCCACGCACAGGGCGGCTCCGGCCCGGGCGGAAACCGCAACCAGGGGCCGTCTTCCCCTGGCCGACGAATGTACGGCTGCATGGCCTATTAAGGGCGGCAGCCGTTTCCGTTTCAGCTCGGGCGCGTCTCGTGGAGCGTAGGTGAGAGCCTGAAGAGTTGCCTGGAATGCGGAGATGAACTGGTCTGGGCTAACGCTCGTCTGATACCCAGAAGGAGTGTGGCAACGCGATGGATAAGGCATTTTGGGCAGCGATCAAAGCGAACGGCTGCGACGTGCCGGTCGGCTACACGCCGCAGGCGCTGCTGCCGGAGCTGCTGGCCGGCCTGGGCTCGGTCGATCCGGAACTGCGGGACGAGCTTAGCCTGGAGATTCTCGGCACCTGGCTGGATGCCGGTCACTACCCGCCGGAGGACCTGCACCGGATTACCGCCCAGATGCTGGTCAACGTGGGCCAGGGCTTGGGCCAGGGTGAAAACGACCTCGTTTTCCTTCGCACCTTCTCCGTGCTGATCCTGGCCAATCTGCTGTACTGTGACGCCCAGGCCGCATTCCTGACGGGCGAAGAGTTCCATCACATGAAGGCGGCGGCGATTGAGTACCTGGCGACCGAACACGATCTGCGGGGCTACGTGCCCGGCAAGGGCTGGGCGCACTCGGTCGCCCATACGGCGGACCTGCTGGCTTGGCTGGCCAGAAGCCCCCGCGCCAACGACGACGACCTGGCCGACATGCTGGACGCCATCAGCCGCAAGCTCCTGGCGCACACCGGCTATGCCTGCTATGACAAGGAGGCGTTCCGACTGGGCCGGGCGGTCATGGCTATCTTGCAGCGTGACCTGCTGCCCAACGAAACACTGGTCGCCTGGGCCGAAACCCTGACCGGCTCCCCGGCCATGAAGGAAGCCTTCTCCGCTGGCCGGGACAACGAGCGGCAGCACAACCTCGTGGCGTTCCTCGCCGCCCTGCATCTCATGGTCACCTATCAGCCGGACCTGGCCGAGGCGACTCGGGCCGCACTGTTGCAGGCCCTGCACGGCGCCGTCAGGTCGTACGTTTCGTTCATCGCTTAGGCAGCAGCACCCAGGCCGGCGCCCTCCACGGGCCGCCGGCCTTCGCACATCTACGGCGTCTTCAGTTGTCCGTTCAGGAGGAGCCGAGCTACCCCTCACCTCGCAGAGCCCATTAATAGGCTGGAAGAGCCACTGCACGTCACGCGATCTTTCGATAGGTTCGACCTTGAACCGAAGCTACGATACACTTCGGAGTTTGTTCAGTGCGACTTGTGCTGGGGATGCTCTGCATGAACCTGGTAGGTACAGCGTTGGCGCCAAGGCGGGCCGCCGCAACAGATGGCCAGCCGGGGCCGCATCGCGACGAGTCCCCGATATGAACGCTTTGGCTGTGTTCCTCAATGCCCCGCAGCCACTGCTCCGTGGCGCGCGGGGGAGCGCAGGTGCACAACGGCCAGGTGCGGGTACTCGCCCCGCCGGAAGAGCGCCTCGAACTCCCGGCGCCGGTGGGTCTTCAGCACGTAGCGAAAGAGGGCGTCCTTGCTGAAGAACTGGTCGGCGAACCGCTCCCGGTTGCCGTGCCAGTCCGAGATTCAAAGGGATTGAGGAGCGGTCAGGTTGCGACGTTTGGCTATCACACTCGTTTTAATTGCCCTCGCCGGTTGCGGTCGGGTAGCCGTTTCGGACAAGCCTACACCACAGGGAGAACGGCCCTCAGCTACCCAACCTGCGGCTGCCACGAGTAGCTCGCAAGCTTCACCGCCCACTCCTGCCGAAGCTCCTTCCGATCCAAGACCTGATCTCACCGTGACTGGACCTGACAGCCTTGGGCGTGCAACTGCGAGACGGCCTTGAGCGGCTCATGAACACCGGGGACGGGGAAAAATTTTCCGCTGCGGAAAGGCCAACCTTTCGCCGCCTTGGTGGATAATCCATATAGAAACGGTTCGAGAGGATGCGAGTCCGCGGTGAACTACGAAGAGCAGGCCGCCGTCGAGCAACTGCAGCGCGGGGACATCCGGGGGCTGGAGACGCTGGTGCGGCTGCACCAGGTCAAAGCGATCCGGACGGCCTACGCCATCACTTGCGAGCGCCAGGCGGCCGAAGACGTGGTGTCCGATGCGTTTTTGGCCGTATACGACCACATCGGGCAGTACGACCGGCGGCGCCCGTTTGCGCCCTGGTTTTACCGGATCGTCGTGAACGGGGCGCTCAAGGCGGTGCGGTCCGCCCGCCGGCGGGCGCCGTCGGACGATCCGGAGCTGCTCGACAGCCGGGCAGCCGAGGAGCCCGGGCCGGAGGAGGAAGCGATCCGGCGGGAACTGCGGCTGCTGGTCGCCGGCGTGGTGGAGGCGTTGCCCCCGAAACTGCGGGCCGTGCTGGTGCTCCGCTACTACCTGGAGATGGGGGAGGCGGAAATGGCCCAGACGCTGGCCTGTCCCCTCGGGACCGTCAAGTGGCGGCTCCATGCGGCAAGGGCGCAGCTTCGCCGAAACCTGGCACCGAGTCCCGGCGTCGCCCCGGACGTCCGTTGAGGGGGGCACATACATGCAAGAGCAAAAACGTGACGAGACCGTCGCCCGGGTGCTGAAGCACCACATCGAGCAGGGGGTGCCGGACGACGTGGACCTGTGGCCGGCGATCCAGCGACGGCTGGCGGAGCGGCAGGCGGCGGCTGGAACCGGCCCCGCGGAGGCGGCCCCCCCGATGAAAGCTGAACCCCGCCCGACGCCTGAATCCGCCCCCCGCTGGTGGCCCCGCTTCCGGCTCGCCTCTGTGGCCGCCGTGGCGGTCCTGGCGTTGACAGCGGTCTATGTCTGGACAGTCCGGCCCCCGGCGGTCAGTGCGGCGGAAATCGTGGGCAAGGTCTGGGACGCCGCCTCGATGCCCGCCGTCACCGGCCTGCGCAGCTTCGCCATGACGGAGTCTGAAGGCCGGAACGCCCCTTATGAAATCAAGCGCTGGTACCAGGCGCCGGACCAGTTTCGCATCGAGGTTCGCGCCCCGGCGCCGGGCGGACGAATGACCACCCTGGTGAGCGACGGCCAGACGGTCTGGTCGTACGACCAGGCGGACAACCGCCTCACGATCACCGGGTCCTGGTTCAGGCAGGGGCAGGCCGGGCTTACCTACGTTGGCGCCCACGTCTCCAGTCTGCCCGCTCTGCTTGAGCAGGTCGGGGAATGCTATAATCCGGTGATTACCGGCACCGGGACCGTGGCCGGTCGGGCGGTGTACGTGATCGACATGGGGCTGCCCGTCTGTCCGACCAAATCCGTGAGCCCTCCCGGCCGAAGCGTGCTCTGGGTGGACAAGCAGACCTACTTCGTGCTGAAAGACGAGTATTACGACGCAGCCGGCAAGTTGGCCGGACGGCGGGAAGTGACCGCCCTGGCCTACGATGCCGCGCTGGACCCCGGCCTCTTCACCTTCCAGCCGCCGGCCGGCACCCTGGTTTACGACCAGCGACCCCAGACGAACAACCAGGCCGCCCAGCAACTCTCTACCCTGGCGGCTCAGGCTGAATACCCGCTCTTCGCCCCGCAGGCCGTGCCGGCCGGTATGGCGCCGCAGGCGCCCCGCCTGACGCCCACCGGCATCGACCTTGACTACGCGCCGGCGGCGGAGGCGGGACAGGAACCCGTGCCCCACGGCGTCGCCCTGCACCTGCGCAAAGCGACCCGGTCGGACGCCGTCCGGCCGAAGCCTACGGACGAGCCGGTGGTCATCGGCCCGCTCATTGGCTGGTATTCGCCGGGCGTCGTGCTGGCAGACGGCACGGGCGGCACCGCCGTCGTCACCCTGGTGCGGGACGGCACCCGAGTCAGCCTCTCCAGCCACGACCTTTCCAAGGCTGATCTGGTCAGCATGGCGCTTTCCCTGGCGCCGGTGCCGGGCGGCCACGCCCCGCTGGACAACCCCGGCGCCTGGACGCACGCGGAACTCCGCACCCGCCTCGCCTACCCGATACGCATGCCCGCCACGCCCGCCGGGCTGACGCCCGGAGCGCCCACCGGCGGGGAGCAGCCGGCCGACGTCATCCATGTGGACTACCGAACTTTCGACGGCCGCCCGGCGCTCCTCGTGGTGAACGGCCCCGCCGGCTGCTGCCTGGACGCCGACGGCCGCAAGACCGGCGAGTCGGTCCCGCTGCCGGGCGGGCTGACCGGCCACTACCTGAGCATCCAACCGGAGTACGGCGGCCCGATCCTCTGGTGGGACCAGGACGGCACCTACGTCGCCCTGTCCGGGCCGGATTTGCACAAGGATGACCTGTTGAAAATCGCCGCTACCGTCTCCCGCTAATCCGGGAGCGTCCGAAATTGAAAGGAGTGGTTCCCGTGCGTGCCGCGCGCCTCTTCATCATTTCGCTTTGTCTGCTCTTGGCCGGCTGCGGTGGCGTATCCGCCCCGGCTCCGGCGACCCCGTCTGCACCTGCGGCGCCCGCACCGGAACCCGTTCCCGTCGCCGTCTCCACGCCCGGTACCGGCGCCAAGGTCTCCCTGGAGGACCTCTGCAAGGATGCGCAGGCCATGAAGAAAGACATCCCCCCGACCGCCTTCGTCGACGCCCTGCTCACGCTGGTTTCACCCGTGGAGCCGAGTGGACTGAAGGAGACCCTGGAGGCCGCCCGCAAAAAGTCGAGTTGCCTCACGTTCGACATCAACAAGGACGGGGAGCCGCTGGTGCTGGTCGGCCTGCGTTTCACGCCCCAGCGGGCCATTCTCTGGCGCCAGGGGAATCAGTGGCAGGCGGTCAACTTCCCGAAGTTCAGCGACATGACCCGAATCCTCGCCCAGTCGGAAGGTGGAGCCGGGCGTGAGGTCCTGTTCGACACGGAGGCGGAGGGCACCGGTCATTACGGCTCCTTCGGGCTGCTGCGCCTGAAGGGCAACGAGTGGCAGTTGCTCTACCAGTCACCCACGTACGACCACTTCGGCGCAACGCTGCTGGACCCGAAGCACGTGCTGGTGCTGGCCCGCAACGTCAAAGACGTGCCGCTGGCCTGGCCCGCCAACTACGCCATCCCCACCAACTACCAGTGGCTCTATGAGCGCAAGGATTACGGCTTTAACGTGGCCGCCGAGCGGGTGGTGCCGGACCCGGCCTACACCGTGAGCGTCTTCTTCGGCGCCTTGCAGCAGAAGAAGGACGACTGGCTGGCCAAGGTGGCGACGCCGGAAGCGGTCGCCGCCGCCCGCCGGCTAAAGCTGGACGACCCCGCCGTGCAGATTAGCCCGCCCAACGCCATCAGCGTCAGCTCCAAGCCGGAGTACCTGTACTGGTCCGCCCTGCCGGCCGCCAACCAGGGCCCGGCGCCCGCGGTGACCACCGGCACGGCCACGGCCCAGGTGACGAAAGGCATGATTCCGGTGGTAAAACTCGACCTCAAGCGCACCGCCGCGGGTTGGGTGGTCACGGCGGTGGGACCGGTTCAGTGATCATATTGGCAGGAGGAGCCGATGTGGCTGTAGAACCTAAGCGCACCCCCGCATATGAAGGTGATGATCGCCATTCGCATGTGGCTCATAGACAATATCGTCATCGTCCGGTTCGTGTACGGTCTCTCGTTCTTTTCGCTGGCGCTGGTCATCAGCATTCAGCCACGGCTGGGGAGCCGGTACCGGCTCGCCCGCAGACTGTGGGCGCTGGCGGTGTTCGCGCTGATCCACGCCCTGGCCGACTGGGGCCTGGTGTTCATTCCGCTGCAGGCCCGTCCGGATCAGTCCATTACGGTTGCAGCGCTCTGGGGGGCCCGGACCATTCTGGGTGCCGTCTCCTTCGGGTTTCTCATGCACTTTGGCCTGGGGTTGCTGGTGTCAGGCCGTTCTCGGGTCACCGCTCTCGCACTGAGCGGACTCGCACCGGCACTGACCGTGATCTGGCTCCTGGCCTTCTTTTTCTACCCACTGGTCTATCAGGACAGCGGCCTCAATACCTGGTACTGGGTCTCTGAGGTTTGGTCCCGCTATATGTTAGGCC
This sequence comes from Symbiobacteriaceae bacterium, assembly GCA_036504075.1. Classification (GTDB taxonomy): domain Bacteria; phylum Bacillota; class Sulfobacillia; order Symbiobacteriales; family Symbiobacteriaceae; genus DASXVX01. Next base: position 36,095 of record DASXVX010000002.1, on the reverse strand, counting down.
TGCCGTCGGGCCTGATCGTGGCATTTGGGTTGCTTCGCCAGGGCGAAGACCTCCGGCGGGATCAGTTGCACCGTTATCTTCGCGATCTGTATCTCAGTGCCGGGTTCTTTGCCCTGTATGGGTTGACGGCCGGGCTGGTGGTCCCGTCGCAGGCGTTCTGGCCGGCCAGCTTTCTCAATACCGAGATGTTCGTGCGGACCGTGGGCATTCCGGTGGAAGTGTTCCGCGGGCTCACGGCGATTGGCATCGTGTTCGCGACGATCCGGTTGATGAGTGTCTTCAGCGTGGAGACGACAAGACGCATATTCCAATCGGAAGAGGAACGGGCTACCCTGCGCGAGCGGGAGCGGATCGCCCGTGAACTGCACGACGGCATCCTGCAGACGCTATATGGCGTCGGGCTGGGGCTGGGGACACTCAACAAGCGTCTCACAAAGTCCGATAACGTTGAGGCAACCCTGGCCGAAATTACGACCCAGTTAAGCGGGGCCATCTGGGATTTGCGCCACGCCATCACGGATCTGCACCAGGACCAGGTTCCACTGCTAAGCCTCGCTTCTACGGCACACGACTACATCGGCCAGTACTCCCGCGTTACCGGCCTGCCGGTGACTTTCTCGACCGAAGGGTTTGAAGGGCCGGAAGCCGGCGTGTTGGTTCCCACCGCTTTTCGCAAGGAATTGCTTGCCCTGATCCGGGAAGGCTTGTCCAACGCCGCACGGCACTCCCAGGCGAGCCTGGTGACAACGTTGCTGGCCCTCCAGGACGAGACGGTGCTGCTGCGCATCGAGGATAACGGCGTGGGCTTTAGCCCGGTCGAAGTGCTCGGCCCGGACATTGAGGGCGGGTCGTCCCACAATGGATTGCGGAATATGCGTTACCGGACCGAGCGCCTGGGCGGCGCTTTTCGGGTCGAGAGTTCACCGGGCCATGGCACCCGCCTGCTCTTTCAAATCCCGCTTCCTGAGACCATTTGGTGGACGCAGCGCACTGCTGAGGAGGCTTCCAGACCATGAGCGAGACCATGGCACCGCACCGAATTCTCGTCGTAGATGATCATGGCGTGGTCCGCAGGGGATTGGTCGCGCTGCTGTCGGATTTTCCGGACTTTTGTGTCGTCGCTGAAGCGGCTAACGGGGAGGCCGCGATCCGGCTCGCAACGCAGCATGTGCCGGATATCGTCATCATGGACGTACGAATGCCGGGAATCGGTGGGATCGAAGCGTGCAGGCGCATCCTCGAAGCAGCGCCCCGGACGGGCGTGGTGTTTTTGACATCGTTCCCGGATGAAGATGCGCTGGCAGACGCCATGTTGGCCGGTGCCCGTGGGTATGTGCTCAAGAACCTGGAAGATACAAACCTGGTCGAAGCGGTCCGGGTGGTGGCGCGCGGTGAGTCGTTCCTCGACCCTTCACTCGGCGCCTCCGTGGCGCTGGCGATGAGGCGCCTGGCCGGCGGCGGGGGCGCAGCTACGAAACCCCCTCAGCATCCTGCCGAAACGCCGCCCGCGATGGTTGCCGCTCCGCCACCCGCAACGCCCCCCGCACGGCGTCCCCCGGTGCCGGCGCAGTCGGATCACGGCCTCACGGACCTGGACCTCGCACTCCTGCGCCTGATTGCGGCCGGGCACACAAACCGGGAGATCGCGGACCGACTCAACTTTGCCGAAAAGACCATTCGCAACTACGTGAGCATACTGCTGGCGAAGCTCCACCTGCATAACCGGGCTGAAGCCGCCGCCTACGCCGTCCGCTGTAATCTGGTGGATGCACAGTGACAGATGTCCCTCGGGTCACCCCCGAGGGACATCTGTCATTTGCTGAAAAGTGGGGACAAACCGGTTCGATTGTGAGGGCATCTGACAATTAGCAATCCGAGGCTGAACCCATAGAATTGAAAGTGCACAGCGGTTGCGGTGTAAAAACTCCCCAAAGGAGGAAGGCCCTCATGCAAATCTCTTTGATGGATGGCTGGACCCTGTTGCACGGGATGACCTTCGGTGCCCTGTTCCTCCTCGCTTTCGCCGGTGGTTTCGCGGGTCTCTACAGTCTCCGTCCCGAACTGGTGACGTCCGAGGGCGTCAAGGAGCGCCTGCAGCGCCTCAAGCTTGGTACCTGGACCATGGCGATCGTCGCCTGGGTCACCGTGATCACCGGCACGTGGATCCCGTACGTTACGTACCGGGCCGGCATCAAGACCAGTCCCAAGTCGATCCTCATGTCGAGCCCTGCGACCGCCGGCTGGCACCACTTCGGCATGGAGTGGAAAGAGCACGTCGCCTGGATCGCCCCGATTCTGGCAAGCGTGGTCGCCTACCTGGTCTACTACTACGGCCGGCGCCTCGTCAGTGAAGAGAAGATTCGCCGCATCGCCATGGTCATGTTTACCATCTCGTTCATCTGCGCTGCCGTGGCCGGCGTCTTCGGCGCCCTGATCACCAAGGCCGCCCCCATCAAGTAGACCGCACGCGGAAAGGAGGACTGACTTTACGTGTCTACCATTACGAAGGAACAGATTGCAGCAGAGTCCGCCCCGCTGAAGAGCGGCCCTGCCGCTGCGGCGATCCTCGCCGGTGGTATTGGCTCGGCTTTCTACGGCTTCCTGGTGGTCCTGGTCGAGTTGTCCCCGGCCGTGAAGACGGCGTTCACCCTGACGAAGGGTGTCGGCCCGCTCTCCGGCAAGACCACGTTCGGCACGCTGGGGTTCATCGTGGCCTGGGTCATTCTGGCGAACATGTGGAAGGGCAAGGACGTCAGCATCGATAAGGTGTGGAAGATCTCCCTGGTCCTGATCGCTCTGGGCCTGCTCTTCACCTTCCCGCCGTTCTTCCAGGCGTTTACCGCCGGTAAGTAAGCCTGACGCCCGCACAAACAAACCCCGCCATGTCCGAAGGATGTGGCGGGGTAACTATTTTTCCTTACCACACCCCCGGCCGGGGGTGCCCGGTGGACAGCAGTTCCGACATGGTCACCAGCCGGTACCCATGGGCCCGCAGCGTCCGAATGATGACCGGGAGCGCCATGGTCGTGTCCGTCAGGTCTTCGCCGACGCCCCCCGCGGAGTGCTCCAGCACAATGGCCCCCGGCCTGGCCCCGCCGAGGACCTTGGCGATAACCGTATCCCGGGTCATGCCCCGCTTCCAGTCCAGCGAGTCGATGTCCCAGAGGACCGTCCGGTAGCCCAGGGCTTTCGCCGCCTGCAAAATGGGCTGGTCGAAGGCGCCGTAAGGTGGCCGGAAGAGCGTGACCGGCCGGCCCGTCAGGTGCCGGAGCAAATGGTCCGTCGCCTCCAGTTCCGCATGCAGCCGCACCGGCGTGACCTTGGTGAGCAGCGGGTGGGTCATGGAATGGTTGCCGATGTCATGCCCCTCGGCCACGATGCGCCGGACCAGGTCCGGCCGCCGGGCCGCCCGCCGGCCGACCAGGAAGAAGGTCGCTTTCACGTTCTCGTGCTTCAGAATGTCCAGGACCATGGGCGTGAACCGGTCGTCCGGGCCGTCGTCGAAAGTGAGGGCCATGAGGCGGAGGTGGGGGTCGCCCCGCATGTAGACGTCGGGCGGCAACGTCGGCGGGTCTTCGTGGGGCCGTGTGGCAGACTCCGGCCCGCCTTCCAGGTCCGGCAGGCCCGCCTGGATGTCCGAGTTAAACGGTCCCAGGACGACGCCCGGCGTGGCCGGAGTGACCGGGGTGACCGGCGAGGTCCGCCCCCCGGGACTCACGGGCTGGGGCGACCGCGGCGCGGGCCCCAGCCGTTTCATCGGCGCCGGCGCCCGGCAGCCCAGCAGGGCGATACAGCAGACGAGGCCGAGTACGGCCGCCTTCACCCGCACGGTGGAACGCTCCCTTCGCAAAACGCCCGGGTCTGCCACGAAGGCAGCCCGGGCGTTGACTTCGCGCGCCGCTACTGAAGGGGTCGGCCGGTGACCACGGGGATGCTGACCTGGTTGTAGTTCTGACCGGTCTGGCCGAAGCCCTGGCCGGCCTGGTAGCCGATGCCGGTCACAACACCGGCGGTCTGGCCGGCCTGGTAACCCTGGCCGGTCACCCCGGAGCCCATGCCGGTCATGCCGTAGTTCTGGCCGGCCAGGTTGGTGGTCTGGCCCATCTGGTTAAAATTCTGCTGAATCGAGGAGAGCGACTGCTGGGCCTGCTGAAGGCTTTGCGCCGCCTGCGCCTCGCGGGCCTCGAACTGCTGCATAATCTGGGCGTCCTGCCGGGCGGTCTCGATCAGTTGCTGAATGACCTGGACATCCTGCTGGGCGGTCTGCAGAAGCTGATTGAGCCTCTGGATATCCTGCTGTGCGGTCTGGGCGCACTGGCGGGCGACCTGCCGGTTCTGCTGCTCGGTCTGGGCCAGGTTCTGAACCGTCTGCCACAACTGCTGGACGGGCACGGTGAATTCCTCCTTGGGTGAAGTGATACCAAAGCCACCGCTCTTAAGATGTCGGTGTGTCTGGCCGTCCATCCCCGGAAAAAACTGGTGCACCCCCGACGCTCGCCCGGGTGAGGGTCCGCAGCGCTTCCCTCCGAAATTACGAACCGCTCATCGGCTCGGGCCGGCCGATGTAATAGCCCTGGGCGTAGTCCACCCCGAATTGCCGGAGCAGGTCGAGGGTCTCGGCATGCTCCACGAATTCGGCCACGGTCTGCTTGCCCAGCCCTTTGGCCACTTCCACCATGGCTTTGACAAGGTGTTGGTCCACCGGGTCGAACGGCAGATTCTTGATAAAGTTGCCGTCGATCTTCAGGTAGTCCACCGGCAGGTGCTTCAGGTAGAAGAAAGAGGAGAAGCCGGCACCGAAGTCGTCGAGGGCGAAGCGGCACCCCAGCCCCCGCAGGGTCGCAATGAATTTGCGGGCCGTTTCGATGTTCGCGATCGCCGCCGTCTCCGTGATCTCCAGTACCAGTGCGTGCGGATTGATGCCGGTGGCCGCCAGTTCATGCTCGATCAGCGGCAGCAGTTCGGCATCGTCGAACGCCCGCCCGGAGAGGTTCACTTCCAGACAAATGTCCGGGTTCGTCCGGCGCCCTTCAGCGATCATATGAATCGCCCGCTTCACCACCCAGCGGTCGATGGCCCGAATCAGCCCGAACCGCTCGGCGATCTCCAGGAACTGGCCCGGGAGGATGACATCGCCGTTTTCGCATTGCATCCGGAGCAACAGTTCGTGCTGGACGACCCGGTTCGTCTTCAGGTCCAGGATCGGCTGGCTGAAGAGGACCAGCCGGTCCGCTTCCAGCGCCTCCCGGATGCGCCGCTCCCAGGTCAGCTTGGAGCCGGCATCCTCTGTCTCCGTTTCCGGCGAGGAGACGTACGTGCGGTTCCGCCCGTGCTCCTTGGCCTGGTACATGGCCAGGTCCGCTCGGGAGAGCAACTCTTCCGCCGTGACGCCGTGCTCTGGGAACATGGCGACGCCAACGGAGCAGGTGATCGAGACCGGCTGTCCCGCGATCAACTGGGAGTGGCGCCGGACCGACTTGCGGATATCCTCGGCCACCGTCCGGGCCTGCTCCAGTGTCGTATTGGGCAGCAGGATCGCGAACTCGTCGCCGCCCAGCCGGGCGATGATGTCGCTCTTGCGCAGCCGCTGGCTCAACATGGCCGACATGCCCTTCAGGAACAGATCGCCCGCCTGGTGCCCCAGGCTGTCGTTCACGTACTTGAACTGGTCCAGGTCCAGGAACAGCAGCGCCCCCGTGGAGTCATACCGCTTGGCCAGTTGCAGATGGTGCTCCAGCGCCTCTTCGAACCGCCGCCGGTTGTACATATCCGTGAGCGGATCAAAGTTGGCCATGTGGAGCAACTGGGACTCGAACTGCTTCCGCTCGGTGACATCCTGAATCTGCAGCAGCATATAGCGAGTGGTATTCCGGGCGTCTCGGACCGCCGTGACCGACAACTCGGCGTTGATGATGGACCCCTGCTTGTGCTGGTAGCGCTTCTCAACCGTGTAGGCACGAATCTCTCCGGCGCGCAACTGCCGCGCCAGTTCGGCGTTAATGGCCCGATCGTCGGGATAGGACAACTCCCTGATTCCCTTGAGGGACAGCAACTCGCCCTCGGCGTAGCCAAGGAGGTCGCTAAGCGCCCGGTTGACCTGTCGGGGCGTACCGTCAGGGTTCAGGAGTGCCATGCCGAGCGGCGACGAGTCAAACGCGCTGCGGAACAACTCCTCGCTGTTCCGCAGGGCTTCTTCTGCCTGTTTCTGTTCCGTCATGTCCCGGCAAATGTTGGACAGGAAACTGACAGTGCCGTCCGCTGCCTTATGGGCCAGAATCAGTTGTGAGACGGGGATTTCGCGGCCGTCGCGGGCCAGGTAGACCGACTCGCCACGCCAGAACCCGTCCCGCTTCGCGGCGGGGATGGCCACGGTCTTCAAGATGTGCTCCGCCGCGGGCGGATGGACCTTGCCGATATCCTGCCCGACGATATCTTCACCATCGTCCATGCCAATCAGCCGCCGGCCGGCCTGGTTCATGTAGAGCCGGCGGCCCGCAGCATCGGACATGGAGACGAGGTCGGTCGTCGCCTCGAGGATGGCGGCAAAACGGCTCTTGGCGGCCTCTGCCGCCTTCGCCTCCTCCAGGGCCGCTTCGAGCTCACTGTGCTGTTTTTGCAGGTGGTCGGCCTGGTGGATCAATTCCTCATGCTGGGCCTGCAGTTCTTCTTGCTGGGCAGCCATCTCTTCCTCGCGGGCCTGCAGCTCTTCGTGAGCCGCCTGGAGTTCTTCGTGGGCAGCCTGCAGTTCGCCCAGGCTATCTGCCAGCGTCTGGTGGGCCCGGCCGTGCGAAATCGCCACCGAAATCTCGCCTGCCACCGCCTCCAGGAAGTGGACCTCCTCGGCCGTCCAGAAGCGGGTGCGGTCGCACTGATGGAACTCGACGACGCCGATCCGCTCAATGCCCGCCGTCAGCGGTGCAACCATAATCGCCTGAATGGAAAGGCCGAGCAAGTAGGCCCGCTCCCGTTCGCCTTCGCTGGCCAGGCGCGGGTCGGTGGCGACGCTGTTGATGCAGACAGGTTTTCCACAGGCCGTGAACAACCGGGTCAGGAAGCTCGGCCGGTAGTCCGCCGGAACCGGGGCGATGCCTTCCGCCAGATACTGATGCTTCGGCGGATCCAGCACGCCGTCCTGGTAAATGCGGATGAGGCACCGGCTGATGTTCTGGGCCTGGCCCAACTGGTCCACGGTGGTCTGCAGGATCGCCGGGAGTTCCAGGGAACCGCGGACGGCGCTGCTGATGGACTCCACCAGCGTGCGCATCTGGATTTCCCGCCGGAGGGTGGACTGGGTGTCCCCCAGGGCCATCGCAACCCGCCGCTGCACGTTGGCCGAACTGATGCCGATGGCGGCGGCGCCCAGTATCCCGAGCAACTGCAGCGAGGCGTGGGCCACGGCCACCCCAAACGGTTCAAGCCCGGCCCGCCACCCGTAGGTGGTCCGGGCCAGGACGACGGCGGCGGCCAGCCCCATGACCCGAGTGCCCGCCAGGGGGCCGGCGGCGCGGGTGGCCAGGGGGATGGTGAGTAGGAACGGCGCCAGGACCGCATAGCCGATCGGCCCATTGTCGGTGGCCAGGATACCCAGGGCGACGGTCATGAAGGCCAGGTGCCAGTGAATGCGACGCTCGTGGGTGCCGACGCTGCGGACAACCCGGAACGCAAGCAGGTTATAGGCGGCGACGAAGATCACAAAGACGCCCGCCACCGCCGGCGCGGCCACAAAGCCTGGTCCGCCGATGGCCGTCAGGCCGACTACCGCGACGGCCGCCGTCCAGAGCCAGACCTCGATCACCCGCTCCATTCGCTCCGGCAGGGGATCCGACGTTGATGCCGGGGGGGCGGCGGGCGCCTGCCCGCCCCAGCGCCGAAGCAGCTGGCTCCGCCCCACCAGCACCACCACGGCCCAGGTCCCCCAGGAGAGGAACCCGGTCCAGTGGGCGGTGGTCGCGTACCCGTACACCATCAGGATTGGCAGCAATGAACCCGGTAGCCGCCAGGCGGTCCCGAGGTTAAAGCGGGGCGAATCCAGGGCACAGAGCAACAGCGCCGTACCGCCAAGCAGTCCGGCTGCGCCCAGCAGGGGCATGTACTGTTCCACCCGCCCCAGCGGGCCGGTGAGGCTCCCGGGGGCCAAAAGCGCCAGCGTCCCGACGCCCAGTTCCATCAACCCCAGCGTCAGTGCAGCCAGGTCCAGCCGATGCGGGCCTTCCCCGTCCGGCTCCCACTTGGGCCACCAGGTGGCCACCAGAATGGCGAGCGACAGCCCGCCGTACATGAGGGTGCCTGGCCAGCGGTGAATCCGCACGAGCAGCCAGAACAAAATCAGCACCGGCCCTGCCGGCAGCACGGACAGCGTTCGCCGCAACCACCGGGGATGCGGATACTCTGCCAGCATCAGCAGCACGACGCCGCCGGTCAGCATACCGGCGGCCACGTACGTGAAGTAGGGCCGGATGGGGTCGTAAGTGGCGGGGGTCAATTCGCTGGGGAACAGGAAAATACTCAGCCCCTGGAACATTTCGAGTACAGCGGCGGCGACGATCAGGCGGAGAATGCGTAGGCCCGAAAAGTGCAAGTCGATTCCCTCCCGGATAGGGATGGGGCTGTGTGGGATTGATGCTGGGTATGGTTAATTTCCGCGCCGGGAGCGGTTTTCCTTTGGCAAAACGAAAAAGACGCCCGGCGTACCGGGCATCTTTCGTCGGGACGGGCTATCCCTTCAGTTTCTGCTGCAGGACATCGAAGTCTTCCGGGCTGATTTCGCCCTTGGCGAGCCGCATCCGCAGATGCCGGAGGGCGTCATCGCCTTCGATCGCTTCCGGAGCGGCATCCGGGGCGGCTTTCGAGCGCTTGTACAGGAAGTACGCCACCAGGCCGATCCCCACGAGTACCAGGGCCATGCCGACCCAGGCGCCCGCGCCGCCGTAACCGTAGCCGTAGCCGAAGCCGGGGCCCATCATGCTCCCCATGGGTCCGCCCGGGAACCCGGGGCCGCGGTAAGCGCCGCCGCCCGGACCCATCATACTCCCCAGGGGTCCGCCGTAGCGACCGCCGAAGGGACCGCCGAAACCACCGACGCAGTACACCAACAACATTCCGACGAAAGGCAGGGCGAAGAGCGCAACGAGCGCCCACGTCCACTTGGACAGCCTCTGGCCCTTGTTCGGCAGCAGGAAGGCGAGTACGAGTACCAGGGGAATGATCCACATCAGCATCATCGGCGTATCCTCCCTTGCAATCAGCTTTCACCTTTATTCATATCACGCCTGTGTGGAGATCGTTTGGAGATTTGGTCGTGCATTTGACACACTGGCTCCAAACGATGGCAACGGGACGGGGATAGACTAGGAGGGGAAGCCGGTGGAGGCGCAGAATCCGTGAACAACCGGGTCCGGCTCGAAAGCCTGGAGGGGATCAGCATGGCAGGCGAACGCATTTTGCTGGTGGACGATGACGAGCGGCTCCTGCAGGTGATCGACGAGTATCTCCGGAGCGAAGGGTATGTCACCCTGCGGGCCGCCGACGGCCAGGAGGCCCTGCACCTCTGGCAGGAGAAGCGCCCCGATCTGCTGGTGCTCGACTGGATGATGCCGAAACTCAGCGGGCTGGATGTAGCGAAACAGATTCGGCAGCAAAGCAGCACGCCGATCATCATGCTGACGGCCCGCTCGGAAGAGTCCGACAAGCTGGTGGGCCTGGAACTGGGCGCCGACGATTACCTGACCAAGCCCTTCAGCATGCGAGAGCTGGTGGCCCGCATCCGGGCCGTACTCCGCCGGGCGAAGCCGGATGCCGCCACCGCCGAGACGGTCGGCTACGGCGATATCGTCATCGACCTGGCGGCCCACACGGTGCTGCGGGGCGGCGAGGAGGTGCTGCTCACGGCCACGGAGTTCAAGCTGCTGGCCGTGCTGGGCCGCAGCCCGAACCGGGTCTTCTCCCGCCTGCAGTTAATGGAGGCGGCGGTGGGCGACTATTACGAGGGTTACGAACGGACCATCGACAGCCACATTAGCCACCTCCGCCGCAAGCTGGGCGGCGATGCGCTGATTCAAACCGTGAAGGGCACCGGCTACAAGCTGGTGCCGCCCAGGGGGTGAGCATATGTCACTGCGAGCCAAGTTGACGTGGGCGTTTCTGGTGGTGGCGCTCCTGGCGCTGATTCCGGCCGCATTCCTGATGAACGCCGGCATGTACGCCTCGACGGTGGGTCCGTGGGGGCCGGGCATTCACCGGCAAATGATGAGCGGCGGCGGCATGGGCATGGGCCGGTGGCCAGACGTGACGTCCACCGAGGAGCCGGCGGATTCGCCCCGCCACTACATGGAGACGGCCCGGTACTGGTCGCTCTGGTCCAGCCTGGCGGCCTTCCTGCTGGCGGGGGCAGCCGGCTACCTGACCGCCGGCCGGATTACCCGGCCGCTGGCCACGCTCCGGGACGCCGCCCAGACGGTCGACCTTCGGGACCTTTCCCGGCGGGTGCCCGTAGAAGGCAAGGACGAAATCGCCGACCTGGCCGGCAGCTTTAACCGCATGTGCGACCGCCTGCAGGCGGAAGAGCAGGCGCGCCGGTCGCTGGTGGCCGACGTGGCCCACGAACTGCGCCACCCGCTGGCGGTGCTGCAAGGCCGCCTGGAGTTGATGCAGGACGGCAAGGTGGAGTTGGACCAGGAGGCGCTGCTGCCCCTGCAAGATGAAGTGATCCGCCTCACCCGTTTGGTGGGCGACCTGCGGGACCTGAGCCTGGTGGAGGCCGGCGGACTCTCCCTGCACCTGGCCCGGGTAGACCTGGCGACGCTGTTGGACGGGCTCCTGACGAACCTGGAGCCGGTGGCGGCGGCCAAGGCGATTCAGCTCACGGCAACCGTAGCGCCGACGGTCCCGGCCGTTACCGCCGACCCGGACCGCCTCCGCCAGGTGCTGGTGAACCTGCTGGCCAACGCCATTCAGTACACGCCCGAGGGCGGGCGAGTCGGGGTGCGGGTGGCATTGGACGGCAACAAGATCGAAATCCAGGTCCGGGACACCGGAGCGGGCATCGAACCGGAAGACCTGCCGCATGTGTTCGACCGGTTCTACCGGGCGGACAAGTCCCGCTCCCGGGCCACCGGCGGCACCGGCCTGGGGCTGGCTATCGTCCGGGGCCTGGTGCAGGCCCATGGCGGCCAGGTAAGCGTGGCGTCCCGGCCGGGCGAGGGCGCCTGCTTTACGGTCACGCTGCCGGCGGCCGGTCCGGGGCCGAAGGCATAGGGGGAAAACCCATGATCGACGTGCGCAAGACGGAATCGATCCGCCGCAAGTACAACCGGAATGCGCTGGTGTACGACGCCATGGACCAGATGGTCCGCGACGACTGGCGGCTCCGGGTGATTGGCCAGGCCCGAGGCCGGGTGCTGGAGCTGGGCGTCGGCACGGGGAAGAACCTGGGGCTTTATGACCCCGCGGTCACAGCGGAGCTGGTGGGCATCGACTTCAGCCCGGCGATGCTGGCCCGGGCCCGCAGCAAGCCCTGCCGCGTGCCCCTGACGCTGCTGGAGATGGATGCCCAGCAACTGACCTTTCCGGACCACAGCTTCGACACCGTGCTGGCCACCTGCGTCTTCTGCACAGTCCCGGACCCGGTGCTCGGGCTCCGGGAGGCCCGCCGGGTCTGCAAGCCCGACGGGCGGGTGCTGCTGCTGGAGCACGTGCGGCTCGACCGGCCGGTCCTCGGCCGGCTCATGGACCTGCTGGACCCGTTGAGCGTGGCCGTTATCGGCACGCACATCAACCGGCGGACGGTCGAGAACGCCCGGCTGGCGGGGCTGACGATCGAGCGGGTGGAGCCGGTGCGGGGCGACCTGGTCAAGCTGATTCTGGCCCGGCCGTAAAGGGCCGGCCAGAGGTGGAACGGCCCTACTTGGCCACGCCGCCCCGGAGGTTGATGATGATACACGGGACCCCCTTCGCGTCCTTGCTCTCCTTCAGGGTGCAGAAGACCGTACCGGACGGGCGGAGCGTCGGATACTTGTCGAAGGTGTGGCCGATGTGGAACAGAATGCTCTTCTTGCTCTTGCTCCGCCTGACGGTGGTGGCACCCGCTTCGCCATCTTTGGCCATGTATCCGGCGATCAGGCCCTTCGCCCGGTTCGCGCCGAACTTCATGGAAAATTGGTCTTCCGTATTACCGTGCGGGGTGATGAGTTTGTCGACCTCGCCGGTGCCGTTGGTGTTGGTCTCGCCGTAACCGCTCCGCTCGATGGTGGCACCGGCGCCCTTGCGGCGAGTCTGGGTCGGCGAGCTGTAGGTCTCCGTCACGATCTCGAAGTGCAGTAACTCAGGCCCCTCTCTCGCCACGCTCTTCCCGGTCATTTTCTCTTGCCTCCGTTCATGTACCGGTTGTCAGTATAATGATCTATTCAGAGTATAATACAAATGCCGATAGCTGCCAATAGATATTGGGAAAAACGTAAATCGTAGGCGGGCTGACTTGCTGGGGCGGGTTGGGGCATGGCGGAGGAGCTTCCGGCGTCGGCGGACGAGTTCTGTGGTCTCCGGGGACTTTCCGGGACTTTCGGGAGAACTCCGGCGGAGCCGGGTGAGGGAGTGTCAACCCGGGTTCACGCATAAAGGAGAACCCGCCGGGACCAGGCCTGGCGGGCGATTCGGGGTTCGGTGGAGTCGGGGGCAACGGCGGCCGGCCGGGTTTTCCGCGGTGAAAATAAATCGAGAAATGGGATCCTGGGTGAAATTATCCGGAAAAATGTGTGGTTCGGTGACTTTCGGGGACTTTCGGACATCCTGGGTACACCGGGCGAGGAGGGGGTGGAAAGGCGGCCATGTGCCAGGCGCTTGAACCCGAAATCTACCTATAAGTGATTCAAGGCCGAGTGGGATGCGCTCACAAAGCGCTTCAGGTAGCACCCATGAAGAACCGCCCCCTGCTCGATCAGGCGCCGGTCTGGAGCGTGGCTTCCATCGCGTCGGCCAGGGTCGATAGATCCCGTGACGCCCTGGCCGTATTGCTCACCACAACAGTCAGGCGGCCCAGGTCGGTGCGGACCTGTTCCACTGCCGCCAGACCCTGGCGGGCGACCGCCTCCACCGAGTGGATCGATGCAGCCACCTGGCCGGAGGCTGCCGACATCTCCTCCGTAGCCGCCGTGTTCTCTTCGCTCACCGCAGCCATCTGGTTGATGGCATCTTCCATGCGGCCACTGGTCTTCACCACGGCCTGAATGCGGCTGTGGATCTCCTGCACCTGCGTGACCGTCTGGTCTACAGCCTGTTCAATCGAGGTCAGGGCATCACCGGCCTCGTTGGAGAGGGCAGACCCTTGCACCGCCTGATTGCTGGCTTCCGCCATCCCGGCGACGCAGGCCGCGGTGGCCGCCTGGATTTTGCCCAGCAGGTCGCCGATTTCCCGTGTGGATGCGGCGGATCGTTCCGCCAGCCGGCGCACCTCGTCGGCGACAACCGCAAAGCCCCGCCCCTGTTCGCCCGCACGGGCCGCCTCGATGGCAGCGTTCAGGGCCAGCAGGTTTGTCTGATCGGCGATGGCCGTAATGGTGCCGACGATTTCACCGATCTGAGCCGAGTGTTGGCCAAGCTCGTCAACTGCCGTTGAAACCCTGCCGATGGTGCTGCCAAGCTCGTTCATGCCCGCCAGCGACTTCGTCACCGCCTCGGCGCCCCGGGACGCCCGCTGGTGGGCTTCCGCAGAAGCCTGGCTGACGCTGTCCGCAAACTCTGCCATGGCGCTCAGCGCCACGGTAATCTCCCGGGTCGCCTCGCTGCTGTGTGCGGCAGCCCGGCTCTGGTCCTCCGCCCCGGCGGCGATCTGGCGAATGGCCGCCATCTGCTGTTCGGTCGCCTCCGACACTTCCCTGAGCAGGTTGGTCTGGTCGTTCCAGCCCCGGTCAACTTGGCTGATCAGCGCCTTGAATGTGCCGCCCAGCAGGGTGTCGGCTTCCCTGGCGCCCTGGTCCAGACCGGTGGCGGATCCCGTCAACGTTTCGGCCGATGTCGCCACCTGCTTGAGAATGCCATCCAGCCGTCGCATCTGTGCGGTCTGGGCCGCGCTGGCCTCGGCATTTTCGCGCAGGAGCTGGGCGAATTTCATGGCGACACGGACCAGCACCAGGCCGATGATCGCCATGATCGCAACCCGATACCCAACCATGGATACCCAGCTGAACCCTGGACCGGCACCCGCAGCATCGGCGGGTGCCCCGGCCGGCGCACCGGCAGGGGAACCGCTGAAGGCGAGCCATGTGGAGAGTGTCACGAACCCGCCGGAGAGGACGGCGCTGGTGACGGAGAGGGCCAAATCCGCATAGAGGGTTGTGATTGCCACCGGCAGCGCAAAGCCGGCCCAGATTTCCGTCGCTGCGTTCGGCAGCAAGTGCGAGACCGCCAGCATCAGCAGCGCCACTGTGACAGCGACCAGGTACCGCACGAACTTGGACGGGGCGCCGACAAAGAAGGCAACGCACGGAATGCCCAGCAGCCCGACGGTGCTCAGTACCAGCAGGCCGTACTGGGCCCACGAAACCGACAACCAGCCGGCCCAGACAAACGGAGCCAGGAGAAGAACCGCGGCCATCAGAGGCAGAAGCATGTTGACGACTGTGCGGTCGAGGGACCGTAACGTGGTGAGATCTTGCTGCGAGCGGCTCAACGGTGTACGCCTCCAGTCACGAATTCGTGTGACGCTAATCGTAAGCGAAAATGGCAAGGCAGGTCAATACAGGCGCATGATTCCAGGAAAACCTGAATGTTATGGTACGATGTGTACCTGAAAACAGACTGAACGACCGTTGGCGACGGGGTGGAATCTGTGTGGAGAACGCGTGGAGACATGACCCCTGTCCGGGAGCCCCTCAGAGTAACCAGGTAGCGGCGCCAGAGTTGCCACTGGGCAGAACCTGACGGTTGGGACCCATAGAGGCGTGGATTGCCCTACCGCTGCACCGGCAACCGGAACCAGAACGTCGAACCCTGACCCGGCTTGCTCTCCACGCCCACCTCACCGCCATGCGCCCGGACGATGGAGCGGACCACGGCCAGCCCCAGGCCCCGACCGCTGCTGTGCCGCTTGTGGAAGCGCTCGAAAATCAGCGGCAGCTGGTCGGGGTCGATGCCCGAGCCGGTATCGGCCACCCGGACGGTTACGAAGCCGTCATCCGTCCGGGCGGCCACGGTGATTTGGCCGCCCGCCGGCGTGTGCCGGAGCGCGTTGTCCAGCAGGTTGAAGACCACCTGCTGAATCCGGCCGCCGTCGGCGGCAATGGCCGGCAGGTCCGGCGCCAGGCTTACGTCGAGCCGGACGCCTTTGGCCTCCGCCTGGGGCCGGACGGTGGCGGCCGCCTGCTCCACCGGCAGGAGCAGGTCCAGGGGGGCGATGGCGAAACCCATCTGCCCTTCTTCCATTTGTGCCAGGTCCATCAGGTCGTCAACCAGCCGGCCCACCCGCACCGCCTCTTCCTGGACGATGTGCTGAATGCGCTCCCGCTCTTCGGGGGCGGTTACCAGCCCTTCACCCAGGGCCTGGGTGTAGCCGCGGATGTAGGAGAGGGGGGTCCGCAGCTCGTGGGCCACGTTGGCGAGAAACTCCCGCCGCCGGTGCTCGTAGTCTTCCAGTTGCGTGGACATCTGGTTGACGGCGACCGCCAGCTGGCCGAACTCGTCGCCGGTCTCCACAGCCACCCGGGCGGAAAAATCGCCCCGGGCGATGGCGCGCGTGGCCTGCTCGATGCTGATCACCGGGTGGAGCAGGCGGCGGGCCAGCATCAGGCCCAGGCCGGTGCCCAACAGCAGCGCGGCGGCACCGGCCAGCCAGAGGTACCGGCGGGCGACGGTGAGCGAATGCTGCACCGGCTCCACCGGCGCCAACAGCAGCACGGCGCCGCCCTGCCCGGGAATCGGCACCGCCGTGACGATCACCGTCCGGTTGTCCTTCAGAATCACCTGGCCGGCGAACGTGGAGCCGGCGAGGGCGGCCGTCGTGGCCCGGGCAGGCGGTTCGGCCTTGCTGGCGCCCAGAAACGCCATCGGGGCGCCGGCCCGGTTCAGCACGATCACTTCGCCGCCTACCATCTGCCCCATGGCCGGGGCCATGCTGATCAGGGTCGGGTCTACGGCGAGCACGTCGGCCAGCTGCTGGCTGTGGTACAGCAGCGGCTCGGTCACCTGCTGGGCGTAAAAATCGTTCAGCTGCCGGCTCAGGGCGAACTGCAGCGGAATCATCACCACCAGAATCAGGGCGCTGAACGCCAGCCAGAGCTTGATGACGATGCTACGGCTTGGCATCGGGCACCTCCGCGAACCGGTAGCCGACGCCCCAGACCGTTTCGATCATGGCGGCACCGTCCCCCAGCTTTTCCCGCAGGTTCTTCACGTGGCTGTCCACCGTGCGGCTGTCGCCCCCGAAATCGGCGCCCCAGATGCGGTCCAGCAGGCGCTCCCGCGGGAAGGCCTGACCGGGGTGGGCGGCCAGCAGGGTGAGCAGGTCAAACTCCCTGGGCGTGAGCGGCAGCACCTTGCCCCGGCAGGTCGCCCGGTGTTCCGACGGGTGCAGTTCCAGTGCCCCCCGCCGGATGACCGCCAGCGGCTGCGGGGCACCCGCCGTCCGGCGCAGCACGGCGTGGATGCGGGCCGCCAGTTCCCGCCCGTCGAACGGCTTGGGCATGTAGTCGTCGGCGCCCATCCGGAGTCCCTGGACCCGGTCGGGCACGTCGGCCCGGGCCGTCAGCATGATCACCGGCACGCTTGACTGCTCCCGGATGCGCGCCAGCACGGCCCAGCCGTCCAGACCGGGCATCATCACGTCCAGGAGGATCAGGTCGGGCTCTTCGTGGTTAAAGTGCCTGAGCGCCGCCAGGCCGTCTTCGGCTTCGGCCACCGCAAAATCGGACTGGAGGTAGAGGCGGATCAAATCGCGCATGCGTGGTTCATCATCAACGACGAGGATGGCCGGCTGCTTCATGGCAACGCGTTGCTCCCTTGTAAGTGACTTTAAGCCTAGCTTACCACGCTGTGTGAATCCACGAAATCTCCACATGGGCTTCAAATGTCCGAGACATCGGTTCGATAAAGTAAAATCGTGGTCAGAACATTTCCGGCACATGGAGGGATTATTGATGAAGCGTATTCTCGTGATTCTGGCGGTGGCGGTAAGCCTGATGGTGGCGGTCGTGGCCGTGGCTCAGGCCTATGGACCCCGCGGTGGCACCGGCGGCTACGGTGTGGCGGGTGGATACGGCTACGGCCCCGGCGCTCGGGGTAACGCGATCGGCGCACAGGGAACCTCCGGCTACGGCTACGGCCCTGGCATGATGGGCGGCGGCCGCGGCGCCGGCTACGGCCCCGGCATGATGGGCGGCGGACGTGGCGCCGGCTTCGGCCCCGGTCAGCTGGGCAGCTTTGACAACGGCTTCGGCTACTGCGGCGCCGCCGGCCAGAACTTTGACCCGGCCGTTATGGCGACCACGGCCGACGCCATGGTTACCCAGAACAAGGCGTTCCTGACCAACCTGCAGACCCTGTTGGCCGCTGCCAAGGACGATGCCTCGAAGCAGTTGCTCACCGTTCGCATCGAGTGGCAGACCATTCAGGTGAACTGGGCCGAAGGTCGCCTGCCCGTTGTGAAGGCCCTGCCCGCCGACTGGCTCAAGGCTGAAATCGCCATGGCCCAGTACGACGTGGACTTCTTCACCAAGGCGACGGCTGCCGACGCCGGCAACCAGGCGTTTATCGCCAGCCGGCTGGCCCAGGCTCAGGAGCGGTTGGCTTACTTCCAGGCCGAAGCCGCCAAGGCGCAGACGAAGACCCCGTAACCCAACGCAAAAAAGCGAGCCTCGCACGTGCGAGGCTCGCTTTTTTCATGGCTTGTACGGCTACTACCCGAGGGTGCCGGCGACATACCGGGCCACGTGCACGCCGGCCGCCGACGCCTGGGCCAGCCCGCGGGTGAGCCCGGCGCCGTCGCCGATGGTGAACAGGCCGGGAATCTCCGTTTCGAAGTGATCGGTGAGTCGCGGCCGGGCGCTGTAGAACTTGGCCTCCACGCCGTAAAAGAGCGTGTGCTCGGAGGCGATGCCCGGTGTCACCTGGTCCAGGGTTTCCATCATTTCGATCAGGGATTTCATGGTGTTGTACGGCAAGGCGAGCCCCAGGTCGCCGGGCACGGCTTCCTTGAGCGTCGGCTCGACAAAGCTCTCCCGGATGCGCTTCTCCGTGGAGCGGCGACCCTTCAGGATATCGCCGTACCTTTGCACGATGATCGACCCGCCCGAGAGGTCGTTGGCCCGCCGGCTGATCTCCTTGGCATATTCGTTCGGCCTGTCAAACGGCACATCGAACGCGTGCGACACCAGCAGGGCAAAGTTGGTATTCTGGCTGCCCAGCGCCGGGTCCATGTAGGAATGGCCGTTGGCCGTCATGACGCCGGAGTGGTTTTCGATCACCACATGGCCGCTGGGGTTCGTACAGAATGTGCGGACCCGGGTGCCGAGCGACGAGTTGAAAATGAACTTGGCTTCATACAGGTGCTCGTTTAACTCCTGCATGACGATATTCGACGTCTCTACCCGGACGCCAATGTCAACCTGGTTGTTCATCAGGGTCACTTTCCGCCGCTTGAGGATGGTCCCCAGCCACTCGGAGCCGTCCCGCCCGGGGGCAATAATCACCCGGCCGGCCTGCAGTTCCTCGCCGCCGGCCAGGCGAACCCCGGCGACGGCCCCGTCGTGCACCAAAATGTCCTCCGCCGTGGTCCGGAACCGAATCTCCAGCCTGGACGTCAGGGTGTGAAAGAGGTTGGCCAGGATACGCAGGTTCTCTTCCGTCCCCAGGTGGCGGAGGCGGGCCTTGAGCAGTTTGAGGCCCACGGCAATGGCCTTGCGTTCGATGGCGGCCACGGCATGGGTCGTCGGGTCCGTAATGCTCGTGGTCGCCCCATGCTCCAGATTGATCCGATCGACGTGCTCGATCAGTTCCAGGACTTTGGACGGCGGCAGGTACTCCTGCATCCAGCCGCCGAACTCTGTGGTCAAGTTGAATTTTCCGTCGCTGTACGCGCCGGACCCGCCCCAGCCCGCGGTAATGGAGCAGGCCGGCATACAGCCGGCAAACTCCTTCCGGCGGGTGGCCGGTGGGCACTTGGGCGTTTTCCCCTCCAAAATGGGGCAGGTCCGGCGATCGATGTCATGTCCTTTGTCGACTAGCAGGACCTTCAGGCGCGGGTTCAGGCGGGTGAGTTCGTAGGCGGCAAAAATACCGGCAGGCCCGCCGCCCACAATAATGACATCATAACGCATGATGTTCCGACCTCTTTATATCGTAGATGGTACTAATGCGCACCGAAAAGATATACTAAACGCTTCCCGCGCCAAAGGCAAGCGAACATTAGCTCAGATTTGATAAGAATTGTTCGGATCTGGTTTTCGCATCTTTTGTCAGGAGGTGGGTCCACCATGCGCATGTCCGAACTATTGCTGAAGACCCAGAAGCAGGCGCCCGCGGAGGCCGAGTTGCCCAGTCACCGGCTGCTGGTCCGGACCGGGTGCTGTACGACGACCGGGACCTGAGCGCAGGCATCAAGTTCAAGGACGCCGACCTGTTGGGCATGCCGGTCCGCATCACGGTCAGCAGTCGGTCGCTGGCGGCGGGCGGGGCGGAACTCAGGGTGCGTCGGACCGGCGAGACCCGGGTGGTGCCGCTGGCGGAAGCGCCCGCTCTGCTTGCGGACGGCGGCAGATGATTCTGTGCAGGTGGAATATCTAAATTAGAGAACATAATCTCCTGGAGGGTCACCTCCGATAAGGAGATGGGTAAATGACGGCGGCGAGAGTCCGGGTGCTGTGCGATAGTTGCTGCGATCTGCCGGAGGAGTTGTTCGAGCGCTATCAGATCGCCCGGATCCCCATGATGATCACCTTCGGGAACGAATCCCTGCGCGACGTCTACGACATTACGAAAGACGCGTTCTACGAGCGGCTGGTGCAGGAGCGGACGGTGCCCACCACCTCCCAGATCACCCCGGCGTCGTATCTGCAGTACTTCCAGGAGGCGGTTGCGGACGGCGGCGAGGCCGTGTACATCAGCCTCAGCTCCGGGTTGAGCGCTTCGGTGCAAAACGCCGTCACGGTTGCGGCCGAGTTCGAAGGGCGGGTGCAGGTGGTGGACAGCCTGGCCGCCTCGGCCGGCATCGGGCTGCAAGTCCTGCGGGCCGCCGAACTGGCGGAGGCCGGGCAGAGCGCCCGAGCCATCGCCGCCGACATTGAAGCGTACCGGACCCGCATCTGCCACGCCTTTACGATCGACACGTTGGAGTTCGCCCGCCGGAGCGGCCGCATTACCAACATCGCGGCGCTGGCGGCCGGTGTGCTGGACATAAAGCCGGTGCTTTTCATCGACATGGCAGGCCGGCTGATTCCCATGGACAAGGTGCGGGGCCGCAAGCGGTCGCTGAACCGGCTGTTCGAAGAACTGGAGCGGCTGGCCCCCGACCCCCGCGGCCACCGGGTGGGCGTCTGCTACGCCGGTGCGGCGTACCTGCCGGAGGCGGAGCGGACGGAGGAGCGGCTGCGGACGCAGTACGGGGTCACGGAGATTTACCGGGTGCACGTCAGCCCGACCATCGGCTCCCACGTGGGGCCGGGCACGCTGGCCCTCGTGTTCGAAGGGCCGGAGGGCCGGGGCTGCTAGGCGCTCCAATTCAGGGCCATTCTGGCTGAGTCCGGCCTCGGCTTCCTCGGGCTCGGCACGCCGCCGCCCTTCCCCAGTTGGGGCTCCATCGTGGCCGGTAACTTGCGGAGACCGAAACGGGGGGCAGCATCTCCAGGATGCTGCCCCCTCTGCTTTGGGTACTCACGATTCCACCGGGTACTCTTCCCGCATCCAGGCGATGGTCCTGGGCACGCCTTCCTCCAGCGTCACCGTGGGGTTGTGCCCCAGGTCCCGGGCGGCCTTGCTGATGTCCGGTCGCTTGCTGACCGTGTTGTGCTTGTCTTCCGGCAGGCAGGTGACCAGCCCCGGGTCTGCATCGGTATGCTGCAGCACCAGGTCGCTCAGTTCCTGCACGCTCCGGTAGTCCGTCCCCCCGATGTTGTAGACCTCGCCCGGCTTGAACCGTTCGCAGACCCGCGCCAGCGTGGGAATGAAGTCATCCATGTACATAAAGGTGCGGGTATAGCCTTCGAATACCGTCCAGGGCAGGTTGTGCAGGGCGCGGTAAGCCATGAGGCAGACGACGCTGCGGTAGTTATGATATCGCTCCCCCGGCCCGTAGGCATTGAAAAAGCGCAGGCGCACAATCGGGAGTTCATGCCGGCGCTCGAAATTCATGATCTGGACTTCGTTGACCCACTTGGTCAGCGCATAGTCATTGTGTTGGATGATCGGCCGGCGGAGGGGGAGGTCTTCGTCCAGCAAGTCCGCCTGGGTTTCGCCGTAAATCTCCGACGAACTGGCGAAGATCAGGCGAAACCCTTTTTTCCGCTGCAACTCCAGGATGTTGCGGGTTCCGACCACGTTGGTGCGCCAGAGCGTGTCGTAGTACTCCTCCCCGTTCAGCCGCCCGAATTCGGCCGCCAGGTGGTACACAAAGTCGTAGGGTTGCTCGAACGCCGCCTCCAGTTGCCGGTAACTGCCCACATCGGCCCGGAAGTACTGCGGGTCGCCCTGGTGCTGAATATCTAACTGCCACACTTCGTGGCCGTTAGCGGTCAGCTTCGCGACCAGATCCTTGCCCAGGGTGCCCCTGCTGCCCGTGACCAGAATCCTCGACATGGCTCTCCTCCTTGTTGCCGCCCCGCTCCGGAGCGGACATTTGCATGGGCCGGCGGTAGACCAGGTCGTAGGCGCCGTCCGGGTCCCCCCAGGCAAAACCCAGTTCGGCCACCTGGTCCGGGGTCAGGAGGAGGTCGTAGACGAACACCTGCTTCCCCTCAGCCTGGAGCGCCCGGGCGAGTTCCACCGCCATGCTGAACTTCACGTCCGGGTAGCCCGGCTTGTAGGTAATCCCGTGGATCAGCACTCGTCCGGCACAGCCGGCGGCGGCCCTGAGCATGGCCTGGTAGCGGTCGTCGGCCGCCATGGCGCCCGCCAGCAGAGGCGAGTCCAGCGCTGCCTGGAGGAAGCGGATATCTTTCGGCAGGCACTCGCCGCCGATGCCGTAGTCCACGTCCAGCAGGCGGACATTCCCTTTGGTGTTGACCGCAGCCCGCAACTGGTGAAAATCGAGTCCCTCCGTCTGGCAGTACCGGAACAGTTCCTCCGCGCAGGCGACCTCCACGAAGCGCAGGGTGTTTTCGACAATTTTGCTCAGTTCGGCAATGCGGACGTCGGCCACGGGAAAGAGGTTGGAAATGAGCGGACCGTAAAAGGCGATGCCCTGCTGCAGGCACTCGGGCGTCAGGCCGGCAATTACCCGGGCCGCGTCGAAGACGGATTCCTCCACGCCAAACAGAATCCGGTGCGGGAGATGGACCAGGTAGAGGTCGCGGCCGGGCTGGAACCCGCGCTGCCGAAAGTGCTCCCCCAGCATCGCCATGGTACCGGCCGGCAGCGTGGATTCCACGGACAGCAGCGCCCCCGGGCGCGGCGCCACCGCCGAGACGGCGCTCATGAGGTGGCTGAGGTTCGGCCCGGTGGACGTGGCGAAAATCCAGGTGTCGATATCGCCGGCCGCCTCCGGCCGGTCGTGTACTCCAGGCACCTGCCGTTCCGCAAGCTCTGCCCGGCGGCGCCGGCTGACCTCGACCCCGACCGCCTCCACACCGGAGCGACGCAGGGCGAGCAGCAGGTTGAGTCCGATATTACCCACCCCAACGACGCAAACCCGCACGGGAATCCCCTCCCGTTCCTTGTCGTCTCCAGCTTATGTCATCTCCCGCAGCCGGGTGACTTCGGCCGCTCGGCACGCCGTGAAGTGCGGCCTGCATACCATAACCTGAATTCGGACCCAGCCCGGAAGGAGGGGGAAGCTTGGAGCCGCGTGTCAGCGTCATCATCCCCACGTATAACCATGAGACCTACCTGGCGCAGGCAGTCGACAGCGCCCTGGGCCAAACCTTTCAAAGCCGGGAAGTCATTGTGGTGGACGACGGCTCTACCGATCGGACGCCGGCGATTCTGGCCGGCTACGGGACCGCGATCCGGGCTGTGCGCAAGCCGAACGGCGGCACCTCTTCGGCGCTGAACGCCGGCATTCGCCTGGCGGGGGGGGAGTGGGTGGCCTGGCTCAGCGCGGACGACTTCTGGGAGCCGCAGAAGCTGGAGCGCCAGTTGGAATTTGCGGTGGCGAATCCGCACTGTGCGGTGATTTACACCGACTGGCACATGATCGACGGCGCGGGCACGATTACCGCGACCATCCGGCACCCGCACTTCGCCACGCAGGAAGCACTGATTGCCCAGTTGTTCCAGGGCTGCTGCATCAACGGCTCGACCACGCTGGTCCGCCGGGTCTGTTTCGACCACGCCGGGCTGTTCGACGAGCAGCTGCCCCAGGCCCATGACTGGGACATGTGGCTGCGGCTCGCCCGGGACTACCGGTTCGGGCATCTGGCCGAGCCGCTGATTCGCTACCGCTGGCATGGCGCGAATATGAGCGCCGGGTCGGACGCGCCCATGTACACCGAACCCGTGCTGGCCAAAGCCCGGGCCTATTACGGCCTGGACGTTCCAGCGTCTGCGGACCCCGGCGCGCCTGCGAATCCCGTTGCGGCTGCGCCCCCGCCGCCGACCAGGCACAAGCGCTGGCTCGAACAGGCCAAGGAACAGCAACAGCGCAGCAGAGCCGTCTGGCGGCCGTCGCAAAAACCGGGGAGAGGGCGGTAGGGGTGGCCATGCGCATTCTCAACTTTCGGGCCGACCATCCCTTTTTTGTGGAAGGGCTCATGGAAGGCCTGGCGGCATACGGGCACGATGTCCGCAACGTAAATCCCGCCGGCCAGCCGAATCCGGCGGCGTTCATGAACGCGGCCATCGACCGCGTCCGGCCGGATATTGTCGTGACCGCGGGCGTTGCCCACCAGGTCTTTGACACGGAAGCGCTCTGGCCGGTTCTGCGAGAGAAGGGCGTCCCGCATGTTTACTGGGCGGTGGAGGACTCGCCGTTTTTCGCGGACTGGTCGCTCTACCACGCCCGGCACGCCGACTTCGTCTTCACGACCGCTCCGGAATGCGTCCCCTGGTACCAGGAGCGGGGAATCCGGGCCGACACCCTGGAGTTCGCCTGCAACCCGCGCCTGCATCATCACCAGTACGGGGCGGACCCGGCCATCGGCCACGATATTGCGCTGGTCTCCCATAACCAGGTTCACAGTCCGCTGTTCGCCGGCAAGGAAGACCGGCTGCGGTTCCGGGCCAGGTGCCTGGATAATCTGGTCCTGCCGCTGGTGCGGGGCGGTTACGACATCAAAATCTGGGGTGCCCACTGGGACCACCCGGCCCTCGGCATTCCGCCGCAGTTGCTCGGCGGCCCGACGGATCTTTACTTTTCGGTGCGCGCCTATACCGCGGCGAAAATTGTCCTGGGGGTGGAGTGGGTGGATTCGCCGGGCGGCCACCTGAGCTGCAAGGGCTTTGAAATCCTGGGCTGCCGGGCGTTCTACCTGGCCCCGTGCACGCCGGCCCTCAGCCGGCACTTTACGCACGGGCAGCACCTGGTCTGCTCCCGCTCGCCGGCGGAGACGATTTCATTGGTGGACTACTACCTGAGCCATCCCCAGGAGCGGGCGCACATCGCCGCCGAGGGACAGCGGGAGGTGTACACCCGCCACACCTACCTCCACCGGGCAGCCGAGTTCACGGAGAAACTCCGGCAGGCGCGCCTGCTGCCCGCTTCCGGGTCAGCCAGACGGGCCGCTCCACCCGGGCAGTCCCGGTCGGACCAGCCGACCAGGCACAAGCTGTGGATTGAGTCCATCCGCAGGCGCGCAGAGGCGCGGGACAAGACCGGCGTGCCCCCGGCTCAGCGCCCCCCGTGGCGCAAAGGGCCCTGACACGGTAGCGAGTTTTTCGCCCGCGCCATCCGGGCATTCCCCTCCCGCGGCCGACATAGACCCTTACAAGTGCGCGGCGTTGTAAGGAGTTGATCCGGCGTGAAAGGGACATACATCGGGAACCAGCGGGTGCTGGTGGCGCCGATTTTCGGCGGGAAGCTGATTGTGCCGTCAAACGACCTGAGTCTTTCGCCGGACTTGATTTTGAACGGCGCGATCGAGTACCCGCTCACCCAGTACCTGCGTAAGAACGTGAGGACTGGGGCGACCGTCTTCGACGTGGGGGCGAACCTGGGCTACTATACGGTGCTGCTCGGGTTCCTGGTTGGCCCGGGCGGCCGGGTAATCGCCTACGAACCACACCCCGGCGTCTATCCGCTGCTCATGGATAATCTCTCGATCAACTATGTGCACGACCGGGTTGCCGTCTGCCGCAAAGCGGCCTATTCCGAGCGGATGCCGGTCCCGTTCTACGAGACCAGCCGCTTTCTGGGCAACTCCTCCATCCACGAGCACGGTCCCGGCTACCATCGGCATTACGTCGACGAGATCCGCCGGATCGAAGTGGAAGCCGAACCGCTGGACGTGCATGCGGGGTCCGTGGGGCAGGTCGATCTCATCAAAATGGATATCGAAGGCGGCGAATACCACGCGTTCCTGGGCATGCGGGAGTTGTTGGACGCCGGCCGCGTGGAGAGTGTGGTGTTCGAGTTGAACAAGGGGATGCTGCAGTCCGACTGGGAGCCGTTCGCCGCGCTGTTGGGGGACCTGCAGGCCAGCCGGAAGATGGCGTTCTTCACGCTCTCCGACGAAGGGGAGCCGGAGGGGGCCGATATCCGGACGCTGGCGTCCGCAGGGGCTTACCCGTATGTGCTCATGAAAAGGCGGTGAGCGCGCGTGAAGCTCACCGCCCTCATGCTGGTCCGGAACGAGGCCGGCCGGTACCTGCGTGAAGTCCTGGATGACCTGAACCAGTATGTCGACGAACTGCTCATCGTCGATGACGCCAGCGGCGATGCGACGCCCGTAATTTGTGAGTCGTACGCCAAAGCGAACGTCATCCGGCGTGCGGCTTCCGGCTTTCACGACGAAGCGGCCCTGCGGAAGTTCTGTTGGGACGAGGCGCTGGCAAGCCACCCCGACTGGATTCTGGCCCTGGACGCCGATGAGGTCTTCGAAGACCGGATGAAGCGGGAAGTCCGCACGCTTATGGCGATGCCGGATGTGGACGCCTGGGCTTTCCGTCTGTACGACTTCTGGGGCAGCAAGGCGTACTACCGGGACGACCCGCAGTGGTGCGCGCACCACCACTACGGCGTCTACCTGCTGCGGCCGCTGCCGGTGGCGCCGGTCTGGCGGGAAACGCCCATTCACTGCGGCCGGATTCCCGGCAATGTCCGGGCGACCCACCGGGTGGCCAACAGCCCCATCCGGCTCAAGCATTACGGCTGGGCCAATCCGGCGGAGCACCGGTCCAAGTACGAGCGGTACCTGGCCGCCGACCCGCACGGTCAATACGGGGTGCTCGCGCAGTACCAGTCGATTCTGGACCCGAACCCGCACCTGATGAAATGGGAGGAGTAGGCGTGCCGGGGAAAGTGACGATTTACACGGTAACGCTGCTGTCGACCGACGGCACCCGGCCGATCATCGGCGGGTTGGAGCGCTACCTGCGTGACCTGGCCTTGCTCATGAAAAGCATGGGCTACGAAGTCGACTTTCTGCAAAACAGCACGTCCGGCCCCTGGACTTCCGACTACTTCGGCTTTCCGGTGCGGGGCGTGCCCGTCACCAGCACCGGGACCGACATTGCCGCGTTCGACCGGCTTGCCGGCGACAAAGTGCTGTACGGCTGGATCGGGCAGCAGCAGTCGTATAAGTGCCCGGGAATCAGCATCTGCCATGGCATCTGGTGGGATCACCCGACATACAGCGAATGGATCACCGACGAGATCAAGCGGGTGGTGAAGCCGGCGCTCCAGCAGAGCCGGTTCCTGGTTTCGGTGGACACGGCCTTTATCAACTGGTGCCGGGCCACGATCCCGGCGGAAGTCCAGGGTAAGCTCCGGTACATTCCCAACTACATCGACACCGGCCGGTTCTCGCCCCGGGCGAAGAGCGGCGACCCCAACGCGATCACCATTCTCTACCCCCGCCGCATCGACTTCACCCGCGGCATCGAGGTCTGCTACCGGCTGGTCCCCCGGGTGCTGCAAAAGTACCCGCAGGTAAAGTTCAAGTTCGCCGTAGACCGGAACAACGAGCATCTCTGGCAGCAGTTCGTGGCGTGGGTGGCGGCGCAGCCGGACCGGGCGCGCATCGACTACCGGACATACAGCTTCGATGAGATCTCCGCGGCCTACTGGGAATCTGATATCGTGATTTGCCCCTCGCAAATGTCCGAAGGGACGTCGCTCTCCTGCCTGGAGGGGATGTCGACCGGGAAAGCGGTGCTGGCCACCGTTGTGGGCGGGCTGACCGACCTGATTCTCGACCGGTACAACGGCCGGCTGACGAACACCGACGATGAATCGATTTTCGCGGCGCTCTGCGAACTGATTGAAGACGGCGCACTGCGCCGGCAACTGGGCGAGACCGCGGCCCTTACGGCCAAAGCCTTCGCCAAGGAGCGCTGGGAACGGCAATGGGCCGAACTCATCGCACAAGTTTACTGAGGGCCGCCCGCCCGGTCTGTGACCGCAGCCGGGCGCTGTTCATAGGAATGGGCGAAAGGGGGCGGACCGTTGCTTACCGTGCTGTACGAGTCGCCCATCGATTGGGCCCACCTGTTCCAGCGGCCCCAGCAACTGATGCGGGCCTTTGCCCGCCAGGGCTGCCGGGCGATTTTCCACATTGGCGCCGATGCGCCGGTGCCGAGCCACCTGCCCGCTGGTTTTTACGAACTGGAGCCGAACCTGTTCGTGGCGGTGCGCCAGGACCCCAGGCCCCTGGTGGTGCCGCCGCTGGTCACCTGGCTCTCGTTCCCGCCCTGGCTGGATAAAATCCGCCAGTATCCGGCGGGGGTCCGGGTGTTCGATTACATTGATGTGGCGACCGAGGAGTTCCGCTCCTGGGCCGGTCGGCTCGATGAGTGCATCGCTTCCGCCGACGTGGTCTTTGCGGTGTCGGAGCCGACGTGGGCCTACTGCCGGGACCGCCATCCCCGGGCCTGTCTGATTCCCAACGCCGCCGACTACGCCCATTTTGCCCGGGCGCAGGACCCGGGGCCGCTGCCGGAAGAGCTCCGGGACGTGACCGGTCCGATCATCGGCTTTTACGGGGCGCTGTCCTCCTGGGTGCAACTGGACTGGGTGGGCGCCGCCGCCGCCGCCCACCCGGAATGGTCTTTCGTGCTGCTCGGGCCGCGCTATGAGGCGCTGCCGGCCGCACCCAACATTCACGCCATCGACCACCGGGAGTATGCCGTGCTGCCCGATTACCTGCGGGCGTTCTCGGTGGCGATGCTGCCGTTCCGGATGTCAGACATGACCTTCGGGGCGGACCCGGTCAAACTCTACGAATATCTGGCGTCCGGCAAGCCGGTGGTGGCATCGGCCCTGCCCAGGGCGGCGGCCATTCCGGGCGTGCGGGTCGCCCGGACCGCGGCCGAGTTTATCGCGGCCATCGCCGAAGCCCTTCAGGAAGGGGCGGCGGAGGCGCCGGCGCGAATCGCCTTTGCCCGGGCGAATACCTGGGACCACCGGGCGCAGGCGGCGCTGGCGGCCATTCACGAGCGGCTCGCGGGTCAGGCCACGGGTCAGGGTCCGGGTAAGGCCGTGGGTCAGGCCACCGGTAGGTACCCTTCGGACCTGCCCGGCTGGAAGGCGCGCCATTTTCGCCCGAAGTCGGACCGGCCGGCATGGCAGAGCGGAAAAGGGCAGGGCTGACCCCCTGCCCGGGGGGAGAGGCCGGACCGGGCCGCAACGGTCAGCTGATCAGCGAGAAGGCGAAGTCGATTGTGCCGCCCAGCAGGGCCGGGTTGCGGGCCATAATGTCGCTCTTCCCGTTCCCGTTCCAGTCGCCGACGAACGGCTGAACCCCGCTCTCGGACCCCCAGGGGAGGAACGGCTGCCCCACCGGCACGAACAGGCTGCCGGTGCTCTTGGCCATTTGCCAGTTGCCCGCCTGGAAGATGCCGATATCCGTTTTGCCGTCGCCGTTCCAGTCGCCGGTCAGCGGCGTCCAGAGCCCGCCGGCGCCCAGGCCGGTGGCCCAAAGGAAGTTGCCGTTCGACCCGGCGTTCGGGACGAACTGGGATCCGGTGCCGAGCGCGACCTGCCAGGTGCCATCGTGCGTGTTCAGAACGGCGATGTCGTCGATGCCGTCGCCGTTAAAGTCGCCGATCACCGGATTCCAGAACGAGCCCACCGCAAAGTTGTTGAGCCAGATGAAGTTGCCGTTCGCCCCGGGATTCGGCACGAACAGCGACCCGGTGCTGAGTGCCACCTGCCAGGTGCCGAATGCGGGGTTCCAGACCATGACGTCGTCGATGCCGTCGCCGTTGAAGTCGCCGCTGAAGGCGACGAAGGCGGAGCTTGCTGCCCAGGGTAGCAGCCAGTTAAAGTCGCCCCGCCCCAGGCTGGGCGTGAACGTGGCGCGGTCGCTGAGCGAAACCTGCCAGGAGCCGGTGGTGGCGTTAAACACGGCAATGTCGTCGAAGCCGTCCCCGTTGTAATCCCCGATCAGCGGCTTCCAGACGTTGCCCTGCCCCCAGCCGACCAACGCCGGGTAGGCGCCGACGGCTGCCGTCTGCCGGACGGGGAATCCGGGAAGCGTCATTTCGGCGATGTGCCAGTTGCCGGCGGCCTGGTCCCAGACGATCAGATCGGTCTTGCCGTCGCCGTTGACATCGCCGGGGAAGAACTTGAACCCGGTCCCGGGGAAGAAGTTCGTCTGCCGGGAACTGGGCACAAAGTTGACCAGGTCCGCGGGGCGCTTGAAGACGAACCCGCCGTTCTGCATGCAGGTGACGATCTGATGCAAATAGGAATTGGTGGCGTAGGTCACGCCGGAAGCCGTAATCGTGATGAACGGAAAGTCCAGGAACGGTTGAAACAAGAACGAGGCCACATCCTGGCCGGTGAAGCCGGAGATCGCCTGGCAAATGCGGTTCACATCCGCCTGCGGGTTCGCCCCCGAGACAGACCCCAGCGGCGTGGGGACGTAGACCACCCCGCGATAAAAAGGCGTCTGCGTATCCCGGATGGAGACCGTGCGCTTGCTGGTGTTGGCTGGGTCGCCCTCTACGAAGAGGCCGGCCCAGGCCTCCTGGACGCACCGCTGCGAGTTCGAAATATTGGCGTCGGGCGAGGCAAAGGAATTGGCCGTAAGACCGGCCGCGGCCACGGCGGTGAACGCCGAATTCATGCGGCCATAGGCGTAGGAATTGGTGAACACAGGTCGTTCGACGCAGGCTTCGACGGGATCGTTAGGCGGGCAACTGATGTGGCACGCCAGGGAGGAGAACTCGAAGCCGCCGGCGGTGACGGTGGTGCCGAACTGGTCGGTGAAGCCCTGGACGTTGATCAGGCCGCCCTTCGACACCATATAGCTGATGGTGCTGTCAAACAACTGGATGAACGGGTCGGCGGTCTGGCTGATTGATTTGTCATAGCTCAATGCCGGATCGATGAAGCGGGGAATCAGGGAAATATTGAAGGGAATCCCCTGGGCGTTCAGAAAGTCGGCGATCGCCCGCAGTTGCGTGAGGGCGGTGACCGTGTTGTAAGGGGCACCGGGGCCGATCTCGGCCAGCGTGACCATGGCCTGACCCACGGAGTCTCACCTCATTTTTCGCGTTCTATTGACCGATGAATGAGACGGCGAAATCGACGGTGCCGCCCCGGAGGATGGGGTTCCGGGCGCAAATATCGGTCCGCCCGTCGCCGGTGAAGTCGGCAGCCAGAGGCTGCGTGGCGCTGTCGGCAGCCCAGGGGAAGAACGGCGGCGGGGTCACAAGAAACTGACTCCCGCTGCTGAGCGCCACCTGCCAGCTACCGGCCGACACGTCGACCGCCAGCACATCGCTTTTGCCGTCGCCGTTAAAATCGCCGACCAGCGGCGTCCAGTTGCTGCCCGCCGCGAAGTTCTCCAGCCAGAGGAAGTTCCCGTGCGCGCCCGCGTTCGGGACAAACTGGGACCCGGTGCTGAGCGCGACCTGCCAGGAGCCGTCGTTGGGATTCAGGACGACGATGTCGTCCTTGCCGTCCCCGTTAAAGTCGCCGATGCGCGGGACCCAGAACGTTCCCACCGCCCACCCTTGCAGCCAGGTGAAGTTGCCGGTCGGGCCCGGGCTGGGAATGAACTCAGACCCGTTGCTGAGCGCCACCGCCCAGGTGCCGGCCTGGGGATTCCAGACCATGACATCGTCCTTGCCGTCGCCGTTGAAGTCGCCCACGAACGGCACCCAAAACGAACCCACGCCGAAGTTCTGGAGCCAGAGAAAATTGCCCGGCCCCGGGCTGGGATTCAGTTGGGCGCCGTTGCTAATGGACACCTGCCAGGTGCCCGCCGCGGGGTTGTAGACCACCACGTCGTCCAAACCATCCCCGTCGACATCGCCGATCAGCGGCACCCAGAAGGTGCCTTTGGCCCAGTTGGTCAGCACCGTGTTCAGGGACATGAGCGGAAACTGCCGGGCCGGGAACGGCAGCCCGACGATCACGAAGTGCCAGTTGCCCTTGTCCGGCTCATAAACCAGCAGATCCGCCTTGCCGTCGCCGGTCATGTCGGCGGCGAAAACTCGGGTGCCGGCGCCGGGGAAAAACGATGTGGCCCGGGAGGAAGGCGAAAAGCTGACCAGATGCCCCACCGTCTGGAACGTGAACCCGGCGTTCTTGATGCAGGCGATGATCTGGTGCAGGTAGGAGTTGCTGGCGTAGGTCGAACCACTGATAAACGGGAAATCGAGAAACGGGTGAAAGAAAACCCCGGCCAGGTCGCCGTCGGCCAAAGTCTGGACCTCTGCGCAGATGCGGTTGACGCTGCCCTGCGGGTCCGCGCCATGCACGAAGCCCAGGTCCGTGGGCAGGTAGACAACGCCCCGGTAGAAAGGCGCGTCGGTGTCGCGGATGGTAATGGTGCGCTTGACGTTGTTCTGGGGGTCTTCTTCGTCAAACACCCCGGCCCAGGACTCGATAATGCAGCGCTGCGTGTCCGACGCCGCGTGGCCCGGGGTGGTGAAGGAGAGCGGGGTGAAGCCACCGCCTTTGGTGGTGGCAAAGCCGGGTCCCATGCGGCTGGAAGCGTAGGAGTTAATGAAGGTGGTCCGGTCCGAACAGGCCGGAATGGGGTCGTCGGGGGCGCAGTTGGCGGTGCAGTTCAGCGTGAAAAACTCGTACGTGCCGGATACGCCCTGGCCGAACTGGTGGGTAAAGCCTTGCATGTTGACCTGACCGCCCTGGGCGATCAGATAATCGATGGTGGCGTTGAACGACTGAATATAGGGGTCGGACGTCTGGTCGACGGCCTTGTCGTACCCGGAGGTCGGATTAACAAAGCGCGGAATGAGCGAAACGCGGAAGGGGACGTTCTGCGACTTCAGGAAATCGGCAATGACCCGGAGGTTCTGCAGGCTTTCCGGGGTGTCGTAGGGCGCACCAGGGCCAATGTCCTCCAGCTGGACCAGGGCGTTCTTCAAGGCGGCTTGCCCCCTTACTTCGGATCGCCTCTTTCGCGGCAACCAGGCAGTACGAACTCCCTATCCTCACGTTATGTTGCTTTGGTGGCCGGGGTGAAACGGCAGGAGCCCGCCGGTCTGCTTGAGCAAGACCGGCGGGCTTCCGTTCCGTGGCGGCGGGGCTGCCGAAGACTAGAAACTGATCGTGATCGTCCACTTACACGGGCGGTGACTGCAGTCGACGGTGATGGTGATTTTGATGCGCAACGCCGTCTCGGTGCCGCCGGCCGCGTTCACCAGGGTTAGCTGCATGTTCCGGCTGGCGATGCCGTCGATCATCTTCAGGTCGTAACCCAGGGTGGCGGTCACCCGCTCGCCGCGGGCGAGGGTCACGGTCGTCGTCCCCGGTGCCGGCGCCTTATCGCCGGTCACCTCCATGATATGGGGGACCAGCGCGGGAGTCTTGTCCGGGCTGCTGTCGGCCGCTCCCGCCACGCGAATGCTGCTGAGGTCGACGGTCTGGTCACCGGTGCCGTCATTCACGATCTGCACCATGGCGACCAGACGCCCCGCCAGGGTGTCGTCGCCGGTCTCCTCCGCGGTTACCTGCCGGATGCCCTTGAGGTGTATCCGAAGCTTGCCTGCCGTTTCGGCCCAATCCAACGCCGGCCGGCGCAGGACCGTGGCGGTGTACGTCTCGCCGTCCCACTTCACGTCGTTGCCGAGCGCCTCGGTCAGGGCCCGGACCGGCAACAGCGTGCGATCGTCGAAGATAATCGCCGGCACGTCGCTCTCCACTTTCTTCTCGCCCAGCATCAGCGTGACGACCCGGTGTCCTTTGTACGTCTCACCTGCTGCCCAGACCCCCGAGGAAACCCCCACCAACAGCGCCACCATGACGGCAACCCAGGGCCACTTCCGCTTCATGTATTTGTCCCTCCTGTTGCTACTCCCCGGAGCGGGGCTACCATCATTGTAGCTGTCATAATTTGGATGAACAGATGAAGCGGCTCGAATTCCCGCCCAGGGAATTTGGGGGGACTGGCGGTCTCCTGGTTTCTCGACTTGGCACGGCTCGGAACCATTCGGCACGATCCGTAACCATTCGGAACGGCTTTGCCCGGAGCGGCTGCCGGCGGTTTTCTCCGGAACCCGCCGGCAAACGAATAGACCTGCCGGTTGTACTCCGACAGGCCTTTCAGGCGTTTTCGAGTGCTGGTTCCGCACGTGCGGAAGCCCTGCATTCGCCCGGCTCGGCACTGGATTTTCACGGTTGTAACGGGTTTTCAAGGCTTGTAACGGGTTAAAACGATTAGGAACGATTCGGAACGGCTTTTCACGCGGTTTTTTGGGCGGGAAGTGGTTCGCACCGGGCGTGAGCGAGCGGGAGAGGCCTGGAAGGGCCGGCACGCGACGGCTGGTGTTCTGACCGGCCGAAAGGGCTGAGATAAGCGCGACAAAGGCGAGAACGGTTCTTGTCTCCCTGGCCGCGACGAAGCACAATAGGTAAAGGATCTTAGAAGACAGGAATGACATCGGGGGACGGGTCATTCCTGCAGCCAACAAACAACGTGAAGTGTGCCTTCAGCCGGAAGATGGAACTATTTCGCCTCTCCATCGATCTGATAAGACAGAAACAATCTGTGCGGAACGACGGCATCACTCCCCGGCCTTTCTGGGTGCGGCATGTATGGACACTGGTGTGCTGAAGGGCCGCCCGCCTTCCGAACCCAGTTGTTGATCGGATGGGCAGCGATCAGGAGCAGCACGGTCGGTCATAAGGACCAGCGCGTTTTTTGCCTGGGCAAATGAACCGGCCCCCCTCTGTACGGCTCTGTATAGTGGGAGCGCTCCCAAAGGAGTTGATCGACTTGCAGGATCTGTGGCTAATCTACCGCTGCCGGCACGGCGATACCGATGCGTTCGGTGCGCTGTATCAGCGCCACTGTCGCTCTGTCTACCGCACCGCCCTGAACCTGGTCCGTGACCCGACCATAGCAGAGGATATCACCCAGGAAGCCTTTGCGACCGCCTTCCATCAAATCGGCAGCCTGCGGTCCGCCGGCGCCTTCCGGACCTGGCTCTACCGCATTGTCGTCAGCCGGGCTACCCGGTTCCTGCGGGCCGAAGGCGGTGAGCGGCGGCCCCTGTCGCTGGAGATTCTGCCGGAAGGGCAGTCCCCGGTAACCCAGGATCCGATGGCTGCCGCGGCCGACCTGGATGAACTGGCGGCACTGCGCCGGGCAGTGCTCCACCTGGAAGACGACCTGCGGCTACCGGTGCTCCTTCACTACTACAGCGGGTTGCCGTTGGCGGAGGTGGCGGCGATTCTGGCCATTCCGCGCGGCACGGTCAAGTCACGTCTGTACACCGCTCGCCGCCGGCTGGCCGTGGCGCTGGGCGCCACCGTTCAGAGTGCGGCGGAAGCTAAGGAGTTGAGCATATGATCACCGAAGAGAAGATTCGCACAGTGCTAGATGCCGAGTTTCCAAATGCCGAGCCACCGCTGACCGTCTGGGAGCGGGTGAAGCCAGTGATTCCGGCCCGGGCGCCCCGCCGGCGGCTCTCCCGCCTGGCAATGGCGGCAATCTGGGGCCTGGTGGTGCTGACGGGAGGGGTGGCCGTGGCAGCCACTCCGCAGGTACAGGCGTTGCTGGACAAGTACTTCCAGAAGACCGGCATCCATCTCGTGCAGGACCCGCCTCCGCCGCCCGCTTCCGCCACCACTGAGATGGTCAAGGTCGATGTCTCAGAGCTGCGCAAGGTCCTACCGGCCGGCATGAAGCTGCCGTCCTATCTGCCCGCTCCGCTGGACGGGCCGAATACCCAAGCGGCTATCCACAATGGGTCACTGACTTTCGGCGTCGCGTGGCACACCGCCGGCGGCTCGGAAACGCCGTTCGTGGCCCTCAGCCGCTATAACCGAGTCTTCGGCGGTGAAGCCACCCGGGGTCCGGTGCAGGAAGTGCAGGACGTGAAGATTGGCCAGGTGAGCACCTCCGCCTACCGGGACGATTTCGGCTGGCACATCCTCTGGAAGCCGGACGACTACGAGTACCACCTCCAGGCCTCCAATCTGCCCCTCAGTGAAGTGGTCAAGGTGGCGGAATCGCTCAAGTAAAACGGAAACGGCCATCACGCAATGCGGCCTTTACGCTATAGATCTGGTTCGCCAATGTCGCATCCGTGACTCCTTCTACCGCAGCTTTCAGCTCGCCGATGATCGGAGTCAGAGGGGATTGAAGGCGCCCTGTCTTCTTTTGCAGGCCGTTGCCTTCTTTGGCATGCATAAACGGACAGAATGGTGCCGCAGACCTGGATTTTGGGCTAAAACCGCAGCAAAACCGCAGGGTTGTAGCATCAGCAAAATGGGAAGGTTCACGCGGTTTGCGTGAACATTGAAAAGGGTCAGTACCAGGTGGTTAAATGGAAGTGTCTAGCAACCACTTCACCACCGGAGGTACTGACCCTTGTCCGATTGTAGC
>DASXVX010000001.1:0-29907 GCA_036504075.1 Symbiobacteriaceae bacterium | reverse complement strand
TTCCCTTGACCTTGGTCAAGAACGATCCGGCAAGTTCAGCTGACATTGGCCAACACCTCGGCGACGTTTTTCAGGCTGCCTGCGCAGCCCGTCTGCTACCTAGTCGCCGTTGGAGCACCTTTTTCCTCGAACAGAGCCTATCTATATTATAGCGCATCAAAGGATTCGGCGCCCTAACATTTGGCAGGAATCGCGGCCGCATCAAAGCGATATCTTGACGCAACCGCAAGTACGGGAAGGAATTTGCGCCGATGGGCCGAATTCCGGCTCCGATTGCTCCCCAGTCTGCGATCGTCAGGAGGCCCGGTTTTGGTCAAAATCGTTACAGACAGCACTGCCAGCATTCCACCCGAACTCTGCACGCTGCTCGACATTACCGTGGTGCCGATTCCCATTCAGTTTGGCGCTGAGACGTTTCTCGACGGGGTCGAACCCGTCCGGAGTTACTATGAGCGGCTGGGCGCTGTTGCGGAGCCACCCTCCACGTCGACCCCGTCGCCGGGAACGTTTGTGGACGTCTACCAGCGGCTCGCCGGGGAGACCGTCATCTCTATTCACGTCATGGGGACCAAGTCGGTGCTGGTGAACGTGGCCCGGCTGGCCGCCTCCATGCTGCCCGACCGGCGCATTCACGTGGTCGATTCCGAGACGACGACGCTGGGACTCGGGCTCCTGGTGATTGCCGCAGCCCGAGCGGCCCTGCAGGGGCAGCCGGCCGAAGCGATCGTCGCCTGGCTGGACCGGCAGGTTCCCCGAGTTGCCGTCTTCGCCGCCATCCCCCAACTTACCCAACTCCGCAGGAGTGGCCGCATCTCCCTGGGCAAAGCGGTACTGGCCGGTGTGCTTTCGATCAAGCCGATTCTCTACCTTGGACAGGGCGTGGCCGACGTGGTCGACAAGGCGCGGGGCTGGGAGACGGCAGTGGAGCGCATGGTCCAACTGGCCTGGGAGAAGGCCGGCGGTGCCAGGGTCGCCCTGGCTGTGGTCCACACCGACGCCGAGGCCGCTGCGAAGGCGCTTCTGGCGCAGATTCAGTCGCGCTTTCACTGTATGGAGACTATGGTCGCAGAGGCGGGACCCACCCTGGCGGCCCACGCCGGGCCGGGGGCCCTGGGCGTCGTGACCCTTCCGCTGGACTAAGTGGGCGGCCGCCGGCCAACGTTTGTGTACCAGGAGTTTCGGGCAAACTAGCGTTGTCCGAAACCGTGCACAGGCGAAAGGGGAACATTCTTGAACATCCTTCAGAGCCTTTTTGAAGAGGTTACCAGACCCAAACAACCACTGCATGTCGGTGAGGTGATGCTCCTCTGGACCATGTACACAGGTGTGAAAGAATCGCGTGCCATCTGCCTTATGATGACAAACCACACCACCGACCCGGATCTCAAGGAACTCATCGAGCATTTCATCGCCGACTTGGAGACGCCTATGGCCAAGAGGGTGGCAGAAGTC
This sequence comes from Symbiobacteriaceae bacterium, assembly GCA_036504075.1. Lineage (GTDB taxonomy): Bacteria > Bacillota > Sulfobacillia > Symbiobacteriales > Symbiobacteriaceae > DASXVX01. The sequence goes on along the minus strand of DASXVX010000001.1, from coordinate 28,455 downwards.
ATGCTGAACGAAGGCTTAACACTTCCGCCGACCACGGGTGACCGGCCTGCGGCGAATGAATCGGCCATTCCGCCTGGTGCAAAGCTGACCGATATGGAAGTTGCCAACCTGCTGGTGGTCAAACTGGAGGGGATGATGCATGTATGTCATGCCGCACTCCTCCAAAGTATTCGGTCTGACATCGGGCAAATGTTTTACGCCTTTCAGTCCCACCTGCTCGCTCAGGGATTTACCCTCAAGAACTTGATGCAGAAGCGTGGCTGGTTGCGGCTTCCGCCCTATTACCACCCGGAGGGATCCGCCGCCGGACGGTAGTCCCGCCCGTTCAGCGGCGTGTGTGCCTGACTACTTTATCAGACCGGAGTCATAATACGCCTGCAGCGGCTGGCGTTGTTTGATCAATCCGGACTCGTGCAGCAGGTCGAGCGCCTGCTGCCAGTTCGCGTCCGACAGACGGCCGGAGGGCTTTCCGCCTGCGGAATCCGGCAGGAGTTCGATCGTCTGTCTGATCTGGCTTTTGATCACGTTGACATCGGTTTTGCCCGACAGATGTCCGGAGACTACCGCTGCGGCTTCGTCGACGTGCCGCGTGGCGTACGCATATCCCCCGTTGATCCCACGCACCAGCTTCTGCAACAGGGCCGAGTGCTCCTGAGCGAACTTCCGGCTGCTGATCAACGCGGTTCCCGGAACTTGGAGCCCGGATTCAAAGAGCCGGAGCACCGCCAGTTTTGTCCCGGTCTGGTGCTCCCACACCGGTACCTGATTATTGGTGTAGACCGCAGCAAGATCCACCTTGCCGCTCATGAACTGGGCCGCCTTGTCCTCTTCATTCAGCGGTACCAGCGTAACGTGCCGCAGGTCGACGCCTTCCCTGGCTGCCCATGCCCGCAGGATGGGCTCAAAGGTGCCTTCTTTGGCAATGGCCAGGGTGTGTCCCGCCAAATCCTTTGCGCTGCGCAGCACGACGCCCGGCCTGGCCACGATCGCCCAGGGCACGGTGCGTCCGTAAACCGCGATCACCTGAAGGGGCCGGTTGCGGTCAATGGCGCGGATCGCAGCTTCGGCGCTGCCAAAAGCCACGACCTCCTTGCCGTCTGCCACGTGGTCGAGCGTCGTGTTTACATCGTCGCCTTCGGCAATTTCGACCTCCAGGCCTTCGGCCGCGAAGAAGCCCTTCTCCGCCGCCAGCAGCAGCGGGGCGTGTTCGGCCTTCAGGTTCCACGTCAACCGCAGGGTGACGTGTTCCAAGGGGGATTTCCCCCGTCCGCTTCCGGTACAGCCTGCCACCAACACCGCGATCATCATGAGGTTCCTGATCCATCGCCTTGTCAACCACACCGCGCTCCTTTGCATCCGGTCCGCTTGAAATGCTGGTTGTCGCCGCTGCTAGTCCGGGAGCCCAAAGGCAATCACCGCATCCCCCAGCCGGCCGCCGACCACCCGCTTGTTCCCGATCTGCTGAATCCCGAATCCTTCCAGCCAGCCACCGTCACCCGCGGCCACTGCGATATACTGCCGCCCGCCGGCCCGGTAGGAGATGGCCGGCGCGTGAATGCCGGCACCGCACTGAAAACGCCACAGGAGCTTGCCGGAGAGCGCGTCGAACGCCTCGAAAAACCCATCCTGTTCGCCGGTAAACACCAGGCCCTCGCCCCCGGTCCCGGTGGTCATTGCGCCGCCGATCAGGGGCAGGTTCGCCCGGTATTGCCAGCGGATTTTCCCGGTGTCGGTTTCCATGGCGGTCAGCGTGCCAAACGCTTCGCCTATCTGGGGTGCATACGTGCTGCCCCAGTACAGCCGACCGGGAACAAACTCCCAGGTACTGGAGGAAATCTTGGCGCACGAGGCGACCGCCGCGATATAGACCAGCCCGAAATCTGCACGGTACGCCGCCGGCGGCCACTCCGCACCGCCGGCCTGACCCGGGCAGACCACGACGCCTTCCGGGGTGGGTGGAGCGCCAAAGTTAAGGTGCGGTACGAATTCCTCGGAACGCAGCAGCAACTTGCCGGTGGCCCGGTCCAGTACGTAGAAATAGCCGGTCTTGTCAGCGTGTCCCACGGCCTTGACGGGCTTGCCGCCGACCCGGGCCGTGAACAGGAAGATCGGGTTCGCAGCGTCATAGTCCCACAGATCGTGGGGTGAGACCTGGTAGTACCACCTGAGCTTGCCCGTGTTCATGTCCAGCGCGAGGATCGAGCAAGAATAAGGGTTGTTGCCCGGTCGGACGCTGCCGTTATAATCCGGGGAGGGGTTACTCGTGCCCACGAACAAGGTGTCGGTCTCCGGGTCGATCACCCCGGTCATCCAGGGGCAGGCGCCGCCATAGAGCTTTGGGTCCCCGTTCCCCCAGCCGAAATTTGCCACCGTATGAAATACCCATCGCAATCGGCCGGTCTCCGCATCAACACAGTGCATCCGACCCTTGACGTTGTATTCCCCGCCGGAGAGCCCGACCAGAACCTTCCCCTTGTAGTACAGGGGAGCCTCGGTCAGGCTTTCCCCCACGCGGGGATTCCCCACGGTCACATTCCAAAGCAGGCGGCCGCTGCGGGCGTCCAGCGCCACCAGGTGTGCATCCAGCGTGGTAAAGTAGAGTTTGTCCCCGCCCAGCGCGACGCCGCGGTTTACGGCGCCACAGCAGATCGCCAGGCCTTTTGGCCGTGGGTAGGCGTACTCCCAGATCGGCAACCCCGTTGCGGCATCGAGGGCGATGACGTGCGGACCGTTGCCCGTGGTGAGATACATGATGCCGTTGACGACCAGCGGGGTCGTCTCAAACCCGCCCAGAAGACCGGTCTGAAAGATCCACTTGGGTACGAGTTTCCCGACATTGGCCGGATTGATCTCCGGGTCAGGAACGTACATTTGCCCGGCGTAGTCGTGGTAGTAGGTGAGCCAGTTGGCGGTCTCCCGGGCGGCGTTCAGCAGCATTTCGTCCGTCACTCGGACGTCAACCTCGACCGGGCTCCCGACGGCCTCCCCGGGGGCCGGCAACGGCTCGTACTCCTCGCCGGACTCGTGCTCCGGCGGTCCGGGCGGAGTCACCACCTGCCCCCGGGTGCGTTCGGGATTCCGCGGCGGCTTCTCACCCGTGAGGCTGCTCCAGATACTCAAACCGCCGAGACCAAGGTGCAGGAAGTTCTCCGCCGACTCAAAATGAATACCGACAAAGACCGGTTGCACCAGACCCAGCAGGCTCCACAGGCCAAAGAACAGACCGGTCATGGTGGTCCACGTCCGAACCATTTCCTTTCGGCCGCGTAATGCTGTGGCGCAAAGCGCCGCACCCAGGAACACCCGAAACAGGTTTTCGACCGGTTCAAATCGGATCAGCCCGTTCAGCCATTGATCAGTCCAAAACCCGGCGCCGCCCAAAAACAGCAAAATGGCGCCCTGGATCGCCAGGGTGGGGCGCATGCAGTTCCCCCTCGGACAAGACTTGTCTCATGCGTATTCAGGGGGGGCTGGAGGGATGCCATTGCGGCTGAACTTGCAAACCGGGGGACAGACCCTGTGTTGAGCCGCCCGCTCCCGGAACTTCCCTGTTCGCACCGACGGCGAACGCGGTTCAAGCCAAAGACCGGCCACCGTATGGGCGGGCTTCTGAGACCTATCCGAAATTACTTTGGAATCACTCCGTAATTACTGGGAATCTGTTGACGGGTTCAGGGGAGTGATCCGGTCTTTACCCGAGCCCGGCCAGGCTTCTCCCGCAAGCGATGTGGCGATTACTTTCCCGCCTTGCGCGTTGCTCCCGAGCCTTTTCGCCGCGATGATCAGCGGCTGTTTGCCCCCATCCGGGGGTATTTGACCCCATCCTGGGGTATTGATCTGCGCATCCGGCGACTTCCTGTGGGTACTTTCCAACCGCTTGGGGCCTTTGCCGTCGGCATTGTTTTCCTGTGTGCGCCGGCTTTTTGCATCTGTGCAGCGTTGCCCGGCGGAGTTCCTTGGGGCGCAAGGGATTGCCGGACCGTACTTCGGGATTATCCGGATTTACTTGAGAATTGCTTGGCGTTAATCCGGATTTACTGGAGAATTGTTTGGCGGGTATCCGGATTTGCTGGAGAATTACTTGGCGTGAATCCGGATCTGCCAGGGAATCACCAGGCGTGAATCAAGATCTACCGGAGGATCACTTGGCGTGAATCGGGATTTGCTGGAGAATGCATTGTCGTCGTATGCCTTCGGTCGTATAACGCCAGAACCGAGCGGGTTTCACCGCTCGGTTCTGTGATCTTGACAGCCGTTTGCGACATCAACGCTGACCCTGACCGTGTTAAGTTGTCTGCCCGTGGCACCGGTCGATGGCAATCTGCACGACCTGGGCAATACCGTTCACCAGCAAGCCCGGTGCATGAGCACCGGGCTTGCGGTTCTTCCGATGGGAGAGAAGCTAGGCCTTCAGCCATTGGCTGATCTTCGCCGGGATCCGCCCCTTGGCCAGCATCCAGTTGAGGCGATGGCCTTCCACCAGGAAATGAAGCGCTATCTGGTACAGGAAATTTCCTGGGAAGACCTCATTGCCTTCGCCCAGTTCGTCGTTTTCTTCGACCGTCGCAAACCCGTCCAGCGCTTCCCGATAGTAGCCGAGCGCACGCTCTGGATCGAAGACAGCTGCGGCGTCACCCATGATCTCGATGAGGTACCAGTGGTAATACGTGACAGGGCCGACCAGCAACTGTCCGCTCTCACGGAGGCGCTCTGCCTCCACCAGGACCCGCTTGGCGGGCAGGATTGCCAATTCGGTCTCGCCGCCTTTGCGGTACCAGTGGGCGGCCAGGGTCAGGGCGAAACAGGCCTCCATTCGGGAGATGCGATTATCGATGGCGATGTGGAGGAGCATCAGGTCCGCGGCGCCGATCGCTTCATACAGGCGACCGATCCCGGCGTAATCATGCACCTCGATGAGTCGCTTTATCAGGGGGAGGTACCTGCCACTTCCCGAGTAAGTGAAGTAGGGATTCCGGTCAAATTCCGCACTGGGAATGGACAGGGCATCGACGAATTCCCGACCGAGCTCGGGCATGCTTTCGCCTCCTCAGAACGATGGAGCGAAGTTAGGTCTTCAGCCATTGGCTGATCTTTGCCGGGATCCGCGCCTTGGCCCGCATCCAGTTGAGGCGATGGCCTTCCGCCAGGAAATAAAGCGCCGTGTCATAAAGGAAATTTCCGGGGAAGCTCTCCTGGGCTTCGCCCACTTCGTCATCTTTGTCCACCGTCGCAAAACCGTCCAGCGCTTCCCGATAGTAACCGAGCGCAAGCTCCGGGTCGAAGACGGCTGCGGCGTCACCCATCATTTCGGTCAGGTACCAGTGGTAATAGGTGACAGGGCCGACCAGCAACTCCCCGGGTTTGCGGATGCGCTCCGCCTCCACGAGGGCCCGCTTGGCGGCCAGCGCCGCCAATTCGGCCTCGCCGCCCTTGCGGTACCAGTGGGCCCCGAGAATCAATGTAGAAAAGGCCTTCATGAGGGAAACGGGGTTATCGGGCGTGAGGTGGTGGAGCATCAAGTCCACGGCACCCATCGCTTCATGCAGGCGGCCGAGCCCGGCGTAATCCTGCATCTCATGGAGCTGTTTCATCAGAGGGAAGTGCCTGCCAGTTCCCGCGTAAGTGAAGTGGTGTCTCCGGTCAAATTCCGCAATGGGAATGGACAGGGCATCGACGAATTTCCGACCGAGCTCGGACATGCTTTCGCCTCCTCAGAACGAGTTGCCTTTGGACAGTTCGGAGTCGCTTGCCCACGGATTCGGTTGCAGGTAGGTCAAGTCCTGCTTCAGTTCGGGGTAGAGTTGGAAGATCGCCTCGTTCCGGTAACGGTAATTCGCGACGTCATCGGCGGCGCGGCGGGAACCCCGGAAGTGAACGTGGGTCAGCCGGTTGCCCTTGAAGTTGTAGAGCGCAATCAGGACCCCACCGGTGGTGTCAAAGTTACTTAGGTTGTGGGGGTATGTGCGCAGCGATGGATCCGTGGTCTCGTTCGCCGAAAGGTCGTTGTTGAACAAACAATTGGTCCCGGAGGGAAGGGTGTAGGTCAGCATCACCAACGTGGGATCCTTGGTGGGCGTCGTGAAGGCAGCCTTGATGCCGTCCCACTTATCGGCGATGTCGTCCCAGTAGTAGGCGAGGATGCCGGCCGAAACGCCCACCGAAATGATGGCCAAAACGTCTCCAAACGGCAGCGGGCCGTCGGCACCCGCCGCCACGAGACCGGCGCCATCGGCCATCAGGGAGACATAGACGGGCGTAGGCAGCGCAAGCGCCCGCAGTTGCGCACTGAGAATGCTGATCGGTAAAGGTACAGACAGGATCGATTCGATTGTGGCTGACCCCGCCATACCGTCCAGGGCCATAGGACCGGGGCTCGGGGCGGCGGCGATGGCCACTGCCGGCACCGTCACCGTGACCACACCCGAGACGGTCGCCCCGGCAGCTGGCGACTGAATGCTTACCGTGGGGGCGATGGTGTCGGGTACCCAGACCCAGCTTGGGACCCAAACAAAGAGTGGGAGCCAGACCCAGTTACTGACCCACTCCGAATGGCAACTAGCCGGCACATCAACGATCCAAACCCAGTTGGAGATCCGTAAGCGTCAAATCCGGCCCACCTGGGAAATAGCGCGACCTCCTGAGACAATCTTCCTCAGAAACGCTTTGAGGAGGGTTGTCTCATCCCGCGTGAAGAGATGGCGGAGCTGTGGATCTCCCGAATCAAGGACTACCGGGCAAGCGGAGAGCGCGTGACAGCCTGGTGCGAGCGGAATCAGGTTACGTCGCACCAACTCTTTTACTGGATGCGGAAACTGAAGAAGGCCGACCAGCAAACGCCGTCAGCCAGCGAACCGCGATGGGTCGCCCTATCTCTGGAGGGGACCACGCCCGCCGAAGCGCCGCCCATACTGGTCCATTAGGGCACCCCCGTGGGGCAAAGAAAGAGCCGCGAAACCATCAACCTGCCCGTCGATTTAATCGAAATCTGCGGGCAGAGTAGGAGCGTCGTAGTGTTCAAACATCCGCCTGATCTGCGCTTCCAAGACTCGCGCGGTCGACAGCGGAGGGATGTTGGAACGATCAAAAAAGGCTGCACCGGTCGTCTCCAAACTATCCAGAGGTTCACCGCCCACCAGTTCGCATCGGAAAAATACACGGTAAGTGTACCAGAGCATCGAAGGGTGTGGGTGTCTCGTCCGGTCAAGTACGGCCAACACCTTTATCGGACGAACGTGAAAGCCTGATTCTTCACAGACCTCCCGAACTGCGACCTCACTCGGGCTATCGCCAACGTCGGCCCATCCACCCGGCAGTGACCAGAGACCATCTTCCCTTTCCCTGACCAGGAGGAGTTGACCCTGTTCGTTGAACACGGCTGCTCGTATGTCCACCTTTGGGGTCGGGTAGCCAGCCTCCTCGCCAAAAACAGTTGTCACAGTTTCCACGGGAAGCGCCGTATAACTAGACACAATTTCCGCAGCTATCCGGCGCAAATCCCGGAACCTTTCCTGATCGTAAGGATCCTTGCTGTAGGCCAGCCCCGCCTGAGCAATCGACTGAATCCGTTGCGCCCATTGAAGCCATGTCGGGTTTGGGGACAACACGTCGCACCTCCACGGTAATTCCGGAATTTTGCAGGCTAATTGATTGTACAACTTTTGATCTTCAAGGACGATTCACATTCATATGCCGCCAGCACGAAAAGTCCGACCCGCGTCAGCTTAGAGGACTTTCCTGGAAATTCTAGCGACTCAACACTCGCTAATGCCCCACAAGTCTGTCCGGCGATCTCGTCTTCGTCCCGGGTACTCAGTGCAATGACCGTCATGCCGGTCCAGAAGACCGGATGGATCGGAGCCGGAATCATCTTCTGAAGCGGCTCTTACAGGAGCAATGGAACTAGGTCTGCCTGCTTCGCCGCTACCTGGTTCAGGCAACATGTGACGCCGTTGGCTGTGGAGCCAGGGGCAGGTTTGACCTCCCTGGTGTTGCTCGAAGAAACGATTTGAGGTCCAATCGATTACCGCCCACACTGCCTGGCCTCGTTGGTGTTTTGCGTGCTCGTCATCCTGGTTGCAGGGGACTTGAGGCAACCTCTGTGGAGCGATCTGGTCTGCAGCACCATGGCCCAATCCCCAGGGCGCGCAAAAGGCGCTCCCCGAGGGGAGCACCCCCAGGGAGTGCAACCGCATTCTGCGGGACTGAACACCGCAGTTCCATATTCCGGCGAGTGGACACGGCCTGCCCCGCTTTTGCCTTGCGCTTGAAGATGATAATATAAGAGGAGCAATTCACTGACGGAGGTTTCAGGATATGCAGTGGGTTCACATCAACGAGTTGAGCCAGTATGAAGGGCAAGACGTAGAACTCCGGGGTTGGGTCTACAATTATCGGTCGAGCGGCAAGATCCAGTTCATCATCTTCCGGGACGGCACCGGGCTTTGCCAGGCCGTCGTCTTTGTCAAGGACGTGCCGGCGGAAGTCTTCGAAGCCGGCAAGACCCTGACCCAGGAGTCCTCGCTGATCATCCGGGGCACCGTCCGCAAGGACGACCGGGCGCCCGGCGGCTTTGAGATCGGCGTCAAGGAACTGGCGATCGTGCAGGTCGCGGCCGAGTATCCGATCACCAACAAAGAGCACGGCGTGGAGTTCCTCATGGACCATCGCCACCTCTGGATGCGCACGCCCCGGCAGGCGGCCATTCTCCGCATCCGCAACGAGATCACCATGTCGATCCACCAGTTCCTGCAGGACCGGGGCTTTGTGCTCACGGAGCCGCCGATCCTCATGGGCACGTCCGCCGAGGGCGGCGCCAACCTGTTTGAAACCAAGTACGTCAACGACGAGCCGGCCTATCTCTCCCAGTCCGGCCAGCTCTACATGGAAGCCACCGCCATGGCGCTGGGCCGGGTCTACTCCTTCGGCCCGACTTTCCGGGCGGAGAAGTCCAAGACCCGCCGGCATCTGATCGAATTCTGGATGGTGGAACCCGAGGCCGCCTTCTTCACCCACGAAGAGAACATGGTGCTCCAGGAAGAGATGATCGAATACGTCGTCCAGCGGGTGCTCGCGAAGCGGGCCGACGACCTGAAGACCATCGGCCGGGACACCACGTTCCTGGAGAGAGTCAAGGCGCCGTTCCCGCGGATCACCTACACCGAAGCGGTGGACATGCTACATAAGCTCCACAAGCCCGGCGACGAGTGGGATCCGATTCCCTGGGGCGAGGACTTCGGCGCCCCCCACGAGACGGTGATCACTCAGCAGTTCGAAAAGCCGGTCTTTGTGGAGAAGTTCCCCACGAAGATCAAGGCCTTTTACATGGAGCCCGACCCCGCCAACCCCGACGTGGTGCTGGGCGCCGATCTTCTGGCCCCTGAGGGCTACGGCGAGATCATCGGCGGTTCGCAGCGCATCCACGACCCGGAACTGCTGCAGAAGCGGTACGAGGCGGAGAAACTGGACCCCGAGGCGTACAAGTGGTACATGGACCTGCGCCAGTTCGGCACGGTGCCCCACGCCGGCTTCGGTCTCGGCATCGAGCGGACCGTTACCTGGATCTGCGGACTCGACCACGTCCGGGAGACCATTCCCTTCGCCCGGCTCCTCAACCGGCTTCATCCTTAGCACGGGCTACACCAAACCAGCCACGCCCTCCGGTGTGGCTGGTTTGTTTGTCATTGGCTCGCCTCTCCTTTTGCACTACGCTGCGTGAGCACCGAACACTTTGTGGGGATTTCGATTCTTCGATGGAGGAGATATTAAGAATTACGTAGAAGTGGAATCCCCTGGAAGACCGGAGTGAAGGGGGGTGGGAGTGTGAAGGAGATTGGCCGCCGTTTGCAGGCCGCACGCGACGCCAAGGGAATTTCGTTGCAGAACGTCGAAGAAGAGACCCGGATTCGCCGCAAGTACCTGGAGGCCCTGGAAGGCGGCAACGAGGCAAATTTGCCCGGCGAGGCTTACCTGAAAGGTTTCCTTCGCACCTACGGTAATTTTCTGGGGTTAGACGGCCCGGCCCTGGTCGAGCAGTACAAGGCGCACAAAGGCCCGTCGGCGGATGTGGCGGCAACAGGCTCGGTCGAGGTGGCCGCACCGGCCCAGCCCGCCATGGCCTCCGAACACCCGGCCCGCCCGGAACCCCATGTGTCCCGGCCCGAGATTCGGCCGGCTTCCCACTTCGACCGGGCCCCGTTGGAGCGGACCCAACCCCGCCGCCGTACCAACGACTCGTGGATCTATAGCCGCCAGGCCGGACAGTTGGCGGTTGCTACCCTGGTGATCGCTGCCGTCGCCTACGGTGGATGGCAGGTTTTCAGCCAGGTGAGTGCGAAGCCGACAGTGCCGCCTGCGCCACCGGTCCAGGCGCCCCCCAAACCGGTCGAGACCACGCCGACGCCCGTGCCGACCAAGCAACCCGACCCGGTGAAAACCATCATGACCCGCGGCGAGCGCGAGCAGGTTAACTTTGCCGTAACGGCCAAGGAGATTCAGGTCCGGCTGGAACCGGGCGCCGAACCGGTCTGGATGCAGGCATTCGTGGACGGTAAAGACGACCCCGCCTTTGAAGGGTATCCGCAGGGACCCATCGAGTTCAAAGGCAGCCGCATTCGCCTCCGGATGGGCCACATGGACGGTGTCAGCCTGGTGGTCAACGGCCAGCGGTTCGACAAGCCCCTGGAGCGAGGACCGTACTGGCTCAACTTTACCGGACAGTAACCGACCATCGCCAAAATCCACCCGGCATGCCATACGGCCTGCCGGGTTTCCTTCACGAACGCGGGTGGTGAATAGCGTCGCCTGTCGGCGCCTCATACTAGCGGCAGGAGGTGGCGTTATGGCAGGACGCGGATTGTGGGGAAAGCGGCTGGCGGCTGCCGCCTGCTGCCTGGCGCTGTGGCCGGGAATCACCATGGGGGCGCCTTCGGCCGGCGCCGTCCCGACCGCACGCTCGCCCCTGGAGCAGCCCAACCCGGCCTGGAAGACGCCCCCGCCGCCTGGCCTTTCTGCCGGGGCCGCGATCTTGCTGGACTGGCGCACGGGCCAGGTGCTCTGGTCCCGGAACGCCGACCAGCGCCGGGACCCGGCCAGCACGACGAAGATCCTGACCGCCGTCATCGCGGTGGAGCGGGGGAAGCTATCCGACCCGGTTAAGATCTCCGCACGAGCAGCATCGACGGTCGGCTCCAGCATGTACGTGCGGCAGGGGGAAATCTACTCGCTGCATGATCTCCTGCACGGCCTCCTGCTGCGCTCCGGCAACGATGCGGCGGTGGCCATTGCCGAGCATATCGCCGGGTCGGTGGAGGCGTTCGCCGGACTCATGAACGAGAAAGCGAAGGCGGTCGGGGCGACGCACAGCCATTTTGCCAACCCCCACGGCCTGACCGACCCCCAGCATTACACCACGGCCAGGGACCTGGCCCTGATCACCCGGTACGCGGTGCAGAATCCAACGGTGGCCGGCGTGGTGGCGCTGAAGGAGCAGCCGCTCACGTTCGAGTTCCTGCACCGGGACGTGGTGCTGTACAACACCAACCGGCTGCTCCGCACGCTGGAGGGGGCCGACGGCGTCAAGACCGGCACCACCGCGGCTGCAGGCGCGTGCCTGATCGCCAGTGCCACCCGGGATGAGCAGAAGTTGGTAGCGGTCGTGTTAAACGCCGGCAATCGCTGGCGGGATGCACAGGGCCTCCTGGAATGGGGCTTCAAGAGCTTCCAGCTGGTCGAACTGGCCCATCAGGGCGAAACGCTGCTCTCGGTGCCGGTCAAAAGCGGTAAGGATATCGCCGTGCCGGTGGCACTCAGCCGGGACCTGACGGTGGTCACACCCCGGCAACCCGGCCCTGGCCCGCAACTGGAAGTGGAGACGGCGCCGGAAGTGCCGGCGCCCGTTCAGCAGGGCCAGCGGCTGGGCCGGGTTCGGGTGAAAGAGGGGGGCCTGGTGGTGGCCGAAGGCGACCTTATGGCTGTGCGGGATGTAGCGGAAGCGACCTGGGTGGACCTGGTCTACCGGCGGATGCGCCCGCTGCTTCGTTGGATGTCGATGGAACACTTTTTCAGCTAGACTTGAGAAACCGCCCGTGGTAAAATCCACGGGCGGTTTTCGATGACTTATCGTTATACCATCCATAAGGCAGAGGAATTAATAGACTGCTGTCGCTATTTGCAGCTAAACCGCTGCAATAGGCGATAAGCCGGAATTAGACTTGAGATCTGATTCACAAAGCTGATGACATCTGGAATGTGACCTTGGTATACTGTGAAGAGGGTCTTTTGCCCTCCGTGATATCAAAGGTCCTTGCTCCTGAACTCGTGCTTTCATTCACAAGTTTGTGGATTCTCGGGTCCGCGCCTGGACTATTCGTGTCGGTTATGCGGTTCCATGATCTATTGTCACCCAAAGGAGGCTGGCTGATGCATCCCTACTTGCCCTTGCTCATTTACCTCCTGGTCGCATTGGCGATCCCGGTTGGTATGAGCTTATTGGGTACCAGCTTCGGGCGAAAAAAGCCCGAACCCTTCAAGCTGCTGCCGTACGAATCGGGTCATCCCACAGCGCCGCTCCTGGGCCGGTTCCCCGTCAAGTTCTACCTGGTGGCCATGCTCTTCGTCATTTTCGACGTGGAAGCCGCCTCGTTCTACCCCTGGGCGGTGAACCTGCGGGGTCTCGGCGCCTTCGGGCTGATTGAAATGATCGCATTTATCATCGTGCTGGGTATCGGTTACGCCTACGTCTGGAAGAAGGGAGGCTTCACCTGGAGATGACCGCTCAGATGCCGGCTCAAAATGAAGTCTTCCGCGATGACGGCGGATTTGTGACGACCACCGTCGATTCGTTCCTCCGCTGGGCGCAGTCCAACTCGATCTGGCCGCTCACGTTCGGCCTCGCCTGCTGCGCCATTGAAATGATGAATCTGGTCGCCCCGCGGTACGACATCGCCCGCTTCGGCTCCGAAGCCCTGCGTGCTTCGCCCCGTCAGGCGGACCTGATGTTCGTTTCGGGCCGGCTCTGCAACAAGATGGTGCCGGTCATCCGGCAGGTCTACCAGCAGATGCCCGAGCCCAAGTGGGTTGTCGCTTTTGGTGCCTGCGCCTCTTCCGGCGGTGTTTTCGATAACTACGCCGTGGTCCAGGGTGTGGACAATGTCCTGCCGGTCGACATTTACGTTCCGGGCTGCCCGCCGACGCCGGAAGCGGTTATCGACGCCGTGGAAAAGCTGCGGGTCCACATCCGGCAGGGAGACCTGAAGGGAGGCCTGGCTCGGAATGGCTAATCAGTCCGAACTCATCGCCCAGGCTCGTGAAAAAGTGAACGCCGACGTGCTGCCGGCGCTGCTGGGGGCGTTTGCGGGCAAGGTGGAGCAGATTCCGCCCTCCCGGGACGAAATTCCCCAGGTGTTCTGCAAGCCCGAGGCGATCGCCGGCGTGGCCCACTTTCTCGACGAGCAGGGCTTCAATATGCTGGTGGACGTTGCCGGGGCCGACTACTACCCGAAGCGCGATCCCCGGTTCGAAGTCATTTACCACTTCCGGCAGTTGCCGGGGCTCGGCATGATCCGGGTCCGGGTCCGCTGCACCGAGAAGGATCAGGTGCCGACGCTCTCCGTCCGCTGGCCCGGGGCCAACGCCGCCGAGCGCGAAGTGTATGACCAGTTCGGCATCAAGTTCAAGGGCCACCCGAACTTGACCCGGATTCTGAATCCGGATGACTGGGAAGGCCACCCGCTGCGGCGGGACTACCCGCTCCGTGGCCCCCGTGCCCTGATTAACTTGGAAATGCCCGCCGACGAAAACCGCTACCATGCGTTCGTCGATGAGGAGCAGCCCGCTCCCGGGCAGACCAAGGAAGGAAAGTAGGGAAGGTATGGCCGGCGACATGCATGTTATCTCTGAGCATCAGGACCGCATGACTCTCTCCATCGGTCCACACCATCCTGCGACCCACGGTGTGCTGCGGGTGGTGCTGGAGCTCGAAGGCGAGATTATCCAGAAGGCCCAGCCTGAGATCGGGTTCCTGCATACCGGTATTGAGAAGACGGCCGAAAGCCTCAACTGGCAGCAGGCTAATGTGGTGCTCGACCGCATGGATTATTTGAATTCTCTCGGCAACAACTGCGGCTTCTGCCTGACCGTCGAGAAGGCGCTGGGCATTACCGACCGGATTCCCGACCGGGCGACCGTCGCCCGGGTCATCCTGCTGGAGCTGCAGCGCATTGCCTCCCACATGGTCTTCCTGAGCACCGGCGGCCTGGACGTGGGCGCCACCACGCCGTACTTCTGGGGTTTCGACGTGCGCGAGCACATCCTCGACATTTTCGAGGAGACCTGCGGCAACCGCATGAACCCCAGCTATATCCGCATTGGCGGCCTGGCGCAGGACCTGCCGGCTAACTTCAAGGAAATGGTCGATGCGTTCCTGAAGTGGGCGCCGGAGCGCATCAAGGAGATCAAGGACCTGGTGCTCCATAACCCGATTTTCATCGACCGCACCCGGAACGTCGGCAAAATGGACATGAACACAGCGCTGTCGTACGGCCTCACCGGCCACAACCTGCGCGTGACCGGGTCGGATTTCGACGTCCGCAAATACTACCCGTACATGGGCTACGAGAATTACGACTTTAAGGTGCCGGTTTATACCAACGGCGACATGTGGGATCGGACGGCGATTCGTTTCGACGAGGTCGACGAGTCGCTGAAGATCATCCGCCAGGCGCTGGATAATCTGCCCGACGGCCCGCACGTGATCGACGACCGGAAGCTGGTCCTGCCGCCCAAGGCGGAGGTCAAGCAGTCCATGGAGGCGCTGATCCACCACTTCAAGCTGGTGCAGTACGGCTTCGACGTGCCGGCCGGCGAGACGTATCACGCGACGGAGTCGCCCCGCGGCGAACTCGGCTTCTTCGTGGTCTCCGACGGCGGGAACAAGCCGGCCCGTGTCCGGGTCCGGCCGCCGGCATTTTACGCCACCCATGCGCTGCCGGCACTGCTGCCGGGCCATTTCATCTCCGACATGATCGTCATTATCGCGGGCATTGACCCGATCTTCGGGGAGGTGGACCGCTAATGTCGCACGAGATTACGAAGACCATCGCAATCAGGGAGATTGAGCCGCCCACCTGGCCCGAGCGCTGCAAGGACGAAGTTGCGGCGATTCTGGCCCGGTACCCCGAAGAGCGTGAGATGTCCGCCATTCTGCCGCTGCTGCACCTCTCCATGCGGGAGCGGGACGGCCACTACGTGGCGGTCTCCGACATGGCGGCGATCGCCGAAATCTGCGGTGTCTCCACCGCCTATGTCGATTCGGTTTGCTCCTTCTACGCCATGTTCCACCGGCACCCGGTGGGCAAGTACGTCATCACGATCTGTGGCAACATGGGCTGCCATCTGCTGCAGGGCGGCAAGGCGCTGGTGGAGCACATCCAGCAGACGCTGGGCATCGCGGGCGGCGAGACGACGCCGGACGGCCTGGTCACGCTGGAGATTACCGGCGAGTGCCTGGCGGCCTGCGACCTGGGCCCGGTGATTCAGGTCAACACGGAATACGTCGCGAAGGTCAACGCCGCCAAGTGGGACGCCCTCCTGGATGCGCTCAAGAGCGGCAAGGGTCCCGAAGGCTACCTCGAAAAGCTGCCGCTCATGGGCGGGGCCTGTCAGGACGATTGGAAGGGCTTCCCTGAGTGAAGGAGGCATTATCTACGATGCAGTTCGAGCCCGTGCTGACGAAGGGCATCGGTGAGGTCGACCTGACCAATATCGATGTATATGAAGCGCAGGGCGGTTATCAGGGGCTGCGGAAGGCGCTGACCTCCATGGAGCCGCTCGCGGTGGTGGACGAGGTCAAGAAGGCCAACCTGCGTGGCCGCGGCGGCGCCGGTTTCCCGGCAGGCGTGAAGTGGGGCTTCCTGCCCAACGACGGGCGTGCCCGCTACCTGACCGTCAACGCCGACGAATCCGAGCCCGGCACCTGCAATAACCGGACCCTGATCTTTGCGAATCCGCACCAGATCGTCGAAGGCATTATCATTGCGGCGTTTGCCAACCGAATTGCGCAGAGCTTCATCTATATCCGCGGCGAAATGAAGCGCGGCGCGGGACTCCTTGAGAAGGCGGTCGCTGACGCCAAAGCCCGGGGCTACGTCGGCAAGAACATTCTCGGGACCGGCTTCGACCAGGAGATTACGGTTCACCGGGGCGCCGGCGCCTACATCTGCGGCGAAGAATCGGCCCTGCTGAACTCCCTGGAGGGCCGGCGCGGCGAGCCGCGCGTGAAGCCGCCGTTCCCGGCGGTCGTGGGCCTCTACGGCTGCCCGACCATTATCAACAACATCGAGACCATTTCCTGCATCCCGCATATCATCAACAACGGGTGGGAATGGTTCACGAAGATCTCGGCCAACCCCGAGAACCCGAAGTCCTGCGGGCCCAAGCTGTTCACCATCAGCGGCTGCGTGCAGAAGCCCGGCAACTACGAGCTGCCGATCGGCATGTCGCTCCGGGAGGTCATCGAAGTGGCGGGCGGTCTCAAGCCCGGCCGGACCTTCAAGGCGGCGCAGCCCGGCGGTTCGTCCTCGCCGCTGCTCGGCCCGCAGCATCTGGATGTGCGGATGGACTTTGAGGGCGTCGCTGCCGCCGGCTCCATGCTGGGCACGGCCGCCGTCATGGTCTACGACGACACGGTCGACCTGGTGGAAGTGGCCCTGTACTGGGCGAAGTTCTACTCCGCCGAGTCCTGCGGCCAGTGCACCCCGTGCCGCGAAGGCACGTTCTGGCTGGAGCGGACGTTCGACCGGATTCTGCAGGGCGGCGGCACCGCGAAAGACGTCAAAATCATCGGCGATATGCGGACCCAAATGGCGGGCACGACGATTTGCGTGCTCTCCGACGCCGCTGCGTTCTACCCGACATCGCTGCTGAAGCTCTTCCCGGAAGAGCTTGACCGCTACATCAAGAAGCTGAAGGAGGTGCGGCCCGCATGAGCGTGCAAATGGTAACTGTGACCATTGACGGCCGTACCATCCAGGTGCCAAAGGGTACCAACCTGGTGGAAGCCGCGAAACTGGCGGGCATTGAGATTCCCGTCTTCTGCTATCACCCGAAGCTGGACCCGGCCGGCGTCTGTCGCATGTGCCTGGTTCAGATCGAAAAGATTCCCAAGCCCCAGGCGGCCTGCGTCACCAACGTGGACCGGGACGGCATGGTGGTCATGACCCAGACGCCCGCGGTGGACGACCTGCGCAAGGGCGTGCTGGAGTTCCTGCTGCTGAACCACCCGCTGGACTGCCCGGTTTGCGACAAGGGCGGCGAGTGCGACCTGCAGGACCTGACGATCGAACACGGCCCGGCGGTCTCCCGGTTGGTGGACCCGAAGATTCACAAGCCCAAGTCGGTGGAACTGGGCAACTTCATCGTGCTGGACAACGAGCGCTGCATTCTCTGCCGCCGCTGCGTCCGGTTCGACGATGAGATCGCCACCGAAGGCAACCTGATTATTGAAGAGCGCGGCCACTCGAACTTTGTCACCATGATGGCCGGCGAAAGCTACGACTCTTACTTCAGCGGCAATACCATCGAGCTGTGCCCGGTGGGCGCCCTGACGTCCGAGCAGTACCGCTTCCAGGCCCGCCCGTGGGACCTGAAGAAAGTGGAGTCCGTCTGCCACGGTTGCTCCGTGGGCTGCAACGTGAACGAGGAGTTCCGCTTCGGCAAGCTGCTCCGGCTGACCGCCCGCGACAACGCGGCGATCGACAATGGCTGGATGTGCGACCGGGGCCGGTTCAACTACAAGTTCGTCCATGAAGCCGACCGGGTGACCCAGCCGCTGGTGAAGAAGGACGGCCAGTTCGTCCCCGTCACCTGGGCGGAAGCGCTCGCGACGGTGGCGGAGAAGTTCAAGGCGATCAAGGCGAGCGTCGGCGGCAAGGGCTTCGGCGTCATCGGCGGCGGCAAGCTCGCCAACGAAGAGGCCTACCTGCTGCAGAAGTTCGCCCGGGTGGCGCTGCAGACCAACAACGTGGACCATCGCGTGTCGGAACAGCTGGTCGCTTCGCTGGCGGCTTTCCCCGGCAAGCAGACCGACATCTCCGACGCCGGTGCCATTCTGATCGTGGATACGGAACCGGCTGAGACCGCTCCCGTGCTCGACCTGCGCATCCGCCGCATGGCCGACCGGAAGAAGGCGAAGCTCGCCGTGGTCGGCGCCGTGATGCCCGCGTACCGTGGCCGTCACGCCCGGGTGCAGGTGAAGCCCGGCCAGACCGCGGGCGTGCTCGCAGCGCTTGCCGCCGTGGCGGCGGGCAGGCAGCCGGCGGCCAGTGCGGCCGACCCCGTGGCCGTGACGAAGCTTGTGGAGCTGCTGAAGGGCGCGAAGAAGGTCGTCATCCTCTGGGGCGGCAACGACGCCGCTACCGGCAAGGCGCTGATCGACCTGGCCTCGGCGCTGAAGAAGGCGGCGATGCAGAACGACCCCGGCCGCTCCGTGCATGTGCTGATTCCCGGCGCACAGGCCAACAGCCGCGGCGCCGAGGCTATGGGTGTTCTGCCCAACTTCTTCCCGGGTTATGCGCCTGCGGCTGAAGCGAAGACCAGGGAGACCGTGTCCAACCTCTGGGGTGTCCGGAACCTCGTGCCCGAGCCCGGCCTCGCCACCGGCGCCATGCTGAAGGCGGCGGCGGACGGCGAAGTCAAGGCGCTGGTGCTCTCCGGCGCGAATCTCCTGAACACGTACCCCGACCGGAAGCTGGTGACGGAGGCGCTGGATAAGGCGTTCGTCGTCGCTTTCGACATCTTCCTGAACGAGACGGCTGCCGCCGCGGATGTTGTGCTGCCGGTCGCCGCGATTTCCGAGAAGAGCGGAACCTACACCACGCTGGACGGCCTGGTGCAGGCGGTCAAGATCGCCAAGAAGCCCGAGGGCTCCGCCCAGGCCGACGGCGATATTCTCGTGGCCCTGGCCTCCGCCATGGGCGTGCGGCTGGCCGAATCCCCGCTGGCGACCAACAACGAAATCGGCAAGCTGGTGGCGAAGCTGGACGGCAGCGTTACGCTGACCGGTGCGCCGAATTCGCTGCTGCCCGCCGCGGCCCCTGCAAGCGCCGTGGCCCCTGCGACTGCTGTGGCCGGCGACCTGTTGCTGGTCCCGGTGGACCGGCTCTATGCCGGCGGCTCTACGGCCCAGTTCGACGTGGAATTCCGCCACGCCCAGCCGAAGCCGGAAGCGACTTTCAACCCGGCCGATGCAGCCCGCCTCGGGCTCAAGGCCGGCGAGGAGATCGAACTGGCGGCGGGCGACGGCTTCATTCGTCTTTCCGTTGCGGTCGACAAGCGGGTGGTGGCCGGGACCGTGCAGGCCATTCGCGGCCTCTCTGCCGCCCCGGTGAACGCCCTGATGAACGCCGTTTCGGGCACTGCCCCGGTGGCTGTCACCGCCCGAAAGCTGGCCCTGGAGGTGGCGGACTAACATGCTAGGCATCCTTTTCTGGCTCGCTGTGAAAGCGGTCGCCCTGGCCATGTCGCTGGTGCTCTCCGCCGCCGTGCTGGTGCTGACGCTGCGCAAGATGCTGGGCTACTTCACCTACCGGATCGGTCCCAACCGGGTCGGTCCGTGGGGTATTCTCCAGCCCATCGCCGACGTGGTGAAGATGCTCTTCAAGGAAGACATCATCCCGCGCGATGCGGACAACATCGTTTTCCGGCTCGCGCCGATCATCGCCCTGTTTACAGCCCTGGCGATCTGGGCGGTCATTCCGTGGGGACCCAGCGACAAGCTGGCGGCCTACATGTCCGACCCGAACGCCGGCATTCTGGTCTTCCTGGCGCTGGGTTCGCTCTCCGTCTACGGCGTCGCCCTGGGCGGCTGGGCCTCCCAGTCGAAGTACTCGCTGCTGGGCTCCATGCGGGCCACGGCCCAGATGATTTCCTACGAACTGGCCATGGGCATGTCGCTCGTGGGCCTGCTGCTGATGGCCGGCACTACCCGGCTTTCCGGCATCGTGGCGGCACAGGGCACCGGCCACTACTACTTCTGGATCACCCAGGTCGTCGGCTTTGTCGTCTTCTTCATCTCGACGCTGGCCGAAGCGTCGTGGACGCCGTTCGACCTGCCCGAAGCGGAAGCCGAACTGGTCGGCGGCTACAACACGGAGTACGCGGGCATGCGGTTCGGCATGTTCTTCTTCACCGAACTGATCCACGCCGTGACCATGGCTGCCATGATCAGCCTGCTCTACCTGGGCGGCTGGAATACCGTTTCGTTCCTGTCGTTCATTCCGGGAACACTGGCCTTCATCATGAAGATCATGTTTGTGCTCTTCATTTACCTGTGGCTGCGTGCCACCCTGCCGCGTTTCCGCTACGACCGGCTGATGAACTTCGGCTGGAAGGTCATGCTGCCGCTGGCTGCGCTCAATCTCGTGGGCACCGCCGTCTACGTAGCCCTCTGGGCTCCGAAGGCCTAGACGAAAGGAGGTACGGGAGCGATGTTCGAAGATCTGTCCGCACTGGCGAAAGGACTCGGCACGACGCTGAAAGTCCTCTTCCGCAAGAAAGTGACCGTCCAGTACCCCGACGTGCCGAAAATCCGGGCCGCCCGGTTCCATGGCCGGCATGAACTCCGGACCTATGAGAATGGCCTGGAGATGTGCGTGGGCTGCGAACTGTGCCAGGTAGCCTGCCCGGCCGCTGCGATTACCGTCCTGGCGGCGGAGAACGACCCCGCCAATCCCCATAGCCCCGGCGAGCGTTACGGCTACAAGTACCAGGTCGATCTCCTGCGCTGCATTTTCTGCGGCATGTGCGAGGAGGCTTGTCCGACGGACTGCCTGCACCTCACCGGGGATTTCGAACTGGCCAACTTCACCCGGGAATCGCTGGTGCTCCAGAAGGATCAGCTGGTGAACAAGACCCCGTCCGGGTTCAAGGTGCCGGGAAACGTCTACCCGCCGTTCCAGGGCCGTAAGGTGGTGAAGTCATGAACTTCTTCGTATACCTCGTTGCCGGACTGATCGCGATCGCCGGCGCGCTGGGTCTGATTCTGGCCAAGCAGCCGGTCCACCAGGTACTGGCGACGGTGCTGAACTTCCTGGGTCTGGCGGTGCTCTACCTGAGCCTCTCCGGCGAGTTCATGGCCGTCATTCAGATGATCGTCTACTCTGGCGCCGTCATGATTCTGTTCCTGTTCGTCATTACGCTGCTCACTGCCCGTAAGGATCCGGTGGAGAAGGAGACCGGGGCGCGTTCGCCGCAGGCCATTGCCGGCTGGGCGATCGGCGGATCCATCGCCCTGATGCTGGCGACCACCGCGATCGTGGGCCGGCCGGCCGCCGCAGTCGCCAAGATCGACGACTCGTTCGGCACGGTCAAGGCCTTCGGCCACGAACTGCTCACGGTGCATGTGCTCCCGTTCGAACTGACAGCGTTCGTGCTCATGGTGGCCGTCATCGGCGTTATCATTCTGGTCGGCCGCCAAAAGGCCTAGGGAAGGAGGAGGAAAGTCATGCCCGCAGCTTCAACTGAACTGTACGTGGCCCTGGCAGCCATCCTCTTCACCCTGGGAGGCATCGGGGTGTTGGTGCGGCGCAGCCCGCTTTCAATCCTGATGTCGGTGGAGATCATGTGGAATGCCGCCAACCTGCTGTTTATCACCTTTGCCCGCCAGTGGGGGAACATGGACGGTCACGTCATGGCCTTTCTGGTCATCACCGTGGCTGCGGCTGAGGTGGCCATCGGCCTCGCCATTATTGTGCTGCTCTTCCGCAAGAAGGAGCACGTGGACGTGGACGACGTCACGGAGCTGAAGAACTAACCGCCCCCGGAAGGATGTGACCTGTGACATGGGTAGCGCCTGGATGCTTCCGGCGATCATCGCAATTCCGCTCCTGAGCGCGGCTGTCGTAGGCCTCTTCCGGAATTCGTGGTCGAAGACCACGATTTCGTGGGTGGCTTCCGGCTCCGTCGGCATCTCGTTTGCCATGGTTCTGGCCCTGTTCTACAACTTTACGCAGACCCACGAAGCGATCACCGCACCGCTGACCACCTGGGGCCCGATGCTCAATTTCGGCCTGCTGGCCGATGCGCTCTCGCTCTGGTGGATGCTGGTGGTCACGGGCTGCGGTTTCCTGATTCATGTCTACTCCACCGGCTACATGCGTGATGACGAGTCCTTCGGCCGCTTCATGGCCAAGATGAACTTCTTCATTTTTGCGATGTCGCTGCTGGTGCTCTCCGACAACTTTGCCGGCCTGGTCATGGGCTGGGCGAACGTCGGTCTGGCCTCGTACCTGTTGATCGGGTTCTACATCAAGAAGCCGGCCGCGATGTCTGCCGCCATCAAGGCGTTCGTCATGAACTCCCTGGGCGAAGTCGGGCTGGTAGCGGGCGTGGCGTACATTTACAAGACGTTCGGCACGCTCTCGTACCACGAGGTCTTCAAGGCCATCGGCGAGGGCAAGGGGCTGGCGGCGCTGAACCTGATTGGCATTCTGCTGCTGATCGGCGCCATCGCCAAGTCGGCGCAGTTGCCGCTGCATACCTGGCTGCCGTACGCCATGGAAGGCCCGACGCCGGTCTCCGCCCTGATCCATGCGGCGACCATGGTCACCGCGGGCGTTTACCTGGTCTCCCGGGCGTACCCGATCTACCATAACGCAGAGACGGCGGCCATGTTCGTCGCCTGGATTGGCGCCCTCGGTGCGCTCTTTGGCGCCGTGGTTGCGGCGGGCCAGAACGACATCAAGCGGGTGCTGGCCTTCTCGACGCTCTCGCAGATCGGCTACATGTTCCTGGGCAACGGTCTCGGCGCATACACGGCGGCGGACTTCCACTTCCTGACCCACGCCTTCTTCAAGGCGGCGCTCTTCCTTTGCGCCGGCATCGTGGTCCACCACTATAACGGCGACCAGGATATCCGCAAGATGGGCGGCCTCTGGAAGGAAGACAAGTTTGCGGTCTGGACGTTTGGCATCGGCGCTCTGGCGCTGATCGGCATCTTCCCGTTCGCCGGCTTCTTCTCCAAAGATGAGATTCTGGCGGCGGCGCTGAACTCGCAGCAGTACGCGCTCTTCGCGATCGCCATGCTGGCGGCCGGCATGACGGCGTTCTACAACGTGCGCCTGTTCAGTCTGGTCTTCCTGGGCACGCCGCACATGGCGCACGCCAAGGACCTGAAGAAAGCGCACCGGCCGGTGGCGGTCGCTGCGGCGCACGGACATGATGCGCAAGGTCACGACGCCCATGGCCACGACGCGCATGGTCACGCACATGCCACGCCGGCGGCCATGACCTGGTCGGTCGGGATTCTGGCGGTGCTCTCGGTCGTCGGCGGTCTGATCGCTTATCCCGGCTGGCAGGTGGGCTTCCTGAAGTCCTCCTTCGAACTGCTGGGCGAACTGGAGCATGAGGGGATCAACTGGGCGGTGGCCGGTTCGGCCATGGGTCTGGCGCTGATTTTCGGCGGGATTTCGTATTACCTGTATGGTCCCAACGGCGTCCGGCGCGATGCGGAGCGGAACCTGGCCGCGAAGCCCGGCATTCTGGTCAACATGTTCTACTTTGATGCGATCTACGATGCGCTGATCGTGAATCCGGTGCTGGCGGTCGGCGACTTCTGCGCCAACATTGGCGACGCGAAGCTGATCGATGGCGCGGTGGACGGTCTGGGCAAGCTCTCGGCCGGCATCGGCAGCGGTCTGCGGGCTTTGAACTCCGGCTACGTCCGGAAGTATGCGCTCACGGTGTTTGCGGGCGTGGCGATCATGCTCGTCTACTTCATCTTCATGCAAGTGTAGACTCCGGTGGTCGGATAAGGAGGGGCTCGCTTGAACTTCGATTTACAGAATTTCACGATCGCGGCGCCGCTCCTGGCGCTGGCCGCCGGGGCGCTCGTGATCCTGCTGTTGGACCTGCTGATCCCGGCGAAAGCCGGCCAGGGCCTCTGGTACATCTTCGGCATTCTGTCGGTGCTGCTGGCCGGCTACTACCTGATTCCGTTATGGGACGGGCAGATGGCGCCCGGCTTCGGCGGCGCGATGATGATGGACCGCTTCGCGGTCGTCTTCTCGCTGATTCTGTTGCTGGCGGCGGGGCTGACGCTGCTGCTCTCGGTCTCCCGCAAGGAAGAGGATAAGTCGGGCTACCTGGCGCTGCTGCTCTGGGGCGCCATGGGCATGATCATCATGGCTTCCTCGGGGAGCCTGATGACGATTTTCCTGGGCCTCGAACTGCTGTCGCTGGCGCTCTATGTGGCCGTGGCCTTCGATCCGACGCATCCGCACGCCCGTGAGGCGGCCCTGAAGTACTTTGTGCTGGGCTCGCTGGCCTCGGCGTTCATGCTGTTCGGCTTCGCCCTGGTCTACGGGGTCACGGGAACCATGTCGCTGGCGGGCATCGCCAAGGCGGCCATCCCGCAGACGCTCTACTACAAGGTCGGCATCGGCATGGCCATGGTCGGCATGGCGTTCAAGCTGGCGCTGGTGCCGTTCCACTCGTGGGCGCCGGACGCTTACGAGGGCGCGCCCACGGCGATCACGGCTTACATGAGCGTGGGCACCAAGGCGGCGGCTTTCGCCGTCATGGCTCGGTTCCTGGTGGCGGCCGTGCCGGCGGGTGTGGCGGGCAAGTACCTGCTGCCGCTCTCCGTGCTGGCGGCGCTCTCCATGCTCCTGGGCGCCACGGTCGGCATCTGGCAGAACGATCTGAAGCGCCTGATGGCGTACTCGGGCATCGCTCATGCGGGCTACCTGATCATGGCGATTCCTGGGCTTTCTTCTGATGGGCTGACGGCGGGCGCTTATTACCTCGCGGCCTATGCGTTCACGGCGATGGGCATCTTCGCGGTGATCTCCTTGCTGGAGAGCGAGGGGGAGCCGGGGTCGAGCCTGGCGAATCTGAACGGTCTCTGGTACCGGCGGCCGGGTCTCGCGGTTTCGCTGGCGTTCCTGATGTTCGGCCTGGCGGGCCTGCCGCCGACGGGCGGGTTCATCGGGAAGTTCCTGCTGGCGAAGGCGGCGGTGGGGTCGGGCTCGTGGATTCTGCTGGGGGCGCTGGTGCTGTCGACGGGCATTTCGGCTTACGTTTACCTGCGGGTGGTCGGCGCGCTGATCAAGAAGCAGCCGGAGCATGCGCGCAAGGTGATGGCGGGGGCGGAGGTCGGCGCGCTGGAGTTGCCGGCGGGTACGGTGCGGGCCGGCATCCTGGCTGTGCTGGTGATTGCGCTGGTGGGGCTGCTCTTGCTGGGGGTTGTGCCCGGGCCGGTGCTGGAGTTCTTGAAGGTTGCGATTCGGGTTTAGGGTTTCGCGCGTGAATAGGCCGGGCGTGGGGTAACCCTTGCCCGGCCTTTGTGTTGTCTTGTCGGGGGTCTCGCGCGGGGCTTCCTAACGCTCGCGCGGGTCTTCGTAATGATGTTGCAGGGGTGCGGCGGGGTTGTCGCGGGGCTGTGGCGGCTTGTGGGGGGCGGTTTCGCGGGTTCAGGCGGGGTGGTGGGGGTGTTGTGGTCCTTTTGTTGCGTCGCTTTTGCGGCTTTGGGGGGTCTTGAGGCAGGGTGCTGGAGGTCTTGTGGCGGAGGGGTTGCAGCGTTCGCGCGGTCGTCTTGCTGCGTTGGTGGGGGGCTTTGGTCGTGCTCGCGCGGGTCTTCGTAACGATGTTGCAGGGTGGGTGGGGGGATGTTGTTTCATTCATGGCAGCGTAGAGACGGTAACTCACCAGCCAGCCGCGAATGTGAGAGTTGGGTCCGGTTGTTCAACACGAGTTCAAACCCATACGTGCATAAAGATGCGGCCGGCATGCTGGCCGCTCTGTTTGGCGCCGACCGCCCGATTGTGGACTCTTTGAGTCTGAAGGTCGGGATTACGGTGGAGTCGAACGGTGACGAACGGTTGTTTGGAAAAGACCACCGGGGCCTCCTCCGTTCGACAATTGGGGGAGATCTGGCTGGTGTATTATGGAAGTAGAGCTTCGGGGCCAGGATCTCTAAAAGGGGGTGCGATCGGCCACGAGTCCGGTGATCACGGCCATCTGTCCTTCCAAGGACGAGACGTTGATCGAAGTCTGTGAAGATCACCATCGAGTTTGAGAATCCATCGTTAATCTCGGTCGTGCTGATCCTGGCGGCCTTCGCACTCTCCGCCTGTCCACAAACTTGCTGTTCACCCGTCGTGGGTACAGGCGAATATCGAATGGGGGTTGGCATGAAACCGAAACTGTTAGATCAGCTGCGGATCGAACTGCGGGCACGCCATTATAGTCCGAAAACGGAGCAGGCTTACTGCATGTGGGTCAAACGATACATTTACTTCCACAACGTGCGCCATCCTGTTGAAATGGCTGAGCCGGAAATCAACGCCTTTCTAGCGTACCTGGCTGTTAAGTCGAAGGTCAGTGCTTCTACGCAGAACCAAGCTCTCAGTGCACTACTATTTCTCTACCGCCACGTTATCGGTCGGGAAATCGGCAATCTGGGTGAGGTCATTCGCGCACGAAAGCCGACGCGCTTGCCCGTGGTACTGTCCCGTGACGAGGTGAAGGCAGTCCTGGGACGCCTCACCGGTGGGACGTTGCTCATGGCAACCCTGATGTACGGAGCCGGGCTTCGGTTGATGGAATGCTTGTGCTTACGGGTTCAGGATATCGATTTTGCTCGCAACGAAATCACCGTGCGGGACGGCAAGGGAAATAAGGACCGGTTAACGATGTTGCCTTCGAGGGCGAAGCAGCCTCTCGCCCAGCACCTGGAGCATGTCAAGGAAATCCACAGACGCGACTTGGCGGACGGTTGCGGTCGGGTCCTTATGCCCTACGCTTTGGACCGGAAATACCCAGGCGCTGCGACCGACTGGCGGTGGCAATGGGTTTTCCCACAGGAACGTAGGTGGCGAAACGGGCAAACCGGCGAACAGGGGCGTCATCACGTTGATGAATCCATCATCCAGCGAGCAGTTAAGGAGGCGGTGGCTTCGGCTGGATTGACCAAACGAGCCAGTTGCCATACGTTTCGCCATTCATTCGCCACCCATCTGTTGGAAGGTGGCTATGACATCAGGACAGTCCAGGAGTTGCTGGGACACTCGGACGTGAAGACCACCATGGTGTACACCCATGTACTGAACCAGGGTCCAAGGGGTGTCCGCAGTCCGATTGATGAAGTGTGAATGCGTTTTGATGATCTGGCAGCACTGCACGCAGACCCCATCGGGATCGGTTCCTTGCGCTGCGCGTTGGTCCCAGGGGTGACAGTTCCAGCCACGAGACAACGGCCTTCGAGAAACGCTTTGTAGACAATGCATGCAGCCACGCACCCCGCGTGGCTGTATCCGTATCTGAGTCACGGTCGCCCATGACGAGCGTTGGCGTATTTAGCCTTTAATGAATCATACCTGGAAGGATTTGTTCCGGCGCTTATTGAAATATCATCAAGCCATACTATTTTGATAGATGGGTAGATGGAGACGCGCCGCCGGAGGGCGATGGCTTTCGTCGGATGTTATGCGGGTCAGCATAACATCCCCTTCCAGAGCGGGTGGAGGCGTAGTTCCTGCCGGTGTCAACGAATTTGCGGCAAGCATCCAACTCTTCCAGGGAGTTTTATGCCGACAATAGGTGGCCGGCTCGGCAAGATATACTGACCATTCTACTCAATGTTGAACTAAACCGCTGCGCGGTAGTCGGGCAAAGGGTTTCAGGGGTTGAGATGTCTGTAGGTGGAGACACTTTCCTGTGTTTCCATCTCCAATCTTACCCTTGAAGGAGTCAGGTGCGTGACTGCCTTGCGCGACAAAATGATCCGGGAACTTGAGTTGCATCGGAGGTCCCCCAGGACCGTTGAGGCGTATGTGACCGCCGTTGCCCAATTAGCTGAGTACTACGGTCGTTCCCCTCAGGCAATCTCCCTTGAGGAAGTTCGTGGCTTCTTTCATCACCTGATCGTCGAGCGAAAGCTCGCCTTCAGTTCATGTAATCAGAAGTTGGCTGCAATCCGGTTCTTCTATTCGCAGGTCCTGGGGCAGGAAGATTTTCAACTGCGTATCTCGCAGAAACGATCCGGGCGACTCCCCGAACCGCTTAGCCGCCAGGAGATTAGCCGGCTGTTGGAAACGTCTACGAATCGGAAGCACCGCGTGCTCATGATGACTGCCTATTCCGCAGGGTTGCGTCTATCTGAGCTTGTACACCTGCGGATTGAGGATATCCATTCAGAACGGATGGTCATTCACGTCCGCCAAGGGAAGGGCTGCAAGGATCGCTTTATGTTGGCGCTCACCCTTTCTGGTCACCAGAGGGCGTGGGCGCTCAGTTTATCTAAACCTACATGGCAGGCCATATTTGCATGAATGAAGGGCCATCCGGGACGGTGGTGGAAGTTGGTGGGTAGGAGACCCACCCAATGGCAAACGCCCCCGGATAAAAAGTGTTTGACCGCACTCCGAGGGCGTTCGCTTACAACTGTGTGGGCTTTTTTAACCC